>NZ_CP085135.1:4945000-5545000 GCF_020616515.1 Mesorhizobium sp. PAMC28654
GGTGGCACAGACCAGGGGGTAGCGACTGTTTATCAAAAACACAGGGCTCTGCGAAGTCGCAAGACGACGTATAGGGTCTGACGCCTGCCCGGTGCTGGAAGGTTAAAGGGAGGGGTGCAAGCTCTGAACTGAAGCCCCAGTAAACGGCGGCCGTAACTATAACGGTCCTAAGGTAGCGAAATTCCTTGTCGGGTAAGTTCCGACCTGCACGAATGGCGTAACGACTTCCCCGCTGTCTCCAGCATAGACTCAGTGAAATTGAATTCCCCGTGAAGATGCGGGGTTCCTGCGGTTAGACGGAAAGACCCCGTGCACCTTTACTATAGCTTTACATTGGCATTCGTATTGGCATGTGTAGGATAGGTGGTAGGCTTTGAAACCTGGGCGCCAGCTCAGGTGGAGCCAACCTTGAAATACCACCCTTATTACTATGGATGTCTAACCGCGGCCCGTTATCCGGGTCCGGGACAATGTATGGTGGGTAGTTTGACTGGGGCGGTCGCCTCCTAAAGAGTAACGGAGGCGCGCGATGGTGGGCTCAGAACGGTCGGAAATCGTTCGCTGAGTGCAATGGCATAAGCCTGCCTGACTGCGAGACTGACAAGTCGAGCAGAGACGAAAGTCGGTCATAGTGATCCGGTGGTCCCGCGTGGAAGGGCCATCGCTCAACGAATAAAAGGTACGCCGGGGATAACAGGCTGATGACCCCCAAGAGTCCATATCGACGGGGTTGTTTGGCACCTCGATGTCGACTCATCGCATCCTGGGGCTGGAGCAGGTCCCAAGGGTATGGCTGTTCGCCATTTAAAGCGGTACGTGAGTTGGGTTCAGAACGTCGTGAGACAGTTCGGTCCCTATCTGCCGTGGGTGTAGGAATATTGAAAGGATCTGTCCCTAGTACGAGAGGACCGGGATGGACGGATCTCTGGTGGACCTGTTGTGGCGCCAGCCGCATAGCAGGGTAGCTATATCCGGACGGGATAACCGCTGAAGGCATCTAAGCGGGAAACCCACCTTAAAACGAGTATTCCCTGAGAACCGTGGAAGACGACCACGTTGATAGGCCGGGTGTGGAAGAGCGGCAACGCTTGAAGCTTACCGGTACTAATAGTTCGATCGGCTTGATCGTTCTCATTCCTTATGCTCACCACCTCCCAAAAGGGAGCGTGATAAAAGCACAATAAGACCAGCGAACAGCCCAGAGAGGCACCCGACAGCTCCGCTGCCGATGTCTCCCATGGCGCCTTCGCCCAAAAGCTTCTCGAAACAACGTGCGTTTTGCCGACCTGGTGGTTATGGCGGAGCGGCTGCACCCGATCCCATTCCGAACTCGGCCGTGAAACGCTCCAGCGCTGATGGTACTTCGTCTCAAGACGTGGGAGAGTAAGTCGCTGCCAGGTCTGCCAAACGCACGTTCAATCTTCTCTATGCAAACTCTAGGCCCGCCAATCGGGAAACCTCGGGCCGCCCCAAAAGCGGCCCTTTCTAATTGGCAGCACATTAAAAGCCAATCGCAATCGCGATCGGCAGAACAGCAGATGCCAGATCGCAAACCGATCTGGCAGGACAATAAATGCCAAATCGCTAACGCGATTGGCTGGACAACAAATGCCAAATCGCAAAGCGATTGGCTGAGGTGGCGCGGGGTGGAGCAGCCCGGTAGCTCGTCAGGCTCATAACCTGAAGGTCACAGGTTCAAATCCTGTCCCCGCAACCAACCCCTTCTATCTCCCAGCTTCTTGAATAAGTCCCTATCTCCAACGCCATAGTCGTTGCCTTGGCACGGCGCGGATCTGTCCCTATCGGCGCAGATAGCTTCGAATTCCTGCAATCAGACATCAAAAACCCCGGCCGCATCACTGCGCCGGGGTTTTTGTGCATGGTGATCTGGAGCCGTCGCCCGATACTGTAAGCGAATTCTTACGTTATCGGCTATTGTGCGATGCGGCGAAGGTTCGAAATCAGGCCGCTTTTTCCGCCGACATGCCGGCTGAGGCCAGTCGCGCTAGGGCTTCCAGCACACTGACGCGACTGTAGGACTCCGTGGCCAGTCCGTTTTCCCGGAGCGCTTCGCGGCGCGCCTCGACAAAGGCCCGTTGCTCCGGCGTGATGTCATGTTCGCGCTTGCGCAGCCACTCCTGGTAGGACGAATCGAGTTCCTTGACTGGCTTGGCCGCCGTCGAAACCGAAGCTGGCCTGCCGTCGGTGTAGCGCGGCCTCAAGGCGCTGTTGGGATTGTATTCGGTTCGCCTGTCCTTGCCGGCGATGATCAGGTCGGGATTGGCGACCCGGCCTGAGGGGCTGTAGACAAACGCCGACGCGATCCGGTCGAGTGCTGCATCCACCTCCTTCGGGCGATGCACGACGTCCCTCTGCGGCCGGTCGGGAACGGCCAGCCGGGTGATGCCGCGATCGTTGATGGCATCCAGGACCTCGCGGTGATCGCGCGAGGTGATGACCTCGCGGCGCGCCGGCCAGAAATCATAGGGCGCATGGGCGCCAAAACCCTTGCCGATGTGGAAGGCGTAGATCTCGGGATAGACAGTGAGCGCGGTGCGGCGGCTCGGCTTGATATCATAGAAGGCGGTCATGGCGATCTGCAGTAGATGCGTCGCGCCAATGCCGCCTAGGGCGTCGTCAATGACGAGGCCGAACCTGTCATGCGCGTTCCAGTCCGGCAGTGCCTGCGCGATCGAAGCGGGCTTTCCGTCGATCGCGATGTCGAACATGTCTGCTTTCAGCAACGTCATCACATGCATTGGGGCATTTCCTTCAACGAGGCGGATCGCGATTCGAGGCTGGTCTATCAGAACAGGCCGCAATTGCCGTGTCACCAGCTGCGCGACGGTACTCCCTATCCGGTCTGCCTGTTCAGTCTTGGCGCCGCTGCCACCAGCGCCTTGCCGATCGACGATTGCGGGGCGTCGATTACCGTACGTGCATCGCCACTTTCGACGATCCTGCCGGCGTCGAGGATGACGACGCGATGGGAGACAGCGCGGATGACGCCGAGATCATGCGAAATGAACAGGTACGCGATGCCTTCCTCGCGCTGCAGGTCGAGCAGCAATTGCAGGATCTGCCCGCGCACCGAGACATCCAGCGCGGAAACCGCCTCATCGAGTACGATTAGCGACGGGTTTGTCGCTATGGCGCGGGCGATGGCGACGCGCTGGCGCTGGCCGCCGGAGATTTCATGGATGGCGCGCCCAGCAAGGGCACTGCTCAATCCGACACGCTCCAGCAGGGCGGCGATGCGGAGCGGACGCTCGTGGCGTGATGCGATACCATGGATGCGCAATGGATCATCGAGAACACGAGCCACGGTGGCGCGCGGATTGAAGGCGGCAAGCGGATCCTGAAACACCATCTGCAGGCGCGCGCGCCGGGCGCGCAAGGCTGCGCCGGTCAAGGCCAGGAAATCGGTGCCTTCGAATTCGATGCGGCCGGCATCGGGCTCGATCAGCCGCAGCACCAGCCGAGCGATCGTCGACTTGCCGCTGCCGGAAGGACCGGCCAGCGCCAGCGTCTCGCCGGGTTCGATGGCGAAAGTGACATCATCGACAGCAGCGAAGGTCTTGCCGCCGCGACGATACCGTTTGGCGAGATTGGAAACTGCCAGCAAACTCATGCAGGGGTCTCAAAAGCGCGACGGCCAAGCAGCGGCTCGGCATCGAGGCCGATATGCGCGTCGACCAGCGCGCGTGTATAGGGCTGGCGTGGCACTTCGACGATCTGCACCGTCGCGCCGCACTCGACCAACTCGCCGTGCCGGAAGACGGCGATGCGTTCCGCAAGCTCCGACGCCAGCGCGATGTCATGGCTGATGAACAACAGCGTCATGCCGTCCTCCGCCACCAACTGCCGGATCAGCTGGACGATCTCGGCCTGCACGATCGTGTCGAGCGCGCTGGTCGCCTCGTCGGCGATGAGCAATTTCGGCCCGGCGGCGATGGCTGTGGCGATTGCCACGCGCTGTTTCTGGCCGCCAGAGAGTTGGTGCGGAAAGGCGCGCATAGCCGAGTCGGGGTCCGGCAGGCGGACGCGCTCGAGCAGGGTTCTGGCTTTCGCGTATGCCTGTGGCCATGTGAGGCCGAGATGGGTGTGGGCGACTTCGGCGATCTGTTTGCCGACGGCCATCACCGGATCGATGCTGCCTGACGGATCCTGGAAGACGAAGCCGATGTCGCGGCCGGCGACGGGGATGTGGGTCGGTCTGGCGATGGACTTTTGAGGGGTGCGTTCGATGAGGCACCCCTCTGTCCTGCCGGACATCTCCCCCTCGAGGGGGGAGATTGGCAGTCTCGCTGTCGGCTCATCTCCTGCAGCGTTGGTGATTGGCGAAGGTAGAGATGAGAGCGCAATCTCTCCCCTTGAGGGGGAGATGTCCGGCAGGACAAAGGGGGGTGCCTTGGCACCCAAACCTGGCGGTCCCGAAAACCAATCGATGCGACCGTCGACCCTTGACGAGGCCGGCAGCAGCCCGGCAATAGCCAGCGCCAGCGTGCTCTTGCCTGAGCCGCTTTCGCCGATGATGGCCAGACGTTCACCGGCGGCAATATCAAGATAGATGCTCTTGAGCGCCGGCACCTCACTGCGGTCGCGGCGGTAGTTCACCGTCAGGTCGCGAATGGAAAGCAGGGCCGTCACGACAGGCCTCTTTTGACGGCTGTCGTTTCAACGATGCCTTCGCCGGCGAGATAGACGCCGAGCACCGTCAACACCAGCGCGACACCTGGAATGATTGACAGGAACGGTGCGGTACGCAGCACCGCGCGGCCTTCGGCGATCATGCCGCCCCAAGTCACCAGGTTTGGATCGCCCAAGCCGAGAAACGACAATGCCGCTTCAGTGAGGATCGCGGCGGCGACGATCACCGACGACAGCGCCAGCACCGGCGGCAACGCATTGGGGAGCACCTCGCGAAAGGCGATCTCCAGGGGATGCATGCCGATGACCCGGGCACCGGCGACGAAATCACGCTCGCGAATGGAGAGGACTTCGGCACGCGCCACGCGCGCAGGACCGGTCCAGGCGCCCAGCGCGATCGCTGCGACGACGACGCCGAGCGAGGGGCCGACGACGCTGACGAAGGCCAGCGCCAGCAGGAAGCTCGGCACGGTCTGGAAAGCGTCGGTGATGCGCATCAGCACTTCGTCGACGAGGCCGCCGGCAAAGCCGGCGAGAGTGCCGACCACCGCGCCGATGAACAGGGATGCGGCCGCCGCCCCCAGTCCGACCGCCAGCGAGGTGCGGGCGCCGTGGAAGAGCTCAGCCAGTACATTGCGGCCGAGCCTGTCCGTGCCGAACGGCAGCGACCAGTCCTGAAACGGCGGCAGCAGGGCCGGGCCGGCAATGGCCTGCGGATCGCCGGGAAAGACCAGCGACGCGGACAGCGCCATGGCGAACAGCGCTGCCAGGATGATCGCCCCGGCGATTGCCTCGGGCGTGCGCAGGAAGCGTCGGATGGGGCTCATCCGCCGGCCTCGCTGGCGCCGACCCGCGGATCGAGGAAGGCGTAGGTGATGTCGACGAGGAGGTTGATGATGACGACAAGGACGGCGCTGGTAAGAATAATCCCGAGCAGCAATGGGGTATCGCGCGCGGCCACCGCTTCCTGCGCCAGCCGGCCGAGGCCGGGCACGGAAAAGACGCTTTCGATGACAACACTGCCGCCCAGCATCTGCGCAGACTGAAGCCCGAGCATGGTGACAAGCGGCAACAAGGCGTTGCGAGCGACATGAGCGAGCACGATGCGGCGGCGCGACAAGCCCTTGGCGCGCGCGGCGAGGACAAAATCCAGCCGCCAGACCTCGGCCATGCCAGCACGCATCATGCGCAGATAGAGCGCCAGATAAATGAACCCGAGTGCGGACACCGGAAGGACAAGGTGAATGGCGACGTCGGCGGCGCGGTCCAGACCGGTCTTGGACGATGCCAGGCTCTCGATGCCGCCGATCGGCAACCAGCGCAGGTCGACGGCAAAAACGACGATCAGCACCAGCCCGAGCCAGAAACCAGGCACCGCATAGAGTGCCAGCGAACCGATGGACAGGATGCGGTCGCGGGCACTGCCGGGTTTGGCACCCGCATAGATGCCGAGCGCCGAGCCGAGGCCAAAAGAGAGCGCGGTGGAACTGGCCATCAGCAGCAGCGTGTTGGGCAAGCGTTCGAGGATGACCTCGCGGATCGGCCGATTGAACGTGACCGACTGGCCGAGATCGAGATGCAGCAGCGCCCAGAGATAGTTGGCCAACCGCGTCAGCTCGGACTGGTCGAGGCCCCAGCGATGGCGCAGCAATTCGATCATGCCGGCGTCGCCGCCGGTCGAGACGATGTAGGCGTCGACAGCATCGCCGGGCGCTGCCTCGAGCAGCAGGAAGGTGCCGATGACGACGATCAGCAGCACGAAGATGCTGCCGACGAGGCGGCGGCGCAGGAGGATGAGGGCGCGGGTCATGGCGAGGGCATGATGCTGTGCCGATCGGGAGGAGTGCGGTGTCCAGGCGCCCCCCTCCGTCCTGCCGGACATCTCCCCCGCAAGGGGGGAGATCGGATGTCACCTCTGCTTTCGACAATCTCCAACGTTCTATTCAGGTGGCAAAGAGAGCGCCTTTGATGAAGCTGCCGATCTCCCCCCTTGCGGGGGAGATGTCCGGCAGGACAGAGGGGGGTGTGAAGGAACTCGGCCTCAGGCCATGTCTCCGCACCGATTTCTTCGCGAATTCTCATCCGCGCGAATGTGTCACGATTCCAGATACGTGTCCGCCCAGTTCGACACTGCCCAGCGCGGATTGTTGGCGATGTTGCCCACCGTGTCGCGCGCGACGCTGATAAAACTCCATTCGGCGACGTTGATCAGCGGCAGGTCGGTGGCCACCTCCTTCTGGAATTCCTTGTAGAGCTCTGTACGTGCAGCCGTGTCGAGCGTCTCGGACGCCTTGGTGATCAGCGCGTCGAGCGCGTCGTTCTTGTAGCCGCCCTGGTTGGAGAAGGGCACGCCATCGGGAATGCCGCTCTGTACCAGGATGGTGGTCGAGATCGCCGGATCGCCGCGGAAGACCGGCGGGCCGACGGCGAGGTCGAAAGCGTGGTCGGTGTAGACGGCCTTGATGTGGGCGGCCGAGTCGTTGTTGACCAGCTGGGCGTCGATGCCGATGGCGGCGAGCGCCTGGCGCAGATAGTCGCCGAACTGCTTGGTTTCGTTGAAATAGGGAGCCGGCAAAAGTTTCAGCGAGAAACGGTTGCCATCCGGGCCTTTCTTGTAGCCGGCTTCGTCGAGCAAGGCGTTGGCCTTGGCGACGTCGAAGGCATAGGTCGGGACATCAGCGGTGTAGAATTGCGGATCGTTCTTCGGCACCGGGCCGGTGGCGGTCGCGGCGTAACCGAGGAACACCGTCTTGACGACGAAATCCTTGTCGATGGCATATGCGATCGCCTGGCGTACTTTCAGATCGGCCAGTTCCTTGCGCCGATGGTTGATCTCGACCACCAACTGATAGGTCAGGCCTTCATAGCCCTTGGAGATCACCTTGAGGCCAGGCACCTTGGAGATGCGGTCGAGGTCGGCCAGCGGCACGGCGGAAAAGGCAGCGAGCTGGATCTCCTCGGCCTCGAGCGCGCTTGCAGCCGACGTCCGGTCCGGCAGCACCTGATAGATGATCTCGTCGAGATAGGGCTCGTCCTGGCCCCAATAATCCGTGTTCTTCGTCAGCCGATAGTATTGACCCGCCTTGTATTCTCCGAATTTGAACGGCCCGGTGCCGATCGGGGCATTGTTGGCCGGATTGTCCTCGATCTTGCCGACTTCGTAGATGTGCTTCGGCACCACGCTGCTCAGCGCCGGCAAGGCGTTGCGGATGAGCTGGAACGGTGTCGGCTTGGCGAATTTGAACACGGCGGTGAGGTCGTCCGGTGTGTCGACCGCGGTGAGATCCTTGAACACGGTGCGGCCGAGGTTCTGCAGCGGCTTCCAGATCTGCAGCGCCGAGAAGGCGACGTCGGCGGAGGTGAAGGGCTTGCCGTCATGCCATTTGACGCCTTCGCGCAGTTTGAAGGTCACTGATAGTCCATCGGCGGCGCCTTCCCAACTGATGGCGAGGCGTGGGTCGAGCCCGTCCTTGCCGGTGAAGGACGCTTCGGCCAGTGTTTCGACGATCTTGCTGGAGATGAAGAAGACGCCGTTGGAGGCGACGATCGCGGGGTTGAGGTTGCGCGGTTCGGAATCCGCGGCCAGCACGAGACGGCCGCCCTTCTTCGGCGCCTGCGTCCAGCCGAAGGTCGGCATGGCGGTGGAGGCCAGCAGCATGGCTGAACCCGTAAGCACCGTGCGGCGCGAAATCCTGAACTCCGACATCACTCAATTCCCCTCTATCGGCCGCGCAAGGCCACATATCATCCATGGACAATCCCCAAGGTCGCATCCATGCGGACCCGATTATGAACCTTGCCGAGGCTTTCGCCAGAGACGGAATTGGCGCATCCTCGCTTGGCTTTGAAATTTCCGTCCGCTGGACCAGTTTAGACGGAGCGGGTCAATCTGATAATCTGGTAGGACCAGAGGGCGGGATATGTGAAGAGTTCCGATCTGCTTATGGTCCTTCGACGCCATTTCGCGCATTTCTGGCTGGACCAGAGTGGCCGAAATGATGCAGATTTGACCCATGGCTGGGGGATCGCGGGCAGAACAGCCGGCGATCCCGGCAATTCAGGGAGAGAGAGATGAACATTGCTCCGGGCAAGAATGCTGTCGGCACTATCCCGTTCGACCAGGCAAGGGTCGACAAGCTGATGGAGACGGCGGGCATCGATGTGCTGCTCGCCACCTCCAAGCACAACACGCAATATCTGCTGGGCGGCTACAAGTTCATCTTCTTTGCCGCCATGGATGCGATCGGCCATAGCCGCTATCTGCCGATCGTCGTCTACGAAAAGGGCGGGCCGGATAACGCCGCCTATATCGGCAATCGCATGGAGGGCGGCGAGCACCAGAACAACCCGTTCTGGACGCCGACGCTGCATGCCGCCTGCTGGGGCACGCTCGACGCGGCCAATTTGGCTGTCGAGCATCTGCGGAAGATCGGCAAGGCGGGCGCGCGCATCGGCATAGAGCCGGGCTTTCTGCCGTCGGACGCCTATACGCTAATCCGCAAGGCGTTGCCGGATGCCAAGCTGATCGATGCCACCGATATGCTGGAACGCATGCGCGCCATCAAGACCGATGCCGAGTTGGAGAAGCTGCGCATCGCCTCCGAGCTGATCACCGATTCCATGCTGGCGACCATTGCCTGGGCGCGTGAAGGCACAACCAAGAGCGAGATCATCGAGCAGCTTCGGCGCGAGGAAACCAATCGCGGCATCCATTTCGAATATTGCCTGTTGACGCTGGGCTCCAGCCACAACCGCGCCGCCTCACCTCAGGCGTGGAAGAAGGGCGAGGTGCTGTCGATCGATTCCGGCGGCAACTATCACGGCTATATCGGCGACCTCTGCCGCATGGGTATCCTTGGTGAGCCGGACGCCGAGCTGGAGGACCTGCTGGCCGAGGTCGAGACGGTGCAGCAGGCGGCGTTCTCGAAGGTCAAGGCGGGCATGCTGGGCGGCGACATGATTTCTCATGCGCAGGGCGTGCTGAAGGCCTCGAAGGTCGCCGCCTATACCGACTTCTTCGCCCACGGCATGGGGCTGATCACGCACGAGGCGCCGTTCCTGATGACCAACCATCCGGTCACCTATGAAGGCACCTATGCGGCCAGGCCGCTGGAAAAGAACATGGTGCTGTCGGTCGAGACGACCATGCTTCACCCGACGCGTGGCTTCATCAAGCTGGAGGATACGGTTGCTGTTACCGAGAGCGGATACGTGATGTTTGGTGATCGGGGCCGGGGATGGAACAGGGGTGGGGCCTTATAGAAACGCAGGCTGGCGCGGCCCCTCATCCGCCTGCCCACCTTCCTCCCGTAGAACGGGGAGAAGAAAGCACCCCCAACGTTGCCGATTGGCGAAACCGTAGGTGACAGCTTCTTTCTCTCCGTCACTATACGGGGAGAAATGTCCGGCAGGACAATGAGGGGCGGCGCTACCCTAGAATAAGTTCGTCACTCCCCAGCCGGCAGCAACCTGAAATCCGGCAGTTTCCGCAGGCCGAGTTCCGGTCCTGACGGGGAATAGACGACGAAGAGCCGCATAGGACCGTCGCCGGTGTTGAGCGTCGAGTGAAAGCGGCTTTCCGGCACATAGATGGTGCAGCCGGGGCCGACCTTCTCGACCACCGGATTGCCGTTCTCGTCCTCGACCATCTGTTCGCCATTGCCGGAGATGACGAAGATGATCTCCTCGGCGCCAGGATGGTTGTGGCGCGTGTGGCCCTTGCCGGAGGGCAGGTCGACGACGCCTCCGGAAAAGCGGGTCGCGCCGTTCACTTCCGGAGCCACCGTCAGTGACAATTTCCCCCAGTCGAAGCCGAAGGCACTGACGTCCTTCGGATAGACAAATACCTTGCTCTTGTCGGTCATCGTCTCACCCCTTCTTTTTCTTCGCCACGGTCTTCGGGTCGCGCAACGTGACGGCCTTGAAATCGGCCGTCTGCCTGGCGATCGCGGCTTCCGCCGGCAGCCGCTCCATCGAGCTCGCGCCATAAAACCCGTGCAGGCCCTTGCAGCGGTCGAGAATGTAGCGGGCGTCGTCGGGCATCGAGATCGGGCCGCCATGGCAAAGCAGGATGACGTCCTTGCGCACCGAGCGCGCGGCATTGGCGATGGCGTCGATCTCAACGACGCAGTCGTCGAGCGACTTGGCCGATGTCGCGCCGATCGAGCCGCCTGTCGTCACGCCCATATGGGCGACGACGATGTCGGCGCCAGCGCTCGTCATGGCGCGCGCCTCGTCGGGATTGAACACATAGGGCGTGGTCAACAAGTCGAGCTTGTGTGCCTCGGCGATCATGTCGACCTCGAGCCCAAAACCCATGCCGGTCTCTTCAAAACTCCGCCGCATGTTGCCGTCGAACAGGCCGATGGTCGGAAAATTCTGTACGCCCGAAAAACCCATCGTCTTCAGCTCGGCCAAAAGCAGCGGCATGATGACGAAGGGATCGGTGCCGTTGACGCCGGCCAGCACGGGCGTGTGTCTGACCACCGGCAGCACCTCGTAGGCCATCTCCTTGACGATCTCGTTGGCATTGCCATAGGCGAGCAGGCCGGCGGCCGAGCCGCGGCCGGCCATGCGGTAGCGGCCGGAATTGTAGATGATGATCAGGTCGATGCCGCCGGCCTCCTCGGCCTTGGCCGACAGGCCGGTGCCGGCGCCGCCGCCGACGATCGGCACGCCCTTGTCGATCATTCCCCGGAATTTCTTCAGTATGTCCTTGCGCGGTATGGCTGGCATGTTTCTGGATCTCACTGTCTGGCGATGTCGAGAAAGGCTGATGTTGCAGCCTCGGCGAATTCAGGGTCGTTGATGTGCAGCGGCAGGCGCGTGACGCGCCGGGTGGCATTTGGCTTGATCGTTCGCTCGATGGCGTTGAACAGGACGGCGTCAGCCTCGGGATCGAAGAAGGCGCCGCCTTCGATGTCGAGCGCCGAGACGCCTTTCTCCGGGATCAGGAAATGCACCGGACCTTCGCACAGGGCGAGCCTTGTGCCGATCCATTCACCGATCTGCCGGCATTCGTCGGCCGTGGTGCGCATCAGCGTAACGTTCGGGTTGTGTCCGTAAAAAAGCCTTCCGCGAAAGTGTTCCGGAATGGTCGACGGCGCCCAGAAATTGACCATGTCGAGCGCGCCGACCGAGCCGACATAGGGCAGGCCGGTGCGGGCAATGGCGCCGAAACGGTCGTCGGTCGCCGGCAGCACGCCGCCGAGCAGCAGGTCGCACACCTCGGTCGTGGTGATGTCGATGATCCCGGACAGCAGGCTGCTGTCGGCCAGCTTTTCCATGCTGCGGCCGCCGGTGCCGGTGGCGTGGAAGACCATGCAGTCATAGGTGTCGCGCAACTGGTCGGCGATGGCGGTCACGCAGGGCGTGGTGACGCCGAACATGGTGAGGCCGATCGACGGCTTGCCGTCGGGCGGCGGCGCCGGGTTGGCCGCCATGCCTGACATCGCCTGGGCGGCATTGTGCAGCACGACACGGGACAACCGGTTCAGCCCGGCCATGTCGGTGACCGAGGGCATCATGATGATGTCGGAGACGTCGACATAGGGAGCGGTGTCGCCGGAGGCGAGCGTCGAGACCATGACCTTGGGCAGGCCGAGCGGCAGCGCGCGCATGCCTGATGTGATGATCGAGGTGCCACCGCCGCCACCGATGCCGATGATACCTGTAATGTCGTTTCGTGACTGAACGAAGCGGGCGAAGGCGACGCCCATCGAGGCGACCGAGGTGCCTCGGTCATCGCTGCCGAGCACGGTATTGGCGCCCTCGGGGTGATGGCCAGCAATTTCCTTGGCAGTGATGTTGACGGGGATAGTTGCGTCGCGTGTTCCGACATCGACGCGGGAAACGGCGGCGCCGGTGGCCGCGATCGCATCGGCCAGGAAGGCCAGTTCCTCGCCCTTGGTGTCGGCGGTGCCCACAACATAGATGCGCTTCATGAGAGCGCTCCCCTGCTGGCAGGCTCGGCCGTTGCACTGTCTAGAGCATGAGAACTGAGTGCCCTACGGCGCCCCCCTCTGTCCTGCCGTACATCTCCCCCACGGTGGGGAGATCGGCTGGCCTCGGCCTCGGGGCCTCTTCCGCGACGCTGGCGATTGGCGAAAGCGGTGATGACGGCCAATCTCCCCCCAAGTGGGGGAGATGTCCGGCAGGACAGAGGGGGGCGCCGTAGAGTGTCAACGTAACCACTCCGAAAAGGGGGAAGGTCATTGCAAATTTTTGAGACGTGCGTATCGTATTGATATGACCATCTCACGTCAACAAGCCGTAACAGGTAGTGCAGGTGCCGAGCGCGGACCCCGCGCGCGGACAAAACGGCTGATGCTGGAGACGGCGACGAGACTGATGCAGGCCGGCGCCACGCCTTCGGTCAGCGAGGTTGCCGAGGCGGCGGAAGTCTCACGCGCCACGGCCTATCGCTACTTCCCCAGTCAGGCAGCCCTGGTCCAGGCGGTGGTCGACGAGGGGCTAGGGCCGATTCTCACCTGGCAATCAACGTCAATCGATGCCGAGCGCAGGGTGGCCGAATTGTTCGATACCGCCATGCCGCGCATCGAGGCCTTCGAGGCGACGTTCAAGGCGGCGCTGAAGCTTTCCCTCGACCAATGGGCCCGGCGCCAGGCAGGCACGCTGGGCGCTGAGCCTGCCTTTACGCGCGGCCACCGCGTCGCGTTGCTGAAGGATGCGATCGAGCCCCTCAAGGACAGGTTGCCGCCAGCCGAATTCAATCGCCTAGGGCAGGCACTGTCGCTGATCTTCGGCGTCGAAGTACTCATCGTGCTGAAGGACATCTGGGGCCTGGACAGTCGCGAGACGATGTCCGTCGCCCAATGGGCGGCTGGCGCGCTGGTGCGTGGAGCCATGGAGGAATCGGCGAGCGAAGGTGAGAGGCCCGGGTCGTCGAAAGGCATAAAATAACGCCTATCTGGTTCGACCAGATTTCCACGCCGGCACCTGACGATAGCTGCAATGTGGCGGTCAGGGCAAGGCTTCCCTGTATCAATCAGTAGGAAAATTAAAGAAAAACAGCGCGATACTGCTTGGTTTGTGCTGTTTGGCTTCATGGCTCGATTCAAGAAAGCGCTTGACGCCTACCTCAAATTGGTAATACCAGATCAGAAAAGAAAAAACGGATCGAAGTGAAAAATTGCGATCCATTTCCGGATAGGCGAGGAGGCCCAAACCGGAAAGCGCGATCATGGGAGGAACTACCAGGGCCGGCTCCGTTGCCAGCTCTCTCGATACGGTAGAATGCGCACAAGGGAGGAAATGATTATGCGCAAGTTAGTGACCAGCGTTCTCGCTGGTATCGGCCTGACGCTTGCCTGCGGGACGTCCGTCCATGCGCAGGAAAAATCGCTTACCATCTTCTGGGCGGAGTGGGATCCGGCCAATTACCTGCAGGAACTCGGCAACGAGTACGAGAAGGAAACCGGCGTCAAAATCACGGTGGAAACGACGCCATGGGCCGATTTCCAGACCAAGGCCTTCACCGAGTTCAACGCCCATGGCGACGCCTATGACCTCGTCGTCGGCGACTCGCAATGGCTCGGCGCCGGCTCAACCGGTGGCCACTATGTCGACCTCACCGACTTCTTCAAGAAGCATGATCTCGGCAACGTCATGGCACCGGCGACCGTGAAATATTACGCGGAATATCCCGGCAACAGCGGCAAGTACTGGGCGATCCCGCTCGAGGGTGACGCTGTCGGCTGGTCCTATCGCAAGGACTGGTTCGAGGATCCCAAGGAAAAGGCGGCCTTCAAGGCAAAATACGGCTACGAGCTCGACGTGCCGAAGGACTTCAAGGCGCTCCGCGACATCGCCGAATTCTTCTACAGACCAGACCAGAAACGGTACGGCATCGCGATCTACACCGACAATTCCTATGACGCGATGGCCATGGGCTTCGAGAACGCGCTGTTCTCCTATGGCGGCGAACTGGGCGACTACGCGACCTACAAGGTCGACGGTCACATCAATTCGGACAAGGCGGTCGCCGCGCTCGACGCCTACAAGGAGCTCTACACGTTCACCCCTCCGGGCTGGGCCAAGACCTTCTTCGTCGAAGACAACCAGGCGATCACCGAAAACCTGGCCGCGATGAGCATGAACTTCTTCGCGTTCTTCCCCTCGCTCATCAACGAGGCGTCGAACCCCAACGCCAAGAACACCGGCTTCTTCGCCAACCCGGCCGGGCCGCACGGCGACCAGTTCGCGGCGCTCGGCGGGCAGGGCATCTCCGTTGTCTCCTACTCGCAGAAGCAGGAAGAGGCGATGAAGTTCCTGGAATGGTTCATCAAGGATGATACCCAGAAGAAGTGGGCGGCACTCGGCGGCTACACCTGCAGCCAGGCGGTGCTGAAGTCGGCCGAATTCCAGAACGCCACGCCCTACAACAAGGCCTTCTACGAGACCATGTTCAAGGTGAAGGACTTCTGGGCGGTGCCGGAATATGCCGAACTGCTGCAGCAGCTCAACCAGCGCATCTATCCCTACATGATCGGCGGCGACGGCACCGCCAAGGAGACGCTCGACGCACTGGCGGGCGACTGGAACGCAACCTTCAAGAAATACGGCCGCGTCCAATAATCATTCATGTCCCGCGGAGGGGGCAAAATTTGCCTCCTCCGTTCTTTTTTGAAACGGGAGCAGGGTCTTGGCGACCACGATGATCACCACGCTCGACAGGTCCTCACGCGCCGCCGCACGGGGCTTGAGCGACATCTCCATCCGCAATCTCTTCATCATCCCGACGGTTCTGTTCCTGATCGTCTTCAACATCTTTCCGCTGATCTATTCGCTCGGCTATTCCTTCACCGATTTCCGGGCGTCGACCAATGCACCGGCCAACTTCGTCGGGCTGCAGAACTATCGCGACCTGCTCAACGACCCCTATGTCTGGTCGAATTTCGCGATCACCGCCAAATACGTCATCGTTTCGGTGGTCGGGCAATTGCTGGTCGGCTTCGGCGTGGCCATGCTGCTCAACCGGGATATTCCCCTCAAGGGTCTCATCACGACGCTGCTGCTGTTGCCGATGATGCTGTCGATGGCCGTCGTCGGCCTGTTCTGGAAGCTGCTCTACGATCCATCATGGGGCGTCATCAACTACTTCCTTGGGCTGGGCAATTTCGAGTGGCTGGCCGATCCCAAGATGGCGCTCTACGCCGTCGCGCTGACCGATATCTGGATGTGGTCGCCCTTCGTCATGTTGCTGTCGCTGGCCGGGCTGTCGGCGGTGCCGAAGCATCTCTACGAGGCCGCCGCGATCGATCGCGCCGGGCCGTTCTACACCTTCTTCCGCATCACGCTGCCGCTGGTGGCGCCGATCCTGATGATCGCGGTCATCTTCCGTACCATGGAAGCGTTCAAGACCTTCGATCTCGCCTACATCCTGACCAGCCAGCCGACGACCGAACTGATCTCGATCCGGCTCTACAAGATGGCCTTCCAGGAATGGCAGACGGGGCGTTCCTGCGCGCTCGCCTACATCGTGCTGATCATGGTGCTGGCCATCACCAACATCTACGTGAAGTATCTGAACAAGGTGAAGGAGCGCTGAGATGGCTGCTGTGCGCACTTCTTCCGAAATCACGCTCAACCGCGTCGCCATCGTCGCCGTTCTGCTGGTGACGATCATCTTCCTGGCGCCGATCTACTGGATCGCCTCGACGGCGTTCAAGCCACGCAATCTCGCCACCACCATCCCGCCGACTGTCGTCTTCCAGCCGGAAATATCGCCCTTCGTGAAACTGTTCACCAAGCGCTCGCAGCTGCGCACGCCGCCAACACCGGAAGAATACGCGGCGGCCCCATGGTGGGAACGCGTCGTCTTCGACGGCGGCGAAAAGATCGTGCGCGACGGCAAGGGCGAGGTGCAGTGGTCGGGCTATCCGAGCCGCTTCATGAACTCGCTGATCATCGCCATCACCTCGACGGTGCTGGCGGTCGGCATGGGCACGTTCACCGCCTACGGTTTTTCGCGCTTCAAGGTGAAGGGGGAGGCGGACCTGCTCTTCTTCATCCTGTCGACACGTATGCTGCCGCCTGTCGTCGTCGCTATCCCGATGTTCCTGATGTACCGGATGGTCGGCCTCAACGACACCCATATCGGCCTGATCATCCTCTACACCGCTTTCAACCTCTCCTTCTCGGTCTGGCTGATGAAGGGCTTCATGGATGAAATCCCCAAGGAGTATGAGGAAGCAGCACTCGTCGATGGCTACACGCGCATCGAAGCCTTCTTCAAGATCGTGCTGCCCGAGGCCGCCACCGGCATCGCCGCCACCGCCGTCTTCTGCTTCATCACGGCGTGGAACGAATATGCCTTCGCGCTGATCATGACCAACCGCCGCGCCCAGACCGCGCCGCCCTTCATCCCCAGCCAGGTCGGCTCCGGCCTGCCGGACTGGACGGTGATCGCGGCTGGAACCTTCCTGTTCCTGCTGCCGGTCGCGATCTTCACCTTCCTGCTCCGCAATCACCTTTTGCGCGGCATGTCCTTCGGAGCGATCCGCAAATGAGCTTTCGCGCCATCAACCGGAAATATCTGGAACCGGGTTCGCAGGTGCTGATGGTGCTCGGCATCGTCGCGCTCTGCCAGCCCTGGAACATGCTGCTGCACAGCTACGGCCTGACCATCATCCTCATCGGCCTGATCGGCTTCAACATCACCTCGAAGATCGCGCCGGAGGAAGATGCCGCCACCGGCCAGGTACGAAATTCGGGAGCACAGCATTGACCCAGATCGAACTCCGGGGCGTGCAGAAGTTCTTCGGCGCCGTCCAGGTCATCAAGGACCTCAACCTGAAGATCGCCGACAATGAGTTCATCGTCCTGCTTGGCCAGTCGGGCTGCGGCAAGACGACGACGCTGAGAGCCATTGCCGGGCTGGAGACGATCGACGAGGGCGATATCCTTATCGACGGCAAGCCGGTGCAGCATCTGAAGGCGGCTGCCCGCGACATCGCCATGGTCTTCCAGTCGTTCTCGCTCTATCCGCATATGAGCGTCTACGAGAACATCGCCTTTCCGCTGAAGGCGACGCGCAAGAGCCGGGCCGAGATCGACCAGGAAGTACGCTCGGTCGCCAAGACGCTGCAGATCACGGAGCTACTTGCGAAGAAGCCGTCGGCGCTTTCCGGCGGCGACATGCAGCGCGTCGCCATTGGCCGAGCGCTGGTGCGGCGGCCGAAGGCGATGCTGATGGACGAGCCGATCGGCGCGCTCGACGCCAAGCTGCGCGAGGAAATGCGGGCCGAGATCAAGCGGCTGCACATCAAGCAGGGCTCGACCACCATCTATGTGACGCACGATCAGATCGAGGCGATGAGCCTCGCCGACCGCATCGTCATCATGCATGAAGGCGTGCTGCAGCAGGTTGGCACCCCAGACGAGGTCTATTCGCGCCCGGCGAACCTGTTCGTCGCGCAGTTCGTCGGCAGCCCGGTCATGAATGTCGCCGACGCGGCGGTGGCCGAGAAGGCCTCCTCCGCCTCGGTGACCGTGGGCGGTGCCGCCGCCGGTTTTGAGTTCCCGCGCGCGCTGCTGTCGAAGCTCAACGGCCACGCGGGCGGCAAGCTCGCGCTCGGCATCCGGCCCGAGGGCGTCATCCTTCGACACGATGCAACGGAGGGGTTCATGGCCGTCGAGACGCAGATCGTCGAGCCGCTCGGGTCCTTCGACATCGTCGACCTCAAGGTCGGGTCCAAGACGCTGCGCGCGCGCACCAGGAGCGGTTTCATCTCCGGCCCCGGCGAGAAGGTCTTTGCCAGGATCGATCCGACGCAGGCGCATTTCTTCGACACGGCAAGCGGCAAGTCACTTGGTGTGAGACTGTGATGGCGTTTTGCACAATTCTCCAACGCCGAGCGGAGACGCGCTGAACCATGGCCCATATCCAGCTCAAGAACATCTCGAAGAAATTCGGCAACCACACGGCGCTGACCGGGCTCGACCTCGACATAGCCGATGGCGAGTTCTTCGTCCTTCTGGGCGAGACGGGCGCCGGCAAGACCACCGCATTGCGTCTCATCGCCGGCCTGGAAAAGCCGACGGAAGGCCAGGTCTTCATCGATGGCGTTGACGTCGCCGACAGGGGTGCGGCCGAGCGAGACGTGGCGCTGGTGCTGCAGCAATACTCGCTCTATCCGCGCTATACGGTGCGGGAAAATCTCGAGTTTCCGCTGAAGCCGAAGATCCGCAGGCTGCCCGATGCCGAGATCAAGGACCGCGTCGACCGCGCCGCCCGGACGCTGCGCATCGAGCATCTGCTCGACCGCAAGACCGACCGGCTGTCAGGCGGCGAGATGCAGCGCGTCTCGATCGGGCGCGCCATCGTGCGCAAGCCGCGCGTGTTCCTGATGGACGAGCCGCTGTCGGCGCTGGATGCCAAGCTGCGCGAGGCGCTGCGAACCGAGTTGAAGAACCTGCAGGTCCAGCTCGGCGCCACCTTTCTGTTCGTCACCCACGACCAGATCGAGGCGATGTCGATGGGCGACAAGGTCGGTGTACTCAACCATGGCCGCATCATCCAGACGGGCACGCCGCACGAGATCTACAACAATCCGCGCGACACCTATGTGGCGAGTTTCGTCGGCTCGCCGCCGATGAACCTCATCGACGGCAAGCTTGTGAACGGCCGCGCGGTGATGGCGCCGCTGAATTTCGAGCTGCCGCTTTCGGGGGGAGCCAAGGCGAGTGCGGCGACCGACGGTCGCCCACTCGTCTTCGGCATCCGGCCGGAGGATGTCTATCTCGAGAGCGGTGCGCCGGTGGAGGCACGCGTCCACGATGTCGAGAACCATGGCGTCGAGAAGATCCTGACGCTGCGCGTCGGCGACACGACGCTGCGCGCCACGGTGCCGGCCAGAACCGATGTCACGATCGAGCAGCCGGTGCGCTTTGCCTGGAACCCCGACAAGGTGGTGTTGTTCGACAAGGGCAGCGGCATCAGTCTGCGCCATGCCGGCTGAAGCGGACCGCTTCAGTCTTTGTTTTCATGCATGTCGTTACCCCAGAACCGCTGCGCACTTTTGGGCAACATGCATCAGCCGTATCGCTCAATTGGCGTGCCGGATATCAGCCTGTTCCTCGGCGCGGAGGTGGCTGGGCGCCGAGCCGATGACGCGCTTGAAGGCACGGCTGAAGGCGGCATCCGATTCATAGCCGAGACGTGCGGCAACGACCGAGATTTTCATCCGGTCGCGAACCAGCCATTGCCGCGCCTGATGCATCCTGACCTGCGTGACATATCTTGCCGGCGTTTCGCCGACGATGGTGGCGAAACGCTCGGCAAAGCCCGAGCGCGAGGCGCCCATCATCCGGGCCAGGGACTCGACCGTCCAGTCATGGTCCGGCTCGATATGGATGGCGGCCAGCACGCGCCCGATCTCGCGGTCCCGCACCGCCGCGATCCAGCCAGACGCGTCGCCGCAGCCACGTTCGACCCATGAGCGGATGACGGTGGCGGCAAGCACATCCGCCAGCCGCGCCAGAATGCCGCTGGAGCCGACGCGCTCCATGGTCACTTCGCGCGCCATGGCCTCCAGCAGATGCGGAATGCCCGGCTCATAGGCTTCCAATTCATGCGTGCGCATCACGTCCGGCATCATGCCGAGCAGGGGATGCAGGCCATCGAGGTTGAAATACATGCTGGCGCAGAACAACAGCGTTCCCGGCTGGCAATTCTTGTCGCACATCTCCGCATTCGACGTGCAGTAAACGTCCTTGCAGACCTCCTCGCGCTTGTAGCTGTGAATTGGCCAGGCCTGCGCACCGGGTTCGCTGGCGAGCACATGGGCAGCACCTCGCGGCAGCAGCAATGCATCCCCCGCATTGAGCTCCACCCATTCGCCGGACGGCTGCTTCAGCCAGCAGCCCTTGCGGCCGATGAAATGAAACCGCGCCGCCGGATGCGCCGGGAATTGGATGCCCCAGGGTTCCTTCAGTTCGCAGCGGCCATACTCGACGCCATCGAGACGCAAGCCGCGCAGTATGTCCGTCAGCGGGTCGCCGGTGATCGGGATTTTGGACGAACGGTCAAACATAATGGGGTTTCTAGCATGGAAACTCCAGTTGATCACTCCCTATGTTGCGGTGCAGCCAAATGCTGCGGTGCAAACAAGCTGGAGACCGGCCATACTGCCAAGCCGCGATGGCAAGGCATGTAACGGGTGGAACCCCCGACCGGTCATTCCCTATGTGGCACTGCGAACAGACCGGAGACTGACCATGGCCGACCCCTCTACAGGCGTCATCGACGCCACACTTCTGAATCCCGAAGACTCCGCTGAGCGAACCGAGCCGGCATGGGGTGCCGTGGTCTCGCTTGCACTCGGCGTATTTGGTCTGGTGACGGCGGAATTCCTGCCCGCCAGCTTGCTGACACCCATGGCGCGCGATCTCGGCGTCAGCGAAGGCGTGGCCGGACAAGCGGTGACGGCGACCGCGATCGTCGCTGCGATCGCCGCGCCGACCATGGCGATCATGACCAGGCGCATGGACCGCAGGCTGGTGATGTGGATGCTGACTGTGTTCCTGATCCTGTCCAACCTTCTGGCCACTTTTGCCTCATCGCTGACCGTTCTTCTGCTTGCCCGCGTCGTGCTCGGCGTCGCGCTCGGCGGCTTCTGGGCGATGTCGGCGGCGATGGCGCTGCGGCTTGTGCCGATGCGGCTGATGCCACGCGCCATGTCGATCATCCTGACCGGCGTTTCCCTGGCCACCGTCACCGCCGCTCCTGTCGGCGCCTATGTCGGCGACATTTGGGGCTAGCGCACGGCCTTCATGATCGCGACAGTCGTCGCTGCGCTGGCGCTATTAGTACAGGTGGCCACCATTCCGAAGCTGCTGCCTGTCGGTGTGGCGAGCTTCCGCACCTTGCTCGAAGTGCTGGAGCGGCCGTCGATCCGGGTGGCGCTGCTGGTCGTGCTGCTGGTCGCTTCGGGGCACTTTGCCGGCTTCACCTATGTCCGTCCGTTCCTGGAAAAGGTTCCCGCGTTTGATATCCAGACAATCTCGCTTGTGCTGCTGGCCTATGGCGTCGGTGGGTTCTTCGGCAATCTTGCCGGTGGCTTCATGGCTGAGCGCAGCCTCAAGACAGCCGTGGCGCTGGCGCCGTTGCTGATTGCGCTGGCGGCCATCTCGCTGCTGGTGATGGGTGCTTCGCCGCCGGTATCGGCTGCGGCGGTCGCGGTCTGGGGCTTTGCCTTCGGCGCGGTGCCGGTTGGGCTGCAGACCTGGCTGGTGCGTGAGGCGCCCGATCAGGCCGAAAGCGCTGGCGGGCTGATGGTCGCCACGTTCCAGGTGGCGATCGCGATGGGCGCCGTCTTCGGCGGGCTGCTCGTCGATCATGCCGGCGTCGCCAGTGCTTTCGCCTATTGCGGGGCAGCAACACTGCTGGCGGCTGTCGTGGTGTTCCTGCTCGGGCCGAAGCAGGCTGTGTAGGCGTCTCCATCGGCGGCAACAAACAGAATACCGCGGACATACTCGGCGGCCCGAGAACCATTACGGTTTTCGGGCCGCTGTCGTTTTGATGGCGGCGACGAAGCGGTTCAGGCTGTGCTCGACATAGTCAGACACTTCGGTTGTCGGCTCAAAACTCCACCACAGCAGTGAGCCTTGCCAATGCGATGCCATCAACAGGCCAATGTCTTGCGGCGGGCTGGGAGTGTCCGCGAAGCAAGCTGCAAGAGCAGTGCACAAGGATGCCTTCCAGGCCGCACCCCGCGCCCTGAGCATGGGATCACGCAGATCCTCGCGCAGCACAAGCAGGCCTTCGGCATAGGATTCGATGCCGCCATATCCCCGCGACAGCGCCACCAGCAATTCAATCGCCCCGGCCGGGGTTCTGGGGACGGTTGCCGCCAGCGTCCTGGTCTTGTCGTCGAGGCCGTCCCAGGCGTGCAGCAGGGTGCGCTGCTTCAATCGCGCCTTGTTCCCGAAGCGCTGCACCAGCGTCGCGCCTGACAGACCGCAAGCCTTTGCCAGTCGCTCGAAGGTAAGCACTTCCGGTCCATGCTCGTGCATCAACCGAAGCGCGGACTCCAGCACCTGCTCGTCGGACTGGGTTTTTGGTCGGGTCATCTTGACATCCAAATATAACCGAATGATCATTTATATATGATACGAGCGGCGCGGGCTAGCCCGGCTCATCGATGGTTTCGTTTTTGGGAGAGTTCAATGACGTTGCAAGGAAAAGTTGCCCTGGTCGCGGGCGGGACACGAGGCGCCGGGCGGGGCATAGCTGTCGAACTCGGTGCTGCCGGTGCCACTGTCTATGTCACAGGACGGACCACGCGCGCCCACCAGTCCGACTATGCCCGACCCGAAACAATCGAGGAGACGGCCGAGATGGTATCGGCGCAAGGCGGCACGGGCATCGCCATTCAGGTCGATCATCTGGTGGCTGACGACGTGCGCGGGCTGGTCGAGCGTATACGGGCGGAACAGGGCTGTCTCGACATCCTGGTCAACGACATCTGGGGCGGCGAAAAGCTGTTCGAATGGGACAAGCCAGTCTGGCATCACAATCTGGAGAATGGCTTGCGCATGCTGCGCCTGGGCATCGACACGCATCTGATCACCGCGCACCATGCGCTGCCGCTGATGATCGAGCGGCCGGGCGGACTGCTGATCGAAGTCACGGACGGTACCGCCGAATACAATGCCGACCACTACCGGCTGTCGCCCTTCTACGACCTCGCCAAGGTGGCTGTGACGCGCATGGCATGGACCCATGCCAAGGACCTCGCAAAACATGGCGCCACCTCCGTGTCGCTGACGCCCGGCTGGATGCGTTCGGAAATGATGCTGGAGTTCTACGGCGTCCGCGAGGACAACTGGCGCGACGCGACGGCCAATGTGCCGCATTTCGTCATCTCCGAAACGCCACGCTTTGTTGGCCGCGCCGTTGCGGCGTTGGCGGCGGATCCGGATCGCTCGCGATGGAACGGGCAGTCGCTGTCCAGCGGCGGGTTGGCGCAAGTCTACGGTTTCACCGATCTCGACGGCTCACGGCCCGACGCGTGGCGCTATGTTCCGGAGGTCCAGGATGCCGGCAAGCCTGCCGATGCGACAGGCTACCGGTAGAGTAGGTGGTTCTTGCGCGGTTCCGAACGGAAACGGCTGCATACTTTCCTGAGATCGCTTCAGGCCGAACGTCCGTCGAAATCGAAGATCGACAAGGTGGAAGGGTCGAGATCGGCGACGCAGTTGATGTTGATGTAGGCGCTGCGTTCACCGTCGTCACGGACGTCCTCGGCGAAGGGGTGGACGCCGCAGCTACGGCGGAAGCGGTGCGCGATGGCATTGTTGCCGAAAGTGTAGCTGCCGAGGTCGTCGCCCCAGGCCAGCACAAGCAGCGCCTTGTGGGGCACGGCTGACAAAAGCGCGCCCTTGCGCGAGCAGATCGAACAATTGCACCGCAGGGCGCTGGCCAATTCGCCTTTGACCTCGAAA
The DNA here is from genome assembly GCF_020616515.1 of Mesorhizobium sp. PAMC28654. Taxonomy (GTDB): domain Bacteria; phylum Pseudomonadota; class Alphaproteobacteria; order Rhizobiales; family Rhizobiaceae; genus Mesorhizobium. The sequence goes on from NZ_CP085135.1 coordinate 4,969,118, forward strand.
GCGACCTTGCCGCAGTGGCAGCTGCCTTTATAGAGCATCAGAATCTTCCTATTGCTGGCAGGTGCAAAGGCACGACGGCCGGGTTATCCCTACCGCAGCCCCACCGGCTGCGTTAAGTCATTGTTTTTCCGCAGTTCCGGACGGAAAACCGCTACACACTTTTCCTGGAACTGCTTTAAAGACGTTGTATCCTTGCGGAGTCCGACACCGACATGCAATCAATCCGCGACCGTCTCGAAATCATCCTGTCACGTCTTGCCAATCGCGTGGCCGATGAGAAGGTCTATACGAAGCTTTATGCCGAGGCCGCGCGGGCAGCGGCCGACGCCAGCGATGCGCGCGGCAAAGCCGGCGTGACGCTCGGGCCGCTCGATGGCACCATTTTATCGATCAAGGATCTGTTCGATGTCGCTGGTGAGGCAACCACCGCCGGTTCGCTGATGCTCAGGACCGCAGCACCCGCTTTACGTGACGCTACGATTGTGAACCGGCTGCGGCAGGCCGGCGCGGTCATCATCGGCAAGACCAACATGACCGAATTCGCCTTCACCGCCATCGGTGACAACCAGCACTACGGCACACCCGGCAATGCCAGGGATGCCAGCCGCATTGCAGGCGGCTCGTCCTCTGGCGCTGGCGTTTCTGTCGGAGAAGGGACGAGCGAAATATCGATCGGTTCCGATACTGGTGGCTCGATACGCATTCCGGCATCACTGAATGGCGTCGTCGGCTTCAAGCCAACCGCGCGGCGCGTGCCGCTGGCCGGCGCGTTCCCGTTGTCCGGCACTCTGGACTCCATCGGACCGCTTGCCCGAACCGTCGCCCAATGCGCTTTCACTGATGCCGTGATAGCCGGCGAGGTGCCGACCGCGCTGGCGCCGATCGGCCTCTCAGGACTTCGCGTCGGCATTCCGCGTGGCGTGCTTTTCGAAAACACCGAAAGCGAGGTTGCTGCGGCGTTCGAGCACTGTTTCGGCAAGATCGAACGGGCCGGCGCTGGGATCTCGGACCTCTCGATCGACGATCTGATCGCGGACCTGAGAGCAGTCACCAAGCGGGGCTCGATCGCCGCGATGGAGGGGGCCGAAGTCCATGCCGACTGGCTGGCGGCAGGCGCTTCAGTGCCAGTAGACCCGCACGTCAGCGGACCTCTGTCGCGGGCGGCAATGCTGCCGGCTCCCCTCTACATCAGGTCACTGCGCCGCCGTACCGCGCTGGTCGCCGCCATGGACGAGCGGCTGTCATCCGTCGATGTGCTGGCATTGCCGACGACGCCGGTCACCGCGCCGAGCATCGTTTCGATGGCTGAGGATGTGGAGCTACGAGACCACATCGAAGGCCTGCTGCTGCGCAACACGCAGGTCGCCAATCAGTTCGACCTCTGCGCGATCTCGCTGCCGATGCCAGGAACGGCGCTGCCCGCCGGCCTTATGCTGGTCGCGCGCAGTGGCCATGACGGGCATCTGCTGCGGGTTGCGGCGGAAGTCGAGGCTTTGCTCTGTCGCTGACGAGCGGCTACCCGGGACGAGGTGTCAGTGCGCCGAGCAGTGGCTGCGTTCACTGTCCCTGGCGGCGCGCTCGATGCCGGTCGCGACCAGCCAGGGCTGGGTGGATTGCTTGCCGTTGAGCGTCTGGGACCGGCTCTCGATGGAACCGGCAATGACGACCTTGCCGGCGTAGAGCTTGTCCGAAAGATCGAGCGCCTTGTCTTCCTGCGGCAAGCCATCGATGTCGATCGACACGCCCTTGATGACCTTGCCGGTGGTCAGGTCGAGTGCACTGTGCGACGGGCAGGGCGCCGCCACGCAGCGTAGTCCATTGTCGCAGAACACGTAGCCGTCCCGCCCATCGGCAAAAGCCTGCGCCGTCGTCGCGCAGGCGCCGACGGCCAGGAGGATTATTGCGACGATGTTCGACATGAGCGGCAAGGTCGCCAACGAATTCGGGAAAATTGAGGCGCTGTCACTCGGTTTCGGGAAACCGCCGCCGATAGTGATCGACCACTTCGGGGTTGCGCAGATTGACCGGCAGTTTGCCCGCCAGAACAAGCAGGGCCTCGCCCGCCGCGCCGACGCCCATGCGCATCATCGATTCCTCGGTGATGCCAGCCATATGCGGGGTGATGATGACATTGTCGAAGCTGAAATAAGGATGATTTGACGGCAGCGGCTGGGTTGAAAACACATCGAGCGCGGCACCGCCAATGCGGCCCTTGCGCAAGGCCTCGATCAGCGCGTCATCGTCGATCACCGGTCCGCGCGAGACGTTGATCAGCAAGGCATTTGGTTTCATTCGGGCTATGCGTTCGCGGCTGATCAGGCCGCGTGTCTCCGGCGTCAGCGGGCAGCACAAAACGATGATGTCGCTCTGCTCGACCAAAGCGTCGATCGACAGGAAGCCGACCTTTTCCGGTGCCGGCTGCATGCTGCGCGTCGTCGCTACCACGTTGAGGTCGAAGCCATGCGCCGCGATGTGGCCGACGGCCTGCCCGACGGCACCGAGGCCAACGATGCCGATCGTCTTGCCGGCAAGCTCGCTGTTGGAGTTTGTATGCTCGCGGCCGGCGAGCCAGCCTTTGGCGCGCAAATCACGGTCGACCATACGGAAGTTACGAAGCAAAGCGAGGGCGGCAAACATCACGTGCTCGGCGACCGAGCGGGCATTGACCGCCGGCACGTTCGCCACCAGAACGCCGGCTGCTAAAGCCGCTTCCATCGGGATCATGTCGAGCCCGGCGCCGTGGCGGATAGCCGCTCTCAGCTTCCAGGCACCCTCGAAAAGTTGTGGCGGCAGATGGGCGCGCACGATAACGATGTCGGCGTCCTTCGCCTCCTTGGCCAGGGTGCCGGCATCGAGCGCCGACGCAATGACAAGCTGACCGGCGCCGGCCAGCATGGCTGATGCGTGCGGGTGGAGCGGATGGGTCGACAGGATCTTTGGCACGGCCACGGTCAGGCCTTTTCGAGCGCCGGGCTCGCAGGCGCAACCGCCTTGCCGCCTTCGATCAGGCCCTTCCAGTAGCTCTCCGCGCCTTGCAGATGCGCGCTCATCAGCGCCTGGGCGAGGTTGCCGTCGCGGCGCAGCAGCGCCTCATAGATCTGGATATGCTCGGCATGTGAACGCACGCTGCGCTCAGGATCGTTGAAATAGACGGGCAGGCGCTGTTCGCCCATCATGTAGTAGACGCTGCAGACATTGTGAAAGACGCTGTTCTTGGTCGCCCGCACGATCTCGAGGTGAAACTCGCGGTCTTCCTTGGCCAGGCCTTCGCCGGCGGCGATGCGGTCTTCCGAGGCCTTCAGGATTTCGCGCAGCCGCTCGAAATTCTCCTCGGTGGCGCGCGAGCAGGCAAGTTCGGCCGCCTTGATCTCATGGATCTTGCGCAGCTCGACCGTTTCATAGATCTGGATCGGATCGAGCGGCAGGCCGGCCCGCGCGAACAGGGCCATCGCCTCGACGCTGGCCTGCTTGGTATCGATGTAGATGCCGGACTTGGCCCGGCGCTCGACGATGCGCATGGCTTCGAGGATGGCCAGCGTTTCACGGATCTGGCCGCGGCTGACGCCGAAATGCTCAGCCAGCTCACGTTCCGACGGCGTGCGGCCCGTCTCCTTGTCCGAGTGGGAAAACAGATAGGCGGCAAGTTCCGCGAGAAGGTTCTTTTCTTTCATGTCACCCGCGTTGCGCGTGCTCCTGCAGGAATCGCTCGGAGATGGTGAATCCCAATCCAGGCTTTTCAGGGACCGCTACCATACCGTCCCTTGCTTCGACAGTCTCTTCAACAAGATCGTGAATCATCGGGTTGGCGCCGAGCGAATATTCGACGGTGAAGCTCGCCGGCGACGCGGCGCAGATATGCAGCCCGGCGAAGAAGCACGGCGCTCCCGCCCACAGATGCGGTGCAAAACGCAGGTTGAAGGCGCTGGCGATGGTGCCGATCTTCATCGCCTCGCTGATGCCGCCGCAGAAGGCCGGATCGGGCTGGAAGATATCGGCCGCCTTGAGCACGGCCAGGTCGCGAAAAGCATAGCGCGTGGCCTCGCTTTCGCCCGTCGCAATCGGCACGGCGCCGGACGCCCGCACTTCGGCCATGCCCGGCTTGTCGTCGGCGATGATCGGCTCCTCGAACCAGGCAAGGTCCAGGTCGTTGACGAGCTGGATGAAGCGCTTGGCTTCGGCCACCGTGTACGTGCCATGGGCGTCGACCATCAGGTCGACATCGGGACCGAGCGCCTGCCGTGCGGCGCGGACACGGGCGGCGGAAATGTGCGGCGCGCCGTCCATGGCGCCGACGCGCATCTTCAGCGCCTTGAAGCCGCCTTTGGCGATATAGGATTTCAGCTGTTCGCCGATGGCGTCGGCTGCTGCCCAGCCGCCGGATGCATAGGCTGGCATGCGGTCGAGCTTGCGGCCGCCGAGCAGTCGCCAGACCGGGACACCCAATGATTTGCCAAGAATATCCCACAGCGCGATGTCGACGGCGCTGATGGCGGCGATGCTCATGCCGCGCCGCGCGAGTTGCGGCATGGCGTGGCCGGCGCGCGCCGCGCTGTCATGGCGCACGCCGTTGTAGAGCATCTCCCAGATCACGCCGATGTCAGCGGGATCGCGGCCGATCAGTTGTGGCCCGACCTCATGGTTCAGCATGTGGACGAGGGCGCCATAGCTGCCGGCGCTGCCGGCCGCGTTCTTGCCTTCGCCCCAGCCGACCAGCCCGTCATCGGTCTCGATGCGCAGGATGGCGGCGTCGAAGGTAGTGACCTGCCCGAAGTCGCTGCGGTGTTGCTGTGCCGCTTCGATCGGTATGCGGACCCACCAGGCTTGGACGGTCTTGATGCGCATGTTCTTCCCCGGCCCTGCCGCCAGCTCGGCGGAAGGGCGCATTTCCTATCGTTGAACAGACTACTTGATCAGCGGCAGCAGCGTTTCGGCGGTGATGCGCATCTGGTCGGTGTAGAATTTCTCGGTCAGCACGCTGGAGCCGTGATCCTGGATGAACTTCAGCTGTTCGGGCGAGATGTCGACCGGGTGGCGCTCGACCATGTCGGGATAGGGCGCGGCCGGCGTGCGGTCGACCGGGGCGACGAACTCGTTGGTCAGCGCGCCGTCATAGCCGACCTCTCGCAAGGTCGCGACGATCTTCGGCCAGTCGATCTGGCCAAGGCCGGCGGCGAAACGGTTGTTGTCGGCGACGTGGAAATCAAACAGGCGCTTGCCGACCTGCCGGATCGCGTCATGGACGTTAAATTCCTCCATGTGGATATGGTAGGCATCCAGGCAGACGCCGCATTCGGGGCTGACCGCATCGGCCAGCGCCAGCGCCTGGGCGCCGCGATTGAACAGATAGGTTTCGAAGCGGTTGAGCGGTTCGACGGCGATCTTGACGCCGACCTTCTTGGCATGGGTGAAGCATTCGCGGGTCGCGTCGACGACCCACTTCCATTCCTCTTCCTCGGTGCCGTCCGGGACCACCTTGCCGACGGTCGCGGGGACGAGCGTGATGATCTCGCCGTCGAGTTCGCTGACCATCGTCAGCACGTCCTTGACGTACTGCACGGAGCGCTCGCGCTGGCCCTGGTCCCTGGCCGCGAGGTTGCGCTCGCCCAGCATCAACGTCACCGCGCCCCAGCAGCGGATGCCATGCTCCTTGAGCAGCGCCCGCGTCTCCTTGGTCTTGTATTGCTCGGGCTCGCCGGAAATCTCGATCGACTCATAGCCGAATTTCTTGATGCGCTTGAGCGTCGTCTCCAGTGGTTCCGCTCGCATCCAGTTGTGCGTCGAAAGATGCATCGTCAGTCCTTCCCAATTCGTCTTTAACGGTTCGCCTGCAACGCACGCCGCCGAAGACGGCGCACGGGTTCCTCCCCAACACGTTCCAGCTCCCTTTTTAACAAACTGGTTCGACCAATTGGGCCTCTTTCGAGGTCTAGCGTAATTTTTCAGGGACGGCAAGAACCGTATGGCGACAACTTTTTGTGTGGTTTAGCTGTCTGATTATATTGGAGTATTGGGTCGATTTCTGGTGATGTTCGGCCTTCCGTCGTTGCATTCAGCGGCTTGACCAAAATACGATATTTGGTAATACCAGAATGATGATGCACGCATGCGTGTGATTGGAAAGACAAAGAGGCTGGCTCTGCGTTCAATTGGCGCTATGGTTGGTGTGAAAGGGAGGATGAAGAATGCCGTCGACGATGAAAGGCCCCGGACTTTTCCTGGCACAGTTCGCGGGCGACGCCGCGCCATTCAATTCGCTGCCCTCGATCGCCAAATGGGCGGCAGGCCTGGGCTACAAGGGCGTGCAGATCCCGACCTGGGACGCGCGCCTGTTCGATCTCAAGAAGGCGGCGTCTTCCAAGACCTATTGCGACGAGGTGAAGGGTATCTGCGCTGACGCGGGCGTCGAGATCACTGAACTGTCGACACACCTGCAGGGGCAGTTGGTGGCGGTGCATCCCGCCTATGATGCGCAGTTCGACGGCTTCGCGCCGCCTTCGGTGCACAACAACCCTAAGGCACGGCAGAAATGGGCTGTCGAACAGATGAAATTCGGCGCCAAGGCGTCCCGCAATCTCGGGCTCAAGGCTTCCGTGACGTTCTCCGGCGCGCTGGCCTTCCCTTACCTCTATCCCTGGCCGCAACGGCCGGCCGGGCTGATCGAGGAGGCATTCGCCGAGTTGGGCAAACGCTGGAAGCCGATCCTCGACATCTATGAGGACAATGGCGTCGATGTCGGCTACGAGATCCATCCCGGCGAGGACGTGTTCGATGGCGCGACTTTCGAGATGTTCCTCGATGCGGTCGGCGGCCACAAGCGCTGCAACATCAACTACGATCCGTCGCACTTCCTGCTGCAGCAACTCGACTATCTCGAATTCATCGACATCTATCACGAGCGCATCAAGGCGTTCCACGTCAAGGATGCCGAGTTCAATCCGACGGGAAGGCAAGGCGTCTATTCCGGCTACCAGAGCTGGACCAATCGCGCCGGCCGCTTCCGTTCGCTGGGCGACGGGCAGGTGGATTTCGGTGGCATCTTCTCCAAGCTTACCCAGTATGGCTATGATTCTTGGGCGGTGCTGGAATGGGAGTGCTGCCTGAAGCATCCGGAGGATGGAGCGGCCGAAGGCGCGCCGTTCATCCAGCACCACATCATCCGGGTGACGGAGAAGGCATTCGATGATTTTGCCGGCGGGGCCACCGACAAGAAGGTGCTGCGGGCCATGATGGGAATCTAACGGAGAAGAAAATGGTTGGCGCATCGAAGTCGGAAACGGGAGACGGCCCGATCCGCTATGGCATGGTCGGCGGCGGGCAGGGCGCCTTCATCGGCGCGGTACACCGGATCGCGGCGCGCATGGACAATGATTTCGTGCTGGTTGCGGGTGCCCTGTCATCCGACCCGGCACGCGCCAAGGCTTCGGCCGCCGAACTCGGACTCGATCCGGACCGCAGCTACAGCTCCTACGCCGAGATGGCCAAGGCAGAAGCCAAGCGGCCCGACGGTATCGAGGCGGTAGCCATCGTCACTCCCAACAATGTGCATGTGCCGGCTGCCAAGGCGTTCCTAGAGGCCGGCATCCATGTGATCTGCGACAAGCCGCTGGCAACGACGCTGGCCGAGGCGAAGAAGCTCGCGGCGATCGTCGAGAAGACCGGCAAGGTGTTCGTGCTCACCCACAATTACACCGCCTATCCGATGATCAGGCAGGCGCGCGAAATGGTGGCCAAGGGCGTGCTCGGCGACATCCGCATCGTGCAATCCGAGTATCCGCAGGACTGGCTGACCGAAGACCTTGCCGCCACCGGCCAGAAGCAGGCGTCATGGCGCGCCGACCCGAAACAGGCGGGTGCGGGCGGTGCGCTGGGCGACATCGGCACGCACGCCTACAACCTCGCCCGCTTCGTTTCCGGGTTGGAGCTGGATTCGCTGTCGGCCGATCTCGACGCCTTCGTGCCGGGGCGGCAGCTCGACGACAATGTCAACGTCATGCTGCGCTTCAAGGCGCCGGGCAAGGCGCATCCGGCCAAGGGCATGATCTGGGCCAGCCAGGTGGCGCCAGGTCATGAGAACGGGCTGAAGCTGCGCATCTACGGCTCGAAGGGCGGGCTGGAATGGGTGCAGGCCGACCCGAACTATCTCTGGTACACGCCGTTCGGCCAGCCGAAGCAATTGATCACCCGCAATGGCGCCGGATCGTTGCCGGTGGCAGGCCGTGTCAGCCGCGTTCCGTCCGGCCATCCGGAAGGCTATCTCGAAGGCTTCGCCAACATCTACCAGGAGGCGGCGCGCGCCATTCGCGCGGCGCGGCGCAAGGGCGGCAAGCCGGCCAAGGATGTCGTCTTCCCGACTATCCAGGACGGCGTCGAGGGCATGGCTTTCATCGAGGCCTGCGTGAAGTCGTCGAAGAAAAACGGGGCGTGGACGAAGCTCTAAATCTGAGGGGTGGCGATATTCAGGTGATGCCGGCCTGCAAATGGCGGATACCTGCGCTTCCGGTGCTCACGTACCCAAAAGTACGCTTCGCTCCGGTTCTCGGTATCAGCCATTTTCGTCTCGGCCTGACCTGAATCTCACCACCCCATGAACATGAACCAACGGGGAAAATGGGGAGGGGGCGTCGATGAAAATCGGCATGTGCATGTTCTTGTGGACGACGGCGTTGTCGAAAAAGCACGAGCCGCTGCTTCGCGACATCAAGGCGACAGGTTTCGATGGTGTCGAAATACCGATCTTTGTCGGCACGCCGGACGACTACCGCAAGCTCGGCGACCTGCTCGACCGCATCGGGTTGGAACGCACGGCCGTCTCGGCGATGGGCGATCCGGCGATGAACCTGATCTCGACTGACGCCGCGACGCGCAAGGCTGGTGTCGACTATATGAAATGGGCCGTCGATTGCGCCGATGCGCTGGGCGCCCGAACGCTGAGCGGCCCACTGCATTCGACGCTCGGCGCGTTTTCCGGGTCTGGACCGACGGCGGCCGAGAAGAAGCGTTCGATTGCCTCGCAGCGCGCCATCGGCGATCATGCCGGCAAGCGGAATGTCACCATTGGGCTCGAGGCGCTCAACCGCTTCGAATGCTATCTCGTCAACACGATGGCTGACCTCTCCGAGCATATCGACGCCATCGACCGGCCGCACATCAAGGCGATGTACGACACTTTCCATGCCAATATCGAGGAGGCCGATCCGATCGGCGCCTATACGAAACATCGCGGCAATGTCGTGCATATCCACATATCGGAAAACGATCGCGGCGTGCCGGGGCGCGGCAACATTCCGTGGCAGGAGACGTTTTCCGCCATCCGCAAGAGCGGCTATGACGACTGGCTGACGATCGAGGCGTTTGGCCGTTCGCTGAAGGATCTGGCGGCCGCGACGAAGGTGTGGCGTGACTTTTCCGAGACGCCGGAAGCGGTTTATCGGGAGGGGTATAGGCACATCAAGGAGGGGTGGAAGAGGGCGGCTTAGCACTCTGATCGACGCAAAGACCTGTCGAGCGCGGCTCGACGAAGTGGGGGTCGACCCTTGGTGCAAGCCGCGATGATGATTGCGCCTGGTCTATTTTCTATTTGCGTTCGCGGTGGTTCCCCCACTCCGTCTCGGCTTCGCCGAGCCACCTCTCCCCCCTCCGGAGGGAGAGGAAGGAAGCCTCAGCCTTGGAGGACAGGCGGCGACTCGGACAACCTTGCGCCTTTCCTCTACCCCGTCGACCGGGGGAGAGGTGTCGAGCGAAGCTCGACGGAGTGGGGGGTCGACCCTTTGGCACCGGGCGAGACGATGCTTGTGCTTCCGCGCCGCGAGGCCGATCACCCCTGCTCGGCCTGCAGCCTGTTGTAGTCATGGATCGTCCGGCTCAGGCGACGGCGCAGGAAGCTGGAAATGTTGTCGAAGATGAAGACGACGAGCAGGATCAGCAGCACCATGTAGAAGACATTGGCCCAGTTGGAATTGGTGCGCATCGCCTCCCACAGCTTCAGGCCGATGCCACCCGCGCCGACGGCGCCGATTATCGTGGCGCCGCGAGTGTTGGATTCCCACTGGTAGAGCGTCTGGCTGATGAACACCGGGATCACCTCCGGCAAGACGCCGTAGCGCTGCACCAGGAGGCCATTGGCGCCGGTCGAGAGCACGCCTTCGCGCGGCTTGTCATCGATGTTCTCCAGCGCCTCGGAATAGGTTTTGCCGAGCGTGCCGATCTCGGTGAAGAAGATCGCGGCACTACCAGCCAACGGGCCCGGTCCGAAGGCGCGGGTGAAGAACAGCGCCCAGATCAGCATGTCGACCGAGCGCATGAAGTCGAAGAAGCGCTTGAGGACCTGGCTCAGCAGTCCGCTGGGCGTGATGTTGCGGGCGGCGAAGAAAGCAAGCGGGAAGGCGACGATGCCGCCGAGCAGCGTGCCGAGAAATGCCATGACGACGGTCTGCAGGAGCTTCGTCCAGACATCGCCATGCTGCCATTGGCCGTTGTACCAGATATTGTTGGCGGCCAGCGCGAGATTTGACGTGCCCGGCTTGAGTTCCGGCCCGGAGACGATCAGCGAGATCACTTCGCCGGGTGATTTTTCGAAGAATAGCGAGCGCGGGTCGAAGACGAAGTTCGCCCAGCCGAGGAAGCGCTTGCGGACCTTGACGCGATCGGCCGCGACCCGAACCTCGCCGGCAAAGCCCATGTCGGCGACAACCTCCTCGTCATGCGCGGTGATCCAGGCCGGAATAGCGCCGGAAACCACCGGCTTGCCCGATATCATCGATACCTGAACCGTCTGGCCATTGGCGATGATGGTGGCTTCGGTCTTGGTGAAGGTGACGGATTTGGCCTGGCCGTCGACCAGGACCGTGATCGAGCCGTCGGCGCTGGTCTTCACCCAGTCCGGGTGAGGGTCCGCGCCGAGCACCGAAAAGCGTGGATATTTGGGTTCAATTTGTGGCGTGTCGAGCGGGAAGGTCGGCTGCACGTCGTAGCTGATCCATTGGGTCAGGAAAAGCGGCAGGCGCTCCCAGTGTGATTCACGCATGACCTGCGGCAGGTTGAAGAACCACACGGCATAGACGAGGTAGAGAAGCGTGCCAACAAACAGCAGTAGCGGGCCGAAACGCTTGTGCAGCGGCCGCTGGAACACATGCGGGTAGCGCTCCTCGATCGACAGGATTTCATCGGCGGTCATGACAGCCATAATCACGCACCCATCAAAAAGGCTTGCTCGCCAACCAGCTTGCGGCGCAGCCAGGCGGAGAATTGGTCGATGATAAAGATGGTCGTGAACAGGAGCAGCACCAGCGCCAGCGTCTTGGCGCCGAAGCCACGCGAGATGGAGAGCTTCAGTTCCTCGCCGATGCCGCCGCCGCCGACGGCGCCGATGATGGTGGAAGCGCGAACGTTGATCTCGATGCGGAGCAGTGTGTAGGACATGAAATTGGGCAGCACCTGCGGCAGGTCGGCGAAGCGCACGCGCTCGAACCAGTTGGCGCCGACGGCCGTCAGGCCCTCCTCGGCGCGCATGTCGATGTTCTCGTTGATCTCGTAGAACAGCTTGCCCAGAGCGCCGATCGAATGCAGGCCGATGGCGATGATGGCCGCGATCGGGCCGATCGAAACGATGGCCGCGAACAGGCCGGCGATGACGATCTCGGGAAAGGCACGCAGCAGTTCCATGAGCCGCTTGACGACGAGCCGCAGCGCCGGGTGAGGCGTCAGATTGCGGGCGGCGATGAAGGAGAACGGCACCGCGAAGACAAAGCCGATGAAGGTCGAGACCAGCGCCACGTTCAACGTGGTCAGCATCAGTTCGAAATACTCGGGCACATAGAACCCGCCCCAGACATAGGCGCGGCCGAGCGGGAAATTGTATTCCTGGGTGCCATTGTCATGTGGTGAGGCGATGTCGAACATGGCCCGCCAGACATCGTTCCAGTCCTTTGGAATGAGCCAGCTAAGGAAGTCGAGCAGGTGCGGCAGCCGATCGAAAAAGTGACCGGCATTGGCTTCGTCGGCGAACCACATGGTTGCGCACAAGGCGACGAGCAGCAGGCCGACGCCCATGGCCGTATAGAGCCGGCGCAAGGAGGTCTGGCGTCGCCAGGCATCGGCTGCCTGGTGGGTTGCGTCTGAATGGGCGGTTGCTGAGAGGGTCATGATCGGACATGCAAAAAGGGCGGCGCTGGAGGTGTCGCCGCCCTTCCTGGTTTTTGCCGTTAGCCGCCGATCGCGGCCTTACGAGCTTCAACGATGACGTTGTAGAAGTCCGCCTTCACCGGGACGTAGCCGGTAAAGTCGCCGCCTTCCACGCCTTCGAAGCAGGCCTTGTCCTTCTTGGGCAGGTTGGTGAAGAAGTCGGTGAGCTTGGCGGTCATCTCGGGGCCGATCGCGGTGCGCACGACCAGCGGGCCGTTGGGGATCAGGCCGGAGCGCCAGACTTCGACGAAGTCGTTGGGGTCGACGGCACCCTTGGCGGCTACCTTGTGGAAGGTGCCGGAAGTGTAACCGTCCTTGAAGTTGCCGATGCCGGAGGAATCGTCCACCGCCACGTCGACCTTGCCGTCGCGCATGGCCAGGATGTTGTTTTCATGGCCGCCGTTGAACTGGGTCGAGGCGAAGAAGGCCTCGTTCGACGCGCCGGTGGTCTTCGGGATCTGGGTCAGCGGGATCAGGTAGCCGGAAGTCGAATCCGGGTCGGCGTAGCCGAGCTTCTTGCCCTTGGCCGATTTGATGTCGGTGATGCCGGAGGATTTCAGCGCCAGGCCGATCGAATAGTAACCGGTGGCACCATCGGTCTGCTGGGTGGTGAGGATCGGGGTGACCGCCTTCGGATCCTTGATATAGACGCTGGCATAGCCAGAGGCGCCCAGTTCGGCGAAGTCGAGCGTGCCGCCGAGCAGGCCCTGGATGACGCCGTCATAGTCGGCGGCGGGGAACAGCGAGACTTTCTCGAAGCCGAATTCGGCCTTCAGGTGGTCGGCAAGGCACTGGTAGTTGCGCAGGCGGTCGGTTTCGTTCTCACCGCCGAGGATGCCGACGCGGAATTCCTTCATATCGGCGGCGTGGGCCGCGCTGGTCGCCATGGCGAGCACCGAAACGGCGCTGAAAACCATCTTTCTAAACATTTGATGTCTCTCCTATAGGTTCCGGCCCCGCGCCGGCAGCGTTCTTGATTTTGACAGGTGCCCTTGACGCGGGCTGGCGATCCAGGCTGCTCTCAATACCCCGGGAATGCGGGCTCGAGCGGTCCGGCGGATGCTGCGATCTTTTGCTTGAAGGCAACGCTGGTGGAGGTGATGGCCTCCGAGATTTCGCCGCCATTGCTGTCGGCGCCATAGACAAGGCGCACGGCCTCGCGGTTGAGCTCTTCCGGCGGTCCGTCGAAGACGACCTTGCCGGCGGCCATGCCGATGATGCGGTTGCAATAGGTGCGTGCCGTATCCAGCGTGTGCAGGTTGGTGACGACGGTGATGCCCTCGCGCAGGTTGATGTCCTGCAGCGAGTCCATGACCACCTTGGCGTTGAGCGGGTCGAGCGAGGCGATCGGCTCGTCGGCCAGGATCATCTTCGGCTGCTGCATCATGGCGCGGGCGATGGCGACGCGCTGCTGCTGGCCACCCGACAAGGTGCCGGCGGGCTGGAGCGCGGTGCGGGCGATGTCGAGCCGCTCGAGGGCGGCGACCGCCTCGGCGCATTCGGCGCGGGAGAACATGCCGAAAAGATTGGTCATGGTCGAGCGGTGGTTCAGCCTACCGAGCAGCACGTTGGTCAGGACGTCGAGGCGCGGCACCAGGTTGAACTGCTGGAAGATCATGGCGCAGTCGCGCTGCCAGCGCCTGAGCGGCGAACCGCGCAACCGGGAAACCTCGGCACCGTCAAAAAAAATCGACCCCTGGCTGGGATCGATGAGACGGTTGATCATGCGCAAAAGAGTCGATTTGCCTGCACCCGAACGGCCGATGATGCCGACCATCTGACCCTGCGGGATCGAGATGTTGATATCGCTGACGGCGGTATTCTTGCCAAATCGTCGGCTGACGCCGCGAATTTCAAGCGTGGCAGAGGTTGCTGACATGAGCAAATTCCAGTCCGGAGCATAATGATCGTCTGGTTCTCGCCTAACGCAGCCACATGAACCTGCCATGTCGCGAGGATGTCAGTTTTGTTACGCTCCACAGACGTGGGGGTTACTGCTGGAGGACCAGCAGTTCCTCGAAATGCTTCATGTCCTTGAAGCCGCAGAATGCCGGGGCCCGCAATTCGACGATCGGCGCCTCGCTGGCAAACAGCGAAAGGCAATCGTCGAAAAGGGCCTGCCACTCAGCTGCTCGTTCGTCGGCCAGGCGCTGGATCTGATAGGCGAATGTGATGTGGAAGACATAGCTATCGTGATCTGGATGCCGGTATCCGAATGGCATCGCCAGTGCATCTCGCCAGCCTCGCATGATGCACACGTCGTCTTCGGTCGCACCGGCAACGGTGAGGCCGGTCGGCACGATCTCGACCACCTTGATGTTGAACGGGCCCAGGCCCTCGAAACTTTTCAGACGCTCCAGGTAGAGATGCGTCATCGCATCGATGCTGGTGTCGAGCGGCACGTCGTGTGGCCAGTAGGGTAAGCGGGGCGGTGTTCGATGATGCCCTGGAACAGCGTCATGTGCAGGCTGGAAACGGGCGTGAAGGCCAGACGGTCGGCGTCGTATAGCGCGACGATCTGGATGAGACGTGAGCGGCGATCTGGATGAGATTCTCAGGTCGCGGTCACGTGCAAATTATCATGCTGATTGTCGCTGGCAAGGCCTTCATCTATTTCTGATTGCCGCTCCGCGACAAGTTCGTGTTTGTTCTTGATTGTCGCGTAAGAGGCTGGCCTGCCGCGCTGGCGTTTGGCTTCCATGGCGGATCTGCGCCGGTAGCTTTCGACGTTCATCTCGAAGATCGTTGCGTGGTGAACAAGTCGGTCCACTGCGGCGAGGGTCATGGCGGGGTCCGGAAAGATTCTGTTCCATTCTCCGAAGGGCTGATTGGCGGTGATCATGATGGAACGCCGCTCATATCTTGCGCAGATGAGTTCGAAGAGCACGCTCGTTTCGGCCTGGTCCTTGGTGACGTAGGCCAGATCGTCGAGGATGAGCAGATCGAACTTGTCGAGCTTGGCGATGGCGGCTTCGAGCTGCAGCTCTCGCCGCGCGATCTGGAGCTTCTGCACGAGATCGGTGGTTCGGGCGAACTGCACGCGCCAGCCCGTTCTCAATGAGGGCGAGTCCGATCGCTGCCGCAAGATGCGACTTTCCGCCACCGGGTGGGCCGAACAACAGGATATTGGCGCCCTTGGCGAGCCAGCTGTCACCGGCGGTCATGGCCATGACCTGGGCCTTGGAGACCATGGGTACGGCGTCGAAGGCGAAGCTGTCGAGCGTCTTTCCGGGCGGCAGATGCGCTTCGGCCAGATGCCGTTCGATCCTGCGATGTGCCCGTTCGGCCAGCTCATGCTCGGCGATGGCCGAGAGGAACCGGGCGGCGGGCCACCCCTCTCTATCGGCCTGCTCGGCAAATTGCGCCCAGAGCGTCTTGATCGTCGGTAGCCGGAGTTCGTTGAGCATGATGCCGAGGCGGGCTTCGTCGATGGTGTGGGCGTTGCTCATGCGACGTCTCCCACATGGGTTGCCCCGATCAGGGCTTCATAGCCGTTAAGGGAAGCGAGTTGCACCAAGACGGTCGGCAGCCGTGCGGGGTCCGGGCCGAGGAGGGTTCGCAAGACGGCAATATCGGGCAGGTCGCCGGCGTCGAGGGTCTCGGTGAGTTGCTCGGCAAGCTCACGCTCGCAGCCTCGATCGTGGGCCAGCGCCAGCAGATCGACCATGATCTTGCACGCCTGCCTGTCCGGCAGCCGCTCAATGAGCTCGTCGAAGGCCCTGCGGTATTCCTGCCGCGGGAAGAGCTTGTCACGATAGACGAGATTAAGAAGCGCCATCGGCTTTTTGCGCAGGGAATGGATGACGTGCCGATAGTTGACGACCTGATCGTGCCTCCCGTCGGCATGGCCTCGGCCCCTGGGCAGCGTCATCAGCTTTGTTCCTCCCATAAAGACCTCGAGGCGATCATCGAACAGGCGGATGCGAAGCCGATGTCCGATCAGGCGGGAGGGAACGGTGTAGAAGACCTTGCGCAAGGTGAAGCCGCCGGTCCGCGACACGGTGACGACCACCTCCTCGAAGTCGCTGGTCCGCTGGTCTGGAAGTTCCTGCAGTTGAGGGCGTTCGGCATCGATGCGCTTGCCATGATTGGCGTTGTGCCGGCTGACGATCTCGTCGATGAAGGCTCGATACGCGCCGAGATCGTCGAAATTTCTGCTGCCGCGCATCAGAAGGGCGTCACGGATGGCATCCTTGAGATGGCCATGGCTGCTTTCGATCGAACCGTTCTCGTGCGCGATGCCCTTGTTGTTGCGGGTCGGCGTCATGCGGTAGTGCGCGCAAAGCTCTTCGTAGCGATGCGTGAGATCCTCCTTCGCATCGGCGCTGAGGTTGCGGAAAGCCGCCGACAGGCTGTCGCTGCGATGATAGAGCGGCGCTCCCCCAAGCGACCACAGCGCGTTCTGCAGTCCTTCGGCCAGGGCCACGAAGCTCTCGCCGCCGAGAATGACATGGGTGTGTTCAAAGCCGGACCAGGCGAGCCGGAAGTGGTAGAGTAGATGATCAAGAGACTGGCCGGCGATCGACACGTCAAGGCTGCCCATGTCGGTAAAATCCGATAGCCCGAGTCGGCCGGGTTCGTGAAGCTGGCGGAAGATAACCTCCTGCTCTTCGCCGTGGATGGCACGCCATGACCGGATGCGCCGCTCCAGCGTTCGGCGAATGCCCGCGCTCAGTTCCGGGTGCCGCCGCAGCATCTCCTCATAGATGGCGACAACACGGATGCCTGGCGCCGCCTTCAAAAGGGGAACGACCTCGGCATCGAAGATATGCTCGAGAGGGTCAGGCCTCCGCCGGCCACGAGCCTTTTGCTTTTGCGATGGCAGGTGCGCGTCCGTCTTGATGCGATAGGCCGTCGCCCTGCTGATCGACGCCTTGGCGGCGGCGACCTCGATAGAATTGTTTTGTCGGTACTTCATAAAAAGCCTCGTCTGATGATCGGTTACATGGCGACCCGGCACAAAGATGGTTCTCCATTCCAGAAAACCACCAAGCTACCGGGCCGACCGCGATCATAAGACGCTGAAAAATTGCGCGGCGGCGGGGGTGTAACTCCGGTCGGGCTACGCCCTCCCTTCGTCACACCCCCGCCGCCGAGTCTCATCCTGATTGACGCTGAGTCTCACCTTGTTTGTCGCCGCGCAGCGTCGAGCATCGCCATCATCCGCTCGCGCACGGCAAGCACCACGGCCTCGGATGGCGAACCGCCGAGATGGCTGACCACGGTATTGCCGGGCTCTACCAGGAAGTTACCGGATGTGTCGTAACGCGTGCCGAGATGCGCGGGAGTAGTCGGATTGGAGCCGGCAAAGAATCCGGCGAGCGAGGGTCTGACTGAGGCAGGCATCGAGATCTCCAAGGGAAGATCGCCTCCTGTCGCAGTCATGTGTCAGGGGTATGAAACGGTATCATCGAGGGAAGGCCCGGCGCCGCGCCTTGTCGCTCACTTGCCGCCGGTGACATCGAGGAACGTGCCTGTGATGAAGGAAGCTTCGGCGCTCGCGAGCCATAGGATTGCCCGTGCGACCTCTTCGGGCTGGCCGCCTCGCCCCATCGGGATCGAGTCCTTGACGCGATCCACCCGTCCCGGCTCCCCGCCGCTAGCATGCATGTCGGTGTAGATATGACCGGGGCGAATGCAGTTGACGCGTATCCCATCCCGCGCGACTTCCTTGGCAAAACCGATCGTGAATGTCTCAACGGCACCCTTCGACGCAGCGTAGTCGACATATTCTTTTGGACTGCCGAGCCGGGCCGATGCCGACGAGATGTTGATCACGGCGCCGCCCCGGCCGTTGTGGCGATACGACATCCGCTTCACCGCTTGCTGTGCACAAAGGATAGGGCCGATCGAGTTGACCGCGAAGATACGCCGCATCCGCTCGAATTCGAGATCCTCTAGCTGAGACTTCTGCGCAAGTATCGCAGCGTTGTTGACCAGTACATCGATACGGCCGAACTCCCGGTCGATCGCGGCGAATAACCGAGCGACCTGCTCTGGGTCCGCGCTATCCGCGCGTACGGGCAAAGCCCGTCGCCCGGCAGCTTCCACGTCAGCCGCCACCGCAAGGGCGGCAGACTCGTTGGAGACAAAGCTGATGGCCACATCGTAACCTTGTGCGGCAGCGAGCCGCGCAGTCGCCGCGCCCACGCCACGACCTCCACCCGTTATCAGAATTAGCGGCGCTTGAGAGACGCTATCCATTTAGCAAACCTTGGTGTGATGGTGAGGTAACAATCCAGGACTGCGACCGGCTGAACGCTGACATTCATCTCGCCGCCGCCATCTTGTGGTGGTCATGGGGCCCAGCCCCTGGGCTATCCGCCATGTTTTTCCAGAAAAGCCTCCGCCGAGAGCTCGCGGAAATCGTCGAGTGAGGCGCGCAACCTGGCATGGTCCCAGTCCCACCAGGCCAGCGCCTGGTAGCGTTCGGCGATGCGACGGTCGAAACGCTCGCGGATCGGCTTCGCCGGCACGCCCGCGACGACGGTGTAGGGCGCGACATCTTTCGAGACCACCGCACCAGCGCCGACCGCGGCGCCATCACCGACGGTGACGCCTGGCAGGATGGTGGAGCCGTGGCCAAGCCAGGTGTCGTGGCCGACGGTGACCCGCTTGGCGCGGCGCTGGGCGAAGAATTCGCTCTCATGCTCGGCGTCGTCCCAGTAGTCGGAGGCGCGGTAGGTGAAATGATGCATCGTCGGCCGCCAGGTCGGGTGATTGGTGGCATTCATGCGCACGCTGGCGGCGATGTTGGAGAACTTGCCGATGGCGGTGCACCACACCGAGCAGTCCTGCATCATGTAGGAATAATCGCCGAGATCGCTTTCCGTAACCCGGCTGCGGTCGGCAATCTCGGTCCAGCGGCCAAGCGTCGAGTTCTCGACCTGCGCCGTCGGGTGGATCAGGGGCGTTTCCGAAAGCCTCCGGGTCATGCGGCGATCTTCGAGGTGCCGAAAGCGGTCACGTCGATGACGCGGTCGGCAACCGCCTCGCGCACGTCATGGTCGTGGAAAATGCCGAGCAGGGCGACACCCGCCGCCTTCTTGGCGGCGATCAATGCGATGACCACCTCACGGTTCGTGGCGTCGAGTGACGCCGTCGGCTCGTCGAGCAGCAGGATCGGGTGCTCGATGATAAAGCCGCGCGCGATGTTGACGCGCTGCTGCTCGCCGCCCGAGAAGGTCGCCGGCGGCAGCGCCCACAGTTTTTCGGGCAGGTTGAGCTGTGCCAGCAGGGCGCGCGCCTTTTCGCGCGCCGTCTCGCGTTCCTCGCCGCGCTCGACCAGCGGTTCGGCGATCACGTCGAGTGCCGAGACGCGCGGTACGGTGCGCAGGAACTGGCTGACATAGCCGATCGTTTGCCGGCGTACCGCAAGCACGGTGCGCGGGCTGGCCGTCGCAAGATCGATGAGGCCGCCTTCGTGGTGGACGATGATCTGGCCTTCGTCGACGGCATAATTGCCGTAGAGCATCTTCAGGATCGAGCTCTTGCCGGCGCCGGACGGGCCGCCCAGCACGGTGCATTCGCCAGCCCTGATCGAGAAGGACACACCGGAGACCACCGGCAATTTGATGCCGTCGCGCAGATGCATGGTGAAGCTCTTGGCGACGTCGGAAACAACGAGGGGGGTGGGCATCAAAAGGTTCTCCAATCGTCATTCGTTTGCGGGCCAGCACCCCCCTCTGGCCTGCCGGCCATCTCCCCCTCAAGGGGGGAGATTGGCTGTCGCATGTGGCTTCGCCATTCTTCAGCGTCGCAGGTTGGGCGGGACATAGAAGCTGCCAATCCCCCCCCTTGATGGGGAGATGGCCGGCAGGCCAGAGGGGGGTACGCCGGAGCAATCATCGTCAAACCTGTAGAATCGAGGAAACAAGCAATTGCGTATAAGGCGCGCGGGGATCGTCGAGCACGCGGTCGGTGAGACCGCTCTCGACGACGCGGCCGTCCTTCATCACCATCATGCGCTGCGACAGGAGTCGGGCGACGGCGAGGTCGTGGGTGACGACGATGGCCGCGAGGCCGAGATCGGTGACCAGACCGCGCAGCAGGTCGAGTAGACGTGCCTGCACCGAGACGTCGAGGCCGCCGGTCGGCTCATCCATGAACACCAGCCGGGGACCGGTGACGAGGTTGCGGGCGATCTGCAGGCGCTGGCGCATGCCGCCGGAAAAGGCGCGCGGCTCGTCGTCGATGCGATCCTCGTCGATCTCGACGCGTGACAGCCAGTCGACCGCGGTGGCGCGGATCTTGCCGTAGTGGCGGTCGCCGACCGCCATCAGCCGCTCACCGACATTGGCGCCGGCCGACACCGTCATGCGCAGGCCGTCGGCGGGATTCTGGTGTACGAAGCCCCAGTCGGTGCGCATCAGGAAGCGCCGTTCGGCCTCGCTCATGCGGTAGAGCTCGCGGAACTGGCCGTCGCGCATTCGGTAGCTGGCCGTGCCGGAACTCGGCAGCAGCCGCGTCGCCAGGCAGTTGAGCAGCGTCGTCTTGCCAGAACCGGATTCGCCGACGACGGCCAGAACCTCGCCGGGCCAGAGGTCGAAGGTGACGTTCTCGCAGCCGACGCGCGAGCCGTAGAATTTGGAGAGCGCCGAGACGCGCAGCAGCGGTTCGTCGGTCATTGTGCCGGCTCCATTGTGTCCGAGGCAATATGGGCTTCAGGGGCAAGATGGCCGCGATGGCCGTCCGCCCTGCGCTTCTCGCAGTGATCGGTGTCGGAGCAGACGAACATGTGGCCGCCATGATCGTCGAGGATGACCTCGTCGAGGTAGACATTCTCGGCCGCGCACAGCGCGCAGGGCTGGTCGAAGGTCTGCACCTCGAACGGGTGATCCTCGAAGTCGAGGCTGACGACGTCGGTGAAGGGTGGCAGCGCGTAGATGCGCTTCTCGCGGCCGGCGCCGAACAGTTGCAGGGCCGGCGACTGGTGCATCTTGGGATTGTCGAACTTCGGCGTCGGCGAAGGGTCCATCACATAACGGCCGTCGACCTTGACCGGATAGGCATAGGTGGTGGCGATGCGGCCGTGCCGGGCGATATCCTCGTAGAGCTTCACATGCATCAGGCCATATTCCTCCAGCGCGTGCATTTTGCGCGTTTCGGTCTCGCGCGGCTCAAGGAAGCGCAGCGGTTCGGGGATCGGCACCTGGTAGACAAGCACCTGACCGGCGCTCAGCGGATGTTCGGGGATGCGGTGACGGGTCTGGATGATGGTGGCGCTGGCCGTGTTGGTGGTGACGGCAACGTTGGCGACCTTCTTGAAGAAGGCGCGTATGGAGACCGCATTGGTGGTGTCGTCAGCGCCCTGGTCGATCACCTTCAGCACATCGTCGGGACCGATGATCGAGGCGGTGACCTGCACGCCGCCAGTGCCCCAGCCATAGGGCATCGGCATTTCGCGCGAGGCGAATGGCACCTGATAGCCGGGAATGGCGATGCCCTTGAGGATCGCCCGGCGGATCATCCGCTTGGTCTGCTCGTCGAGATAGGCGAAATTGTAGGTGGCGATGTCGGTCATGGTGATCACATCCGCTCTGTGCTATGAAATTGACGTCTTGGACGCTGCAACAGGGCCAAATCCACATGACCGCAACCGGATGGGTGCACCTTGGAATCCTGCTGCTTTGTCGGCGCGGTAGCATTTACCCTTCGAAAAATGGTTGTTCCCGCGCCGAAGGAACGCTCGCAGGGGGAGACCGTTGCTGGCGCCAGCGAGGTGTACGGGGTGGCTCGCTTGATGGCGGCGGCCATTAGGATCATTCCGCGACCTCCGATCCCTCGGCGTAACGCGTCAGACCGGGCCAAACTCTGATGATCCCAATCGGGTGGATACCCCTTGGACCTCTGCTCCTGGCAATCGGCGTTTTCGCCGTCTTCGTTGCTACGCGTCAGAGCCTCGCCAGACAGAGAAGCCGGTCGGCCAACGCCTCCTTCTCCGGTGACAGCGGTCACCACGGCCATGGCAGCCACGATGGCGGCAGTCACGGGGGCGATGGTGGCGGACATGGTGGGCACAGCTAGGGTCATTCCGCTGCCTCCCTTTTCTCTTCGGCCTTCACAGGGTTTTCACGCGCGTCGTATTCGGCGCGCATGCGGCGCACGAGGTCGAGTTCGGCCTGGAAGTCGACATAGTGCGGCAGTTTCAGATGCTCGACAAAGCCGGTGGCCTGGACATTGTCCGAATGCGAAATGACGAACTCCTCGTCCTGCGCAGCGGCGACGACATCCTCGCCGAGTTCGGTGGCGCGCAGCGCCCGGTCGCACAGCGCCATGGCCATTGCCTTGCGCTCGCTTTGGCCGAAGACGAGGCCATAGCCGCGCGTGAATTGCGGCGGCGCCTTGGCCGAACCCTTGAACTGGTTGACCATCTGGCATTCGGTGACACGCACTGTTCCGAGCGGCACGGCGAAGGGCAATTCGGGCACGTCGAGTTCCAGTTCGACCTCGCCGATGCGGATTTCACCGACGAAGGGGTGGTTGCGGGCATAGCCGCGCTGGGTGGAATAGCCGAGCGCCAGCAGAAAGCCCTCGTCGCCGCGTGACAGCGCCTGCAGGCGAATGTCGCGCGCCATCGGGAATTCCAGCGGCTCGCGGGTGATATCGCCAGGAACGTGATCCTTCGGCATGTCGCCATCCGGCTCGATCAGGCCTTCGCGGGCAAGGATCGCGGAGACGCGCGGCATGGCTTCCGCCTCACTGGTGCGCTGTTGCGGTTCGGCGACGTCGCCACCAGCGGCAAGCTCGGGGTCCAGCAGCCGGTGCGTATAGTCGAAGGTCGGGCCGAGAAGCTGGCCGCCTGGCAGATCCTTGTAGGTCGCCGACACGCGCCGCTCGACTTGCATCGCGGCGGTGTCGATCGCCTTGGTGTAGCCAAAGCGAGGCAACGTGGTGCGATAGGCACGAACAAGGAAGATCGCCTCGATCATGTCGCCGCGTGCCTGGACGATTGCCAATGCCGCCAGTTCACGGTCGTAGAGCGAACCTTCGCTCATCACCCGGTCGACGCCGAGCGCCAGCTGCTCGACGATCTGGTCGAGGCGAAGTGCGGGCACCGAACGGTCGCCGCGCCGGCGATCGGCAAGAAGGCTGTGGGCGTTGGCGATTGCGGCTTCGCCGCCTTTTACCGCGACATACATGTCAGGCCTCCATCGTCTTGATGCGCGTGGTACGCGGCAGGCAGGCAATGCCGTCCGGAGTGGCAAGGATGATGTCGATGCCGCGCGGAAAGCGCTGGTTGTTCTGTTTCCATTGTTCGACGAAGTGGCGCGGCATCTGCGCCGGCGCGATCGTCGCCGTCGTCTCGATGCCGGGTCCCTGCAGCAGCAGAGGCGCGCCCGAAGCAAGATCGCTCACCTGCAGGATCAGCGTCGTGGAGCGGTCGGGATATTCCTGGGTGCCTTGGGAAAAGCCATCGAGCGCCATCATTTCGCAAGGGGCGGTAATCAAGGCGAAATGGGCGTCCGCCGGCGTGTTGGCCAGCGGTGCGCCGGAGTGGAAACCAAGCCAGGATTTCACCGTCACGGAGGCCTGCAAAGCAGGATCGAGCCAGATCGGCGTATCATTGTCGCACAGCGCCAGCGCGATGGCACCGGCTGTCGCCCATAGCGGCGACGGCGGGCGGGCAAGGGCCGGCAGCTTCCGCACCATGCCCGGCCGCGCCATCGCGTCCATCACGGTACGGAACACGGTCTGGGCATTGAACACCGGGTCGGCGAAGCCGCCCTCGATTGATTGGGCCGTGATGTCCATCAGTCTTCTCCGCGTACCATGGTGAAGAAATCCACCTTCGTTGCCGCCGTCTCGGCGCGTCTTTGTTCCCGCGCCCTGACCAGTCCCTGCTGCAAGGGTGCGATGATCCTGGTCTCGACCTCGCGGCGCCGGGCCGGGTCTTGCCAGAGCGCGTCGGCGATGGCCGCCAGCTTCGCCTTCTGCTTGTCGCGGCCGAGCGCGTAGCAATGGCCGACCTGTCCGGATGGAAGCCGGACCGTGGCGCGCGTCACCGTCGCCTCGCCGACATTGAACGGTGCGCCGCCGCCGCCGATCCGGCCACGCACGGTGACCAACCCGGTTTCGGGACCACGCAGCAGCTCGGCTTGCGAGGGCAGGCCGGACTCGTTCCACAGGCGAACGATGTCGTCGCCACTGGATTGCGCCAGGGTTGCCATGGCGGCCTTGCGCTGAGCCTGATCGCGCGCTTCCTGTCCTCGCATCGAACCTTCCTTCTGATTTCAATTTGTCTAGTGATATAGACAACTATACAAATTATACCTATTATCTACCGCGAGTCCATGACGGGTGGATGACAGGGGCGACAGAGGGGCAAGGGGATGGTCGGACAGGACAAGGTCAACAGTATCGAGCGGCGCAGCGGGGTCTCTCTGTGGCGGCAGATCGCCGACGGGATCCTGCAGTCGATCGCGGCAGGGGATTTTGCGGAGAATGCCGCGCTGCCGCCTGAAGTGGCACTGGCCGAGCGCTATGGCGTCAACCGCCACACGGTGCGCAACGCCATTGCGGCATTGGTGCAGGAAGGGGTGCTGCGGGCCGAGCAGGGACGCGGCACATTCGTGCTGTCGCGCAAGCGCCTGTCTTATCCGATCGGCGCGCGGACGCGCTTCTCGACAGGCCTGCAGGGCCAGACATCCGAACGCCATATCGTCCTGCTCGCCTCTTCGGTCGAGCCTGCCAGCCAGCGCGTCGCCGAGGGGCTAGGACTTGCCAAGGGCGAGAATGTGATACGGCTGGAAACACGCGGCGAAGCAGACGGGCTGCCGGTGTCGCGCGCTGCCGGCTGGTTCGATGCCCAACGCTTTGCCGGCATCGATGCCGCGATGGCGGAAACCGGGTCGATCACCGCATCGCTGGCACGTTTCGGCATAGACGATTATCTCAGGCAATCGACCGTGCTGTCGGCGCGCCATGCCGATGCGGCGGACCTTGCCGATCTCGACCTGCAGCCCGGAGCCATCGTGTTGGTCACGGTCTCCGTCAACGTTACGCCCGAAGGCCAGCCGATCCAGTTTTCCGAGTCGCGGTTTCCCGCCGAGCGAGTCGAACTTAAATTGTCGGCGCTTTGAGGTAACGCCGTAGCTTGCCTATCCGACTTCGATCACGGCCTTGATCAGGCCGGATTTCTCGTGCGCCCAGCGGGCGAGATTGGCCGGTGTTTCGGCCAGCGCGGTGCGGTGGGTCACGAGCTTTGCCATTGGCACCGCGCCATTGCGGATCGAGGCGGCGACGTGGTCGAAGTCGGCGCGCAGAGCATTGCGGCTGCCGATCAGCGTCATCTCGCGCTTGTGGAATTCCGGATCGGAAAAGCTGATGTCGTCCTTGACCACGCTGACCAGCACCAGCGTCCCGCCATGCGCGACATGGGCGAAGGCCGACTGCACCGACTGGGTGTTGCCGGTGGCGTCGAAGACCACATCGAAGCCTTCGCCACTGGTCGCATGCTTGACCAGATCGGGCGCCGCGCCGCGCGAGCCGTCGAGGGTCTGGAAGCCGAGTTCGCTTGCGGCAAAATCCAGCCTTTCACTGCTCGTGTCGAGCAGCGTCACATCCAGGCCGGCGATGCGGGCGAAGATGGCGGTGCCGAGCCCGATGGGGCCGGCGCCGATGACCAGTGTGCGCGCGCCGGGATCGGCGCGTGAGCGCCGCACGGCATGCGCGCCGATGGCCAGGAATTCGACGGCGGCGGCATCCGCCAGCGACAGGCCGTTGACGGGATAGAGATTTTGCTGAGGCACGAGTATCTGTTCGCACATGGCGCCATCGCGGTGGACGCCCAGTACTTCGATCCTGACGCAGCAGTTCGGCTTGCCGTGCCGGCAGGCGATGCATGTGCCGCAGGACAGATAGGGGTTGATGACGACCGGCTCGCCGACGGCAAGATCGACACCTTCACCAACCTCGATCACCGTCCCCGACACTTCATGGCCCATGACACGCGGATAGGCCAGGAACGGGTGCTTGCCTTCGAAGATGTGGTAGTCGGTGCCGCAGATGCCGACATGGCTGACCGCGACCAGCGCCCAGCCGGGAGCGGGTGCGCTGGGAGCGGGACGATCTTCCAGGATGAGATCGCCGGGCGAGCGGCAGACGACAGCTTTCATGCTTCAATCCAGTCGGTTCACGGCATCGCCGGGCCGTCGGCCATACCGGGCCGGCGGCTATGTCAGTTATGAATTACTTGCTGCCGCGGCGACGCAGCCCGTCGAAGTAAACAATGATGATGATCAGTGCGCCGGTGATGACACGTTGCCAGAAGGCGTTGACGTTGAGCAGGTTGGCGCCGTTGTTGATGGTCGCCAGGATAAAGGCGCCGAGCAGCGGCCCGTGCACGGAGCCGACCGCGCCGAACAGCGAGGTACCGCCGATGACCGACGATGCGATCGCCTGCAGTTCCCAGCCCTCGGCCTGGGTCGGATTGCCGATGCCGATGCGCGAAGCGAGCAGCACGCCGACGAACGCCGCGCAGAGACCCGACAGCGTGTAGGCCATGAAGATGGTGCGCTGGACGCTGACGCCAGACAGGCGCGAGGCCTCGGCATTCGAGCCGACCGAGAACAGGTACCGGCCCCAGCGGCTGTGATGCAGGAAGACATAGGCGGGTATGCCGACCAGAAGGACCATCCAGAACAGATTGGGAATGCCGAGGAAGGAATTGCGCGAGAATTCCTGGAAGGCGTCGTCGTTGATCGAGATTGAATTGCCGTTGGTTATCAAAAGGCCAATGCCGCGCAGCGAGGTCAGCGTTGCCAGCGTGATGATGAAGGGCGGCAAGCCCATCTTGACGATGCCGAAGCCATGAAACAGGCCAATGGCGACGCCGACCAGCAAGGTGAGCAGAACGGCCAGCAGAACCGGCACGCCGGCATTGATCAGCATCGCCACGATGACGGTGGTGAAGCCGACCACGGCGCCAACGGAAAGGTCGATGCCGCCGGTGATGATGACGAAGGTCTGTCCGACCGCGAGGATCGCGATCATTGAACCCTGGCGCAGCAGGTTCGAGATGTTGTTGGCCGTCGCGAAGCTTGATGTCGAGAACGATAGGATAACCCACAGCAGCACCAGCAAGGCCAGAAGCGTCAGCCCGAACAGGGCGTTGTAGTTGCGCTTCGGTTTTTCGGCAGGAATCGCCTCGGTGCTCATGTCTGTCCTCCCAGCTTTTCTTGTTTCTCGGCGAGCGCTTGTGTCAGAATTTCCTCGTGATCGGCGGTGCGGAACCCGTGCGTGGCCACCAGCTTGCCGCGCCGGAACACGTGCAGCGTGTCGGCGAGTTCGTAGACTTCCGGCAGGTAGGACGAGATCAGGATGATGCCGGCGCCCTTGGACAGGAGCGCGCTGAACAGGCGGTAGATCTCCGCTTTGGTGCCGACATCGACGCCGACCGTCGGCTCGTCGAAGATGAACAGCCTGGCGCCATGAGCCAGCCACTTGCCGATGACGATCTTCTGCTGGTTGCCGCCCGACAGGCTGGAGGCCAAAGCGCCGCGGCTCGGGGTCTTGATCCTGAGATCGGCGATCTGGCGGTCCGCCTCGGCCTTTTCCTTCACGTTGGAAATCAGCAGATTGTTCGAAATGCGCTTGTAGATCGGCAGATTGAGGTTGAGGCCAACCGGCAGATTGAGGCACAGGCCCTGGTCGCGGCGGCTTTCCGGCGCCAGCGCCATGCCGAGCTTGATCGCGTCATGCTCGGAGTTGATCTGGACCGGCTTGCCGTCCCAGAAAATCTGGCCGGCCGACTTGCGGTGGCGGCCATAGACCGTGGTCACGAACTCGCTGCGCCCGGCGCCGATCAGTCCGTAGAGGCCGACGATTTCGCCGGCGCGGACGGTCATCGACACGTTCTCGAAGCCCTTGCCGGAGAGGTTCCTGGCTTCCAGGAGCGCCGCGCCCGGCGTGAAGTGCTCCTTGTGGTAGATCTGTTCGATGGAGCGGTTGATCATCATCCTGACCAGTTCCGCGTCGTTGGTCTCGGTGATTTTCCTGGTCCCGACCAGCATGCCGTCGCGCAGCACCGAGACGCGGTCGGCAAGCTCGAACACTTCCTCCATGCGATGACTGATGTAGATGATCGTCACGCCTTCGCTCTTCAGCCGGCGGATCAGCGTGAAAAGCTGGTCGGCCTCCTTGCGGGTGAGATAGGCGGTCGGCTCATCGAAGATCAGGAACTTGGTGCCGCGCACGGTGGCGCGGGCGGCGGCAATCAGCTGTTGCTGGCCAATGGTAAGGTCACCGAGCGCGACATGCGCCGGCAGGTCGAAGCCGAGATCGTCGATGATCTTCTGTGCTTCCCTGACCATGGATCGCTGCTGCAGGATGCCGAAGCGGGAGCTCTCCTCGCCAAGGAACATGTTGGCTGCGACCGTCAGGTGGCGGCAGAGCACGACCTCCTGGTGCACGGCGTTGATGCCCAGCGCCATCGCCTCATAAGGCGTGGCTAGCGCGGTCGGCCGGCCTTCCCAGATGAGGTCGCCGGAGGTGCGCGGCATGACGCCGGTCAGAAGCTTGATGAGTGTCGATTTGCCGGCGCCGTTCTCGCCGACGATGGCGTGGATTTCACCCGCCTTGAAGGCGAGATCCACAGGCTTCAGCGCATGGGTGCCGGGATAGCGTTTTTCCAACCCGCGCAGTTCGAGGATCGTCCTGCCGGGCTCCAGCACAGGGGCCGGATGCGTTTCCTGCGCCGTTGACGTC
Source organism: Mesorhizobium sp. PAMC28654 (assembly GCF_020616515.1). Classification (GTDB taxonomy): domain Bacteria; phylum Pseudomonadota; class Alphaproteobacteria; order Rhizobiales; family Rhizobiaceae; genus Mesorhizobium. The sequence continues at coordinate 4,998,005 of NZ_CP085135.1, forward strand.
ATGACAATCCTCCCAGATTGGTCTCACGATTGGCACGCGGCGAGGCCGTGACACGCCCGCTGGAGCAGCCTAGCCCAAGCCGGCGGATTTCCAAGCGGCTTATGCCTGGTGTTTCCGGGGCGACGAGGCCCCGGAAACCGGTGTGCATGCCGATGCTCAGTTGAGCTTCGGGTTGAGCAGCGCGTCGATCTTGGGTTCTTTCATGTTGGCCTTGGTCACCAGATTGGCGCCAGTGTCGACATTGGCTTCGACCTTCTCGCCCTTGGAGGCGGCCAGCGCGGTCTTGATGCCGTCATAGCCCATCCGGTACGGATCCTGGACGACGAGGCCGGAAATGACGCCGTCATTGAGGAACTTGATCAGCTTCTCGTCGCTGTCGAAGCCGATCAGGGCCAGCTTGCCGGCAAGCTTGTTCTCGGCCACGGCCTGGCCAACGCCCTGCGCCATGATCAGGTTGGAGGCGAAGATACCCTTGAGGTCGGGATTGGCGGTGATCAGGTCAGTCGCGATGTTGAGGCCGGTAGTGGCCTGGCCATCGGCATATTTGTCGGCGACCAGCGTGAGGCCGGGATATTTTGCCTTGAGCTCTTCCTTGAAGCCCTGTGCGCGCTGTTCGAGCGAGCCAGCGCCTGGAAGTGCCGTGATCAGCGCAACCTTGCCTTCGACCTTGCCGCCATTGGCGGCGCCGATGGCCGCGGCGAGACCGTCAGCGGCGACGCGTCCGCCCTGGACGTTGTCGGTGGTCAGGAACGAGGTGAAGGCCTTGGAGTCGGCGCCGGAATCGATGCCGATGACCTTGACCTTGGTGGCGGCCTCATCGATCGGCTTGCCGAGTGCCTTGAACTCGGTCGGCGAGATGACGACGGCGGCCGGGTTGCCGGCAACGGCGTTTTCAAGGATCGAGATCTGGCCGTTGACGTCGGTTTCAGCCTGTGCGCCGAGTTCCGGAACGTTAACGCCGAGGTCCTTGCCGGCCTTGCGGGCGCCGGCCAGGACGATCTGCCAGTAGAATGACGTGGTGTCCTTGACGATGATCGGAATGGTCACGTCCGCGGCCGAAGCCGGGGCCGAGTGCATCACGCCGGCAAGCATGGAGGCGGCCGCAAGAGCCACGACCGCGCGGCGGTTGAGAATGTTGGTGACGAATTTCATAGGTTTCCTCCCTAAGTCGCCCGGTGAACGTTACGGAAGCTCCATTCGGATAGGCGTGGCCCAAACAGAACTTTATCAATAAAAAACATTTACCGCATTTTGATAGTGCATCGGTTCGGGCGATGCAAGCGGTGTTTCGTATCGCCTCCGGCCTCCGAACTGTCGTTTCCGCTTCATCGACACTCGAAGAACTTCCGTATCCGTTCTGGAGAAGCATGGAATATTAATTCCATGCTTCAGTCAATATGGAACATACATTCTTCTCGTATTCGTGAAGCCGTCTCCCGGGCGGATTGACCCGTCCAAATCAGGCCAGGTGCTGCACGACCGTGTGGGGGGCGTACTTTGCGAACTCTGTTTCCGGGATCTCGAGGTCAAGCAGTTCAAGGTTCCGCGTCAGATTGGTGGCTTTGGCCGTGCCCGTCAGCACGGTGGCGACCACGGGCTCGCGCAACGGGAACTGGAAAGCCGCGGCCGCAAGCGGATAGCCGCCATCGCCTGCGATCTTTTCCATCGTGTCGACGCGGTGCAGGATATCCTCGGTAGCCGGCATATAATCGAAATGCGCGCCAGCCACTGGACCAGTTGCCAGAATGCCGGAATTGAAGACGCCGCCGATGACCAGCGATGTCTGTCGTTCGCGGCACAGCGGCAGCAATTCTGATTCCGCGCTGCGGTCCAGCAGCGAGTAGCGGCTGGCCAGGAGAATGCAATCGAGCGGCGCCCTTCGCATCACGTCGAGGCAGATCTTCACCTCGTTGACGCCCAGCCCATAGGCTGAGATGGCGCCGGACGACTTGAGTTCCTCCAGCGCCTTCAGCCCGCCATCCATCAACTGGCGAAAGTGCAGCTTGGTCTTCTCGATGCCGTGCGTGTAGGCGCCGATGTCATGCACGTATAGTATATCGACCTTGTTGAGGCCGAGCCGCGCATAGCTGAAATCGACCGAGCGCATGATGCCGTCATAGGAATAGTCGTAATCGACGGCGAAGGGCAGCGGATCGACATAGGAGTGATCGGGAACCTGGTCCTCGGGAACGGGCCGGAACAGGCGGCCGACCTTGGTGGAAAGCACATAGGAATCGCGCGGCTTGTAGCGCAGGAAATCACCGAAGCGCCGTTCGGAGAGACCGAAGCCGTAGAAGGGCGCGGTGTCGAAATAGCGTAAGCCCGCGTCCCAGGCGCCCTGCAGCGTTTCCATCGCCGCCTCGCGCGGACAGGCGCGGTAGAGACCGCCGAGCGCGGCGCCGCCGAAGCTGACTTCGGTAACCTCGAGCGCCGTCCTGCCGATGCGGCGTTTCTCCATGCAAGCCTCCCGTGCCCCGGCCGCAGTCTGGCCTGTCGATCTTTTGTCGTCGTCAATCAGATTTAGAGCGTGGCTCCGAGGTGCCAAGGCACGAACTCGTTGTCGCCATAGCCGAAATCCTCGCTCTTGGTCTTGCGGCCGGAAGCCGTCTCGACGATGAGCTCGAATATCTCGCGGCCCATGCCGGCGATGGTCTTCTCGCCCGAGGCAATGACGCCGCAGTTCACGTCCATGTCCTCTTCCATGGTGTGATACATGGTCGAATTGCTGGCGACCTTGATCGACGGCGTCGGCCGGCAGCCGAAGCAGGAGCCGCGACCGGTTGTGAAGACGATGACGTTGGCGCCGCCGGCCACCTGGCCGGTCGCCGAAACCGGATCGTAGCCGGGCGTGTCCATGAACACGAGGCCGTGGCCGGTGACCTTCTCGGCATAGCCGAACACACCGTTAAGCGGGGTCTGGCCACCCTTGGCCACCGCGCCCAGTGACTTCTCCAGGATGGTGGTCAGGCCGCCGCGCTTGTTGCCGGGCGAGGGGTTGTTGTCGATCGATGCGCCATGCTTGGCGACGTGATCCTCCCACCATTTCACGAAGCCGTCGAGCTTCTGGGCGATCTCCGGCGTTGCCGCGCGATAGGCGAGCAGATGCTCGGCGCCATAGATCTCCGTCGTCTCGGAGAGGATGCCGATGCCGCCGGCGTCGGCGAGGATGTCGACGGCCGCGCCTAGCGCCGGATTGGCGGTGATGCCGGACATGCCGTCGGAGCCGCCACATTGCAGGCCGACGATGATTTCGCTGACCGGGATCGGTTCGCGCTGCAACTGGCCGACCTCCTCGGCGATCTCAGCCAGCACGCCCATCGCCTTCTCGACCGATTTGCGCGAACCGCCGGCGTCCTGGATGTTGAAATGGCGCTTTCCGGCTGCCGCGCCCTTCTGGCCGTAGAGGGTGAGCTGGTTGACCTCGCAGCCGAGCCCGACCATCAGCACGCCGCCGAAATTCGGATGGCGAGTGTAGCCGGCGAGCGTCCGGTGCAGCACCATCATGCCGTCACCGGTGCCGCTCATGCCGCAGCCCTGGCCGTGGACGATGGGAACGAAGCCGTCGATGCCGGGATATTTAGGCAGCAACGTGCGGTTGGCCTGGTCGGCGATGGCGTGGCAGACGGTAGCCGAGCAGTTGACGCTGGCGATGATGCCGATGAAGTTGCGGGTGCCGGCACGGCCATCGGCGCGGCGGTAACCCATGAAGGTACGGGCGCGGTCGGCCTCGGTGGCGTGCACGGCCTCGGTCGGCGGCACCACCGGCAAACGTCCGGACTCGAACACCAGATTGTGCGAATGGACGTGCTCGCCGGGCGCGATGTCCTGCGTGGCGCGCCCGATCGCCTGCGCGTATTTCACCACCGCCGCGCCGGCGGCGATCGGCTTGATCGCCACCTTGTGGCCGGGCTCGATCAGGGCGGTGGCAACCGCGCCGCCGGGCAGCACCGTTCCGATCTCGATGCGGCCATTGGCAACAGCGACATTGTCGGCGGGAGACAGAAGAATGCTGTTCGAGGCGTTCACGGGCGGTTTCCTGGGTAATCCTGGGATGCGCGGTCGGATTGACACGCGCCTGTTAAGAAGTAATGTCTTTTATCGTGAAAAAACATTTTTGCGTCAATTGTTTTTTCAAGGGAGCGCCGTGCGCCCATACGGATGCGCGGAGGATCAGGCACTGGGCCTGCGCGTGAGCCGAAAAGCGATTTTGCTTTTGTGGGTCATGCGCTAGGAGCATCCGCAATATCGCGCTTCAAACCGGCCGCCGCAAGCGCCGGGGGCGCAACGGGGCAGGGATGTCGAAGAGCAACAACGTTTACAAGGACGCCTACAATCGCTGCCTGCGGTTGCTGGACGAAACCCGCAGCCTGCCTTCCGAGCCGGAACTGGGCACGCTGCTTGGCGTTAGCCGCACCACCGTGCGCACCATTCTCGCGCGCATGGAAGAGACGGGCCTGATCGCCTGGAACAAGCGCGCCAAGACGGTGCTGCGCGCACCGCGCCCGGACGACTTCTTTCCCGAGGAAGAAACCGATTCGCTGGCCGAGATCATCGAGCGCAGCTTCATGCGTCGCCTGCTGGCCAGTGGCGCCGAGGCCGGCATGCAGATCAACGAACTCGAACTGGCCCGCGAAATCGGCGTCGGCACCACCAGCGTGCGCGAATTCCTGATCCGCTTTTCCCGTTTCGGCCTTATCGAGAAGCGGCGCAACAGCCATTGGGTGCTGAAGGGTTTTACGCGAGCCTTCGCGCTGGAGCTGACCGAGATTCGCGAGATGTTCGAACTGCGCTCGGCAGCCGCCTTCGCCGGCTTGCCAGAAGACAGCCCGGTATGGGCCGATCTCGACAGGCTGGAGGACGAGCATCGCCTGCTGGCGCGCGAGATCACCACCCGCTTCAACGAGTTCTCGGAACTGGACGAGCGCTTTCACCGGTTGATCCACCGCGCGTCGCACAACCGCTTCATCGTCGACTTCTACGACGTCATCGCCATGATCTTCCACTACCACTACCAGTGGAACAAGGCGCAGGAGCGCGAGCGCAACGAGGTGGCCGTTAGCGAGCATCTGGCCTATATCGCGGCGCTCAAGTCACGCGATCTCGGCAAGGTCGACGCCGCCTGCCGCAAGCATCTGAAGTCGGCGCGCCAGACGCTCCTGACGTCGATTCCAGAGGCCGGCAGCCGGCCAAGGCCCTGAAGCGCGTGTGACGCTTCAGGTTTTGTTCCAAGCATGTCGTTATCCCAAAACCGCTGCGCACTTTTGGGCGACATGCTGTAATCGCGCCGCGTTGCCGCAGCGATGATTTGGCGATTTTCCGATTGTCGCGCCCGTGATAGATATTTTCCGTGGTTGCTTGAAGAGGCGGTTGGGTTGAACATCCGGGGGAGACGGCGGAGCATGCCGGTCGCGCTTGTCGCGGCCTATCTGCTGCTGCTCCAGTCGGTGCTCGGCGCGTTTGCCTTCGGCACCGGGCCGAGTGCCTCGCAACTCGACGCCTTCGGCAACGTCATCTGTACCCATGAGGGGGCAGCCGAGCTCCCCGTCGGCGATCAGCACCCCGCGCATATGCCGGCATGCTGCATGCTTGGCTGCAGCATGGTTTCTCAGGCCCATGCGCCGCCGCCTGAGAGCGGCATGGCGCTGGCCAGCCTTTCTTTCGAGACGGTCGCCTTCGTATTCCCGGCGATTGTGCATCTCGACTTCGCGCGCGAGCGCTCGCCGTCGAACCCGCGCGCTCCGCCGGTTCCGGCCTGAGCCCATTCGTCCCGTGGAACCTTTCGCGGGACCCCGCATCCAACAATCGAAACCATTCGCGACCGATCATCGGCGCGATCCCGTATTCATGGAGCTACCCATGTCCCATTCTTTCAAGGCCGCCGCGCATGCGCTCGTCTTCGGCCGCCACGGCGCCTTTCCGCGCAGTTTCGAAGAGCGTCTCGGCATCACCATTTTCGTTCTCGCCCTCCTGTTCGTCAGCGCCCAGGGCGTGCTGGCGCACGGGTTCAAGGTCGGTGATCTCGAGATCGAGCATCCGTGGTCGCGCGCCACGCCGGCCGGCGCCAAGGTGGCCGGCGGCTATTTCACCATCATCAACAACGGCATCGCGCCGGACCGGCTTCTGTCGATTTCCTCCGATGTCTCGGACAAGGCGGAACTGCATGAGATGTCGGTGAAGGACGGCGTCATGACCATGCGACCGGTTACCGATAGCCTGGAAATTCCGGCCGGCGGCAAGGTCGCGCTGGCGCCCGGCGGCTACCACCTGATGTTCATCGGCCTGAAGCGGCAACCGAAGCAGGGCGAAAAGTTTTCGGCCACACTGACTTTCGAGAAGGCCGGCGCTGTCACGGTCGAGTTCGCCGTGGAAGGCATGGGCGAGACGGGGAGCATGGATCACGCCGACTGAGCGGCACCGATCCTGTCACATCCGCAAATTCGAAATCTGAGGGACCATCATGAACAAATATTTTCTGGCAGCCGGTGCGCTGCTCGCGCTCGGCACCAACGCTGCTTTCGCCCACATCACGCTTGAAACCCAGGAAGCGGCGGTTGGATCGACCTACAAGGCAATCTTACGCGTACCGCATGGCTGCGACGGCAAGGCGACGACCGCCGTGCGCGTGCAGATCCCGGAAGGGGTGATCGCGGTGAAGCCGATGCCGAAGCCCGGCTGGACGCTGCAGACCAAGAAGGGCAAATACGACAAGTCCTATCAGCTCTACGGTCAGGCGGTGACCGACGGCGTCAAGGAGATCGACTGGAGCGGCGGCAATCTGCCCGACGAATTCTACGACGAGTTCGTCTTCCGTGGCACACTGACGGCGGACCTGCCGGTCGGCCAGAAGCTCTACTTCCCGGTAGTGCAGGAGTGTGAGGGGGCCACAGATCGCTGGATCGAGATACCGGCGGCCGGACAGGATGAGGACGCGCTGGAGACCCCGGCGCCCGGCATCAAGCTCCTGCCCAGGAAATGATTTTGGACGGCGCGCTTCAGTCAACGGAGCGCGCCGCTCATCTGCGGTGATGACATGAGCGCGACATTCCTCCTGCAAAAGATCCATACGACCGGCTGTAGTGCCGGCCGTGCGTCTTTTGGCGTGCTGTTCGCGTTTCTATTGCTTGTGGCGGTAATGCTGCCGGACCGAGCCTTCGCCCATGCCGCGCTGATCACGACCGAGCCGGCTGACGGCGCTGTCCTGGAACAGAGCCCGGCGCAATTCTCGCTGACCTTCAGCGAACCGGTGTCGCCGCTGGTGCTGACCCTGGTCAAGCCCGACGGCACGCCGGTTGCCCTGACCAGTTTCCGTCTCACCGACCAGACCGTCGCAATCGACAACCCGCAAACGCTCGGGGCGGGCACGCACGTCCTGAGCTGGCGGGTGATTTCCGCCGATGGCCATCCGGTCGGCGGCTCGTTCTTGTTTTCCGTCGGCGCGGCCACCGAGCCGCCCGCCGTGTCCGAGGCCGTCGACTGGAGGCTGCGATCGGCGATCTGGATCGGCAAGGTCTTTCTCTACATCGGGCTTTTCCTGGGCGTCGGCGGCGCCTTCGCGCTTGCCTGGCTGGCTGGCGGTGGACGCTCGGGCCAGCGTTTCGCCATCGCCGCCATCCTGTGCGGGCTGGTCGCGGCACCCCTGTCGCTCGGGTTTCAGGGGCTCGACGCGCTAGGCGCGCCATTCGCCCGGCTGGCGCAACCGCTGATCTGGCGGACCGCGCTCGGAACCAGTTTCGGCTGGACGGCGCTGGTCTCGCTGATGGCACTGGGGCTCGGCCTGTTGTCGTTGGTGGGGCCGCGCGCCGCAGCCAAGCTGGTTGCCCTGGCTGGGCTGATTGGGGTCGGCGTCGCCCTCGCCGCCAGCGGGCACGCAAGTGCCGCCGAGCCGCAATGGCTGACGCGGCCGATGGTGTTCCTGCATGGCGCAGGCATCGCCTTCTGGGCCGGGGCGCTGGTGCCGCTTGGCCTGGCACTGATGCGAAAGCGGGCAGAGGCGAGAGTTTTCCTGCACCGGTTTTCGCGGACGATCCTGCCTGTCGTGGCCGTGCTGGCGGTTGCCGGTATCGTGCTGGCCGTCATCCAGGTGCAGACACTCTCGGCGCTGGTCGACACCGCCTATGGCAGGCTGCTGCTGATCAAGCTGGCGCTGCTGCTCTGCCTTTTCGCGCTCGCTGCTTTCAACCGCTGGAGGCTTACCGGCCCGACTGAAGCGGGAGACGCAAAAGCGCAAAAAAACCTTGCTCGCTCGACGGGCATCGAGATGCTGATCGTGCTGGCCATCTTCGGCGTTGCGGCCGGTTGGCGCTTCACGCCGCCGCCGCGCGCGCTGGCGATCGCGGCGGCACAGCCGGCATCGGTGCATATCCATACGCTGAAGGCGATGGCCGATCTCAGCATCACGCCCGGCCACGCAGGCACAGTTGCCGCCTCGATCGTCATCATGACCGGCGATTTCGGACCGCTCGACGCCAAGGAAGTTACGCTGGTGCTGTCGAAACCCGATTCCGGTATCGAGCCGTTGAAGCGCCCGGCGACAAAACCGGGAGATGGCAGCTGGCGCGTCGATAATCTGGTGATCCCGGTGCCGGGCCGATGGACGGCGCGGGTCGACATTCTGGTCTCGGACTTCGATATCGTGAAGATCGAAGCGCCCATCGACATCAGACCGTGATGCTCTATATCGCCCGCTTACGGCGCGGCGGTTGACGCAGGCACGAAGGCCCGTCAATCATCACGGGGAAATGGCATCGCCCAGTCGCGGGCTTCAACGAAAAAGATCCGAAAGCAGGGAAGAAACGATGGAAAAAGCCGAAATCGGCCTGATCGGCCTTGGCACGATGGGTTCCAACCTGGCGCTCAACATTGCCGAGCACGGGCATCGCATTGCCGTCTTCAACCGCACTAAGTCACGCACCGACGCTTTCGTCGAGAATGCCGGCGCGCTCAAGGATATGGTGGTTCCCTGCTACAGCCTTGAGGAACTCGCCGCCGCGATCAAGCCGCCGCGACCGGTCATCATCATGGTACTGGCCGGCGCACCGGTCGACGAACAGATCGCGGCACTGCGCGGCGTTCTGTCAGCCGAAGACATCGTCATCGATGCCGGCAACGCCAATTTCCGCGACACGATGCGGCGCTTCTCCGATCTTTCAGGCTCGGGCCTCACCTTCATCGGCATGGGCGTGTCCGGCGGCGAGGAAGGTGCACGCCATGGCCCGTCGATCATGGTCGGCGGCACGGAAGACTCCTGGAAGCGCGTCGAGAAGGTGCTGACCGCGATCTCCGCCAAGTTCAAGGACGAGCCCTGCGCCGCGTGGCTTGGCACCGACGGCGCCGGCCATTTCGTCAAGACCATTCACAATGGCATCGAATATGCCGACATGCAGATGATCGCCGAGATATACGGTATCCTGCGCGATGGGCTCGGCATGGGGCCGAAGGACATCGGCACGGTGTTTTCCAATTGGAACAAGGGCCGGCTCAATTCCTACCTGATCGAGATCACCGCCAAGGTGCTCGCCGCCGACGATCCGAAAACCGGCAAGCCGGTGGTCGACATCATCCTCGACCGCGCCGGCCAGAAGGGCACCGGCAAATGGTCGGTGATCGAGGCGCAGCAACTCGGCATTCCGGCGACTGCGATCGAGGCGGCGGTGGCGGCGCGTGTGCTGTCATCGATCAAGGACGAACGGCAGGCGGCGGAAAAAGCCTATGGTAATATCGGCGTGACGAAGATTTCCGGTGACAAGGATGCCCTGCTCAAGGACCTTGAGCTGGCGCTGTTCGCCGGCAAGATCGCCGCCTATGCGCAAGGGTTCGCGGTGATGAGCGGCGCCTCTAAAGAGTTCCACTGGAACCTGCCGATGCCGACCATTGCCAAGATATGGCGCGCCGGCTGCATCATCCGCTCGCAGATGCTCGACACGATGGCTGAGGCCATCGGCAAGGGCGGCGCTTCCACCAATCTGCTGATGGCGCCGGCCTTCATCACCATGATGCGGGAGGCGCATCCATCGCTGCGGCGCGTGGTGGCCAAGGCTTCGGAGGCAGGTGCGCCGGTGCCTGCGCTATCTTCCGCACTTGCCTATTTTGACAGCTATCGCCAAGGGCGCGGCACCTCGAACCTCATCCAGGCGCAGCGCGACTTCTTCGGCGCACACGGCTTCGAGCGCATTGGCGAACAGGGCGCGTTCCATGGCCCGTGGGGGAGCGGCGCGGCGAGTTAATCCGCGCCGCGAGCGGCGAGAACTTCGCTCGGCACGCTCAGGCTTTGCAAGGTGCCGGGCGCGGCGCCGCCGATCCAGCCCAGCACGGAGCGGGCAAGTTCGGCGCCGGCCAGCCGAAAATCCTCGTTGACGACCAGCAATTCCCTGCGGAACAGGTGCAGCAGGTCTGAAGACTGCTTGGACACGACATCGACGTCACGGCCAAGCTTGAGGCCGGCATCCTCGATGCCTGCGACGATGGCGAGCGTCGCGGCGGCGCCGCTGCTGACAAAACCGTCGGGCCGGTTCTCGCGGCGCAGCACCTGCGCGGTCCGCATTCTGATCTGATCGATGGAATGGTCGATCGAAACCGTGTTGAACGGGATTTCGCTGGCGCCGACCTCGTTCAATGCGTCGGCAAAACCGTTCACCGTATGGCCGTGATAGGTCAGCCCGACTGGTGGCGCCAGCAGAGCGAGCCTGCGGCGTCCCATGCCGGCCAGGCACCGCACCGCCTCGGCCGCGAAGGCGTAATTGTCGAAATCATGATAGGGGTGGATGAGCCCCATATCGGTGCGGCCATGCGTGGCAAAGGGTATGCCGCGCTCCAGCAAATAGCGGGCCCTGGGATCGTTTGGCTGCGTGCGTGAGATGATGACGCCGTCGGCGGATCCGGTCTCCACCAGATAGCGTATGGGATCCAGCGGATCCTGCGAGCGCGAGTAGGGCGTGACGATCAGGTGGTAGGGTGTGTCTGCAATGACTTCCGAGACGCCATAGATGATGTCCGAGACGAAGCTCATGATCTCATGCTCGGTGTTGAGCACGAGGCTGATGACGTTGGTCTTGCCGGTGCGCAGACGCACGCCAGCGCGGTTCGGCCTATAGCCGATCTGCCTGGCGACGAGTTGGACGCGCCGTTTGGTCTCGGCGCCGATTTCAGGCGCGTCCTTCAAGGCGCGGGACACGGTGGTGACGGCGAGCCCTGTCATGAAGGCAAGCGTCTTCAGCGTCGGCCGGCTCTGTGCCGCTGCTTCGTCGTCCTTGTCTGCCTGATGCCTGTCCATTGTTCCCGCCTCGTCAGGCGCATTAGCAGCCGGCGCGCGGACCGGCAATCGCCGACGTCGCTGCAAAACGCGACTCTTCGCCTGACAAGGCGCTAATATACTGAAACGTTACAGGTTGTCACTGCGGTCGAGCAAAGGATCGCGGCGGGGAGACAGGATCGGCCACGCCAGGTTCAGCAGAAAACCGTTGAGAATCAGCGGCGAACCGCGCTCAGCCCCATCCTTTGCCGGCTTTCGTGCATTGCAGCATCATTTTGCAATGCAACTTGTCATGTTGCGGCGCATAGGAAGGGAGCCAGTCGAATGAATTTGTTCGCGGCTCGAAAAAATATCAGGCCGCTTTCAGGCCGAGGGTTGCGCACCCAAAACAATTGCCGTATCAAAAATCTGTAACGTTTCAGATTCTGGGAGGAACCGAAATGCGATACAAACTCACGACTGCCGCGCTGGCAGCGACGGCGGCGCTGCAGTTCGCCGGTCCGGCGGCGGCGACGGACCTGGAAATCACCCATTGGTGGACCTCGGGCGGCGAAGCGGCGGCGGTCGCGGAATTCGCCAAGGCGTTCGACGCCACCGGCAATCATTGGGTGGACGGCGCCATCGCCGGCTCGGGCGACACGGCGCGGCCAATCATGATCAGCCGCATCACCGGTGGCGACCCGATGGGCGCGACGCAGTTCAACCACGGCCGCCAGGCCGAGGAACTGGTGAAGGCCGGCCTGATGCGCGACCTGACCGATCTCGCCAACAAGGAACACTGGAAAGACGTCATCCGCCCGGCGAGCCTTCTCACCGAATGCACGGTGGACGGCAAGGTCTACTGCATCCCGGTCAATATCCATTCCTGGCAGTGGCTGTGGCTCTCCAGCAAGGCGTTTGCCGATGCCGGCGTGCCGGTGCCGAAGAACTGGGCTGAATTCGTCGCGGCTGCACCCGCGCTCGAGAAGGCCGGCAAGGTGCCGCTCGCGGTCGGCCAGCAGGCCTGGCAGACATCAGGCGCCTTCCAGGTGCTGATGGTGGCGATCGGCGGGCCTGACATCTACAAGAAGGTCTATGGCGACAAGGACGCCAAGGTCGCCGGCGGGCCGGACGTCGCCAAGGTGTTCAAGGCGGCCGACGACGCGCGCAAGATGTCGGCGAAGTCCAAGGTGCAGGACTGGAACCAGGCGACCAATCTGGTCATCACCGGCCAGGCCGGCGGCCAGATCATGGGTGACTGGGCGCAAGGCGAATTCCAGCTGGCCGGCCAGGTCGCCGGCAAGGACTACAACTGCCTGCCGGGTCTCGGCGTCAACGCCGTCATCCAGACGGGTGGTGACTCCTTCTACTTCCCGCTGCTCAAGGATCCGGAAAAGTCCAAGGCGCAGGAAGTGCTGGCCTCGACCATGCTGTCGCCGGCAACGCAGGTTGCCTTCAACCTGAAGAAAGGCTCGCTGCCGGTTCGCGGCGATGTCGATCTCAACGCCGCCAATGACTGCATGAAGAAGGGTCTGGACATCCTGGCCAAGGGCAACACCATTCCCGACACCAACCAGCTGATGACCGAGGATTCGCTGACCCAGGTCAACGACCTGTTCGCCGAGTTCTTCGCAACGCCGACGATGACGCCCGAGGACGCGCAGAAGCGCTTTGCCGACATCGTCGCCAAGGCCGATTGACGGGGCAACCCGCATCGACACTCCGGCCCTTTGTGCGGGCCGGAGGGAAGCCGCAACGCGATCCGATCCGGTGAGGCGCATCCGATGACCGAACAGACTGCCAGGCGGCCCAGCCGTTTGTTTCGCAATCTCAACGCCAAGATCGCGTCGATCCCGATGATCCTCAATGCGCTGGTCATCTTCCTCGGCGGCACGATCTGGACGATCGTCTATTCCTTCACCGACTCCAGGCTGCTGCCGCGACTGAACTTCGTCGGCCTCGACCAGTACCGCCGGCTCTGGGTAACGCCGCGCTGGCTGGTCGCGGTTGAGAACCTGGCCATCTACGGCGCCTGCATGCTGGTTTTCTCGCTGGTCATCGGTTTCCTGCTGGCGGCGCTGCTCGATCAGAAGATCCGCTTCGAGGATACGTTGCGCACCATCTTCCTCTATCCCTTCGCGCTGTCCTTCATTGTCACCGGGCTGGTCTGGCAGTGGATTCTCAATCCGAATTTCGGCGTCCAGCATGTGGTGCGTTCACTCGGCTGGACGAATTTCGCTTTCGATCCGCTCTATGATTCCAGCATCGTCATCTACGGCATCCTGATCGCCGCTCTCTGGCAAGGCACGGGGCTAGTCATGTGCCTGATGCTGGCCGGACTGCGCGGCATCGACGAGGACATCTGGAAGGCGGCGCGGGTGGACGGAATACCCACCTGGAAGACCTACGTCTTCATCATCATCCCGATGATGCGGCCGGTGCTGATCACCACGCTGGTCATCATCGCCGCCGGCATCGTCAAGGTCTACGATCTGGTTGTCGCCCAGACCAGCGGTGGCCCCGGCATCTCGTCGGAAGTGCCGGCGAAGTATGTCTATGAATACATGTTCCACGCCCAGAATCTCGGCCAGGGTTTTGCCGCCTCGACCATGATGCTGCTCTCGGTGGTCATCGTCATCGTGCCATGGGCCTATCTCGAATTCGGGCGGCGCAAATGAGTGTGGCAAACACCACTGCCGGTTCGCCCCGGGATGTCACGGGGCCTTACGGTCCGAAGCCGCGCCGCATGTTCTCGCGCCGCAACATCTTCCTCTACGGCACGCTTTTCGTCGTGGCGGCCTACTACCTGCTGCCGCTCTATGTGATGGTCGTCACCTCGCTCAAGGGCATGCCGGAGATCCGGCTCGGCAACATCTTCTCGCCGCCGCTCGAGATCACCTTCGAGCCCTGGGTCAAGGCCTGGTCGACCGCTTGCACCGGTCTCAACTGCGACGGACTTTCGCGCGGCTTCTGGAATTCGGTGCGCATCACCGTGCCGTCGGTGTTCCTGTCGATCGCCATCGCGTCGGTCAACGGCTATGCGCTCGCCAACTGGCGCTTCAAGGGCGCGGACTTCTTCTTCACCATCCTGATCGTCGGAGCCTTCATTCCCTATCAGGTGATGATCTATCCGATCGTCATCGTGCTGCGCGAGATCGGCCTCTACGGCTCCATCTGGGGCTTGGTCCTGGTGCACTCGATCTTCGGCATGCCGATCCTGACGCTGTTGTTCCGAAACTACTTCTCCTCGATGCCGGAGGAACTGTTCCGGGCTGCGCGCGTCGACGGCGCCGGCTTCTGGGGCATCTATTTCCGCATCATGCTGCCGATGTCGCTGCCGATCTTCGTCGTCGCCATCATCCTGCAGGTGACCGGCATCTGGAACGACTTCCTGTTCGGCGTCATCTACACCAAGCCCGACACCTACCCGATGACAGTGCAGCTCAACAACATCGTCAATTCGGTGCAGGGCGTGAAGGAATACAACGTCAACATGGCCGCGACCCTGATCACCGGCCTGGTGCCGCTGATCGTCTATTTCGTGTCAGGAAAATTGTTCGTGCGCGGCATTGCCGCCGGCGCGGTAAAGGGTTGACGGCAATGGGTACCAGCGTTTCGATCCAGGACCTGTCGCTGAATTTCGGCGCGGTGACCGTGCTGCAGACCCTCAATCTCGATGTCGCCGACGGCGAGTTCATCGTGCTGCTCGGCCCCTCCGGCTGCGGCAAGTCGACCTTGCTCAACTGCATTGCCGGCCTGCTCGATGTCTCGCAAGGCCGCATCTTCATCAAGGGCAAGAACGTCACCTGGGAGGAGCCGAAGGACCGAGGCATCGGCATGGTGTTCCAGTCCTATGCGCTCTATCCGCAGATGACGGTGGAGAAGAACCTGTCCTTCGGTCTGCGCGTCGCCGGCACGCCGAAGAACGAGATCGCCAAGCGCATCGCGCGTGCCGCCGAAATCCTGCAGATCGAGCCGCTTTTGCAGCGCAAGCCGGCCGCGCTCTCCGGCGGCCAGCGCCAGCGCGTGGCGATCGGGCGGGCGCTGGTACGCGACGTCGATGTCTTCCTGTTCGACGAGCCGCTTTCCAATCTTGACGCCAAGCTGCGGGCGGAACTGCGTGTCGAGATCAAGCTGCTGCACCGCAAGCTGCAAAATACCATGATCTACGTCACCCACGACCAGATCGAGGCGATGACACTGGCCGATCGCATCGCGGTGATGAAGGGCGGCGTTATCCAGCAGCTCGATGCGCCGCAGACGATCTACAACCGCCCGGTCAACCGCTTTGTCGCCGGCTTCCTCGGCTCGCCCGCCATGAATTTCCTCGATGGCCAGTTGGATGCGGGCGGCGGCCCAGTGTTCAAGACCGGCAATGTCGCGGTGCCGCTTGACCGCTATGCCTTCGAAGGCAATGGCGGCAGCCGCGTCGGCCCTTGCGTTTTCGGTATAAGGCCAGAGCACATCGCCTTCGGCGAGGCGGCAAATACCATGCCCTTCGCCACCGATGCCGAGGTCGAGATCGTCGAGCCGATGGGCTCCGACACGCTGGTGTGGACGAAGCTCGGCAATCATAATTTTTCCTTCCGCGTCGAGGCGGAAAGAATGCTGCGCAATGGCGATCCGATCAGGATCGGCTTCGATCCCGCCCGCGCTTCGCTGTTCGACACCCAATCCGGCAACCGCATGTAACTCCCAAGTATAATCCATCCCCAAGCAGAACGGACAGACACGATGAACTGGTCATTCCAACTCTACAGCGCCCGCAATTTCCAACCCTGGGAAGGCGTGCTCAAGACGCTCGGCAAGCTCGGCTATACCCAGGTCGAAGGCTTTGGCGGCGTCTATGATGATCCCAAGGCATTCCGCGCCGAACTCGACAAGAACGGGTTGGCCATGCCGACCGGGCATTTCTCGATCGACGCGCTGGAGAACGATTTTGACGGCGTGCGCAAGACAGCCGATGCGCTCGGCATCACGCTGCTGATCTGTCCCTATCTGGTGGCCGAGGCCAGGCCATCCGACATGGCCGGCTGGCGCGGTTTTGGTGAACGACTGGCCAAGGTCGGCGACGCGGCAAAAAAGGCCGGTTATGGCTTTGCCTGGCACAACCATGATTTCGAGTTCAAGAAACTCGCCGACGGCTCGGTGCCGCAGGATATTATCTTCGCCTCCGCGCCCGATATTGGCTGGGAGATGGACGTCGCCTGGGTGGTGCGCGGCGGCGACGATCCGCTGCCCTGGATCGAGAAGCACGGCAAGCGCATCAGCGCCGTGCATGTGAAGGACATTGCCAAGCCAGGCGAGGGTGCGGACGAGGATGGCTGGTCGGATGTCGGCCACGGCACGATCGACTGGGTCGGCCTGATCAAGACGCTGCGCTCCAACAGTGCCGCCAAATACTACATCATGGAACAGGACAATCCCAACGACATCGAGCGCTTCGCCCGCCGTTCGATCGCGGCCGCCAAGGCCTACTAGGAGCAACCAGCATGGCAAAGAAACTTGGCATTGGCGTCATCGGCTGCGGCAACATCTCGAAGGCGTATTTTTCGCTGGCGCCGCTGTTTCGCGGCATCGAGATGCGTGCTTGCGCGGACATCAACATGGATGCGGCGAAAGCGCGGGCGAAGGAATTCAGCCTGCGCGCCGAGACGGTCGAGGACCTGCTCAAGGCTGATGATATCGACATCGTCGTCAACCTGACCATTCCGGCCGTGCATTACGAGGTGTCGAAGCAGATCCTCGATGCCGGCAAGCATGTCTATTCGGAAAAGCCTTTCGTGCTGTCGGTCAAGGAGGGGCTCGACCTGAAGAAGCGCGCCGAGGCTAGGGGATTGCGCATCGGCTCGGCGCCCGACACATTCCTTGGCGGCGCGCATCAGCTGGTGCGCGACCTCATCGACACCGGCAAGCTCGGCAAGATAACCAGCGGCACCTGTTACGTGATGAGCCACGGCATGGAGCACTGGCACCCCAACCCCGACTTCTTCTTTCAGCCGGGGGCTGGTCCGGTGCTCGATGTCGGCCCCTACTACATCACCAATCTGATCCAGCTGATCGGACCGGTGAAACAGGTGGCGGCCTTCGCCTCGATCCCGGCCAAGGAGCGCACGATTTCCTCGAAGCCGCGCGCGGGCGAGAGAGTTCCGGTCAACACGCCAACGACGATCCACGGCGTGATGGAGTTCGAGAATGGCGCGGTGGTGACGCTCAACGCCAGCTGGGACGTCTGGGCCCATGGCCACGCGCCGATGGAACTCTATGGCGAAGAGGGCACGGTGTTCGTCCCCGATCCGAACTTCTTCGGCGGTGATGTGCGCTTCACCGAGGCGGCCAAGCCGGTCAAGAAACTGCCGAAATGGAAGCATCCGCTTGGCGTGCCCAACGAGATGCATGGGCATGGCATGATGGCCAACTACCGCACCGCCGGTCTCGCCGACATGGCGCTGGCGATCGTCGAAGGCCGCGCGCATCGCTGCTCGATGGAACTGGCGCTGCACGCAGTCGATGTCATGACCGGCATCTTGCGCTCGGGCGAGACCGGCAAGTTCGTCGCCATGCAGACCACTTGCGAGCGGCCTGCCGCACTTGGCGTGAAGGCAGCCAAGGAACTGCTGGCGAAGAAGAAGTAGGCCACATGCTTCAACCCTCTCCCCGTTTTCGCGAGGAGAGGGTAAGGGAGAGGGGCAGAGCCGACTCGCCGCGATGTTGTGGCGGCAGCCGACCGGCTCGTTTCCATTTGAGGATTTCCGATGCCCTACACCCCCGCCGAAAACCGCTACGAGAACATGATTTACAACCGCTGTGGCCGCTCCGGCCTGAAGCTGCCGGCAATCTCGCTGGGGTTGTGGCACAATTTCGGCGACGACACACCGCACAGCACCAAGCAGGCGATCGCGCGCAAGGCTTTCGACCTCGGCATCACGCATTTCGACCTCGCCAACAATTACGGTCCGCCGCCCGGTTCGGCGGAGATGGCTTTCGGCGAGATATTGCGCACCGATTTCGCCGGTTATCGCGACGAGCTGATCATCTCGACCAAGGCCGGCTACGAGATGTGGGCTGGCCCCTACGGCGAATGGGGCGGGCGCAAATACATGCTGGCCAGCCTCGACCAGAGCCTGAAGCGGATGGGGCTCGACTATGTCGATATCTTCTATTCGCACCGCTTCGATCCCGACACGCCTTTGGAAGAGACGATGGGCGCGCTCGACCATGCCGTGCGCTCCGGCAGGGCGCTTTATGCCGGTATCTCGTCCTACAATTCGCAGCGCACGCGCGAGGCCGCCGATATTCTGAAGCGGCTCGGCACGCCCTGTATCATTCACCAGCCGAGCTATTCCATGCTCAACCGCTGGGTCGAGGATGACGGCCTGCTCGACACGCTGGAAGGGCTCGGCGTGGGCTCCATCGTGTTCTCGCCGCTGGCGCAGGGCATGCTGACCGACAAATATCTCGGCGGGATTCCGCAGGGCAGCCGCGCAACGCAGGGCAAGTCGCTGAAGACAGCCTTCATCAACGACAAGACCATCGCCAACATCAAGGCGCTCAACGCAATCGCTGGCAAGCGTGGGCAGACGCTGGCGCAGATGGCGCTGGCCTGGGTGCTGCGCAAGGGGCGGGTGACGTCGGCGCTGATCGGCGCCAGCCGGCCGGAACAGGTCGAGGATTGCGTCGGTGCGCTGAAGGCGCTCGACTTCAGCGATGCCGAACTCGCCGACATCGACACCTATGCGCGCGAGTCCGACATCAACCTGTGGGCGGCTTCCGCGGAGCGCAATGGAGCGTCGAGGAAGTAAGCGAGATCGGCCCAGCAGCATTCAAGTCGGCCGACCATCAGGCAAATGGCGCGCCTTGGGGACGACGATATGGTCGTCTCAGCAGAAACAGTGGCAAAAAAGTCCGTTCATCGCTATCTGATGTGAAAGGGATTGCTTGCATGCGGCAATGGTGCGCAAGCGGCTGATAACGGGCTGGAACAGAATGATGGCGGCCAGGAATGTGCTGACGAAGAACCAGGTGTGCGTGCTCGAGAAACTCGAGGCCGCCAGCGGGCCGCTAAGCGCCTATACATTGCTCGACCAGCTTCGTGAGCAAGGATTTCGCGCGCCGCTTCAGGTTTATCGCGCGCTCGATACGCTGGTGAAGTCCGGCTTCGTGCACAGGCTCGAGAGCTTGAATTCCTTCGTTGCCTGCGCCGAACCGCACGACCACAGCCATTCGATGACAGCGTTCGCCATCTGCGACACATGCGGACAGGTAAGCGAGTTCTCCGACCACGATGTCGGCCACCGGCTCGACGAATGGGTGCGATCCACCGGCTTCGCCGCCAAGAAGGCGGTGATCGAGTTTCGTGGGACATGTGCCAAGTGTATCGCCAAGGCCGCCTGAAGGTGTGCTGATATTCGGGTGATTCCGGCCTGCAAATGGCAGTTTCCGGCGCTTCCGCTGCTCACCTACCCAAAAGTACGCTCCGCTCCGAACCTACCCAGTTTGGTCGCTTCGCGCCCGTCTTCGACTCCGGCTCGGCCTGACCTGAATCCCAACACACCTTGGCGCGATGCTAATGCGCCTCGTCCCAGTTGTTGGCGGCACGGGCGTCGACATGCAGCGGCACAGACATCGACACCGCCGGCATGGCCGCGTTTTCCATGACATGACGCACGACCGGGATCGTTGCTTCGACCTCCGCCTCTACGGTCTCGAAGATCAGTTCGTCGTGGACCTGCAGCAGCATGCGGGCCGAAAGGCCAGCCTTGTCCAGTGCCTCCTCCATGCGGACCATGGCGCGGCGGATGATGTCGGCGGCCGTGCCTTGCAGCCGGGCGTTGATCGAGGCGCGCTCGTTGAACGCGCGGAGCGAGGGATTGGACGATCTTATATCCGGATAATGGATGCGGCGGCCGAAGATCGTTTCGACAAAGCCGTGTTCGCGGGCGTAGGCCTTGGTCTCCTCGATGTAGTCGCGGATGCCCGGGAAGCGCTCGAAATATTTCTTGATGTAGTTGCCGGCTTCCTCGCGCGGGATCGACAGCTGGTTGGCGAGGCCGAAGGCCGAGATGCCGTAGATGATGCCGAAATTGATAGCCTTGGCCCGGCGGCGGATTTCCGAGGGCATGCCTTCGACCGGCACGTTGAACATTTCCGACGCGGTGATGGCGTGGATGTCGGCGCCGTCGGCGAATGCCTGCCGCAGCTGCGGGATTTCCGCGACATGGGCTAGCACCCGCAATTCGATCTGGCTGTAGTCGGCCGAGACCAGCCGGTGGCTCTTGTCGGTGATGAAGGCGGTCCTGATCTTGCGGCCTTCAGCCGTGCGCACCGGAATGTTCTGCAGGTTCGGGTCGGAAGACGACAGCCGGCCAGTCGTCGTCGCTGCCAGCGCGTAGGAGGTGTGCACGCGCTTGGTATCCGGATGGATGAAACCGGGCAGGGCGTCGGTATAGGTCGATTTCAGCTTGGTGAGCTGGCGCCAGTCGACGATCTTGCGCGGCAATTCATGACCCTCGGCGGCGAGGTCTTCCAGAAGCTGCGCCGAGGTCGACCACTGGCCGGTCTTGGTCTTGGAACCGCCGGGAAGGCCCATGCGCCCGAACAGGATGTCACCGAGCTGCTTTGGCGAGCCAATGTTGATGCGCTCGCCGATGAGCTGGTAGATTTCCTCTTCCAGCCGTGCCGCACCTTGCGCCAGTTCGCCTGAGAGCCGCGACAGGATCTGCCGGTCGACCGAGATGCCGCGCTGCTCCATGCGCGCCAGCACCGGCACCAGAGGCCGCTCCAGCCGCTCGTAGACGGATACAAGGCCCTTGGCGGCAAGCCGCGGCTTCAGCACCAGCCAGAGCCTGAGTGTCATGTCGGCGTCTTCAGCCGCATGGGCGGTCGCCTTGTCGACGGCGACCTGGTCGAAACCGACCGCGCTTTTGCCGGAGCCGGTCACGTCCTTGAGCTGGAGAGGGATATGACCAAGCCATTTCTCGGCAAGCGCATCCAGTCCGTGACCATGGTGGGTGCCGGCATCGAGCACATAGGAGATCAGCATCGTGTCGTCGAAAGGTGCGACATCGATGCCATAACGGCTCATCACGACAAGATCGTATTTCAGGTTCTGCGCGATCTTGAGAACCGATTTGTCCTCGAGCAGTGGCTTCAGCAGCGCCAGCGCGTCGCGAAGCGGGATCTGGTTTTCCAGGACGCCGCCGCCGAGCAAGTCGCCATTGCCGCTCTTGTGGGCAAAGGGGATGTAGGCGGCGCGGCCAGGTGCCGTGGCGATGGACAAGCCGATCAACTCGGCCTGCATCGGATCGGATGATGTCGCCCTGACGTCGAAGGCGGCAAGGCCGGCTTCCGTCGCCTCGGCGACCCAGGCCTTCAAGGCCGCGACGTCGCGTATGCAGTGATAGGCTGTCGTATCGATCTTGGCGGCGGTCGCGCGCTCAAGGCGAAATGCCGAGAGAAGCGAAGGGGTGTCGCCTTCCTTCGCAGCGCCGACGGTTTCGCCCGCCTCCGACGTCTGCGACCTGGAGGCCGGTTGGGCGATAGCAGCGCCTGAGCCGACATCCGGCCCGTGCGCTGCATCGGCACGCTCGACGGTAACCGAAACGGCCTGTACGTCACCAACATCGGTTCCGGTCGCTTCCGCCACGCGTCGCGTCAGCGAGGTGAATTCCATGGTCTTGAGGAAGCCGATGAGCTTGGGCCCATCCGGCGCATGCAGCACGAAATCGTCCAGGCCTTCGCTGACCGGCACGTCATCCTTCAGCGTCACCAGCTGACGCGAGATGCGTGCCTTTTCAGCGTTGGCGACGATCGATTCCCGACGCTTGTCCTGCTTGATCTCGCCAGCGCGGGCCAGCAGCGTGTCGAGGTCGCCGAACTGCTCGAGCAACTGCGCCGCCGTTTTTGGGCCGATGCCAGGCACGCCCGGCACGTTGTCGACGGAGTCACCGGTCAGTGCCTGCAGGTCGACCATCTTTTCGGGCGGCACGCCCCATTTCTCGATGACTTCGGGGATGCCGATCTGGCGATCCTTCATCGGGTCGTACATGCCGACCGTGGCGCCCACCAATTGCATCAGGTCCTTGTCGGACGAGATCACGGTGGTGTCGCCGCCCGCCTCACGGGCGAGCCTTGCATAGGTGGCGATCAGGTCGTCGGCCTCGAAACCTTCCATCTCGACGCAGGGCAGGTTGAACGCCCTCGTCGCCTGGCGGATCAGGCCGAACTGCGGGATCAGGTCTTCCGGCGGCGCCGAGCGGTTGGCCTTGTATTCGGGATAGAGTTCATTGCGGAAGGTTTTCGACGAATAGTCGAAGATGACGGCGAAATGCGTCGGCACGATGCCGACATCGGTGTTGCGGGCATCGAGCATCAGCTTCCACAGCATGTTGCAGAAGCCCGAGACCGCGCCCACCGGCAATCCGTCGGATTTGCGGGTCAGCGGGGGTAGCGCGTGATAGGCGCGGAAGATGTAGCCGGAGCCGTCGACAAGGAAGAGATGATCGCCTTTTTTCATGCCGGCAGGGATAGCGCGGCGCGGCGCCGCGGTCCATGCCAAAGGCGGCTTCAAATCGCGGTTCCGGCAACACCCTGACAGATCGATCCCAGCGCGCGGGCGGCCGTGATCCGCTCACGCCCATGTTACAAAAGTGTAATTTTCGTGCCCTTGAATCGCCACGTTCAAATACACAAATACACGTCATCGGCAGTTTTCGCCGAAGTCCGGAGCAAGGCCCGTCCCCCGCCTATCCCGGACATTGCGGCAGCCTATCCCCCCTCTCCGGGCTGCCGCATCGTTTCGAGTAAAAAGCCGCCGTGGTTCCCCCTCCACCACGGCGGCGCTTTTTTGCCCTTCGACAGCTTTCCGGGGCGTGGTCCAATGATCACGGGCTTTTCGTTTTCTCGCTCTGCCTTTACGGTTCGGCCTCTGAATCGAAAGGCTATCAACAATGTCCGCAGTTTCCCCCGTCCTCAACCGCCTCGACAAGAATCTCGACCAGAGCCTGGAACGCCTGTTCGGCCTGCTCAGGATCAAGTCGATCTCCACCGACCCGGCCTACGCCGCCGACTGCCGCAAGGCGGCGGAATGGCTGGTCTCTGAGCTCAAGCTGATCGGCTTCGATGCCAGCGTCCGAGATACGCCCGGCCACCCGATGGTGGTCGCGCATCACGAGGGCCCGGTGGGCGCGCCGAATGTGCTGTTCTATGGTCATTACGACGTCCAGCCGGTCGACCCGATCGAACTGTGGGAAAGCGACCCCTTCGCGCCCGCGGTCAAGGAAATCGAGCCCGGCCACACGGTAATCACCGGACGTGGCTCGGCCGATGACAAGGGTCAGCTGATGACCTTCGTCGAGGCCTGCCGCGCCTGGAAACAGGTGCATGGCAACCTGCCCTGCCGCGTCACCATCCTGTTCGAGGGCGAAGAGGAATCCGGCTCGCCGTCGCTGAAGCCGTTCCTGGAAGCCAATGCGGAGGAACTCAAGGCTGACTTCGCCCTGGTTTGCGACACTGGCATGTGGGATCGCGATACGCCTTCGATCTGCGTCGGGCTGCGCGGACTGGTCGGCGAGGAAATCACCATCAAGGCGGCCGACCGGGACCTGCATTCCGGGCTCTACGGTGGTGCCGCCGCGAACCCGATCCGCATCCTGGCCAAGATCCTGGCCGACATCCACGACAAGGATGGCCACATCACCATTCCCGGCTTCTATGACGGTGTCGAGGAAACGCCCACGCAGATCCTGAAGTCATGGGAGACGCTCGGCGAGACGGCCGAGACATTCCTGGGGCCGGTCGGCCTGTCGATCCCGTCGGGCGAAAAGGGGCGCTCGGTGCTGGAGCTGACCTGGGCGCGGCCGACGGCCGAGTTCAACGGCATCATCGGCGGCTACACCGGCAAGGGCTTCAAGACGGTGATCGCGGCGGAAGCCTCGGCAAAGGTATCCTTCCGCCTCGTCCACAAGCAGGACCCAAAGAAGATCCGCGCCGCGTTCCAGAAGTTCGTCGAGGAGCGCATTCCCGCCGACTGTTCGGTCGAATTCCATCCGCATGGTGGCTCGCCCGCAATCCAGCTTTCCTACGACTCGCCGTTCCTGGCCAAGGCCAAGAACGCGCTGTCCGACGAATGGCCGAAGCCTGCGGTGACGACCGGCAGCGGCGGCTCTATTCCCGTGGTCGGCGATTTCCAGACCTATCTCGGCATGGAATCCCTGCTGGTCGGCTTTGGGCTGGACGATGACCGCATCCACTCGCCCAACGAGAAGTATGAGATGAGCTCCTTCCACAAAGGGCAGCGCTCGTGGGCGCGCATTCTGGAGGCTTTGACCCGCTAGAGCGGCCCATCGTTTCACGGAAAACGCAGAGCCACGCTAGCTCTCTGTTTTGGCGCAATTCCTAGGGAAAGCGCTGCGCGCTTTCCCGGGAAAACCGTTTCACACTTTTCCTGGATTGCTCCAAGCGGCGGGAAGCCCACGTTTTCCTGTTGATTTTTCAGCGGATCGCGGCGAGGACGGATTACGAATTCCAGTTCTGCAGCGCCCTTGCGTATTGATTGCGCGGGTCGCTGCAGGCCACGACCGGAGAAGACAATGGCTGATATCCGCTTCCACAAAAACGACCTGCCCGACCTCACGCATTACAATGTCGGGGCGGTTGCCATCGACACCGAGACGCTGGGGCTCAACCCGCATCGCGACCGGCTCTGCGTGGTGCAGATTTCGCCGGGCGACGGCACCGCCGACGTGATCCAGATCGCGCCCGGCCAGAAGAAGGCGCCGAACCTCGTCAGCCTGCTCAGGAACCGCAGTGTGACGAAGCTTTTCCACTACGGCCGTTTCGATATCGCCGTGCTCTACAACGCCTTCGGTGTGATGGCGGAGCCGGTGTTCTGCACCAAGATCGCGTCCCGCTTGACCCGCACCTATACCGACCGGCACGGGCTGAAGGATATCTGCAACGAACTGCTGGGCGTCGGCCTGTCGAAGGCGCAGCAATCATCGGACTGGGCGGCGGAGACGCTGTCGCCCGAACAGCTCGAATATGCCGCTTCAGACGTGCTCTACTTGCACCGGTTGCGCGACGTGCTGGCGGGGCGGCTGGCGCGCGAAAATCGCACCAAGGAAGCTGATGCCTGCTTCCGCTTCCTGCCAACGCGTGCCAAACTCGACCTGATGGGCTGGGCGGAAGAAGATATTTTCGCGCACAGCTGATAGAAGCGTAGCGAGCTCTCAAAAAGGCTTTTGTGTCAGGAACCAGGACACAGTCCGCTGCGTTCTGTCGGCTCATGGAGGGGATGAAATGGCGGACCGCAAGCCCATATCGACCGCGCCGACGGATGGTTCAAAGGTCACTGTCCAATGGAAGGACAGCGACGGCGTGATCAACGAATCCATCGCCCAATATCGAGACGATGGCTGGTGGGTCTACATCGACAGCCATACACAGAAGAAAGTCGAGCCGACGAGCTGGCGGCCGGCATCCAGCGATGATGACGAGTGAGCGCCTCGCTGGCGGGACTGGCTGCTTTCGAATAGCCTGAAGTCGTTGATATCAAGGCCGATTCGGAGCCTTCCGCTTCGCTGTCGCGCCTTTGCTCGGAGGAACGCTCTATGGGTATTGAAAGCCTTCTCGTCATCATGATCATTGGTGCCATCGCCGGCTGGCTCGCCGGTCTTATTGTCTCGGGTTTCGGCTTCGGCCTGATTGGCAACATCATTATCGGTATCGTCGGTGCGTTCATTGCCGGCTGGCTTTTCCCGCGGATCGGCTTCTCCATCGGTGGCGGCATTATCGCTTCCATCATCCACGCCACTATCGGCGCCGTCATCCTGCTGGTGCTGGTCAAGGTGCTGAAGCGAGCTTGACGCTCGGCAAACGACAACAGGGGCGCGCCATGAAGCAGAACACACTCTATCTCGTCATTGGCGCGCTCGTCGTCGCGGTCATCGCGCTTGGCGTCTATGTCTATCGCGAGGAAAACAAGCCAAAGGGCGTCGAGCTCAAGATCGACGACAAGGGCATATCGATCCAGCAGAATTGAGCGCCGGCAGTCGGCTGATCCAGGATTTCGGCCGTCGCTTGACCGGCAAAGCCTTTGTCGTGCTTACTCTACCCATTGCGTTCAACGCGAGGCGGGCATCAGGGTTAGGGCAGGGGTTGCAGCTTCAAGTCGGTCCGGATTGGACCCTCTGATGATTGATCAGATAGGGTTCGAAGCCAGCGATGCCGTGCGGGCAGCGCTGTCGGCGGTTGGGCGCACGGAGGACCTGCGTTTCTCGCCGGACAATCGCCTGCTGGCGCTTGCCGGATACGGGCGCCGGCGCTGCCTGATCCTGCACGTCGACATCCAGCCGACGCCCGATGGTCCCGGGATCACCATCCATGACTTCATGGAACTGACATCGGACAGCATGGGCGAGATTCACGGTCTCGATTTCATCGACGACCGGACGTTTGCGGTTGCCAATCGCGACGGGCTGGTTGCGATATTTGCCCTGCCTCCCGGAGAGCCGACGGGCCAAAGCAAAGGCATCGCACCCCTTCGCGAAATCAAGGGCGGGCCGTTCTGCAAGCTGAAAACGCCGGGCTCGGTTGCCGTCCGGCAGGAGTCGCATGGACGCTACAGCCTGCTGGTCTGCAACAACTACACGCACCGCGTCACGCGCCACGTGGTCAATCCTTGGCTTGGCCACCGCGCCACAGGGAACCACCTGCTTCTGAAGCAGGGCCTGGACATACCGGACGGCATTGCGGTCAGCCATGATGGCCAATGGATCGCCGTCAGCAGCCATGGCACCAGGGATGTGAAGATATACAGGATGTCGGCTTCTCTGGGGCCGAAGACCGAACCCACCGCGAGCCTTCAGGACGCCAATTATCCGCATGGCGTGCGTTTCACCGCCGACGATCGGCACATACTGGTTGCCGATGCGGGCAGCCCGATGCTGCATGTGTATGAACGCGGCGCCGGTTGGGACGGGGCCCGTATGCCGTCGCGTTCCATTGCCGTTCTCGACGAGGAAACCTTCCTGCGCGGAAGGACCAACGACGAGGAGGGCGGGCCGAAAGGCCTCGACATAGATCGATCGAATAGCGTCGTGGCGGTAACCTGCGAAGAGCAGACGTTGGCTTTCTTCGCGCTGGCATCGATAACCGGCCGGTAGGCGCTGAAGATTGATCGATCTCCACGGCAACTATTTGATTTTATTCAAAGTATCTTGTCGATGACGTGGACAATAGACGACAGGGCAGGGGTCACTCCGCTTTCAATATGTCGAGAGGCAAGCCAATCCAAGCATGGAATAAAGGTGACGCAACGGCACTTCCGCAGTATGATCACGGCATAGGGCGTTTGGGGTCTGACCACCTACTCTTAGGAGGTTGCCATGAGGCACCAAACACTGGATCAACTGCATATGGTGGCCGAGGTCCGCAGAGACCCGACACATCCTCGAATGAACCGAACCCAGCGTCTCGAACGCTGGGCAGAGCTTCTTGAACAGCAGCCCAACCGGCTCCTTGCCGCACTTGCCGGAACTGAATACCGTTCGCCGCCCGAGCGCGATGTCATGCGGGTTGAAGGCACGCCCATATCGGTTGCCTTCGAGGATCCGCTTTTTCGCAATGAGGGGTTGAAAGACGACAGTTATGGCCAAGCAAAGAGCTTCTTCGAATTGACCGACAATCAACTCCACGAAATAGTCTGCTACTGCCATGTTGGCGCAACGATGCAAGCATCCAGGGCAGCACAATCCGTTCGCTACGCGATTGGAGGGCGTGGGTTCTTCGCCGGATTGCGAGACTCCTTTCGCTGACGGATGATGCACTAAGCTGGATGACCTGGTGACAGGGTCATCCGTGGATTCAATGGCTTGGAGCGCGATCGAAAGCCGTACCGGCCACTGCCCTTGCCGATCGCGCTCCCACGCCGGGCATGTTTCCAGCGGCAGCCTGGGCCCAGGACTTGGCGAGCACTGCTCGCCAGTTGTCGACGAGACGCATAGCAGTTCCTTTCCACCTCACCAGCAGGTTTTCAGGTGTTGTGAATGCTGGTATTGAGTGGCTTATGACATTGGGGCAGGCCGACGATCGGCGATACGGTTCGATCGACGCCCTGCGGGCAATAGCCGTGTGTCTAGTCCTAAGCTTTCACTTTACGTCGCGCTTTCGATTGAATACATGCATTTCGATCCGTCCGTGGCTGCTCCTTGGAACGGCGGCGTCGGGGTTCTTCTGTTTTTCATCGTCAGCGGCTATTGCATCGCGATGACGGCCGAGAAAGCCGACAATATCTCGAAATTCTGGCTCCAGCGATTTGCGCGACTGCAACCAGCCTTGATGGCGTGCATCGTGATCACGCTGATATTTGTCTCAACCCTAGGGCTTCCGGGTCGAGAAGTTTCAATGATTGATGCCGTCCACAATGCATTGTGGATTCCGCTCTTTTCGCCAACGCCTTTGGTCGATGGAGCCTATTGGTCCCTGCTCGAAGAGGCGAAATTCTATTTCGTCTTCGGCCTTATGTACTATCTCTGCCGCAGTCGGATTTTGCTGCTCTTTGGCTGTTTTACTGTGATCGGCGCGGTGTTACAAATCTACCGTATCGGGGCAGATCATCACGCCGCGATATTTCCCTTCAAGGGCATGGCTCGCCCCTATTTTTTCTATCCATACAGTATCTTCTTTCTTATGGGGATTGCCGCACGGCGGTCGAATTATGGCGTTCAGACTGGCATCTTCCTTGTTGCAGCAATTGCCATTTGGAAGTTTTGGGGAAACTCACTCTCTACCGTATGGACGATTTTAGCGATTTCCATCGTTGGGATAGTCGGAGTCCAGATGCGTGGATTCCGTATTTGGCGGCCGATCACCTTTGTCGGTTTGATTAGTTACCCGCTATATCTCATCCACCAGAACGTCGGGGTTGCCACAATTCGAGCGCTTCAGCCCGCCGTTAACGACCCTTATCTACGCATAGCTATCGCGACTTCGATTGTTCTGATTTTGGCGGCATTCGTGGCTTGGTCTGTAGAGCATAGATTTCGTCGCGCCATAGAGACGTTCGCGATGCGGATGGTGGCCTTCGATCCAAGATCACACCAATCTATTCCGCCGGAAGCTCGCTAGCTTCACTCGCAGGGCTCGCGCGACTGCCTAGTCAATTAGCGATGCCGTCCGGCCCGGTGCTCGGCAACCTCGACCTTGAGCAGGTCCAGGGCATGGGTGCGGGTGACGCACCTCGCCAGCGGAAAGGACGAGTTGGTTTCAGCTCGACGAGTAAAACATTCCGCCAAGTTTGCCCTACCACGCTTCCATTTTCCAGCAACGATGGTCGGTCGATCGCAAGGTCGCGAAGCTGCCTGGGAAGGGTTGGGGCTCGCGATTTGCGGGCATTCGGCATTACCGAGGGAGAACGTCGACGCGTCCCCGGACGACGCTCGCAAGGTCGCTGCTCACTCCGACATCAGCACTACCGAGAAAATATGACCGCACTGTGCTCGAGGCTGCAGATCGCCTTGCGGATGTCAGAAAGCGGCGCCGTGAACAGAGTGGTAACGGTAGCGGTGACGGGTTTCTCGCAAGCTATTGAAATCGCTAAATGTTAATTTTTTCTCGCTTAACCCGCCCTTAAATCGCCGCATCTACTCTGCAACCCGAGCGCCATAGGCATCGGGACAGACAGCGCAACGCATGGCGAACCGCAAAGACCGCATCGAACCGAGCTTCGAGGGATCATCCAGGGCGAAATCCTCGGCCGGCCTTTCGGTGAGTGAGGAGGACCGCGTCGTGCCGAGCAACCGCAAGGCTCCCGCAAAGCGCAAGCCCGCCAAGGGTAAATCCTCGCGTGGCGGGCGCGGCAAGAGCCGACGCGGCTTGTTCGGCGTGCTCGGCCGGCTGTTCTACTGGTGCTTCGTGCTGGCCATCTGGGGCGGCATCGCCGTCGCCGGCCTTGTCATCTACTACGGCGCGAAAATGCCGGCGGCCACGACATGGTCCATTCCTGACCGCGCGCCCAACATCAAGATCGTCTCCGTTGACGGGAAGCTGCTTGCCAATCGCGGTATGAGCGGCGGCGAGGCCGTCGGCCTGCATGAGATGTCGCCCTATATTCCCGAGGCGGTCATCGCCATTGAGGATCGTCGCTTCTACTCGCATTTCGGCGTCGATCCGATAGGCCTGTCGCGCGCCATGGTGACCAATCTGCTCGGCGGACATTTCTCGCAGGGCGGCTCGACGCTGACACAGCAGCTGGCGAAGAACCTGTTCCTGACGCCCGACCGCACGCTGGAACGCAAGGTGCAGGAAGTGCTTCTGGCGCTGTGGCTTGAGCACAAGCACACCAAGGACCAGATCCTCGAAATGTACCTCAACCGGGTCTATTTCGGCTCGGGCGCCTTTGGTGTCGAAGCCGCTTCGCGTCGTTATTTTGGCAAGAGCGCCCGTGATGTCACCCTATCGGAGGCGGCACTTCTGGCCGGCCTGTTGAAGGCGCCGTCGCGGCTGTCGCCGGCACGCGACCCCAAGGCCGCGGAGGAACGTTCGCAGCTCGTGCTCGCCGCCATGCGCGACGAGGGCAAGATCAGCGCCAAGGAGATGGCGTCGGCGATGAGCGCGCCGGCGACGCGCGCGCCGTCCTACTGGACCGGCTCGGAGAACTACGTCGCCGATACCGTGATGGAAGAGCTGCCGGACCTGATCGGCGACGTGCGCGGCGACATCGTCGTCGATACCACGGTCGATCTGACGCTGCAGAAGCTCGCCGAACAATCGATACGTCGTCTCATCGACGAAAGCGGCAAGAAGCTGAACGTCAGTCAGGGCGCGCTGGTGTCGATCGACAATTCCGGCGCGGTGCGCGCCATGGTCGGTGGCTACGACTACGCCAGCAGCCAGTTCGACCGCGCCTCGGGCGCGCGTCGCCAGCCGGGTTCGGCGTTCAAGCCGTTCGTCTATATGGCGGCGCTCGAAGCCGGCCGTACCCCTGACAGTATCCGCAACGACGCGCCAATCAAGATCGGCAACTGGACGCCCGACAATTACGGCGGCAAATATTTTGGCAAGGTGACGCTGGCGACGGCCTTGGCGAAATCGCTGAATTCGGTGGCGGCACAGCTGACCATGGAAGTCGGTCCGAACGCGGTCGTCGAGACAGCGCATCGCATGGGCATCCAGTCCGATCTGCAGGCCAATACCTCGATCGCGCTCGGCACCTCCGAGGTGACGCCGCTGGAGCTGACATCGGCCTATGTTCCCTTCGCCAATGGCGGCTACAAGCCAGACATCCATTTCATCCGCCGCGTGACGACGACCGACGGCAAGGTGCTCTACGAGAACCATGACGACAGTGCGCCGCGCGTTGTCAGCCCGGAGGTCGTCGGCATGATGAACTCGATGATGATGGGCACGGTTGAGTTCGGCTCGGCAAAGAAGGCGGCCTTCGCCTGGCCGGCGGCGGGCAAGACCGGAACCAGCCAGAACTCGCGCGACGCCTGGTTCGTCGGCTACACCGCCAATCTCACCACAGGCGTGTGGTTCGGCAATGATGATGGCAGCGCGATGAAGAAGGTGACCGGCGGCGCACTGCCGGCGCAGGCCTGGCACGAGTTCATGGTCGCCGCGCATGAGGGCGTGCCGGTGCGGCCGCTGCCTGGAACGTGGAAATCGACGCCCGCCGACACCGTCGTGCCCGACGATATACCCTCGGTCGACAACAACCAGGCGGCGCCGGTTCCGTCCGCATCCGTCGGCCAGCAGGCGGCGCCGCAGCCCCCCGCACCGGTTACCCAGCCGGCCGCGCCGGTCCGCGCCGCGCGCCCTGCCCAGACTGTCGATGCCGATGACTTGGCCATGCCGGACGACAATGGCGCCACGGCGTCGATCAAGCACCCCGTACCGCCCGGCGATGTCGGGGGACCGACGAAGAAGCGCAAGACTTCGATCCTCGACATTCTTGGTGGCGGCTGAGCGTCAATCCGCCACTCGCCACCGCTGTCGTGTTCGGCTACATCTCCGCCCGGAGATTTCGACATGGCTGAACCCGACACCAGAAAAACCATCGTGCTGACCGGCGCCAGCCGGGGCATCGGCCATGCCACGGTCAAGCGCTTTTCGCGCGAGGGCTGGCGCGTCATCACCTGTTCGCGACAGGCCTTCGCCGAGGATTGCCCGTGGCCTGCGGGCCCGGAAGATCACATCAAGGTCGATCTCGCCGACCAGGAAGATGTCGGCATCGCCGTCTCGGAAATCCGGCATCGCCTGGAAGCGCATGGCGGCCAGTTGCACGCGCTGGTCAACAATGCCGGCATCTCGCCGAAGCTCAAGGACGGCAACAGCCGCATGAACTCGATCGACACGCCGATGCATGTCTGGCGCGATGTGTTCCAGGTCAATTTCTTTGCGCCGATCATGCTGGCGCGGGGGCTGTTCAAGGAGTTGGCGGCTGCCAAAGGCTCGATCGTCAACGTCACCTCGATCGCCGGCACGCGCGTGCATCCCTTCGCCGGCACGGCCTATGCCACGTCGAAGGCGGCGCTCGGCTCGCTGACGCGCGAGATGGCGCATGATTTTGGCCCGCACGGCATTCGCGTCAACGCGATTGCGCCGGGCGAGATCGATACGGCGATCCTGTCGCCGGGCACGGACAAGATCGTGGAGACGATCCCGCTGAGAAGGCTTGGCACCACGGCCGAGGTCGCGGATATCATCTACTTCCTGTGCTCGCAGCAGGCGTCCTACGTGACGGGCTCGGAAATCCACATCAATGGCGGCCAGCACGTGTGAGCGACCGACTTCCGGGAGAATGGTTCACCGTTTCACGGAAACGGCGAACCATTCTCCCTCTTTGATTGACGCAATCTCGGACGGAAAACCGCTTCACACTTTTCCTGAAATTGCTTTAGGGACGGCTCATCCGACCATGGTGAGAACGGCCTTGCCGCTGATGGTGCGCTGTCGCAGTGCGTCGAGGGCCTGGGCGATGTCTGTCCACGGCATGGTCAAGGCCACGCGGGTTTCCAGCCGGCCAGCCGCGACCAGGGTGAGCAGCGAGGCGATGTCCGCGCCAATGCCCGAGCCAGAAGTGTAATAGGCGAAGGTTTGAAGCCTCGCGCCCTCATGGCCCGGAACGAACTGGCGGAATCCGATGGGGGTGAGTTCGCCGCTGCTCGAGCCGAACATGACAATGGTGCCGCCAGGCGCGACCCGTTCGATCGCGTGTGCGAGGCTTTCGCCGCCGACCGACTCGGTGATCAGCGAAAACGTCCCCTCAGCCAGTTCGATCGCTTCGACAACCCGCTCGGCTCCAAGATTACGGAGATCCTCGGCATGCCTCGCGGCGGCGATCGCGGTCACCGAGGCGCCCTGCTCGCGGGCGAGCTGGACCTGGAAACGGCCGACCGCACCGCTTGCGCCGGTGATCAGGACCCGCCGGCCGGCCAGGTCACCGCCATGGCGCAAAGTCCTCAGCGCCGTCGTGCCCGCGACCGGAAGCGTGGCTGCCGAGACGAAGCTGACCTCAACCGGCAGGACGGCGAGACGGTCGGTTGCAACGGCGACACGTTCGGCCCAGCCGGCCTCGTCGACCAAGGCCACGACCCGGGTGCCAACGGCCGGCCCGGAGCCATCGACTGCTGCCCGTTCGACAATCCCAACGATGTCCTGGCCAGGTATCCAGCCGTTCGGACGTATGGTGAGCAGGCGCAGTTCGCCGCGGTTCAACGAGGTTGCGTGGACCGAGACAAGCGCCTCGTTCGCCAACGGCTGAGGTTCCTCGACCTCGGCGAGCCTCAGTCCGGTGGCGTTGGCGGGAGACATGACCAGGGCGAGCATGGGGTCGTACCTTCTTGCTGGTTGGATGCCGGCTTCCTTGGAAGCTCGGCAAGCGGACCCACTCGAAGTACCCATCGTGGTCGCGGGTCATTCCGGCGATGGGGTGCGGAGCGTCGATCAGATGTACCGGTGGCTGCCTTGCACAGAACGGAGCCTATCGACTTCCCTGGCAAAGGAATTTAGCTATCATGGCATTTAATCTCTAAAAGTCATCAATCATGAGGCAGCCCCTTCACTACCCCTGGCTCAATTTCGATGTGGATGAGCTTTCCACGCCGGCAATTGCCGTGCGCGTTGACGTCCCCGACACCAGGGCGGAGGTCGCCTTCCATCGGCACCGCAAAGGCCAACTCGTCTTCGCACTCGGAGGCGGCGTCACATGCCACGTCCCAAGCGGCTTGTGGATGGTGCCGCCTCATTGCGGGGTGTGGATTCCCAGCGACATGGAGCACAGCAATGTCGCGACGGCCAATGCCCGGATCTTCTTCGTGTACATTGAACCGGGAGCCGCCGACCTTCCGGATCGGTGCTGCACGCTTTCGATCTCGCCGCTGCTGCGCGAACTGATCATC
Organism: Mesorhizobium sp. PAMC28654; assembly: GCF_020616515.1. Lineage (GTDB taxonomy): Bacteria > Pseudomonadota > Alphaproteobacteria > Rhizobiales > Rhizobiaceae > Mesorhizobium. The sequence goes on from NZ_CP085135.1 coordinate 5,032,631, forward strand.
GAGCTGTCCGATCGCGTGGAGGATGATGAGGCGAGGGGCGAGCTCTTGACCAAGACCCTGCTTACCGAGTTGCCGCGTATGCCTGTCCAGCAACTGCATCTGCCGATATCCTCCGAGCCGCGCTTGAGGCGGATCGCCGAAGCGTTGGCGCAAGATCCAGCCGACCGAAGCACCCTCGCACAATGGGCCAACCGCGTTGCACTCGGCGAGAGCAGTCTCGCTCGTCTCGTCGTGAAGGAGACTGGCTTAAGCTTCGGCCGCTGGCGCCAGCAATTGCACTTGATCGTTGCGATAAGGGAGCTGGCTTCGGGCGCAAGCGTTCAGCAGGTCTCGGGCGCTCTCGGCTATGGTTCCGTCACGGCCTTCATCACCATGTTCAAGAAGGCCCTCGGCAAGCCTCCCGCACAGTATCTCAGCAGCATCGCACAGAACGGCGGTTCTGCATTTGCCCGATCAGCTTAGGCCGCGGACGGCACGGCGGCCCGCCCCAGCACTTCCTCGACAATGCCGCGCGCGATCTCGCGCTCGCCCATGATCACCGTATCGGCGCCCAGCCCCTTGAGATGCTCGACCTCGGCATCGGAATGGGCGCGGGCGATGACGTTGATCTTCGGATTGGCGGCGCGTGCCCGCAGCACGATCTGGCCGGCCTCGAAGGCATTGGGAATGGCAAGGATCAGGCGGCTGGCGCCCTCCGGGTTGGCGGCGGCGAACACTTCGGCATTGGCCGCGTTGCCGGCCACGGTTTCGATGCCGTCGGCCTTGAGCCGTGCCAGTGTCTTGTCGGCGTCCTCAATGACGAGGAAGGGTAGGGCAGCCTCTTTCAGCGCCGCTCCGACGAGGCCGCCGACCCGTCCGTAGCCGATCAGAATGGCGTGGTTGCTGAGCGTGGTCTTGGGCGGCGGGCCGTCTTCCTTCGCGACCGCAGCAGCGACCGATGCCACTTGGCCGGGCTCGGTCGCAGGACCGACCGGCTTTGCCTCGGCGGGCGGCGCGGTTCTGGCGGCGCGCTTGTCGAGCCACGGCTTCATGCGGTCCAGTGCCATGAACATCAGCGGGTTGAGGACGATCGAGAGGATGGCGCCGGCGAGAATGAGATCGCGCCCCTGTTCGGGCAGCAGATTCAAGCCGACCCCGAGTTCAGCCAGGATGAAGGAAAACTCGCCGATCTGGGCAAGGCTCGCCGAAATCATCAGCGCCGTGGCGATGGGATAGCCAAAGGCAAGGACGATGACGAACGCCGCCAGCGACTTGCCGAGGACGATGATGACCAGCGTCGCCAGGATCGGCCAGCCATTGCTGATCAGGCTGAACGGATCGAACAGCATGCCGACCGAGACGAAGAACAGCACGGAGAAGGCGTCGCGCAGCGGCAGCGACTCCTCGGCGGCCCGATGGGAGAGTTCGGATTCGCTCATAATCATCCCGGCGAAGAAGGCGCCCAGCGCCAGCGACACGCCGAACAGTTTTGCCGCGCCGAAGGCGACGCCAAGCGCAATCGCCAGCACGGCCAGCCGGAACAGTTCGCGCGAGCCGGTATGGGCGACATAATGCAGGATCCAGGGAATGACCCGGCGGCCGACCACCAGCATGACGACGACGAAGGCGGCGACCTTGGCCAGGGTGATGCCAACTACGCCCCATATGCCATAGCTGGCTGGCAGCGATAGCAGGCCGCTTGAGTGAACGGTCGCCTGTTCCTGCCCGCCCAGCACGCCGGCAAGTGCTGGCAACAGCACCAGCGCCAGAACCATGGCAAGGTCCTCGACGATCAGCCAGCCGACGGCGATGCGGCCGCGTTCCGTCTCGATCAGGCGGCGTTCTTGCAAGGCGCGCAGCAGCACCACGGTCGAGGCGACCGACAGCGCCAGGCCAAAGACAAGGCCGGCGCCCATCGTCCAGCCGAGCATCCAGGACAGGCCGGCGCCGAGTGCCGTGGCGAAGCCGATCTGCACGATGGCGCCGGGCACGGCGATGGCGCGGACCGACAACAGGTCCTTCAGCGAGAAGTGCAGGCCGACGCCGAACATCAGCAGGATGACGCCGATCTCGGCGAGTTCATTGGCCAGGCCTGCATCGGCGACGAAGCCGGGTGTGTTCGGCCCGACCAGCACGCCGGCGATCAGATATCCTACGAGAGGCGGTATTCGGAAACGGTTGGCGAGAGCGCCGAAGACGAAAGCCAGCCCCAGACCGGCGACAATGGTGGCGATAAGGGGCGTGTCATGCGGCATTGTCTATGGAGCGCCTTTCGAAATAACGATGTCGGATGTGCGCCGCCCGAAGCCGCCGCCTTTCCAATATGGTGGATGGGGGGTCGTCGATGCAACCCGCAAAACCGTGAAATCGACCGCCCAGGTGCAAATAGCCTTTCGCCCGACGAGGTGGTCGCCAGCGGAGTGGAACTCGTCGTGAAAAAGCTGCCCCGGGTGGGGCAGCTTTGGCTTCGAGTGACCGTTACCCTGGCGCGGCTATCAGGCTGCCTGCAGCAAGGTCTCGATATCGAAAATAGCGTGGTTGGTCAGTGTTTTGGGAATTTCGGCGGTCACCTTGTCCGTGACTTCCTTGTGGAGTTTCTTTCGCATCGCACCGAGCACAAGAGGTGGTGCGACCAACACGATCTGATCGAAAACACCCTTATGCGCGAGCTTGTAGAGGCGACCGGCTATCTCTTCGGCGAAGCGTTCCTTCCCGATGCGGTGCCAGTCGGTCTCCTCGACGGCGCTGCGGTGGACGGACGGTCCGTCATTGTAGCGACCGGGGCTGTCTGTACCCTGTTCCCGCGTGGCTGGATTGTCCTGCTTCATCTCATGCACGACCTGAAGATTGGGGTAGGTGTTGTCGCCCATATTCTTGAGGAAGAGCGCCTTTTCGCCATCGGCGACCATCACCCAGACCCCATGTTTCAAATTGATGGTGTTCATGACGCTCTCCTTTTCGGCTTTGTGGCCTGCTGACGCGCTTGGCGGGTCAACAGGCCGGGACTGAGGAACGTCCGGTCGAACTGGAATGTTCCGCATTCCGTTCGCGATGAAATTGGGCAGAGCATGCCGACGCGGATCGTGAAGTCCGCCAGGTTTGGCCAAGTTGGAATGGTTGCGGCTTTAATCTACTAAGTTGGTAGAATTTAGAAAAAACTATTTTGCCTGGCGGTCTTCCAGGCGCTAGAAAGACCATGGATCAAGGTCCGCCACAGCGACTTGAATCCGCCTTGCGTTTGAATGTGGAATAATTTTCTCTTCGCTCTTGAGCTTTAAGAAAAGCGATTGCCTCTTATACGGCAGTGCGCGAGTGGGTTCCTTCTGGTTTTTGGCGCTCGCGCGTAAAACTGCCGGATTGTTCAGGTTCCCTTCGCCGCCATGTCGCATGCATCCTCCAAGCTCAATGCCTTCCCCGTCTTCATGCGGGTCGAGGGTGGAGTCGTGACCATCGTCGGCAATGGCGAGGAGGCGCTGGCCAAGGCAAGGTTGATCGGCCAGTCGAGCGCGGTGCTGCGCATCATCGCCGACGATGCCGAACCCGGCCTTTTGACATTCATCGCTCAGAGCGGTGCCATTCACATCGATGCCGCTTATGAAGGCGCCCATATCGAAGGCGCCGTCATGGTGTTTGCCGCCAGCGGCGACGAGGCACTCGATCGTCGTGTCGTCGCCGATGCGCGCCGGCTTCGTATTCCTGTCAACGCCGTCGACAGGCCGGAACTCTGCGATTTCTTCACGCCGGCGCTGGTCAACCGCGCGCCGGTCGCCATTGCCATCGGCACGGAAGGCGCTGGCCCCGTGCTTGCCCAGATACTGCGCGGTCGCATCGACCGCATGCTGTCGCCATCGCTCGGCTCGCTTGCAGCACTTGCCGCTTCGTTTCGTGGTGCCGCCGAGAAGTTGCTGCCGAAGGGCAACGCCCGCCGCCGCTTCTGGAACGACTTTTTCGGTGGTGAGCCGGCCCGCGCCGTGGAGGCAGGCCAGCTTTCGCAGGCACATGATGCCGCTGTCGACCTGCTGCTTTCGAATGCGCCCGCCTTGGGTCACATCGCCTTGGTCGGCGCCGGCCCCGGCGCGGAAGACCTGCTGACGCTGCGCGCCCATCGCCTGCTGATGGAAGCCGACGTGATCGTTTATGATGCGCTGGTGCCGGAAGCGGTTGTCGCCATGGGCCGCCGCGATGCCGAGCGCCTGCCGGTGGGCAAGCGCAAGGGCTGCCATACCAAGAGCCAGGCCGAGATCAATACGCTGCTGGTCGAGCTTGGCCGTGAAGGCAAGCGCGTGGTGCGGCTGAAGTCGGGCGATCCGCTGGTGTTCGGCAGGGCCGGCGAGGAAATGGCTGTTCTCCGCGATGCCGGCATCGCCTACGAGGTGGTCCCGGGTGTTACCGCCGCCTTCGCCGCCGCCGCCGATTTCGAATTGCCGCTTACCTTGCGCGGTGTTTCCTCGTCGATGGTGTTCACCACCGGTCACGACCTCAAGGGGAATTCGCTGCCCGACTGGGCCAAGCTCGCCATTTCCGGCGCCACTGTCGCCGTCTATATGGGTCGTTCGGTCGCGGCCGAGGTTGCCGGCCGGCTGATCGAAGCCGGGCTTTCGCCGGACACGGCGGTCGCCGTGGTGGAGAATGCCAGCCTGGCCAATCGTCGCCGGTTCCATGGCACGCTAGCCGACCTGCCGTCGCTTGAAGCGCGCGTCGATCTGACCGGCCCGGTCATGACGATCATCGGCGACGCTGTCGCCGGCGCCAATTTTGAACGGTCAGAACCGCTCGCCGCACACAGGCATGAAGGCGCGTCCATCGCTGCCGCCGAAGGAGTTCAGCCATGAAGATATTGACCGCCAATCGCCTCGGCGATGGCATTGCCGTCTGGTACGCGGATGGCGGCTGGGCCGAGACGGTGGACCAGGCCGACCTTGCGCATGACAAGGCGGCCGAGGACCGGCTGGAGGCGATCGGCGCCAAGGCCTATGCCGACAACGAAGTGGTCGACGTCAATCTGATTGATGCGGATGTCGTCAACGGCATTGTCGAACCGGTGCGGTTGCGCGAGAAGATCCGCGCCGCCGGACCCACCATCCGCGGCGATCTCGGCAAGCAGGCTGCCCGGGCAGCCCAGTAAGACACCAGGCACGGGCGGACGCGCCCTGAAAGACGACGAAGCATGTACCGTTACGATGAGTTCGACCACGATTTTGTCCAGGCCCGCGTCGCCGAATTCAGCGACCAGGTCCCCCGCCGGCTTTCCGGTGAAATCACCGAGGAGCAGTTCCGGCCGCTGCGGCTGATGAACGGCGTCTACCTTCAGTTGCACGCCTACATGCTGCGCATCGCGGTGCCCTACGGCACGCTGAACGGCAAGCAGTTGCGCATGCTCGGCCACATCGCCCGCAAATACGACAAGGGCTACGGCCACTTCACCACGCGCCAGAACATCCAGTTCAACTGGCCGGCACTGTCCGACATTCCAGCGATCCTGGAGGATCTGGCCAGCGTCGAGATGCACGCCATCCAGACCAGCGGCAACTGCATCCGCAATGTCACCGCCGACCATTTCGCCGGTGCCGCCGCCGATGAGGTCGCGGACCCGCGTCCCTATGCGGAAATCCTGCGCCAGTGGTCGTCCGTGCATCCGGAATTTTCGTTCCTGCCGCGCAAGTTCAAGATCGCGGTGACAGGCGCCGAGCGCGACCGCGCCGCCATCCAGACGCATGATATCGGCCTGCATGTGAAGAAGAACGCGGCCGGCGAGCTTGGTTTCGCCGTCTATATCGGCGGTGGCCAGGGTCGCACGCCGATGGTCGCCAGGAAGATCCGCGACTTCCTGCCCGAGGCCGACCTGTTGTCCTACTGCACGGCGATCCTGCGCGTTTACAACCTGAACGGGCGGCGCGACAACAAGTACAAGGCGCGCATCAAGATCCTCGTCCACGAGATAGGTGTCGACGAGATCACGCGCCAGGTCGAGGCCGAGTGGCAGGAGTTGAAGGACGCCGAGCTGAAACTGCCGGACGCCGACATCCGCGCCATCGAAGCCTATTTCGCGCCACCGGCGCTCGCCGAGCGGCCGGAAGGCGACGCGGCGGTCAAACTCGCCCGCCTCGACTCCAAGAGTTTTTCGGATTGGCTCGACCAGAATGTGGTGACGCATCGCCATCCCGACTATGCGGCGGTGACCATCTCGTTGAAGGGCATTGGCGAGGTGCCTGGCGATGCCTCGGACAGCCAGATGGAAGCGGTCGCCGACATCGCCGAGAAATACGCCTTCGACGAGCTGCGCGTCAGCCATGAGCAGAATCTGATCCTGCCGCACGTGGCGCGCGCCGACCTCAAGGCTGTCCATGACGCACTGGTCGAGATTGGACTGGCGACGGCCAATTCCAACCTGATCTCGGACATCATCGCGTGCCCAGGCCTCGACTATTGCGCGCTGGCAACGGCGCGTTCGATACCGATAGCGCAGGAAATTTCGCTGCGCTTCGCCTCGCTGGAACGGCAGCGCGAGATCGGCGAGCTGAAGCTGAAGATCTCCGGCTGCATCAACGCCTGCGGCCATCACCATGTCGGCCATATCGGCATCCTTGGCGTCGAGAAGAAGGGCACCGAGCTCTACCAGGTCACGCTCGGCGGTTCGGCCGACGAGAACACTTCGGTCGGCGAGATCATCGGCCGCGGCTTTAGTTCAGAAGAGATCACGGACGCCATCGAGACGATCGTCGACACCTATCTCGGCCTTCGGCTCGACCCCCAGGAAAAATTCATCGACGCCTACCGCCGTGTCGGTCCCGCGCCGTTCAAGGAGGCGCTCTATGCTGGCGAAGCCAAGGCCGCTTGACCGCATCGACGAGGCCGATGACGGCATCGTCGCCAAGGCGGCGGGATTCGATGCACTCTATGGTCATCTGAACCCGCTCGAGATCATCGAACGCGCGGCCAATGATCTGTTTCACGACGAGATCGCGGCCGTATCGTCCTTTGGGGCGGATTCGGCGGTGCTGCTGCACATGATCTCCGAGATAGACCGTACTTTGCCGGTCATCTTCCTCGACACGGGCAAGCATTTCGAGGAGACGCTCGGCTATCGCGACGCGCTTGCCGCCGATTTCGGGCTGACCAATGTCCGGGTGATAAAGCCCGAAGAGGCGGCGCTTGAACGGATCGACCCGACGGGCAACCTGCATCAGACCAACACTGATGCCTGCTGCGACGTGCGCAAGGTCGAGCCGCTGGCACGTGGTGTTGCGCCCTTCCGCGCCTGGCTCACCGGCCGCAAGCGCTTCCAGGCGACGACGCGGGCGGCCCTGCCGGTATTCGAGGCGGTCGGCCCGCGCATTCGCATCAATCCGCTTGCGCATTGGACGACATCCGACCAGGCCGATTACATGCGCGTGCATGCGCTGCGCGAAAATCCGCTGGTCGCCTACGGCTATCTGTCGATCGGCTGTTTCCCGTGCACGCAGCCGGTGCAGCCGGGCGAGGACGCGCGCAGCGGTCGCTGGGCTGGTCATGCCAAGACCGAATGCGGTATTCATCTGTCGGGATTAGAGAAGTCGCTGACCGACGCATCCCTATAGGAATTTTTTTGATGACCGAACCAACTCCGGGGATCGCTACCCGCCTCTGGACCCCGACGGGTTTTCGCGAGGACGACTGGGCTCATGCTGAAAGCGCTGATGCGCTGTCCGGCAACGGCCGGTTCATTCTGCCGCTGCAAGTGTTCCTTGACCTTGACCCGGAGGCGCGCCGCTCGGCGAAGGAGCGCCTCGGCGTCCTGCTGCAGCCCGGCGATCAACTCGACAAGATCGTCGATCTGCTCGACCAGTTGTCGCTGGTGGCGCTGGCTTTTCCTGCCTTCAGTGACGGCCGTTCCTTCTCCAAGGGCGAATTGCTGCGCAGCCGCCATCATTTCGAGGGCGCGGTCCGTGCCACCGGCCAGGTGCTGGTCGACCCGTTGCCGCATATGCTGCGGTTGGGCTTCGACGAGTTCGAGATTTCGAATCCGGTGCTGTTGAAGCGCCTGGAGGAGGGTCGCGTTGGCGGATTGGGACTCTACTACCAGCCAACCGCCGTGCCGGAGTCCAAGGGACCCAAATATTCCTGGCGGCGCGTTCGCGCCGGCTGACGCGGCGGTAATTCCGCCCGTCTTTACATCAGCTGTGATCGGGCCTTCTCTTGGCCGCCCGGACGGAAACATCCGCCGGGTGTCGTTCAAGGGTCTTGGAGCGTCCTTTGTGCGCCCTCTGGACGCGCGGAGCTCCAAACGGGAGGAGATCATGGATTTCGACTATGTCATCGCTGGCGGCGGGTCCGCCGGCTGCACGCTTGCCGCGCGCCTCTCCGAAGATCCGTCCAAGACCGTCTGCCTGATCGAAGCCGGGGGCGAAGGCAAGGACCTGCTTATCCGCGCGCCGGCAGGCATCATCGCGCTGCTGCCCGGCCGACCCAAGATCAGCAACTGGGGCTTCGAGACGGTGCCGCAGCAAGGGCTTGGCGGCCGCAAGGGTTATCAACCGCGCGGCAAGGCGCTGGGTGGCTCCAGCGCCATCAATGCCATGCTCTACACGCGTGGGCATCATGGCGACTATGACGAATGGGCCGATCTCGGCTGCGACGGCTGGTCATGGGACGAGGTGCTGCCGTATTTCCGGCGCACCGAAGGCAACCAGCGCGGTGCCGACGCCCTGCATGGCGGCAACGGACCGCTGCGGGTCGGGGAGCAGCAGGAGCCGCGTCCGCTCTCCCGCGCCTTTGTCGAAGCCTGCGGCGAAAACCAGATCCGTCGCAACGATGACTTCAACGGCGTCGAACAGGAAGGGGCCGGACTCTATCAGGTCACGCAGTTCTGGGGCGACCGCCGCAACGGCGAGCGCTGCTCGGCTGCCGCCGCCTATCTGCATCCGGCGATGGACCGGCCGAACCTTACCGTCATCACCGGCGCACACGCCACCGGCATAGTTCTTGAAGGCAAGCGGGCCACCGGGGTGCGCTATCGCATGGGTAAAAGCGAGGCGGTAGCGAAAGCGAAGCGTGAGGTGATCGTTTGCGGCGGCGCCTTCGGCTCACCGCAACTTCTGCTGTTGTCCGGCATTGGTCCAGCGGTCGAGCTTGCCGCTCACGGCATTCCCGTCGCGCATGAACTGCCCGGTGTCGGCAAGAACCTGCAGGATCATCTCGATTTCATCCTGGCTTGGACATCAAAGGATGCCGACATGATGGGCATCGGCCTGCGCGGCCTGCCAAGCCTGGTCAGGCATATTCTGCGCTGGCGAAAAGATGGCACCGGCATGATCGCCACACCCTATGCGGAAGGTGGTGCCTTCCTCAAATCCGATCCGGCGATCGCGCGGCCCGACCTGCAACTGCACTTCTGCATCGCCATCGTCGACGATCACGGCCGCAAGCTGCACATGGGTTATGGCTTCTCCTGTCATGTCTGCGTGCTCAGGCCGCACTCGCGCGGCGAGGTCGGGCTGTCGACGCGGGACCCTCTGGCGCCGCCGCGTATCGACCCGCGCTTCCTGTCGGACGAACGCGATGGCGACCTGCTACTCAAGGGCGTCAGGATGATGCGCGGCATTCTGGAGGCGCCGGCGCTGGCGAAATATCGTGGCAAGGAAATCTACACAGCCGGCGTCACCAGCGATGCCGACCTGATGACGCATATCCGTGCTCGCGCCGATACGATCTATCACCCGGTCGGCACCTGCAAGATGGGCGTCGACGCCATGGCCGTGGTCGATCCACAACTCCGTGTGCGTGGGCTCGAGGCGCTGCGCGTCGTCGACGCCTCGGTGATGCCGACACTGATCGGCGGCAACACCAATGCGCCAACCATCATGATCGCGGAAAAAGCGGCGGACATGATCAAGGCGACTGTCTGATCGGAATTCTGGTCTGTCCAGTTTTTCCGATTTCGACTGTTGTCCAGTGAATCTCGGGCTGCCTTTGTCAGGATCAATATAATCTGGTCATACCAATCTGGTGGTTTTCGCTTGTCCCTGACGTCATCCTGCCCGTAGGATAGGTCCATTATTTTGCGATCCAAAATAAATATGATCACAGGCGAGGAACCGGGAATGGCTGGCAAGAAGATATTGATGCTCGTTGGCGAGTTCAGCGAGGAGTATGAGATTTTCGTCTTTGAACAGGCCATGCATGCGGTCGGCCACACGGTCCATGTCGTCTGCCCGGACAAGAAGGCGGGCGACATCTTGAAGACGTCGCTGCACGACTTCGAAGGCCACCAGACCTATACGGAAAAGCTTGGCCACGACTACATCCTCAACAAGACCTTTTCCGAGGTGAAGCCGGACGAATATGACGCCGTTTACGCGGCGGGCGGACGTGGTCCCGAATACATCCGCATCGACAAGCGGGTGCAGGCGCTGGTGCGGCATTTCCATGAGGCCGGCAAGCCGATCTTCACCATCTGCCATGGCGTGCAGATCCTGATCGCGGTCGATGGCGTCGTGCGCGGCAGGGAAGTGGCGGCGCTGCATTATTGCGAGCCGGAGGTGACGCTGGCCGGCGGCATCTATATCGATGTCGCTCCGACAGGCGCCCATGTCGACGGCAATTTGGTGTCGGCCAAGGGCTGGCCTGGCCTGTCCAATTTCATTCGCGAATGCTTGAAGGTACTGGGTACGGAAATCCGCCACGGCGAAATCCTGATGCGCGGCGAGCGCCAGGCGGCCTGATCCGGAAGTTACCAGGCCGCCGCGCCCCGTGGTGTGGCGGCAGATATCTAGAAATAGCGCTTGAGATTGGCGCGGACGCGATCGAGCACCGTGTCCCCGGAAAGGTCGGGCGAGAACGCCTTGCCCGTGATCGCTTCATAGGCCTGGGCGTAAACCCGTGAGGCCTGATTGACGATCTCGTCGGGGATCGTCGGGATCGGATCCTTGTAGGGGTCGCATCGCGCGGTGACCCAGGATCGGATGAAATCCTTGTCAAAACTCTCCGGCCGATTGCCGTTCTCGAACGCCTGTTCGTATGTCGCGGCGATCCAATAGCGGCTGCTGTCGGGCGTATGGATCTCGTCGGCCAGAATGATCGTACCATCCTTGTCGACGCCAAACTCGTATTTGGTGTCGGCGAGGATCAGGCCATTTTCGGCGGCGCGCGTCTGGCCTCGGGCGAACAACCGCAAGGCGTAGCCTGAGACGGTCTGCCATTGCGCAGGCGTGAGAAGACCCTGTTCCAGTATCTGGGCTTCCGACAGCGGCTCATCGTGGCCACCGTCAAAGGCCTTGCTCGTGGGCGTGATGATCGCTTCGCGAAGCTTTTCATTCGCGCGCGAACCGTCCGGGAAAACGGTTCCATACATGTCCCGTTCGCCGTTCCTGTATTTCGTCAGGATCGACGTGCTGGTGGTTCCCGCCAGATAGCCGCGCACGACAATTTCAACCGGCAGGATTTCGAGCCGGGTGCCCACGACAACGTTCGGGTCGGGATACTCAAGAACGTGGTTGGGGCAGATATCGGCGGTTTCTTCGAACCAGTAGCGGGCGATCTGGGTGAGGATCTCGCCCTTGAACGGGATCGAGGTCAGGATCACGTCGAAGGCGCTGAGACGGTCGGTGGCGATGATGATGCGCCGACCATCCGGCAGGTCGTAATTTTCCCGCACCTTGCCGCTGTAGCGATTCGGAAGTTCGGGAATGAAGGCATCTGAAAGGACGCGGAGATCGCTCATTGGTGGATGTCTTTTGCCGGTGGTCGATGCATGTTGCTTAAAGCGCCATGCCCGATCCATCAATGTCGATTGGCTCTAAATCGCGTCGCGTTGAAGCGGGTTCAGTCGACGCGCTTCACGTTTTTGTTTTTATGCATGTCGTTGCCCCAAAACCGCTGCGCACTTTTGGGCGACAGGCATCAAACCGCCATCCGCGCTTCGCGGAACGACACCAGCTTCCGGCGGCTTTCATCCCACAAGGCCAGCTTGACGCAGCGCAGGCTGTCGAGGAGCGTCACGCGGCCAATGCCGCGCAGTTCCGGATAGTCCCTCAGCACTTCCTGAAGGCGGTAGCCCGGCACCTTGGCGGAGAGGTGGTGGACGTGGTGCACGCCGATATTGCCGGTGAACCAGTTCAGCACAGGCGGCAGGTCGTAGTAGGATGAGCCGTGCAGCGCGGCATGCTGGAATTCCCAGTCGTCGTCCTTAGCCCATTCCGTCTCCTCGAACTGGTGCTGGACATAGAACAGCCAGATACCGGCCGAGCCGGCAAGGATAACGATGGGCAGATGGACGACCAGGAACGCGCCGGGGCCGACCAGCCAGATCAGCAAGGCGGCGGCAACCGCAATGGCGAGATTGGTGGACATGGAGGACACCCACGGCGTCAAGCCGCCGCGCATCATGCCGACCGGCAGCCTGTGCTCGAAGATGAAAAGCCATGTCGGGCCGAGGCCGAACATGACCAGGGGGTGACGGTAGAGACGATAGGCGAGGCGGCCCCGCCAGGACAGTCGCCGATACTCGGCGACGGTCAGCGTCCGGATATCGCCCATGCCGCGCTCGTCGAGATTGCCGGCGGTGGCGTGATGGGTCGCGTGGGCGCGCCGCCAGCAATCGTAAGGCGTCAGCGTCAGGATACCCAGGGCGCGGCCAATCCAGTCGTCGGCATAGCGATTGGCGAAGAATGAGCCATGGCCGCAATCGTGCTGGATCATGAAAATGCGCACCAGGAAGCCGGCCGCCGGCAGGATGAGGATCAAACCCCACCAATGGCCATAGGCATAAGCGGCTGAAGACAGCGCCCAGAGCGTTGCGAAAGGAATGAGGGTGATGGCGAGTTCGATGGTGCTGCGCCGCCGGTCAGGCTTCTTGTAGCGCGCCAGAATCTTCAACCAGGCACGCTTGCTGTTGGCGGCCGCGTCAGGGGAAATCATGTTCATCATGAAGCATAGGCGGAGCATCCCGTTGCCGCAAGGCAAGGATCACGTGAAATTACTGCGCGTAATTGACGCGCGATAGGCCGTTTTCTGGCTCGCGATTGCCGTACAGCGGGCCGGAGGCGGTAGGGAAAAGTCGTTTCCTAGGCGATCATCGATCTGCAACAACAGGCAAGACGCGCTAACGGGCAGCGCTCTGTTAACGGGATCTGTCGCTGGTCACCATCTTCTCGACACCGTCGAGGCGGCTGAGCAATTCCCTGAAATGCTCGGGAATGTCATTATCCGCGCGGAAGGCCGGCAAGTTACGCAGAAAGCGCTTCGTCGCCTCGGTGCTCATCTGGCGCCTGATGTCGGCGGCCAAGCCCTCGGGTCTTTCGCCATTCTTGCGGGTCATCATCTCAAAATCCTTTGTCGGTCTCGAAACTCCTCCAGCAAGCGAATGGTTCCCCCCTCACGCCATCGTGGCAAGCAAAGCCGGCGATTAGGGTAAAGTTTGAATTAAAATTGAAGTACCGGCCATGGGCGGCCGGAGATCGACTGATGGCCTCCAATATCGCTTACCCCTTGATTTTTGGCCGCCAAACCTCGATATCGGGCACAAATCCAAACCATTCGAAATGACGGGAAACGGCGATGAGCGACCAGGCAAAAGACGAACGCGCGCCCGATGAAATCGAGGCGATCGACGCCGCTGCCGAGCGTGCGCAAGGCAGTGTCGACGGCGACTATGAAGCACTTGTGCGGCTTCTAAAGGAAAATGAAGAGCTGAAGGACCGCGCGCTGCGCACCGCGGCCGAGATGGAAAACCTGCGCCGCCGCACCGCGCGCGACGTGCACGACGCGCGTACTTACGCGGTTGCCAATTTCGCGCGCGACATGCTGTCGGTCTCCGACAATCTGCGCCGCGCACTGGATGCGATACCGGCCGAGGCCAAGGCATCCGGCGACGCTGGCTTCACGGCGCTGATCGACGGTGTCGAACTCACCGAGCGCGCCATGCTGTCGGCGATGGAACGGCACGGCGTGAAGAAGCTTGCGCCCGAAGGCGAGAAGTTCGACCCGAATTTCCACCAGGCGATGTTCGAGGTCCCCAATCCGGACGTGCCGGCCAACACCGTCGTCCAGGTCGTGCAGCCCGGCTATTCGATCGGCGAGCGGGTGCTGCGTCCCGCCATGGTCGGCGTCGCCAAGGGCGGCCCGAAGCTGGCGGCCGTGGCGCCGGTGGAGCCGGGCCCGGTCAATGAGCAGGCCGAGAAAGACGCCTAACTAAGGGAATAGGGCAGTAGGGGAGTAAGGCAGTAGGGGAAAAGAGCAGCCGTACCAATTATGCGGCTTCGTGCTATTCATACTGCCCTATTCCCTTATTCCCCTACTGCCTTGGCAATTATGCACTTGAGTTAGCAGCCTAGGTTCGCTATATTCTGGTCATTGGAGAACACCGCAATGACCAGCCTTTCCGAAGCCCGCTTTCATGACGAAGATGCAGCCCGCGAGCATATCGAAGCCTCGCGCTGGCCGAATGGTGCCTCTTGCCCGCTTTGCGGCGGCTTGAGCGTCCATCGCATGGCGGGCAAGACGCAGGCTGGCATGTTCCTTTGCAACGATTGCCGGGGCAAGTTCACTTGCCGCACAGGCACCGTTATGGAGCGCTCGCATATTCCGCTGCATAAGTGGCTGCTCGCGATACACCTCATTGCGTCCAGCAAGAAAGGTATCAGCGCCCATCAGTTGATGCGCAATCTTGGCATCGGCTCCTATCGCTCTGCATGGTTCCTCGCGCATCGCATCCGTGAAGCAATGCGCGAAGACCTTCCCGCTGGCGGTCTTGGCGGCAAGAACAAGGTTGTGGAAGCCGACGAGGCCTATGTCGGCGGCAAGGCCAAGAACCGTGCGCACCGCGAACCGGCACCGAAGAAAGCCGTTCTGTCGCTGGTCGAGCGCGACGGTCGCGTTGCATCTTTCCATGTTGCGAACGTCACCGCCGATACCGTGCGCCCGATCATCGTAACGACCGCCGACCGAGCCAGCGCATTGATGACGGACGAAAGCGCGGTCTACCCACGCCTTGGCAAAGAATACGCCAGCCATGGCACCGTGAACCATTCCGCTAACGAGTACGCTCGCCTTGGTGGCTTCATGCATATCAACACCGCCGAGAATTTCTTTTCGATCCTCAAGCGCGGCATTAACGGCGTCTATCATTCGGTAAGCGAAGCCCACCTCCACAGGTACTTGAGCGAATTCGATTTCAGGTACAACTACCGTTCGGGTCTTGGCGTCGAGGACGCAGAGCGCGCCGCCAAAGCCCTCAAGGGTGCAGAAGGCAAGCGGCTGACTTATCGACAGCCTCGTGAAGCCGGTCACGCCTAAGCAAAAGGCAAAACGCTTTTTGCGGAGGCGAAAGAAAACAAAGGGGCCGATCTCATGAACGAGTTTGTCGAAATCCGCTGGAAAGAATTTGAGAAGCTTGGCGAAAGAGCCGTGCGCCAGAACTTGGCTACCCACATATACGGCGAAGAGAATGTGCGCTTTGCCAGAGAGTGGCTGGAATCGAAACGGCTGGATCAGGAAGCGGCGTTGAGAGACGCTACCTTGGCATCCCAGGCTGAAGCCAACGCAATTGCCCGAGACGCTGCATCTGAAGCTTCCCGGGCGGCTGACGCTGCTTCCCGGACCGCAGAGGCCGCCGAAAGTGCAAACAAAAGGGCGACTATCGCCATTGTGATATCGATCATCAGCGCGATAGCCACAATTTCCATTGCCATTTACGGCCTACTTTCTGTCGCGAAACACGTGTCATGATTTTGGGTCGCCCTTCGGCGGCCGACCGCGCTTTTTCGGACTCGCGTCATTCTGCGGCTTCGTCTTAGGTTGCGGTGGCGTTGCAAGAAGGCTCTTGAGCGCCTTCTTTTCACGTTCCGCAATTTCAACGTCACTCAGAGTTTTTTCATCATCGATCAATGGGAGGACACCTCATGCCAAAGAAAATGCCACCGCCTAAGCCGCTCGCGGCATGGGACAGGAGACCCTGGGCGGAAAAGGGCGACCCATCGCCTGAGGCGGTATATACCTCCGTTGGAAGCGCGCCTTGTCACGATGGGAGCGGTACGAAGGCATTCTCGCGATCCTCTTTTCGGCGTTCGTCACTGGCGGGGCGACCCAAGCCGCCAGCCGCGCATATGTGGCTGTCCGGACTTTTGAAGGCAGAGCCCAAATGTTGCGCGCCGCGACGGAGGCTTATTTCGCGGAATTCCCCGACGACGAGTTGCAAAGCGAATTCAAAATCATACTCACGAACGCCACCTGTTTCTCGGCTCGAAGGAATGACATCGCGCACGGTGTTGTGGACCACTACATCCCGAAACAATGGGTTGATGCTATGGCATTGGACTACGCCTACGCGCTCTATCCTTCATACGCTTCGTTCAAGGAACGCGATCTAGCGAACTGGCCTACCTATTGCATGTCATCTCTAGATGTCGACTATTTCGGCGACGAATTTCTTCGCCTGAATAGTCCGGCAGCAACTTTAGCCGGCCGGATTATCTCTCGGGCGCTTGAGAAGCCATCTCGCGATAAATTCCCTCTACCCTTTGGCGGGTAAGCCAATCATTCGCTTCAGAAAACATATCGGAAAGAAGTCGCGCGCCAGCGTCAATCATCTCGGGCGTGACTTCGATTTCGTTTGATTCTAGTGCCGGCCTGTCGGCCAATTCTGTATCATCTGACATGTGCTAACTCAAGTGCATAATTGCCACTGCCTTACCCCATGAACCCCATCTCGCTTCTCGACTATGCTGGCGTCGCCGTCTTCGCGGCGACGGGTGCGCTTGCCGCCTCGCGCAAGCAACTCGACATCATCGGCTTCCTGTTCCTGGCCAGCGTGACCGGCATCGGTGGCGGCACGTTTCGCGATCTCATCCTCAACGTGCCGGTGTTCTGGGTGGTGAATCGCGACTATGTGCTGATCTGCGCGGTGGTGGCGGTCATGGTCTTCTTCACCGCGCATCGTTTCGAGTCCCGCTACAAGCTGTTGCTGTGGCTGGATGCCATCGGGCTGGCCGCCTTTTCGGTGATGGGCGCGGCCAAGGGTCTGGCGATCACCGGTTCGCCGGTGGTTTCGATCATCACCGGCATGCTCACCGCCACCTTCGGCGGTATCCTGCGCGACCTTCTGGCCGGCGAGCCATCGGTGCTGCTGAAACCGGAAATCTATGTCACGGCGGCCCTTGCCGGCGCGTCCCTTTACACACTCGGAGATATTTCCGGCCTGCCGCCGCTGGTGTCGAGCCTTGCCGGCTTCGTGGCGGCGTTCGTCGTGCGTGGCGGCGCGCTCAAATTCGGCTGGTCGTTTCCGTCCTACAAGAGCCGGCCCGGCAGGCGGCCGGAAGACATTCCGTGAAAAGAAAGCGAACAGTAGCTTTCGCTATTCGCCAGCGTCAGGCCGCGAAGCGTTGCGCTTCCCCGCCATAGTAGTTGACGTAGCGGGCGCCGATTTCCTTGACCGGCATCACGATGAACACGTCCACGGTCGAGAATTCGCGGTCGATGACGCAGCCGTCGCCGATGCGCGCGCCAACGCGCAGATAGCCCTTGACCAGCGGCGGCATGGCCGCGATCGCCGCCTTGGCGTTGACGGCCTCGATTGGCATCAGGTCCATCGAGCAATAGCGCCCGGCGACCGCGCGCACGTCCCAGGCCGAGTTTGTCCGGCAGTGATGGGCAAGATAGGCAAGCGCTTCGGCGTGCGCCGCCGGCACCGTGCCGGGGAAGGACGCGCAGCCTGTCATCACGCCGATGCCGTAGTGATTGATATAGGCCCAGATCCCCTGCCAGAGCGCCTCGATGGTGCGCTTCGAGCGGTATTCGGGCAAAACGCAGGAGCGGCCAAGCTCAAGGAAGCGCTGGCCGGGATGGCGGGCGATCAGCTTGGTCAGCTCGAACTCGCCTTCGGAGTAGAACCCGCCGGCGGTCGCCGCGATCTCCTGTCGCAGAAGTCGGTAGGTGCCGACGATGCGGCGATGCTCGGGGCCGGAAATAGAATTGTCCAAGACCAGCAGGTGATCGCAGTGCGGGTCGAAGCGATCGGAATCGCGCCGATCCTGCGCCTGGAAGAGGTCCTTCCTCGCGCCAAGCTCGTCATAGAATACCCGATAGCGTACCTCCTGCGCGGCAGCGATCTCCGCCTCGTTGCGGGCAAGCCGCACTTCGAGGTTGCCGATACGGCCAAGCGATGCGCCTTTTATGACCGAGTCGACGTTCCGCCCGGCGAGCAAGGCGCCGCCGGCGTTCGGCCGAGTGTCACATTCCGGCATAACTGTATGCACGAGTGATTCTCCTTCGAGCCATCCCTCTTGGCACGGGGATATGGTGTAGGTGCAACAGGATTGTGACAGTACCGTGATACGGCGTCACGGGCAATACTTCGCCGGCCGGGTAATGCCTTCAACCGGCTACCTTGCGTGAGGAAAATCATCTTGCGCGAGGACGGTGGACCACAAGAAACTCAGGCAGCCACCTGCGCCTCCACGGCGTTGACCAGGGCTTCTGGATCGAGCGGTTTGGTCACGAAACCGCTGGCGCCATGGGCAAGCACGGCGTGGCGGGTCTTTTCCTGGCTGTCCGCCGACAGCACCATGATCGGAACCGGCGGCGTGGCCGTTTCCTCCTCGTGGCGGCGAATCGCCGCGATGGCGTCGAGGCCATCCATCACCGGCATATGCAGGTCCATCAGCACGACGTCGAAGCGGTTCCTATGGGCCGCATCGGTGACGGCCTCGACCGCGGCCTTGCCGTTGCCGACCACCTTCACGCGATGCCCGGCCTTCAGCAGCGTGGCGCGGGCCAGCATGGCGTTGATGTCGTTGTCCTCGGCGATCAGCACGGAGAGGCCACCCCGGCGGCCGCCGACGGCCCGGACGGAGGGCGTGCCGCGCTTCTCCAGCGGTGGCTGGGCAACAATGCCGACATGGTTGGTCAAAAGCACGCGCAACAGCGTGCTGTCGCGCACCGGCCGGGCCAGGAACGTGGCGTAGCCGTTCGCACGAAACTCGCCGAGCATGCCACGATCGGTCGGCGCGATCAGGGTGATGGCCTCGCAGTCGGTGAAGCCGCTCTGACGCAGCCGCTTGAGCAGCCTGCCTTCGTTCTCCTCCATGGCCGCATCGATCAGCAGCACATCGCAGCCCGCCGCGTAGAGTATCGCCTGGGCGGCGGTCGTGGCGAGATCGACAGTACCGCCGTTGGCTCGGATGGTACGCGCGATGGCGTCGGCCTCGATGGCGTTCCTGGAGAGGATCACCGCGCGGCGGCCCAACAGGGCGTTGCGGCGGTTCTGTGGGGCTTCGACGGCCGAAATCGCCGGTATTTCGACGACGAATTCGGACCCCTGGCCGAGCCGGCTCGACACCGATATGGTGCCGCCCATGGCCGCTATCAGGCGCTTGGATATGGCGAGGCCGAGACCGGCGCCGCCATGGGCGCGCGTCGAGGTGCCGTCGGCCTGCTCGAACTCCTCGAAGATGCGCTCCATGTCCTCGTCACGCAGGCCAGGGCCGGTGTCGGCGATGGTGAAGCATATGCGGTCGGTGGTTTCGGTGCGCGCGCGCGCGATGCTCACCAGTACGCCGCCGCTGTCGGTGAATTTTATGGCGTTGCCGATCAGGTTGAGCAGCACCTGCCTCACCCGACCCGGATCGGCGGTGATCATCTGCGGCACGTCGGGTTCGACGTGGCAGCCAAGGCCGATGTTCTTGGCGAAGGCACGCGCCGACAGCAGTTCGACGACGTTGTCGGCAATCTCGCGCACCGACATCGGCTGAGGCTCGGGGTCGAAACGGCCGGCCTCGATCTTGGAATAGTCGAGCAGGTCCTCGATCAGGGCGAGCAGGGCACTGGCGGAGGTGGAGACGGCGTTGACATATGTCTGCTGCTCAAGCGAAAGGCTCGTGTCGGCCAAGAGCCTCGCCATGCCCATGATGCCGTTCATCGGTGTGCGGATTTCGTGGCTGACGGTCGCCAGGAAGCGCGACTTGGCCTGGCTCGCATACTCGGCCCGCTCGCGGGCGGTGATCAGCGACGATTCGGCGCGTTTGCGGGCGGTGATGTCGCGGGCGATCGCGCGATGCGAAACGGTGCCACTGTCCTTTTCGCGCACCGACAGTTCGATCCATGAAAACCAGCGCGGACCGTTCGGTGTGCGGATGGCGACATCGGTGGAACTCAGGCATTCATGGTCGGAGAATGCAGCGTCGGGAACGATGCCGACGTCGATGCCGAGTTCCACCAGCGTCTTGCCGGCAAGGTCGCGTGGGTCGCTTTCGACAAGATCGCCGAAGACCTTGTTGGCATAGACGATGTGGCCGTCGCGGTCACGGTGGACGACGAGGTCGCCGAGCGCGTCGATCAGCCCGCGAAAGCGCTCTTCGCTCTCCTGCATCTCCCACATGCGGTCGGCCAGCGTCTCGATCTCGGCGCGGCTGCGGGCAGTGGTCGCATCGAGCAAGGCCGCCGTGCGGCGGTGCGCGCGCTTGGAGCGCAGATGTATGGCAAGGCCGGCCATGCAGGCGGCCAACAGGCCGCCCGTGATGAAGATCGGTGCACCGGTGAGATGCGCCAGGCAAGCCAGGATGGCGATGGCCACGAGCGTTACGAACGCCAGGCCTTCGCGGTTGCTTGCAGCCAATTCCGGCGCCAGCGGCGGCGTGGCGGCAAGCTGACGCCTTGGCGTCTCCGGGGTCATCCCGTCGACGCTTTCAGCACTCTCCGTTTCTGCAATGACGGATTCCGCAGTCATGCGAAATCCTTGCCAGACAGAAATTATGGAAGACTGCGGCGGATCGTTCGAATTTTAGCGGATGTCTAGTTTTGGGCTGAAATCCGGCCCGCCCGCGCGTCACGCTGCGCGCGATGACGAGCAGAAGGGCGCGATCTACATGTCGACCACGACGCGGCCGCGAACCTTGCCTTCGACGATGTCGCCGGCGGTGGCGATGATGTCGTCGAAGCCGATGGTGGTCGAAAGGCTGGCGAGCTTTTGCAGATCGAGATCCCTGCCGATGCGACGCCAGGCCTCCATGCGGACAGCCCTCGGCGCCATCACCGAATCGATGCCGAGCAGGGAGACGCCGCGGAGGATGAAGGGGGCCACGCTCGACGGCAGGTCCATGCCGCCCGCCAGGCCGCAGGCGGCGACCGCGCCGCCATAGGAGGTCATCGAAAGAACATTGGCCAGCGTATGGCTGCCGACCGCGTCGATGCCGCCGGCCCAGCGCTCCTTGGCCAGCGGCTTGGCCGGCTGGGCAAGCTCCTCGCGCGAAATCACTTCGGCCGCGCCAAGGTCGATCAGATAGGGGCTTTCGGCATTGCGGCCGGTCGAGGCGATGACATGGTAGCCGAGGCTGGACAGGAGCGAGACGGCGACCGAGCCGACGCCGCCGGCAGCACCGGTCACCACCACCGGGCCGCGATCGGGCACGATGCCATGCCGCTCCAGCGCGATGACGCAGAGCATGGCGGTATAGCCAGCCGTGCCGACCGCCATAGCGTCATGCGCGCTCATGCCTTCCGGCAGGGGCACCAGCCAATCGCCCTTGACGCGGGCGCGCCCGGCATAGGCGCCGTAATGGGTCTCGCCCACGCCCCAGCCGTTCAGGATGACCTTGTCGCCCTTGTGCCAGTCGGCATGGGAGGAGGAGATGACAGTGCCGGCGAAATCGACGCCGGGCACCAGTGGCCAGCGGCGGATCACCGGCGCCTTGCCGGTGATGGCGAGACCGTCCTTGTAATTCACCGTCGTCGCCTCGACGGCGACGGTGACATCGCCTTCCATCAGGTCGGCTTCGGTGAGATCGGTCACCGCCACGGACTGCTTTTTCTCGGCGTCACGCGAGACGAGGATGGCTTTGAAGGTTTCGGTCATTTTTCTCTCCTCGATCGCGCTGGACGGACTGTGCGGCGAGGACCGCATCAGGTCAATCGTTCAGGCTTCCGGCTTTGCCTCGCGCCGCCAGCCGATGAGTTCGTCGAAGACGACCAGCACGGCTCCCACCGAGATGAAGGCATCGGCCAAGTTGAACACGGCGAAGGACCAGACCGGCGTGTGGAACAATATGTAGTCGATGACGTGGCCATAGGTGGCGCGGTCGATCAGATTGCCAAGCGCACCGCCGACGATCAGGGCAAAGCCAATGCGCGCAAGAACATGTCCGGACGGCGTGCGGGTCGCGAGATAGAGAACGAAGGCGACGACAGCGAGCGAGATGGCAATCAGGCCGGTGTCGCCGAAGGACGAGAACATCGAGAAGGCGATGCCTGTGTTGTAGGTGCGGTACAACGCCAGGAACGGCACGAGGTCGAGCTTTTCCTGAAAGGCGAGGCCGGTCTCCACCATGTATTTTATCCACTGGTCGAGCGCGATTGCGGCGACCACCAGTAGGGCGTAGGGGGACCATGACTTCACGGCTTGGCGGCCTCCATTACAAATCGGCGACGGGCTCGAGCTTCAGCGCGGTGCGCCGGATCTCGAACAGCATGATCCCGGTGGCGACAGCGAGGTTGAGAGAATCGGCGCGGCCCGCCTGCGGTATCCGCAGCAGCCTGTCGCAACTCGCGGCCAGATTGTCTGGCAAACCCTGCTGCTCATTGCCCATCATCAGCAGCACCGGGCCACGAGAGTAATCGATCGAGCGGTAATCGACCGCTCCTTTCAGATGTGTCCCGCCGACAAGGCCCGAAAACCCGCCGCGCCAGGCGAGGAAGGCTTCCTGGCTGGCCTTGACCACGGGCACCGCGAAGATCGAGCCCATCGTCGCGCGTACCGTCTCGACGGAAAACGGGTCGGTGGTTTCGCCGATGAGGATGACGCCCTTGGCGCCGACGGCGTCGATGGTGCGGATGACGGTGCCGAGGTTGCCGGGGTCGCGCACGCGGTCGAGCGCCACCCAGACGTCGCCATTGTCGGCGCGGATATCCTTGAGCGGCAGGAATCTCTGCGAAAAGACGCCGACCACCATCTGCGGATTGTCGCGGCGGGTGATCGCGACAAGCACTTTTTCCGACACTTCGAGCACCGTGCCGCCGGCAGCGACGGTGCGCGCCGCGACCTTTTCAATCGCCGGGTTGCCGAGCCCGGCCTTGGCGAACACAAGCGTCTTGATAGACCAGCCAAGATCAAGCGCGTCGATGACCAGCTTCAATCCCTCGGCCATGAAGGCATTCTGCTGGTCGCGGAATTTCTTCTGGGCGAGCGCCTTGATGTCCTTCACCAGCGGATTGGCAAGGCTGGTGACTTCCTTCACCAGTCCTGGCGAACCTGCATGTCGCTCATTCATTCAGGCCACCCAACGCGAAAACAATGAGGTCGAAAGCGCCCGGCCGGCGGATTTTTCACGGATGATCAACTCTCCCGATTCAACCTTGCCGCCCATGCCGGCAAAAGTATCGCGCATCAGGGCATGGATGGTGAAAAACGAAGCGCGGATCGAATAGGCCGTCAGCACCACCGCGAGCGGTTTCGGTGTCAGGATCGAACGGCAGAGATCGGTCAGCGCCGGCAGGTCCTCGAACAATTGCCAGACCTCGCCCTTGGGACCACGGCCATAGGCCGGCGGATCGAACAGGACGATGTCGTAGCGGCTGCCCCGGCGCTCCTCGCGCTCGGCGAATTTTACCGCGTCATCGACGATCCAGCGGATCGGCTTGCCGCCGAGGCCGGCCATCTCCTGGTTTTCGCGGGCCCAGCCGATCGCCTTCTTGGACGCATCGACATGGGTGACCTCGGCGCCCGCGCGCGCCGCCACCAGCGATGCAACGCCGGTATAGCCGAACAGGTTCAGCACTTTCACCGGCCGCTTGGCCGAGGCGATCAGTCCGGCCATATGGTCCCAGTGCGACGCCTGCTCGGGAAAGACGCCGACATGGCGAAACGAGGTGAAGCGGCCGAGATAGTCGATGCCGTCATGCTTCATCGGCCAGGTTTCGCCGAGCGGCGTCTTGGGGAAGCGCCAGCGGCCGATGCCCTCCTCGTCGGTATCGCCGGTGAAGATGGCG
Source organism: Mesorhizobium sp. PAMC28654 (assembly GCF_020616515.1). Taxonomy (GTDB): domain Bacteria; phylum Pseudomonadota; class Alphaproteobacteria; order Rhizobiales; family Rhizobiaceae; genus Mesorhizobium. The sequence goes on from NZ_CP085135.1 coordinate 5,056,559, forward strand.
TCGGCGCGTTCCCAGTCTTTTGCCGGCAATGCCTTTTGCCAGATCGCCTGGCCCTCTGGCCGGACGATCCGATAGGGTCCGTACTGCTCGAGCTTCTGGCCGGCACCGCTGTCGAGCAGCGCATAGTCGGCATTGGGCGCCACTTCGAGGATCACCGGCAGATGCTCGGCGGGCAGGGCGCCGTCGCGGCGGGCCAGGATGCGCGGCGCGGATTTCGGCTGCTCGTCAGCCTTCGCCTCGTGCTGCTCGCGTGGCTTTGGATCAGGCCTGGCCGCAGCCGCATGGCTGGCGCGCGGGCGCGATTGTTCCGTCGCGCCCTTCGCGGATTGGGGCGGGCGGCTGTCGCGGCGTTTGTCGCGAAAAGACTTCAAGAAGCGGCATCTCCCAACGGCGTGGCCGCTTTTGGCACAGCGTCAGGCACTCCGCAACCGGGAGAGGTTTTCGCGCCAATGAAGTGACGAGGCTTCCGACCGGTACGGCATGGCTCTATCGTGCGTCGCCAAGACGGCCCGGAAAACTCATGTCCCGTTCAGAACGCCTGCTCGACCTCATCCAGACATTGCGCCGCCATCGTCGCCCGGTGAGCGGGCGGGTGCTCGCCGATGAGCTGGGCATCTCGATCCGCACGCTCTATCGCGACATCGCCACGCTGCAGGGACAGGGCGCGCCGATCGAGGGCGAGGCGGGGCTGGGCTATGTGCTGAAACCCGGCTTCATGCTGCCGCCGCTGATGTTCACCGATGAGGAGATCGAGGCGATCGTGCTGGGCTCGCTGGGTCGCCAAGCAGCCGGACACGCGCCTTTCCGCTGCCGCCACCAACGCGCTGGTCAAGATCGCCGCCGTGCTGCCGGATGATCTGCGCGAGGATCTGGATGCCACCGCGCTGCTGGTCGGGCCGCCTGCCGAACCGGTGGAAGGCATCGACCTCGGCCTGGTCCGGCAGGCCATTCGCAACGAGCGCAAGCTCGGTTTTCTCTATCGTGATGCGGGCGGGGCTGCGTCCGAGCGTATCGTGTGGCCGTTTGCGCTCGGCTTCTTCGACAAGGTGCGGGTGGTGGTGGCCTGGTGCGAGACGCGGCAGGATTTCCGGCATTTTCGCGCCGATCGTATGGCGGAGCTCAAGGCAACCGACACACGCTACCCGCGCCGGCGACAGGTGCTGCTGAAGGAATGGCGGGCGACACTCGACAAACCGCGCCGCTAATGACTGCTACTGCCAGAATCTGACAGTAGCGCCTTCTATGGTCTTCCAGTCGAAACACTGAACGCCTTGGAGAGCAGATCATGACACCCCCGAATTTCGTCATCCTCTATGTCGACCAGCCGCTTGAGAGCGGCGCTTTCTACAGTGCGCTGCTTGGCCGGGAGCCGGTCGAGAGCGCGCCGACCTTCGTGCTGTTCGTGCTGGATGGCGGTTTCAAACTTGGCCTGTGGTCGCGCCATACGGTGGAGCCGGCAGCGGCGGCGCCCGGCGGTGGTGGGGAGATCGTGTTTGCGCTGGAGACGCCGGCCGCCGTCGATGCCACCCATTCCGACTGGGCTGAGCGGGGTCTGAAAATCATCCAGACACCCACGGACATGGATTTCGGCCGTACCTTCGTCGCTGTCGATCCCGACAATCACCGCTTGCGCGTCTATTGGCTGTCCGATGCGGGGGAACAGTCATGAGCGCCCACTGGATCGCGGTGGCGTCGGCCGCGCATGTCCGGCGCGGCAGGACAGAAGGCTTCATGCAGGTCAACCACGGCAAGGCAGCGCCGCTGCGCAGGGTCAAGCCCGGCGATGGCATCGTCTATTATTCGCCGAGCACTGTTTTAGGCGAAAAGGACGGTCTGCAGGCGTTTACCGCTGTTGGCACCGTCCGGGAAGGCGAACCCTACCAGGGCGAGATGGGCGGCGGCTTCACGCCATTCCGGCGCGATGTCGAATGGGCAAAGGCAAGCGAAACGCCGATCAAGCCGCTACTCGACCGGCTGGAATTCACCGCCGGCAAGTCGAACTGGGGCTACCAGCTTCGCTTCGGCCTGTTCCCCATCAGTGCCGGGGACTTCGCGCTGATCGCCGAGGCGATGGGCGCCGAACAAGCGCTGATCCTACCGCTTGAGTGCCTGGTAGACGGCGATGCCTGCGGCGAGGTCCTCGAGTGCCGCGCCGACTGACTTGAACAGCGTGATCTCGTCCGCGCTCCGCCGGCCTTTTTGCTGGTCGCGCGCCAATTCGTGGAGATCGGCGACAATGGCCTCGGCCTTCAGCACGCCGGAGGCCAGCGGCTGGACGATGTCGCCGGCTTCCTTGGTGGCGCCGGCACGCGTGTCGACGAAGACGCGGGCCCTGATGATCGCATCGTCGTCGGCTTCGCGCATTGTGGGCGTGAAGCCGCCGACGAGATCGACATGGACCCCGGGCTTCAGCGACGCGCCCTTGATGAGCGGCGTCGCGGTGATGGTCGCCGAGGAGACGATATCGGCCTGGCCGAGTTCAGCGTCGAGATCGTCAGCGGCTTCGGCGGCAAAACCTTCGGCACGCAGCTCTTCGGCGACTTTCTCGGCATTGGCCGGGGTCCGGTTCCAGATGCGGATGGTCTTGATCGGCCGCACGGACGAATGCGCCTTGGCAAGGAATGGCGACAGCGCACCGGCGCCGACCACCAGCAGCCGCGCGGCGTCCTCGCGAGCGAGATAGGAGGCGGCAAGCGCCGAGGCGCAAGCGGTGCGCCACTGCGTCAGCCGCTGGCCGTCGATCAGTGCCTCGGGCTCGCCCGTCGCGCCATCGAGCAGAAGATAAAGCCCCATCACTGCCGGCTTTCCGATCGCGTTGTTGTCTGGCGACACGGTGACGATCTTGACGCCGATATGGCCGCCGGACGATGTCCCGGCCGCGTTGAAATCGGTCCAGGCCGGCATCAGGAGCAGCGTGGACGCCGCGCCATCGGGGCGTTCGACCGCATGGTGATGCCGCACGGGCTGCACCGCGCCATCGCGAAAAGCCGCGCGCAACGTCTCGACCAATCCGGGAAACGTCAGGGCATGATCGACCTCAGCGGCCGAAATGGTCAGCATGGAAAGCTCCGTGGAGAGAAAAATGCCAACCGGTTCAGTTGGTTGACTTGGGCAAGGTGGGACCTTGCGGTGCGGCGGGCGCACGGCTGATCGACTGGCGCAGGTTCTCGGCTTCCACGCCGCGCTGGCGCGCCAGCTTGCGATGGCGGCCCTGCTTGACCCAGGTTGCCATGCTGCCGACAATCATGCCGATGGCAAGGGCCAGGAACAGGAAGATGAAAAGCGGCAAGGTCAGCGTCAGCGCCGGATTGCCGGGGTTGAACGGGTCCAAGGTGAAGGCAACCGGCTCGCGGTTGGCGACGGCCAGCGCGATCAGCATGATGGCCAGTGGCACGAAGACCACGATGAGCATGAATCGATTGAGCATGATGTTTTCCGCTGGAAGACTGGCCTCGTCAAAAGAGACCGCGCCTACTTTCCTCCGTTCAGCCTTTCACGCAGCTCCTTGCCGGTCTTGAAGAACGGCACCCATTTCTCCTCGACCTCGACGGATTCGCCGGTGCGCGGATTGCGGCCCGTGCGTGCCGGCCGATTCTTGACCGAGAAAGCCCCGAAGCCACGCAATTCGACCCGATTGCCGTCGGCAAGCGCGTCGGTGATCTCGTCGAAAATGGCGCCGACAATGTTTTCGACGTCGCGCAGGAAAAGATGCGGGTTGCGCGTGGCAATGATCTGCACAAGTTCGGATTTGATCATGAGAGAGGTCCCCGTGAAAGCTGTGCGGTCAAAATTATGAGGATGATTTTATTTGCTTTTTCACTCGCCCCAAACGGCCCCTCAAGGGTGCCAGACGGAAACGAGACCGTCAAGAAACAAGCGGTCGGCGCCAAGTTCGTGCATTACATCGCCGCTGTAGTCGGGCAGGCCGAGCGCGCTGGTGATCGTGCGCAGCATCGTCCTGGAGAACAGGAAGCCGCCGCGTTTTTCCGTGTTCTTCCATTCCACCACCTTGAGCTTGGCGTCGACGCCCTTGGTCGCCAGCCAGTCGACTGCCTCGGTCTCGCCGCCGACGCCGTCGATCAGCCCGTTGGCGACGCCCTGTCGGCCGGTGAAGATCGAGCCGTCGGCCAGCGCCAGCGCCTGCTCGTGGGTCATCTTGCGGCGCTCCGCGACAATGCCGACGAACCAGTCGTAGCTGTCGAGGATGAGCTTGCGGACCATGGCGCGTTCGTCGTCAGTCGTCGGCTTGAACGGTGAGGGCGAGGCCTTGAGCGGCGACGACTTCACTTCCTCGAGCTTGATGCCGAGCTTGTCCATCATGCCGCTGACATCCGGATACTGGATGAGCACGCCGATCGACCCGACGATCGAGGATTTGTGGGCGACGATATGATCGGCCGCGCTTGCAATCATGTAACCCGCCGATGCGGCAAGGGTGCCGACCTCGGCGACCACCGGCTTGTCCGCCGCCAGCTTGCGCACTTCCTCGTAGATGGTTTCGCCGCCGACCGTGGTGCCGCCCGGTGAATCGATCGCCAGGATCACGCCTTTCACCTTGTCGGACTTGCGGATGCTCTCCAGGCGCTTGATCAGCTCATCGTCCTCGGTGATCGTGCCCTCGATCCTGACCTTGGCGATATGGTCGACCGTGGCGCCATTGAATTCGTCCCCGTAAAACCAGGAGGCGATGGCAACCAGCCCGAGCGCCAGGATCGCGATCGCCGCAACGCGCCAGAAGGTCAATTTCCGCCGCAAGCGGCGGCGGTCGATCAGGTCGTCGGCTCTCAATGCCATGGTCTGCCTCATAGTCGCGGAAGCAGACGCTTTTAAAGCAAGCTCTGGCTCCCGGCTACCGGTTTCCTGAGAGGCTTGCAGCGAGGCGGAATGGCTTTCGGGGATATGACAACCGGTGGTGGATGAAAAATTAACGCATCACGCCCGTATCTGATATGACACACCGTAGCAGGGATTTGATTTGGTTCACGCAGGGAAAGCTGTCATATTTTCGCGGTTTTCCTCCGCTTGTGCTTGCTTGAGAGCGTCGGCTTCCCACCTATAGGCGGTGTCCGGCGGGCAGGGCTATAAAGAAAGCTGTGATGTTAGCGCGAACGATTGAACCAACCAACACCGAGACGGAGTTGGCTCCCCCGACGGCTGGCCTGGAGAGGGGCGATGCCTTCGGACGTGCGCAGCGCCATTCGCGCCGCGTGCGTATCCTGAAGTTCGCGATACCGCTGCTCGCTGTCGCGATCGCTGTCGGCTTTCCGGCCTATTCCTATCTCGCCGCGCCCATCTCGGTCGCGGTCCAGGCCGAAGGTACGGCTTTTTCCAATGGCAAGCTCGTCATGGCCAACCCCAAGCTGAATGGCTTCACCAAGGAGAAGCAGCCCTATTCGATGACCGCGTTGCGCGCCATACAGGACGTGACCAAGCAGGGCATCATCGAACTGGAGGGCATCGATGCCAAGCTGCCGATCGCGATCGACAACATCGCCACCGTGAGCGCCTCGCGCGGCATCTATGATCGCGACGGCAACACGATGAACCTGACTAGCGACGTCACGGTGAGCACCACCGACGGAATGGAAGCCAAATTCAAATCGGTCTTCCTCGACATGGGCAAAGGCACTATGAAGACGGGAGATCCCGTCGACGTCGGCAAAGGCGCGTCGCGGATCACCGCGGATTCCATGTCGGTCCAGGACAATGGCAAGGTTCTGATTTTCGAGAACAGGGTGCGCGTCAATATCGATTCCGCCAGCTTGGCGACAGAGGGAAAGAGCGGAGAATCCAATGCGGCTCAGTAGTTCGGCGCGGCTCATGGCTGCGACTTCGGCATTGCTGTTCCTGGGGCTGGCGTCGTCTTGGGCGCAAACGAACGCCACCAGCCAGATGTCAGGCCTCAAACTGTCCGGCGACAAGCCGATCCAGATTGAGAGCGACAAGCTCGAGGTTCGGCAGGCGGAGAGCGTTGCGGTGTTCACCGGCAATGTAAGCGTCGTTCAGGGTCCGACCGTGCTCAAGGCCGGCAAGATGACGGTCTATTACGTCAAGGATCCAAGCGCCGCCGCCAAGGGCACGGAAGCCGCGGGCGCGGCGATGACCGGTTCGGCCAATATTGATCATCTGGAGGTAGAGGACAAAGTCTACATCAAGTCGGATCAGCAGGTCGCGACCGGTGACAGCGGCAGCTTCGACATGAAGAGCCAGGTGCTGGTGCTTTCGGGCAAGAAGGTCGTCCTGTCACAAAACGACAACGTCCTGGTGGGCTGCAAGCTGACCGTGCAGATGAAGAGCGGCCTGGCTCAGGTCGATCCCTGTAGTGGTCAGCGCGTCATGATGTCGATCACGCCGCCGAAGTCGGACGCGGCAAAACCGGACGCGGCAAAGCCCTAATGGCCGGTGCATCCTCGCTGATGGCGCGTCTGTCGGGACGTGCCGCGAGCACGCTCGCGGCACCGGCCACGGTGACTGTCGATGCGGCAAAGTTCAAGGGAACCTTGATCGCCAAGGGCCTGACCAAGAGCTACAAGGGTCGCAAGGTCGTCAACGGCGTGACGCTTGGCGTGCGCGCCGGCGAGGCTGTTGGCCTGCTCGGTCCCAATGGCGCCGGCAAGACAACCTGTTTCTACATGGTTACCGGTCTGGTGCCGGTAGACGAAGGCACGATCGAGATCGACGGCTTCGACGTCACCTCGATGCCGATGTACCGCCGCGCGCGCCTGGGCATCGGCTATCTTCCGCAGGAAGCGTCGATCTTTCGTGGTCTTACCGTCGAGCAGAACATCCGTGCCGTGCTCGAAGTGGTCGAGAAGAGCCGCAAGGAACGCGAGCGCAGCCTCGACGAACTGCTCGAGGAATTTCACATCAGCCATTTGCGCAAGGCGCCGTCCATGTCGCTTTCGGGCGGCGAGCGTCGGCGTCTCGAAATCGCCCGTGCGCTGGCGACGCGTCCCGCCTACATGCTGCTCGACGAACCCTTTGCCGGCATCGACCCGATCGCCGTTGCCGATATCCAGCAATTGGTGCGCCATCTGACGGCACGCGGCATCGGCGTGCTCATCACCGATCACAATGTCCGCGAGACGCTTGGCCTGATCGACCGCGCCTACATCATCCATGCGGGCCAGGTTCTGACCCATGGCAGGGCCGATGAGGTGGTCGCAAACGCCGATGTGCGGCGGCTTTACCTCGGCGAGGGCTTCACCCTATAGAGCGGCTCCTCGTTTCACGGAAACGCGGAACCGCCCTGGCTCTTTGTTCGACGCAATTCCGGCCGGAAAACCGTTTGACACTTTTCCTGGAATTGCTCTGAGCGAAAATCGCGTCGACAGCGCGATTTTCGTACGCTTTGGCGTGATTTCTTCGATTTTTGTCGCCTGATAACGTCTTCGTAAACGCGATTTGCTAGTCATTGCTTGACAAGCAAAAGCCGGGCCAGTTTCTATGTCCGGCTGAAAAAATCCTGTCCGCGTTGCGGATGCGTAGACGAGGCGTTTGAAACCGAACCATGGCGCTGGCGGCGAAGCTACAGCTACGACAGTCGCAGTCGCTGGTGATGACGCCGCAGCTGATGCAGTCGATTCGGCTGTTGCAGTTCACCCATGTCGAGCTGGAGCGCTTCATCGATGACGAGATCGAGCGCAACCCTCTGCTTGAGCGGGCCGAACCACAAGATGACGCGGCAAGCGACCAGGCACAGAAGAACGATGTCGAGCCGGAAGCCGCCGCCGAGGGCGACTGGTTCGAGAGCGAGACGGCATGGAGCGCCGAGGCGATCTCGGAAAAGCTCGACAGTTCGCTGGAGAACCTGTTTCCCGACGATCCGGGCACGAGCGAGCGGCTTGGTCCCGACCTGACGGCCCAGTGGAAGTCGGCGGCCGGCAACGGATCCGCAACCTCGTCCGAAGGGCTTGACGCGGGCGACATGGCCGCCACCGCCATCACGCTGCGCGATCATGTCAGTGAACAGGTCGCCCTTGCCTTCGCCGATCCGGCGGCCCGACTGATCGCCGGCGAACTCGCCGACAGTCTCGACGAAGCCGGCTATATGCGCGCCGACATGGCCGAGATCGCGGCTCGTCTGGGCACGGACTCCGCCGCCATGGCCAGGGTCCTGGCGGTCTGCCAGACCTTCGAGCCCGCCGGTCTCTTCGCCCGCGACCTCGCTGAGTGCCTGTCGCTGCAGCTTGCCGTGCGCGACCGCCTCGATCCGGCGATGAAGGCGCTGGTCGCCAATCTCGAACTGTTGGCGCGACGCGATTTCCAGACGTTGAAGCGGATTTGTGGCGTCGACGAAGAGGATCTGCTCGACATGCTGGCAGAGATCCGGGCGCTTGACCCCCGGCCTGGAACGGTGTTTTCGGTCGGCGCCAGCGACGCGATCGTCGCCGACGTCGAGGTGCGGGCGGCCAATGACGGCAGCTGGACGGTCGAACTCAATGCTGAAACGCTGCCACGCGTGCTGGTCGACCATATCTATTTCGCCCAGGTGTCGCCGCATGCGAAAAACCAGACGGAAAAGGATTTCCTGGCCGAGTGCCTGCAGAACGCCAACTGGCTGACGCGCAGCCTCGACCAGCGCGCCAAGACTATCCTCAAGGTCGCCTCTGAAATCGTTCGCCAGCAGGATGCCTTCCTGGTGCACGGCGTGCGCCACCTCAAGCCGCTCAACCTGCGCACCGTGGCCGACGCCATCGGCATGCATGAATCGACGGTCAGCCGGGTCACGGCCAACAAATACATGCTGACGCCGCGTGGCGTGTTCGAGCTGCGTTACTTCTTCACCGCCTCGATCGCCGCGTCGGGCGGTGGTGACGCGCATTCGTCGGAGGCGGTGCGTGACCGCATCAAGCAATTGATCGACGAGGAGAAGCCCGCCGACGTGCTCTCCGACGATGCGATCGTCGATATGCTGCGCGAGAGTGGCGTCGATATAGCCAGGCGCACCGTGGCCAAATATCGCGAGGGCATGAATATTCCCTCGTCGGTGCAGCGGCGACGCGAAAAGCGCGCTCTGGCCAGCGTCGGCCGCTAGAATGCAGCCTGTTTTAGCGTAGCAGGCCCCTGAAAGAGGGGGCGGCGGCCGCGGCGGCGCTTGAAACACATGTTGTCCACAGGGCCTTTATCCGGGCGCGATTGCCACCGGGGCCCGGCTTCATTGACAAGCTGCGGTGAAGTGGCTAGAAGCCCGCCCGCATGAGACGGGCTGATCGCCCGCATGCGGATGGTCCGTCAAGACGGTGGCCTAGGGATGGCCAAGAGGCGGCTTGTGATCAACTGGAAAGTTCGGATTTAAAATCGGCGCGAGTGACGCCGCAAAGCTTGTGCGCACGGACCACGAGTATAAACTCTGGCCAGTTTGAAGCCTGGGCAAGAAAGGTCAGTTTTCAGATGAAACTGCGCATATCGGGAAAACACATGGATATCGGCGATGCGTTTCGTACGCGTATCAACGACCGTGTCGGCGAAGCGATCGGAAAGTATTTCGACCGCGGATTTTCGGGGCACGTCACCGTCATCAAATCGGGGTCGCGCTATTCGGCGGATTGCATGATCCGGCTGGATTCCGGCGCCTCGCTGCAGGCCACTGGCGATGCCCAGGATCCGACGCTGGCCTTCGAGGCCGCCGCGGATCGGCTGGAGACCCGCCTGAGGCGCTACAAGCGCCGTCTGAAGTCGCACAATTCAGGCAATGGCAATGGTGAGCCCACCGACATCGCCTATGCCGTGATGGCGCCGCTTGCCGATGACGACGAGGACATTCCGGAGAATTACGCGCCGGCCATCGTCGCCGAATCAACCATGACGCTGCAGACCATGTCGGTGGCGTCCGCTGTCATCGAGCTCGACACCAAGGAGAGCCCGGTCTTCGTGTTCCGCAACGCCGGAAACGAACATCTCAACATCGTCTATCGCCGGCCCGATGGAAACATCGGCTGGATCGACCCGTCCATGACCAAGGTCGCACAGGGATAAAAAGCCGGCCGCACGAGGGGTGGGGACTGGTGACGGCAGGCGAACAAGGATTTTCAAGCATGGATCTGAGCGATCTTATCAACGTTCCGGCAATCTTGCCGGCGTTGAAGGCGAACTCCAAGAAGCAGCTGCTGCAATTGCTGTCCGAAAGGGCGGCCGCGATTTCCGGCATTCCGGAGCGCGAGGTGTTCGACACCATCCTGCAGCGCGAGCGGCTGGGCTCGACCGGCGTGGGTAATGGCATTGCCATTCCGCATGGCAAACTGGCCGGGGTGAAGCGCATCGCCGGCGTGTTCGCCCGGCTGGAGACGCCGGTCGATTTCGAAGCGCTGGACGACCAGCCGGTCGATCTGGTGTTTCTGCTGCTGGCGCCTGAAGGCGCCGGCGCGGACCACCTCAAGGCGCTGTCACGCATCGCGCGCGTGCTGCGCGACGCCGACACCGTGGCCAAGATCAGGGGTACGCGCGATGCCGTCGCAATCCACGCGCTGTTGTCGGATACCCAGGCCTCGCACGCAGCCTGAAATTCGTATTTGAAATCCCTACAGGGCCGCCTTGGGCGGCCCTTGCCGTTTCACCGTACTCGTCGGTTAGTGGATCGCGACCGTGGTGAGGTCGTTTTCCATGGCGCCGGCCAGCGCACGGTCGCGGGCGTCGGCAAGCAGGATCGGCTGGCCGTTGGCGGCAAACAGCGCCCACAGTTGCATGCCGGGAGCGATTTCGCCGAGGCCGGGGAAGCGGCCGAGCAATTCGTCACTCGACACTTTTCTGAGATAGGCGACCGAGCCTTCGCCGAGATGGGCGAATTCGCCGCTGGTCATAATGATGGTTTCGTCAGTTCTGGTCATTTTAGCCTCCTTGGCGCGAGGATGCCGCTCAAGGCCATCCCGCTAAGAGCCATTCAATTTTCCGCATCGTGCTTTCGGAAAATCGGTGCCGATGTTCCGGCCGATGCAGTGGTAAAGATCAGTCTTTCACCGATATGTTTATTTTCCGTACCAGCCGTTCAGACTCCGGCCGATCGAGATCGATCGACAAAAGGCCGTTCTTCAACTCCGCCGCGATCACCCGCATGCCGTCGGCCAGCACGAAACAGCGCTGGAACTGGCGCGCGGCAATGCCGCGGTGGAGGAATTCGCGCTCGGTATCGTCACTTTGACGGCCGCGCACGACCAACTGGTTTTCCTCCGTGGTCACGTCGAGATCGCTTTCGGCGAAACCGGCAACGGCAAGTGTGATGCGCAACCGTTCGGTCTTGCCGTCAACGCCGCTGAGCCGCTCGATGTTATAGGGAGGGTAGCTGTCGCCGGATTTCGCCAAACGTTCCAGGGTTTTTTCCATGGCGTCGAAACCGAGGAGAAGCGGGCTGGAAAAGGGCGTCATTCGGCTCATGTTACACTGTCCTCTCAAGAGCGACATAAAGTGGAAAAACCCGGATGGCATTTTTCCCGCTGGTCTTGATATGGTCCGCCTCGCGGTCAAGTTCAAGCCACCAAGAAGCCCGCCCCAAAAGACCACGTCGTGGACTCACAACTATGATCGACATGGCGCTTGAAGATCTAGGGAGAAGCGCGCAGGTCGGGGTTATTCCCCCGTCCGAGCGGTTCGATCTGGCGGTCAGCCTGCGTCCGCGACCCCGCCAAACAAGGAATTGAAATGCCCCAGACTCGCAAGATCATCATCGACACGGATCCCGGCCAGGACGATGCCGTCGCCATATTGCTGGCGCTCGGCAGCGCTGAGCTGGAGATCGTCGGCATCACCGCCGTGGCCGGCAACGTGCCGCTGAAGCTTACCGAAAAGAATGCCCGCAAGATCTGCGAACTGGCCGGACGGCCGGACATCAAGGTCTACGCCGGAGCAATCCGCCCGCTGATGCGTCAACTCGTCACCGCCGAGGAAGTGCACGGCCAGACCGGCCTCAACGGACCGCAATTGCCCGAACCCGTGATGAAGCTGCAGGACCAATATGCCGTCGATTTCATCGTTGACACGCTAATGAAGGAAGAGAGCGGCACCCTCACGCTGTGCCCACTCGGGCCGCTGACCAACATCGCTCTGGCGCTGATCCGCGAGCCGAGGATCGCGCCGCGGATCAAGGAAATCGTGCTGATGGGCGGCGGCTACTTCGAAGGTGGCAATGTCACGCCGGCGGCCGAGTTCAACATCTATGTCGATCCGCATGCCGCCGATGTCGTCTTCCGGTCCGGCGTTCCGATCGTCATGATGCCGCTCGACGTCACCCACAAGGCGCTGACCACGACCAAGCGCACGCAGGCCTTCCGCGCGCTCGGCACCAAAGTCGGCATCGCCACCGCCGACATGCTGGAATTTTTCGAGCGTTACGACGAAGGGAAATATGGCACCGATGGCGGACCGCTGCACGACCCCTGCGTCATCGCCTATCTGCTGAAGCCGGAGCTGTTCAAGGGTCGCAACTGCAACGTCAGCATCGAGACCGCCTCGGAACTCACCATGGGCATGACCGTGATCGACTGGTGGGGCGTCACCAAGCGGCCGAAGAACGCCATGGTGATGCGTGACATCGACCATGATGGTTTCTTCGCGCTGCTGGTGGAGAGGCTGGGACGGCTTTAGTTCCTGTTTCTGGTGCGTGTCATCCAGAGCCGATGGGTGCTCTGGATGACACGCATCGGGTTGCTCAATCGCGAAGCAGACGAAAGGTATCGCTGTCGTTCTCACGGTGCTGCCGCTCAATCGAAACGTCCGATCCGGCAGTTCGCGGAGCGTCGTTATAAACGAAGACCAACGTGTTATTTTCCCTGAGGCGGACACCGTAGAGGTAACGGGACCCGCCGGTGAGTGCGGTATCCGGAGACGGAGAGGCGTCGAGGACGGTGGCAACTGTGCCCGTCATGCGATCCCGGCTGATGATCGGGCTGGCCTGCCTTGCTACCAGCGCGGTAACTGCAAGAAAACACAGGCTCAGGACGAGAGCCGAGAGAAATATGTCCCTGAGATTTTCCCTCACGACCAAAGCGACGACGATAAACCTTGAATTGGCCATCCATTTTCCTTGGCTGTGAGCATTTGAAGCTGCTCACAGAGCAATGCTTCAATTGGCAAACCGGTAAGATATGGAGCCATTGTTTCGGGTAACGCGCTCAATCCTTACTGGTGAGCCGATGAGGTGCAGTTCCTCGCTGTCAACAAATACGAACGAGTCGTCATCGAGGGACAGCGCGTAGGTGGGCACGTTATTCCTGACCCAGTATACGCTCTTGATCGTCCCATCGAGCGCAACAATCGACCGAGTCAGGCTTGCGTCATTCGCAGACTCGTTCAGAGCCAACAAAACCATTATCGCAAAAAAACCTGCAAATAGGACCACGCTAGGCGCGTTCCTCTTCAAACCATCCCTAGTCCAAAAAGCAGACATCAATCCCTCAATTAGGATTCATATGGTTTTGGGAGAACAAACTTTCAATCGGCTTCAGTTGTTCGTTGGCACAGTCCTTGCGGCTGCTGCCGTTACTTCGAGCGCGAAAACGCCAGCCACAGGCCACCGCCGACCAGGAAGCTGCCGCTGATCCGGGACATCAGCTTGATGCGGTTGGCCGACAGCAGCCGTCCGGCGCGACTGGCGGCGAGCGCATAGGTCGAATCCGACATGGCGGCGAAGATCATGGCGGTCAGGCCCATGACGACGATCTGCAGCGTATAATTGCCCTGTGGCGCGATGAACTGCGGGAAGAAGGCGCCGAAAAACACCAGTGTCTTGGGATTGCTGAGCGCCACCAGGAGACCCTGCAGGAAGAAGCCGCCACGCGGTTTCCTGGCTGTTCCATCGGCATTCAGCGTGCCCTTGGAACGGAACATCTGCACGCCCATCCAGACCAGATAGGCGGCGCCGATCAGCTTCACCCATTCGAACCAGTGGCCCATGCCGGCTATCAGCGTGTTGAGGCCGATACCGACGATGGCAATCATGATGGCGAGCCCAGCTTGCGTGCCGGCAACATTGGCCAGACCGGCGCGCGAGCCGTGGCGGATGCTGTTGGCGATGATCAGCGTGACCGTCGGGCCGGGCACCAGGATGATGACGATGCAAGCAAGGACATAGGTGGCGTAGAGTTCCAGCGACATCAGGTTTCCTCCGGCGGCTGCCGCTCAAGCGGCGCGACTGACCAAGATCAATGCATAGCCAGGATGTCGGTGCAAGCCGGCGGGAAATGTTGCTGACAATTGCCGACGCGGCTCTAGGCGCCGGCCTGCCAGGGCAGCGTCACCTCATAAGCCGCTGCCGCCCTCAGCACGGCAAGGTCGCCGCGCGGCCGCCCGATCAGTTGCATGCCCATTGGCCGTCCCCTGTCGTCGAAGCCGACGGGAACGTTGACCGCCGGACAGCCGCCCAGCGTGGCATATGCGGAAACCTGCATCCAGCGGTGGTAGCTGTCCATCGTTCGTCCGGCGACCGCGCGCGGCCAGTGGGTGCCGACGTCGAAAGGGAAGACCTGCGCGGTCGGCAGTGCGATGAGGTCGAAGCGGTCGAAGATCGACAGCAGCGTTCGATGCCAGGAGGTGCGGATGACCGAGGCCGCGCGGATCCGCGGCGCCGTGAGGCGCATCGCGTTCTCCACTTCCCATATGGCTTCCGGCTTCAGCAGGCCACGTTTGTCGGGATCGTCATAGTGGGTCTTGAGCGCGCAGCCGCTGCTGGCCTGACGCAGTGTCACAAAGGCCTGCCACAGAGCCTCGAAATCGAAATCCGGCAGCAACGGCTCCGTCACGAAAGATGCCTCCGCGAACCGCCCGAGAGCAGTCTCGCACAGATTGAGAATGCCGGGCTCGATCGGCAGATGGCCGCCGAGATCGCCAAACCAGGCGATGCGGCCGCCAGTCACTGGCGTTGCGAGGCCTTCGAGGAACGAGCCCTGCTTCTCATAGGACAAGGGTGCGTGCGGATGATATCCGGCCTGCACGTCGAGCAGCAGCGCCATGTCGGCGACGTTGCGGCCCATCGGCCCCTCGACGCCCATCTGGGCATGGAAGACCTCGAAGTCCGGCCCGCCGGGCACAAGCCCCTGCGACGGGCGGAAGCCGTAGACATTGTTCCAGGCCGCCGGGTTGCGCAGCGAGCCGCCAAAGTCGCTGCCATCGGCGACCGGTATCATGTCGAGCGCCAGCGCCACCGCGGCACCGCCGCTCGAGCCGCCGGCGGTCAAAGCAGGGTCAAAGGCGTTGAGCGTCGGCCCAAACACGTTGTTGTAGGTGTTGGAGCCCAGGCCGAATTCGGGGACGTTGGTCTTGCCGATGATGATGGCTCCGGCGTTGCGAATACGCTCGACGAAGAAATCGTCTTCCTGCGGCACGAAATCGGCGAAGATCGGCGAACCGAAGGAGGTCCTGAGGCCCGTGGTCGAGGCAAGGTCCTTGATGGCGATCGGCAGGCCGAACAGCGCGCCCGCAGTGCCCGCTTGCGCCAGATGGGCGTCAGCCCTGCCGGCCTCGTCCAGGATGTCACCGCGGTCGCGCAGCGACACGATGGCGTTTACGTGCGGGTTCACCGCTTCGATCCGATCAAGAAATGCCGTCACGACCTCGCGAACGGAAAGGTCCTTTCGCTTGATCCTGTCGGCAAGTTCCACTGCGGACAGGCGGCAGATGGCGCCGGCGGGCGGCACGTCATGTTTTGTCTGGGGACGCATGGCCTGGTCTCAGCTTTTGGATTTCTGCAACGCCGCGTCGACGTCCTTGGCGAGGGGAATCGCGGGCTGGGCGCCCGGTTTCAGGCAGGCGAGCGAACCGGCGGCTCCGGCGCGGGCAAGCGCCTGCTCCAGCGGCAGGCCGCAGGACAGGCCGGCGGCGAAATAACCGCAAAACGTATCGCCCGCGCCCACCGTATCGACCGGGGTGATCTTCATGGCCGGTACCGCAAGGACATCGGCTGGCGTCGCCGCCATCACGCCGTCGCCGCCGAGCGTGACGACGATGGTGCGACCGGTTTTGCCGGCAAAGTCACGCATTCGCGCCGTGCGGTCGCGGCCGCTCAAGGACAGCGCCTCGACATAGAGGTCGAACTCGGTTTCGTTGGCGACCACATAGTCGGCCTTGCCGAGGAAGGCGGCTGCCTCGCCGCGGAAAGGTGCTGTGTTGAGCACCGTGATCGCGCCCGCCGCCCTTGCCGCGTCCAAAGCAGCGTCGACTGTCTGCAAGGGAATCTCGTGCTGCAGCAGCACGACGTCGCCCTTCTTCAGGAAAGCCTTGGAAAGGTCGCCCGCAACAACCGAATCGTTGGCGCCAGGCACGACGGCGATCATGTTCTCGCCGTCGTTGCCAACCATGATCAACGCCGTGCCGGTCGAGGCAAAGGTCTCACCGACGCCGGACAGGTCGATCTTGCCATCACGCAGCAGTGCCAGCGCTTCGTTGGCGAAGCTGTCCTTGCCGACCGCGCCCACCATCCGCACCGTGGCACCGGCGCGTGCCGCGGCCAGCGCCTGATTGGCGCCCTTGCCGCCGGGTGCGGTGGTAAAGCCGGAGCCGCCGACGGTTTCCCCACGGCCGGGGAGCCGGTCGACATTGGCGATAAGGTCGAGGTTGATCGAGCCGACAACGATAATCAAGTAAAGCCTCCTGCTGAATGCGCGGGAACCTAGAGCAAAATCCGAGCGGATAGAATCGATAGGGGTTTCGTTGGGATTGGAAATCTGATTCAGCATATCTGCTGGATTCGGAGGCCGGCATGGCATGGCGAAATCCTTATCGGAAGATTTGCGGGCTCGGGTGGTCGCAGCGGTTGATGGCGGCCTGTCGCGACGGGCGGCAGCGGCGCGATTTGGCGTGGCGGCGGCAAGCTCGGTGCGTTGGGTCCGGGAATGGCGCGAGACCGGAGCCACCTGCGCAAAGCCGCAGGGCGGCGACAGGCGGTCCCACCGCGTTGAAGCGTATCGCGACATCATCCTGGCGGCGATCGAGAGGCGGGTGGACATCACGCTGGTCGAACTCGCCGAGTTGCTGCGACAGGAGCATGGCGCGTCGTTTGCGACGAGCACGATCTGGCGGTTTCTCGATCGTCACTCCATGACCTTCAAAAAAAACGGCGCACGCCAGCGAGCAGGAGCGGCCAGACGTGGCGGCGCGACGAAACGCCTGGTTCGACGCCCAGCCCGATCTTGATCCCGAGCATCTGGTCTTCATCGACGAGACCGGAGCCTCGACAAAGATGGCTCGACTGCGGGGGCGCACGAAGCGCGGGATGCGGTGCCGATCGCCAATCCCGCATGGCCATTGGAAGACGACGACGTTCACCGGCGCCCTGCGCCTCACTGGCATGACCGCGCCAATGGTCCTGGACGGCCCGATGACTGGCGAATGGTTTGTCGCCTATGTCGAGCAGGTTCTCGTGCCGACGCTGCGGCCCGACGATGTCGTGATCCTCGACAACCTGCCGGCGCACAAAAGCGCAGCCGCCCGTGTGGCGATCGAAGCAACCGGCGCAAGGATGATGTTCCTCCCGCCCTATTCCCCCGACTTCAACCCGATCGAGAACGCCTTTTCCAAGCTGAAATCGATTCTACGCAAAGCCGCCGCACGAACCGTCGCGGAATTGTGGGATACCATCAGCGCCGCACTGCCTTGCTTCACACCAACCGAGTGCGCCAACTACTTCGCCGCAACAGGATATGAGCCGGAATGATCAGATTCTGCTCTAACCTGTCAAGCCGCTCCTTGCCAGAGCACGCGAATGGTCCAGCACGATTTGCCGCGTCATGGCAGGATCGGCTCATTCACACCGTACGGTGACCATGCCTTGATAGCTGCCGGCCGGGAAGATGCCGCTCGACTTGGTGGCGGTGAGATCGACCTGAACGGTATGGGTGCCGTTGGTGAGCTTTTGCGTCGTGCTCCCTGCCGTGCTGGCGCCGGAGTCGAGGCGATAGGCCGTGGCGAAGTTGACATTGGTGCCGCCGCCGCTTGGCGAGGAGGTGAATGCGGCGGGCGCGGGAGCCGAGACGGAGTAGCAATCCAGCAAGTTGAGCAAAGAGCACAGCAGCGAGCTTGCGGTAATGGTGGCTCCCGCGCTCTGACCGCCCGCCTGCGTGGACCCCAATATGCCTATGGTGGGATTCGCGGTCATCGTTCCCGATGCACCGACCATGATGGTGCAGGTGCCGATGATCGCTGCCGGCGCCGGCTGGCTGGAAGCCAGAACGGCTGCGGTGAGAAGGAAGAGGTCATTTCTTCTTCTTCTTTTTCTTGCCATTGTTCCAACCCTGGTCCGCCCAATTGGCGGATTGCGCCGCGGGGACGGCGGCGACTGCCGTTGCGCCATCGACGCTGACGCCCATCTTCATCAGCTTGAGTTCCATTTCGAGACGCTGCACTTCGAGTTCGTAAAGCCGGCTGCAGTCGAGGCGCTTTGGTTGGCTGCCGATCGGGATCACCACGCGGCCATAGGTGGCGATGCCGTTGTCGGTCTGGTTGTTGCCTCTGATAACACCGAGGTCGAGATAGGCGCCGCTGCCGGAGACCGCCGAGCGGCAAGTGGTGCCGTCGGCGGCGTGGACCTCGTCCTGGCCCTGGGGCAAGGTGACGCCGGGCAAATTGAAGCCGTTCTCGTTCTGGTTGAGGTTATAGACTTGTTCCTGGGCTTGGGTCGGAGCCGTGCTTGCCGCGGCAAGCGTGAGCGCGAGCGTCAGGACTTGCGATGTCCAAAAAACTTTCCGCATATCTGTGCCCTTATCTGCGTCTGCTCATTGGGAAAGGGGATGCTTTCGGTACAGATACGCACTTTACGCTCGGCCGCGCCGTCGAAGGGCACGACCACAAGGACGGGGCGGGATGCCTGGGCGCCGAGTTGGAAGATGGCCGGCGATATCCTGGCCTCCACCGGCTGAAAATCCTGATCGTAGACGTGGACCTCGATCTTGATTTTCTGGTTGTAGGGATTGGCGGGGAATACCCGAACCGCGAAGGCGTCGGTGAAGCTGTTGACCTCGCCTCGCATCGGCGACATCGACTGGGCCAGGGCGGCAACAGGCATCAGGCCGACGGCCAATGCCGTCGCCAGGTTCAGTGCATGTCTCAAAGGATTCCTCCTGAGGGGCTATTCGCAGCGCAGTGTGACAGTTGCCTGATAGGTACCGGAGGCGAAGCGGTTGCTGCCGCCCTTGGTGCCAGCGAGGTTGACCGAGACCAGCGAGGCGCCGGGAACGGTCAGGTTGGTGGCTGTGCCCGTTTCCGCGATGGTGTGTGCGCCGCTGGACGAAAAGGTCGGTGTCCAGGTTGTCGACGTGGTGTCGGCCGTCGGCACTGTGGTGGTGGTGACCGGGTCGACGCTGAGCGCCACGCCCCCGGTCGTGGTGAGGGTGACGGTTCCAGCGGAGCCGCCGCTGTTGTGCGAGCTCAATGTCTGGAGGTCGGGACTGACCGTCATCGTGCCGTTCGTCCCGATTAGAAGCGTACAAGTGGCGGTGATCGTGCCGTTGAAAATGACGTTTTGCGTCGTGGCCAATGCGGCTTGGTCAAGATAGGCGACCAGCAGGGCCGCGCCGATGGCGACCTTAAAGAACTTCATCGAGACCTCCTATCAAGCCGGAATGTCCGAATTAATATGAGTCATCATCGCTTTATCATAGTTAATTTAGGGTTAACTTAAATAAAGTCGACAAACAACATCTCAAGAAAGAAATGAAACCTCAGTTTGTCTCTGGTTGTGCGGCGCAATATATCAAGGTTACAATCTATCTAATACTTACAGGTGATGAAATTCATGGTTCATTACAAGAGTAACTCGAAGTCCGGCGTCTCAAGACGAGATCTGCCCTGCTTCCCAGCCAAGGATGGCGCGCTTGCGGGTCAGGCCCCAATGGTAGCCGGTGAGGTCACCGGACTTGCCGATGGCGCGATGGCACGGAACCACGAAGGAGACCGGGTTGGCGCCATTGGCCGCGCCGACGGCACGGCTGGCGGACGGCGAGCCGATGCTGGCGGCGATCGACGAATAGGTGCGCGCCTTGCCCATCGGAATCTTGAGCAATGCTTCCCAGACGCGAACCTGGAAATCGGTGCCGATCATTACGACATGCAGCGGCTGGTCGGAGCGCCACAGCCTGGAGTCGAAGATGCGGGCGGCATAGGGTCCGGTCGCGGCCATGTCCTCGACATGGATGGCGTTTGGCCAGCGGCTGGACATGTCGGCAAAGGCTGCCCGTTCCTCGCCAGGGTCGCTGAAGGCGAGGCCGGCAAGCCCGCGGTCGGTGGCCATGATCAGCGCGGTGCCGAAGGGCGAGGGATGGAAGCCGTAGCGGATGGTGAGCCCGGCGCCGCGGGTCTTGTAGTCGCCGGGCGACATTGCCTCATGGGTGACGAACAGGTCGTGCAGCCGGCCGGGGCCGGACATGCCCAGTTCGAAGGATGTCTCGAGCAGCGGCATGCCGGAATCAAGCAGCTTGCGCGCGTGGTCGAGCGTCACGGCCTGGAGGAAGGCCTTGGGCGAAAGGCCGGCCCAGCGCGTGAAAAGCTTCTGCAGGCCGGTTGGAGTCTCGCCGACCTCCTCGGCCAGTTCTTCCAGCGACGGCTGGTCACGATAATCGAGGCTGATCTTCTCGATGGCGCGGCGCACGATTTCGTAGTCGCTGCCTTCGGGCGTGATGTCTTTCTGAAGAACTGCTGTCGTTTGGACGCTCATGGAACGGTCTCCTTGACCGTGAATATCGCCCTTCGCAACCGCCATCGCCACCCGAAACTTGCCTTCTTGCCGGACATATCCAGATAGAGTTTGGTCCAGATGGAACTGGCTTCAAGGCAGGGAGGCCTTCATCGCCGGCGAAAAGGTGAACATGCGCGGGGAAGGGAGACCTGCTGATAGCGCTCTACTGCAAGGCGCTGGGACAGCAGGCGGTCCCGGTTCTGGTCAGCGCGTCTTGGCCGTGGCCAGCGCCCGCGAAAAGGCCTTGGCGAAACTTTCGCGATCGTCCGGATTGAGGAAGCCGCCGATCGGCACATTCTGGCCCTGCCCTTCAACGGTCATCCGGGTGATGCCGATTTCGGCGTGGCGGGCGACCGAAAACCGTGCCCAGAACGGATTGAAGCGATGCGCTTCGGATTTGCCGGACGGAGCGGTCTTGCGGATATCGAGGCTGGTGCGCGACACCGACACTTCCTCGCGGGCACGGGCGGCGCGGTAATTGGCGCGAAAGGCGATGTAGACGGCGATCACGTCAAGGCCGAAGAAGCCGAACACCGGCCAGGCGCCGCGCGACAGGAAGAAAGCGCCGGTGACCACCCAGCCGAAAACAAGCGCGCCCATCAGTACGGCAAAGCCGGTCCTGCCAAGCGACCGATGCGGCGTCAGCAAGGCGTGGAAGAATGGCTCGTCGGCCTGAAATGAAGCGTTTGTGTCGCTCATGAGTGGATATTATAGGAGGGAAATGGCCAACCCCAAGTCCAAAAAATCCTCAACACCCAGAAATGAACCATTGCCCGACCGCCGCGACGGCTCGAAGGCGAGGCCGAGCGCCCGTTCGCCCAAGCGCCGGTCGTTCTACAGCCCGGCCGAGGTGCATGAAATCTTCCGGCGGTTTTCCGTCCAGCGGCCGGAGCCGAAGGGCGAACTCGAGCATGTCAACGCCTTCACGCTGCTGGTGGCCGTCGTGCTTTCGGCGCAGGCGACGGATGCCGGCGTGAACAAGGCGACGCGGGCGCTGTTCAAGATCGCCGACACCCCACGGAAGATGCTGGCGCTGGGCGAGGCCACGGTGGGCGACCATATCCGTACCATCGGGCTGTGGCGCAACAAGGCCAAGAATGTCATCGCCCTGTCGGAAGCGCTGATCCGCGACCATGGCGGCGAGGTTCCCGACGACCGCGACGAACTGGTCAAGCTGCCGGGGGTGGGGCGCAAGACCGCCAATGTCGTGCTCAACATGGCCTTTGGCCAGCATACGATGGCCGTCGACACGCATATTCTGCGCATCGGCAACCGGATTGGGCTGGCGCCTGGCAAGACGCCCGAACAGGTCGAGCAGGAGCTGTTGCGCATCATCCCGGACGAATACATGCGCCACGCGCATCATTGGTTGATCCTGCATGGCCGCTATGTCTGCAAGGCGCGCAAGCCGGATTGCCCTGCCTGCGTCATCGCCGACATCTGTAAGGCAGAGGTGAAGACGACCAGCATTCCGGCGCCTCTTGTGCCGATCGGCCCTGTTGGGACGGCGCTCGAAAGCGCGGCTCAATAACCGTAACCGCGCGCCATAGCCGCCGCGAACACTGGAATCATCAGGAAGACAAAGGCCTCGGCGCGGATATGGGTCTTGACCGACGCGAGTTCCCCCGGCGGCACCAGGAACGAGGGATTGGCGACAGCCTGCCTGTTCCAGGAAATGAAACGGATGGTCGGCAGGATCGACAGCAGGCCGACGACGGCGAAGGCCGCCATCTTGGCCCAGAACACCCAGTTGTGGACGTAGAATTCCCAGCCCTTCAGCCCATAGATGACGCGGCCGATGCCGACGATGATGATCAGCCCGGCAAGAATGCCGTAATGGCGATCGATGCCGACAAGGCGCCGGATAGTTGCGGCCGGCAATTCACCACGGATCAGCACAAACTCGGCACCAATGATGCCCGCCAGCGAAAACACCAGCAGGTGATGCAGGATGGCGAGCACGAGATCGGTGGTTTCCATATTCTTTCCCCTCGGTCGAGCGGCGCACGCGCCATCAGTGCGTCTGTATTCGCGGTGCGCTGATTTCAGCTTGTCGCGAAAATTAGCATCATTGAGAAAAATTCCCATATGGGCAGTCGTGAGGACTGGCAGGCGATATCCGTCCTGTTGGACCTTGCGTCGCTCCGCCGGTTTGCTATCCGCCCGGTATCGCAAGCGAGGCATTTTCATGAGCGCTGTTCAAACAAGATCGGCTCCTGTCATCGAGACGGAGCGAACCATCCTTCGTGCGCACCGGCTGGAGGATTTCGATGCCTATGTCGCCATGTGGGCGGACCCCGTCGTCACCCGTTTCATCGGCGGCAAGCCGCGTACCCGCGAAGAGAGCTGGATGCGCTTCCTGCGCCATTCCGGCCTTTGGTCGCTGCTGGGCTACGGCTTCTGGGCGATCGAGGAGAAGGCGACGGGCCAGTTCATCGGCGAGGCCGGCTTTCACGACCTGAAGCGCGATATCGTGCCGTCGATCGAGGGCATTCCTGAAGCAGGCTGGGCACTCGCTCCCTGCATGCATGGCAAAGGGTTGGCCAGCGAAGTCGTGACGAGAGCCCTTGCCTGGGGCGACATGGAATTCGAACGGGCGAAAACCGTCTGCATCATCGATCCGCAAAATACCGGCTCATTGAACGTCGCGGCAAAGTGCGGCTACAGGGAAGTGTTGCGGACCAGCTATCACGACAATGCTACGGTCCTCCTCGAGAGGTACCCATAACAGGGTACATTGTCGACTGAACCCGATTGTTCTGCTAAATGTCGATCTTGAGGTCAGGGGGATCGGCGATGCATGCAATCAACATGACAGTCATCAAATTATTCTGGGTGACGCTTGCACTTATGCTGGCGGTGCGACTTGCCGCTGCCGATGCGACGGTGCCGACCGCCGATATCAAAGGCGCCGCCGACAACCATCTCGCCAAGCGTTACGAAGGCGCTTTCATCGTCTCCTACGAGAAACTCGCCTACACGGATTTCAATGTGCCACTGTCGCCGCTGAAGCCCAGCGCCGACGCTGATCAACGCGATGCGATGAACAATCGCGTTTTTGCACCGGACAAGAAGGTTGAGGTCGAGGGTTCCTTGACCCGCATCGCCTATGTTCTTCCGGGCGGGCGCTCGCCACTCGAAGTGCTGCGCAACTATCAGGACGTGATCGAGGCGGCCGGCGGCGAAATCATGTTCGAGTGCAAGAAAGAGGAATGCGGCGGTGCCGCCGACCGTTCATCGAGCGGCGGCGGCAACGAGATGAGCCTGACGATGTACTTCTTCCATGAAAGCGATCTCAAGGACGCGGCCTTTTCGAACGGTGCCTGCGCATTGACTTCCGGCATCAACGATCAGCGCTTTTTCTCCGCCAAAGTGCCGCAGGAAGGCGGCGACGCCTACGTCACCGTGCAGACCTATTCCATGATCGACGATCTCTACTGCAAGGAACTGAGTGGCCGCACCGTCGCGGTCGTCCATGTGCTGGAGCCCAAGGCGCGCGACAAGAAAATGGTGGTCGTCGCGGCGGCGAAGATGGCGGATTCGCTGACCGCGACCGGCAGTATTTCGCTCTACGGCATCTTCTTCGATACCGACAAGGCCGACATCAAGCCGGAATCGGAGCCAACGCTGAAGGAGATTTCGACGCTCCTGGCAAACGAGCCGAAGATGGCCGTCATTGTTGTCGGCCACACGGATAATCAGGGCGCTTTCGACTACAATCTCGACCTTTCGTCACGGCGGGCTCAGGCGGTGAGAGCGGCGCTCGTGTCGAAATACGGTATCGACGGGGCGCGGCTGACTGCGGCGGGCGCCGGCATGATGGCGCCCATCGCCAGCAACGAGGATGAAACCGGGCGCGCCAAGAACCGCCGGGTGGTTCTGGTCAAGCTGAACTGAGGCTCAAGACCGATCAGCCGGCCTTGCGGCGCAGCTTGCGCGCCAGGTCGGCCCATGGGTCGGCGTCGCCCGATTCCTGCGCCTTGCCAGCGCCGATAAACGACGTCGAAGCGTCGAAGGGTTGCGGCCTGGCAATCCCGTAGCCTTGCGCGTAGTCGACGCCGATCGACTTCAGGGCCGCGATGATGCCGTCGTTTTCGACGAATTCGGCGATGGTGCGCTTGCCCATCACCTTGCCGATATGATGGATCATCTCGACCATGGCGCGGTCGATACGGTCTTCCAGCATGTCCTTGACGAAACCACCGTCGATCTTGAGGTAGTCGACAGGCAGGTGCTTCAGATAGGTGAAGGACGACATGCCGGAGCCGAAATCGTCAAGCGCGAAGCGGCAGCCCAGGCCACGCAGGTCGGCAATGAAGCGAATGGCGTTGGCAAGGTTGGCGATGGCGCTGGTTTCGGTGATCTCCAGGCAGATCATGCGCGGCGGAATGCCATGGGCGAGGAACTGCTCGCGCAGGAATGCGAGGAACGTCTCGTCGCCGAAGGTCGCGCCGGAAAGATTGATGGCGCAGGTGGCGATGGGGTTCTGGCGCGGATCGGCAAGCCGCGCGGCAAGAACCCGGAAGGTGTTGCTGACCACCCAGCGGTCGATCGACGGCATGAGGCCGTAGCGCTCAGCCGCTGGTATGAAGCTGCCGGGTGTGACGACACCGCCGTCCTCGTCGGTCAGCCGCAACAGCACCTCCACATGCGCGCCAGCCTCCGCCGCATCGTCGTCGAGCGGGCGGATTTCCTGGGCGTGGAGCTGAAAGCGGTTTTCCTCAAGTGCCGCGTGCAGGCGTTGAACCCAGGCCATTTCGCCGAAGCGTTCGCGCAAGGCCATGTCGCCGTCGCTGTGGAGTTGAACGCGATTGCGCCCCTTTTCCTTGGCCATGTAGCAGGCGACGTCGGCCGCCCGCAGGACCTCCTCCAGCGTGATTTCGGCGTTGGTGATCTGAACCATGCCGATGCTCGCGCTGGTGTTGAGGGGCCTGCCTTCCCAGGTGAAATGCAGGTCCTGGACGATCACGCGCAGCCGTTCGGCGGTGCCGGCGGCGCGATCGGCGTCGCAATCGAGAAGAAGCACGCCGAACTCATCGCCACCCAGCCGGGCGAAAATGTCGCCTGGCCGCAATTCGCTGGCCAGCATCAGGGAAATCTGGCGCAACAACTGGTCGCCCGCCGCATGGCCGCACGTGTCATTGACCAGCTTGAACTGATCGAGGTCGAGATACATCAGCGCGTGCTGAAGCGGCTTGTCAGCTAAGTCCGCGATCGTTCTTTCCAGCCGGCTTTCGAAGTCGCGTCGATTGGCAAGTCCGGTCAAGGCATCATGCGATGCCTGCCATGAAAGCCGTTCGATATAGTCCTGCTCGCGCGTCATGTCGTGGAATGCCAACACGGCGCCGACGATCTGGCCGGAAACCAGAAGCGGCGCACCGGTCAGTGCGACGGAGACGAAGGAACCGTCCGGTCGCTGCAGCAATTGCGGGCGGACGTTGGAGCGGCGCGGCTCGCCGGCCAGCAGGCGTTCCATCAGCCGGGGCTCCTCGACGCCCGTTTCCTTGTCGACAAGCTTGAAAAGCGACGCGACCGGCTTGCCCCTGGCCGCGCCGAGCGGTCGTGCAAGCAGCCTTTCGGCGACGGGGTTCATGTAGTCCAGCCGTCCGTCCGGCCCGGTGCTGATGACGGCCTGGCCAATGGAGGCCAGCGTGATCTGGGCGCGCTCCCGCTCGGCGTTGAGAGCGTTCTGAAAGGCCTGGCGCTGCTCCAGAAGTTTTCTCGTCCGCCATACGGCAAGCAGGATGAGCAGCGCGGCGGTGAGGAGGTTGGCGAGGGTGAGCGCCATCGTGATGAAGCGCGATCCCTCGCCGAGGCTGTCGGAGAATGCCTTGGAGAAGGGGCCGACCTGGTGGTCGAGCCGATGGATCTCCGCTTTCCAGCTGGCGATCTGTTCGGCGGAGGCAGGCCCCTCCAGGTATCTGCGATGCATCGCCTCGCCAAGCCGGTCGATGACCAGGATCATTCCGTCGGCGGCGGTCCAGTGCCGGATGGCGGTGTCGAGGTAGCTGACGCTTCGGAAATTCTGGTACAGCCAGATCATGCCCGTCACATCATCTGGATGGTTCCCGCCTTGCAGGAAGCCGGCGCGCGCGGCGTCTGTGTCGGGTTCGGGCTGTTCCAGCGCAAGCCGAGCCGAACGATCGGCCAGTGGCACGGCGATGGCTTCGCGATATTCGTCAAAGAAATTCTGGTTGCCGGTATCGGCATAGAGGCTGAGGAAATAGATGGCGTGCTTCTGCCCCTTCGACCAGTGGCTCTCGCCGCCGACATAGGCGCGCACCGCGGACAAGGTATAGAGGCTGAGGCTGGCAACAAGGGCCTGGACGAGAACAACGACAATGAACGGCCAGACGAGCCCGAGAAGACGAGGGCTGGCGTTGATCGATGACAGTTTCATCGAACGGCCATGGAAATTGCGACGACCCCGTAAATCTTGCCTGCCCGACCGATCCGGCGCCGGCCAAGGAATTGCCTCGTTTTATATTGTCGCCTGTTCCCCGACGACAGCAACCTGATTAGCAAATCGGCCTTAACAGCCAATAAATTCCCCGATTGCCCGTTCAGGAAAACTTGGCGACATCAACAGCTCAAGTTTACGTCGGGGAATGCCAGCGGTTCTAAAAAAGAAATGGTCGCATTGGGATGATTAGGCGCTCGATTTTTGGCGTTTCGGGCGCCCTACACCCTCGTTGAGGCGCCGTGGTCAGATCGCGCACGCTTCGCTCAGGCCGGCTGATCCTGGCTCTCGTCGCTTGGAGCGGCATCGGGAACACGCAATGTCCGCACCAGCGTCGACAGATCCGGCTCGTCGATAAGAAGCGCGGCGTCGGCAGGCGCCAGCCATGCCCGCTGCCGCCTCTTGGCTTCCTGCCAGTTTGTCAGTTCCTCCGTCACGGCCAGCATATAGACGACGACATCAACCCGGACAAAGCGGGTCGCCAGCCGCTTCCAGTAGGTGTAGGTGCCGGCCGGATCCTTCAGGGTCTTGCCGAGCACGCCGGCTTCCTCCTGCGCCTCGATCATGGCCGCCTTGCGCCCGCTCTTGCCTTTCATCGGCCAGCCCTTGGGCACGATGAAGCGCCTGGTCGTGCGCGAGGTAACCAGCATCACCTCGATATCGCCAAGCGCGTTCAGCCGGAAGGGAATCGCCGCGACCTGACGAATCCTGTCGCCCTTCATTGCCTTGCGTACGGCCTTCTTTTTCGTGGCTGCCATGTCAAAGATCCAGTCCAAGCGGTGCCCATAGCGCGAAGCGGCACCGTTGCAAAACCAAAACCATCGCCCACGCGCACGGCAATGCATGCACGTAAGTCGGCTAAATAATCGGAAAACGCCGGCTTGTCAGCGGCAATTGTTCACGGCGGTCGTACCAATGATCGACGTCTGGCAACTCGGCCTGGCTTGAGGCACCACCGGCGTAGGCTGCTGAACGATCACGCGGTCCTGCGCACGGTACTGCTGCTGCTGTTGCTGGAATTGCTGCCTCTGCAGGCTGTTCTGCAGCGTCTGCAATTGGTTTTGCTGGATCAGCGCGTTGGTATTGGCCGAGTTCAGCTGGGCAAAGGCGTGCGAACCCACGACCGGCAACATGGCCGCAGCCAGCATTAACGACATCAAAACGGTGGATGGGCGAAGCGGTGACATTGGTTCACTCCCGCACAAAACAGACCTCACCCCAGATATAGGGTGTTTGCCCGGGGGCACCATGGGTGAAAGCAACAGAATCAAGGATTTCGCCTCGTTGGAGTCTAATTCTCGCCTTCTGCGAAATGTGAGCCAGGATCGGAAGGCTGTCGTCATATGACGACTACCAAACACCCGATGTTTTGGTCAGTGTCCCGCCCATAACATTCCGATTCCACCGATCGGGAGCAATGTAATCTGACTAGGACAATGCTTCAGGGCTGACCCGAGGCAGCATTGGGTGTGATGCATTGGGCCTGATCGCGAGCGTCGCGAGTTTTTATTGCGGATGGGGCGGCGACGCCGGGCCCGAGGAGGGGTCGAGAGCGTCGCAAATCAGGGGTGGGTGCATGGCTTTGTTTTCAGGGCGGTTTCGCCTGCGTGGGGCGGCTGAGTATCGGTCTTCCAGGCGTCCGCTAGGCCTGTCGACAGCGGTTGGCGGCCGAACTCTCCATGACCTTGCCGTCAGCGATCTTGGCGGCGTTGCCGCAGCGGGTCGTATGCAGCCGCCGCGACAAGGCGCCGTCATGCGGGCGATCTGGATGGCACTGGCAGGCAGCGCGGCGCTGGTATCGGCGTTGCCGGCTACCGCCCAGGTGCTCATCAACTCAAATGGCGGAAATGGTGACAACGCACCCCCGGTCTATGACGCAAGTGGCGATCATGGCGGCAACGGCGGCAACGCGGTGCATGTCAACACTATCAATCAAACCGTGCCCGCTGCCTCACCTGACGGGGTTCACGCCTTCGACGTCACCGCCGATGGCGGCAATGGCGGGCATGGCGGCTATGGCACCATCCTTCTCGTCGGCAATGGGGGCGAAGGTGGCAATGGCGGTAACGCCGGAAGTGCCACCGCCACCAACAACAACGCCACGCTGAGCACGGATGGTAATTCTCATCACGGCATGGCGGCGACAGCCACTGGCGGTCAAGGTGGTGATGGCGGCGGCAGTGGCGGTCTCTTCTTCGCGGATGAGGGTGACGCTGGACATGGCGGTGCCGGTGGTACCGCCAGTGCAACCGCCACAGCCACGAGCATCATAAGGACGACAGGGGACAACTCGTTCGGCATCCTCGTGGATGGCAGCGGCGGAAATGGCGGCAAGGGTGGCAATGCCATCGCCGCAGGTCCGGCAAATGCTGGTGAAGGCGGTAATGGTGGCAGCGCTGGTACGGCGAACGGCAGCAACGCAGGCGAGGTGACCACATCCGGGCGATTTTCATATGGCATGGTTGTTCGCTCCGCCGGAGGCCGAGGCGGCGACGGAAATACGACCGTTTCGTTTTTCGGCTCCGGCGGCAATGGCGGCAGCCCGACTGCCGGCGCCGATGCTTCAGGCGAGAACTCCGGCGTCATAACCACCTACGGGGACTATGCCTCCGGCATGGTCGTGCAGTCCGTCGGCGGCGCCGGCGGTAATGGCGGTGGCGCCTTCGGTTTGTTCAGCGGGGGCGGAGCCGGTGCCGACGGCAACAGTGGTGGAAACGCCACGGCGACCAATACCAACAAGATCACGACCAATGGCGTTGGCGCGATCGGCATGCTGGTGGAATCGATCGGCGGCGGCGGCGGTGACGGTGGTGGCGCAGCCGGTGTCGTGTCCGTGGGCGGCAATGGCGCCGGTGGCGGCGATGCGGGAACGGTCATTGCCAATATCGGCGGCGAGATCATCACCGGTAATGATGGCAGCGGCGATGGTGCAATCGGCGTGCTGGCGCAGTCGGTCGGCGGCGGTGGCGGCAATGGCGGGTTCGCGTTTTCTGTGTCCAGCACCGTGGCCGTCGCGATCGGCGGCAGTGGCGGGACCGCTGGAAACGGTGGCAACGTGACGGCCAACCAGGCTGGGAGCGGCGTTGTCGTCGGCACGAACGGCCGGTCGGCGATCGGCATGCTTGTGCAATCGGTTGGCGGCGGCGGCGGCAATGGCGGCGGCGCATTCGCCGCAGGCAGTGTCGTTTCGGTCGCCATCGGCGGCTCGGGCTCACGAGGTGGCGACGGTGGCGAGGTGCGCTACAACATCGGCAATGCCACGGTCACGACTGTAGGAGATGATTCCGCCGGCGTGGTCGTCCAGTCGGTTGGCGGCGGCGGCGGCAATGGTGGGTTCTCCCTAAGTGCGTCGCTCGGCGTAGCCGTGGGTGTCGGCGGCGGCGGCGACGCCGGCGGTAGCGCCAAGCTGGTCGATGTTACCAGCGGCGGTTCGATCAAGACGTCCGGCGACCGGTCCGCCGGGCTTATCGCTCAATCCATCGGCGGCGGCGGCGGCAATGGCGGGTTCACTATCGCCGGCAGCCTTGGTGCGACGATCGGCGTGGGCGGCAGCGGGTCCAAGGGCGGCAATGCTGGTGAGGTGTTTCCGCACGGTTGCCGGCGGCCTCCAGAAGATCGAGACGGACGGGATCGATTCGACCGGATTGATCGTGCAATCGATCGGCGGCGGCGGTGGCAATGGCGGCTTCTCGGGAGCCGTTGGCGTTGCGGCGACGGTCTCGGTCGGCGGCATCGGATCGGCCGGGGGCGACTCGAAGGCTGTCAGCGCCGATTTCAACGGCACGGTCGATACATGGCGGGACCGGTCGGCGGGCATCATCGTGCAGTCGGTCGGTGGCGGCGGCGGCAACGGTGGGGGTGCGTTCACGGGCAGCTTCGCGGTGTCGGTCGGTATTGGTGGCGACGGTGGGGCGGGCGGCATCACCAACACAGCCAAATACACATCCAACACAACCACGATCACGACAAGGGGCAACGATTCCGCCGGCCTCATCGTGCAGTCGATCGGCGGTGGCGGCGGCAATGGCGGCTTCTCGGTCAATGTCTCGGCAGGGGTTACCGTCGGCATTGGCGGCGGCTCCAGCGTCGGCAGCAATGGCGAACGTGTCGATGTCGACATCAACACCGCTACGATCAGCACCGACGGCCACCGGTCGATAGGCCTTCTCGCCCAGTCGGTCGGCGGCGGCGGCGGAAGCGGCGGCTTCACGCTCGCGGTATCCGGGGCTGTTTCCGTCGGCATCGGCGGTGGAGGCTCCGGCGGCGGTGCTGGCGGTGAAGTCTTTTCCACTGTTCGCGGCGGCAGCATTTCGACGTCCGGCGAATACTCCCACGCCTATGTCGCGCAATCCATCGGCGGCGGCGGTGGTGCCGGTGGCTCAACAATCTCAGCTGGGTCGGGCGGCAATGTCGGCGTCGGTGGCGATGGAAGCGTCGGTGGCATCGGGCGCAACGTCATGGCGTCGAATGGCGCGGAGTTGAAAACGGACGGTATTTTCTCGCATGGCTTCCTGGTGCAGTCGGTGGGCGGTGGCGGCGGCTCCGGCGGGTTCTCGATCACGGGAGGCCTCGGCCCGACGGTCTCCGTTGCGGGCAGTGGCGATGGCGGCGGCAGCGGCGGCGAGGTTCGTGCAACCAACACCAACAAGACCACGACGCTCCAATACGGCTCGGTCGGCCTCTTCGCCCAATCAGTTGGCGGTGGCGGCGGCGATGGTGGCTTCAGTTATGGCATTGGCACAACAGCAGCCGTATCGGTCGGTGGCGGTGGTGGACTGGGTGGCGACGGCAAGCTGGTGGATGTCACCAACAATGCCAACATCAGGACCTATGGCGGCCTCTCGCATGGCATCCTGGCGCAGTCGGTGGGCGGCGGTGGCGGAAATGGCGGCGCGGCGAACTCCGTATCGGCCGGCCTTGCCGCGATCTCGGTCTCGATCGGCGGTGGTGGTGGTGGTGGTGGCGGCACCGGCGGCAACGTCATCGTTCGCCATGCCGGCGACATCACAGTCAATGGCCGCGGCTCCAAGGGCATTTTCGCGCAGTCGGTCGGCGGCAATGGCGGCAGCGGCGGCGATGCGTTCGCCCTGTCGGCCGCGGCAAACATCTACCCCTATCCGGCAGGCGCGCTCTCGGTGTCGGTCGGCGGCTCGGGCGCTGCCGGAGGTAACGCCGGCACGGTGGAAGTCACCGGCAACGGACACATCGCATCGATACCCAATCCTGACGTGGTCGATGACAGCGGCAAGCCGATCAATCCCGACAATGGTGGCGGCATATTGGCGCAATCGGTTGGCGGTCGCGGTGGCGACGGCGGTCGCAGCCGCACCTATTCTGGCAGTTTCAGCCCAACGGTGAGCATCAATCTGGGCGCCTCGATTGGCGGCAAGGGTGGTGGCGGCGGCATCGGCAACACCGTGACCGCCAATTTCGGGCTCACCGATCCGACCAGCTCGATCGTGACCACGGGCAACAATTCGCATGGCATTCTTGCGCAGTCGGTCGGTGGCGGCGGCGGCAATGGCGGCGATTCCATGGCTGGCGCGGGTGGCCTCGGAGGCAGCGTCACGGTCAGTGCCACGGTGACCGTCGGCGGTTGGGGCGGCTCAGGCAACATCGGCGGAACCGTCAATGTGACCAATGCGGCCTCGATCACAACGGGGAGAAATCTCAGCAATGCGATTCTGGCGCAGTCGATCGGCGGCGGCGGCGGTTCCGGCGGTTCGGCCAGCGGCACCACGGCATCGATCGGCAACGGCTCGAATGTCAATGTCAGCGCCAATGTGGCGATCGGCGGCCAGGGTGGCGATGGAAACAATGGCGGCGCGGTCACGGTCATAAATTCCGGCGTGCTCGAGACCTATGGCGACTTCTCCAATGGCATCGTGGCCCAGTCGATCGGCGGCGGGGGTGGCGCTGGTGGCTCGGCCGATGCCAAGGCCTATGACCTGGGCAGCGAGGGAACCAATATCAACGCGAACCTCGCGATCGGTGGCGGCGGCGGCGATGCCAACGGGGACCGCGACGGCGATGCCGTCACCAACCAAGCGGAATGGGGCACCTATGCGCTTGCGCCCGACAGCGGCAGCAGTGGCATGAAGGTGATCGTGAACAATTCCGGCAATATCCATACGCGCGGATATGGCTCCGCCGGCATCGTGGCGCAGTCGATCGGCGGGGGTGGCGGCCTTGCCGGCGCGGCGGCCGCGGGCAATGAGGGCAAATATGGCGGTAGCGCGACCGTTTCGGTGGGCGCGGGCATCGGGCTGGCGGGCGGCGATGCCGGCAATGGCGGTGAGATCCAGGTGACCAACACTGTCAGGATCCAGACCGACAGCGACGAATCGAATGGCGTCACGGCAAGTTCCGTCGGCGGCGGCGGCATTGGCGGTGCGGCATCATCAGGTGTCGCGGCCGAGTATGCGATTGGCGGTTCTGTCGGAGGATTTGGCGGGGCGGCGGGCATAGGTGGTCTTGTGCACGTCACCAATAGCGACACTGCTGAAATTCGCACTCTTGGCAATCGATCCGTCGGCATCTTCGCCCAGTCGATCGGCGGCAGCGGCGGCGCTGGCGGCGGCGGCGAGAGCCGAGGCTCGGGTGGTACCTTGACAGTGAATCTTGTCGTTGGCGGCTTTGCCGATGGCGGCGGCGCCGGCGGCGACGTGATCGTGGACAATGCCGGCATCATCACGACCGGCAGTCTGAACCTGACAACCGGCGCTCGCACCGGACATGGCTCGCATGGCATCCAGGCACAATCCATCGGCGGCGGCGGCGGCAGTGGCGGCGCGGCGGGCACGACCAGCGAGGAGGCGGAGTACCAGATCGGCGCGTCGCTGAGCGGCAAGGGCGGCAAGGGCGGCACGGGCGGCAATGTAACGGTCACCAACCAGGCAACGGGCCGCATCATAACCGCCGGCGACAACGCGCACGGGATTTTCGCGCAGTCCGTCGGCGGTGGCGGCGGCTCCGCGGGCGCGGGCAACAGCCAGGCCAAGGGCGGCGACACGACCGTGATCCTGCAGCTCGGTGGAACCGGTGCGGGTGGCTCCAACGGCGGCACCGTCCGTGTCACGAATTATGGAAGTATCACCACACTCGGCGTCATGTCGCACGGCATCTTCGCTCAATCGATCGGCGGCGGCGGCGGCGCGTCGAGCTCCCTGACGCAGGCTTCGGACGGCAAGACCAGTATCGGCATTCAACTGGCGCCGCAGGATCTGGTTGGCCCGAACAAGGTGGTCGGCGCCGGCGCGAATGGCGGCGCCGTCTACGTCCATCACAACGCGGGCACCATCAACACATCCGGCGCGGGCGCCTTCGGTATCTTCGCCCAGTCCGTGGGCGGCGGTGGCGGCTTCGGCGGCTCGATGACCAACGAGTCCGAAGGCGACGGAGCTTACTCGCTTCAGGTCGGCGTCAACGGCGGGTTCGGCGGCAATGGCGGCTATGTGGAGGTGCTGGTCGCCGGCGACATTCACACCACGGGTGTGCTGGCGCATGGCGTGGTTGCGCAGTCTGTAGGCGGCGGTGGCGGTTTTGGCGCGGATGCCTCCGGCAAGGCCGGTGTCGCGTTGGGCGTTGGCGGGCTTGGGGCGCCGGCGGCGACGGCGGTAACGTCTATGTCGAGCGCACCGGGTCGATCATCACCGAAGGCGCGGATTCGATCGCCATTGTCGCGCAATCCGTGGGCGGTGGCGGTGGCTTCGGCGGAACCAGCTTCGGTCGGTTTACGACCGATGACGATGGCGACGGTCCCACCGAGTTGTCCTTGGAGATGCTGGACGGCTCGACTGGCGTCGGCGGCACAGTCACCATCATCCAGACCGGTGAGATCACCACGACAGGCATCCGCTCGCACGGCATAGTCGCCCAGGCGGTCGGCGGCGGTGGCGGCATCGCCGGCGGCCTCAACAAGGGCGCGGGCTCGGCGGGCGGTGTCGGGGATGCCAATGCCGCCTCGGCGACGGCGAACAGCCAGGTCGCCGTCCATGGCGCGGAAAGCTATGCGCTGTTCGGCCAGAGCGCGACCGGCCAAGGCAACGCCAAGGCGGTCACGCTGACCGCGAAGTCCAGCCTGTTCGCGCAAGGGGCGGATTCCGTGGCGGCCTATGGCGAGAGCACGGCCAAGGGCACCAAGGGTAACATCACCATCAATCTCAATGGCCAGTACACGATCGGTGGCGCGGACACAGGCGTGGCGGTCATGCTGGTCGGAGGCCAGGACAACACCGTCAACAACAACAGCCTGCTCTATGCGATGGGGGCGACGCCGACATTCTCGGTGCTGCAATCCAACCTTGCCGCGTTCAGCGCCTCGCTGCTTGCCTCGCCCGGCCCATTCGTGCCGAAGGACGCAATCCTGGAATCCCTGCTCGACGATTTCAGCCCGCTTTCGATCACCGGCACCTCCGGCAATGACAAGATCAACAACCAGAAGAGTGTTGTCGGGCTTGGCCGCGTCATCGGCAACATCGACTTGGGCGGCGGCACGAATGAATTCAACAATTTCGAATTCTCCTCGATGGTAGGTCTCAAGACCATCGATCTGGGCGGCGGTATGTTCAACAACAAAGGCCTTGTGACCAACAAGGGTATTGGTGTCGTTGCCACGGTGGATGTCGTCGGCGGCTTTACCCAGACTGGTAGCGGCGATTTCGTCACCGATATCGATCTCAACAACCAGATCACCGATGCCCTGACGCTCACCGCCGCGGGAGATTTCGACGGTAAAGCGCCGCTCAACTTCCTGTCCATCGACAAGCTGTTCGCCGAGTATGTGATCGCAAAGGGCGCGTCGATGACGGATTCCGGCATCGTGGCAACGACATTGCATCCGGCGGTCGGCTTCAATTTCCTGACCAGGGTGGACAACGGGACGGACCTCGTTCTCTACGCCGACAACCCGACGTTCCTGGAACTGTCGAAGGATCCGGGATCAGGCACCAAGGACCTCGGCGTTTATCAGATGGCCCAGTATCTCGATGATATCGAAGCATCGTCGAGCCCGGACAATCCGATGGCGCGGCTCATCAACATGCTGCGCTTCCTGCCTGACGAGAAGGAGCTTGGCGCGGCGCTGACACGGCTGACGCCGCACTATGCGGTGCATACGTTCGACATGATCAACCGCTCCGCCGACATCATGCTGGAAACGGCGCGCGAGTGCGCAAGCGCGCACAGCAATCCCGACGGGCGCTGTGTCTGGGCCTCGATCAGCCCGCAGGCCGAATACAGCCGCGACGCCGGCGCCGGAACCACCAGCCGCGACGATGTGCTGAAGACGATGTCGCTTGGCGGCATCGGCGAGGTCGGCCAGCACTGGTCGCTCGGCGCCACGATCGGCCGGAGCGAATTCGACTCGAAGATCGATTTCAACGGGGAGCGGCTGTCGGCGACAACGGGCGAATCCTGGCAGGCCTATGCCCTGGCGAAATACGAGAACAAGAACTATTTCATCGACCTCGCGCTGGGCGGCGGCACCGGCGCGTTCAAGGGCGAGCGAGATACGCATGTCGGTCAGGTCGGCTACATCCCCGGCGAAACACAGGAGGGGGTCTATCTGCCGGAACTGCTCCTCGACGGTATCGGCAACGGCGTAAGCTATACGCAGAAGACCGCCCAGTTCGGCGGCTCGACGCGGCTCGGTTTCGTCAAGCAGATGGGCGCATTCTACCTGCAGCCGACCTTGCAGTTCGACGCGCGTTGGCTTCGGGCTTCCGGCAAGGAGACGGGCTCGGTCGCTGCTTTCAATTTCGATGGCAGCGCCAACATGTACTATTCCGCGACGCCCGGCCTTGAGATCGGCACTGATATTGCACTTAGCGACATCGCCAACATTCGCATCTACGGAAAAGCCGGCGTGGAGTTCTCCAACAAGGAATGGGAGATCGAGGGACGTTTCGCGGCGGCGCAGAATCTGCCAGGCAATCCCGCTCTGCACTTGACGGAAGCCGTCGATTCGCCACTCTATCGGGTCGGCGCCGGGCTTGAGCTCAATGGCGTGAGTGGCGTCGGCATGTCCGTCCGGTATAATGGCGCCTTCGGGGAAACTGTAACACAGAATGCGGTCAGCGCGTCTTTCAAGGTCAGCTTCTAGCTGACTTGAGGCCGAAGCTGGCAAAAAGGGGTTTTCATGGGTCGCAAGCAAGTCTATTTCGCAGCCGCACTGGGTGTTTTGCGCCCTCGGCTTGTCCGTGTCGATGGCGGCACAAACCAAGGCGGCGGCACCGGCCACCGACGCGGCCAAGGCGCCGCAACTGCCCGGCGGTGCTTCGGCGCTGTCCGAGACCCATGGCGACTGGACGGTCAATTGCCAGATCGCCGGCACGAACAAGGTGTGCAGCCTCTCGCATCAGCAGTTCAACAAGCAGACCAACCAGCGCCTGCTGGCGATCGAATTGACGACGAAGACCGGCGAGGATGCGGCCGGGACGCTTGCGCTGCCATTCGGGCTGGCGCTGGCCAAGGGCGTCGCTCTCGAAATCGACGACAAGAAGCTCGACGGCACACTTCCATTCAACACCTGCCAGTCGGTCGGTTGCCTGGTGCCGGTGGCGTTCGATACCGACATCACGCCGATGCTCACGAGCGGCACGACGCTGAAGGTCGATGCCACTGCGGCGGATACCGGACAGCCGATCAGCTTTTCGATCTCGCTCGCCGGTTTCGGCGGCGCGCTGGCCCGGACCGCGGAACTCTCGGCCAATTGAGTGTCAGACCACGATGGGGGATGGGGAGCGGCGAATGCCGCTCACTCTGTCGACTTGACCTTTTCCGGATACGAGTTGCGCCCTCGGGTCAGGCCCGGCGCGCCATCCGGGATCAGTCGACCTCGCGAAGGCGGTATCCAACCCCGGTCTCGGTGGTGATGTAACGTGGCTGGTCGGGCATCTTTTCGATCTTTTGCCTGAGCTGCCGCACATAGACCCGCAGATATTGGACGTCGGTTGTATCGCCCCATACCTGCTTCAGCAGGAAATGGTGGGTGAGAACCTTGCCCGCATGCTGCACGAGGATGCGCAGGATGTCGTATTCCTTCGGCGAGAGTTTTACGTCCTTGCCCTCGACCTTGACGATGCGCTTCACCAGATCGACGGACAGATCGCCGGTGTGGAACACCGGCTTCTCGCCCTGCTGCTGGAACCGGTGGCGCAGCGCCACGCGGATGCGGGCGACCAGCTCGTTCATGCCGAAGGGCTTGGTGACGTAGTCGTCGGCGCCAAGTTCCAGTGCCTTGACGATGCCGGCCTCGTCGGTGCGGCTGGACAGGATGACCACGGGAACGTCGAGGCCGTCGTCACGCCATTTGCGCAACAGGTCGTGGCCGCCCATGCCGGGCAGGCCAAGGTCGAGCAGGATCAGGTCCGGCTTCTCCGCCTCAACGAGTTCGATCGCAACCTTGGCATTGGGCGCCTCGCTGATGGCATAGCCCTGGCTGCCGAGGCCGACGCGAAGCAGCTTGCGGATCGGCGGTTCGTCATCGACGACCAATATCTTGACGTTCGAATTTGTCATGCCAGATCGTCCGTATTGGGTTCATCGATATCGGGCAGTTCCGTCGGCTTCGGCATGCGGATGGTGAAGACCGCGCCTGGGCGGTCAGTCCGGTTCGCCGCCGAAATCGTTCCGCCCATCGCCTCGATGAAGCCCCGGCAGATCGACAGGCCGAGCCCGGTGCCGGCGCGGACCTGATCGCGTTTGCGCACCCGGTAGAATGAATCGAAGATCCGTTCCAGATCGCCAGGGGGAATGCCCGGTCCCTCATCCATGATCTGCAGCAGCACGGAACCATTGTCCCTCCAGCCCTGCAGCCGGATCGTCGAAGCAGGCGGCGCGTATTTTGCAGCATTGTCGAGGAGATTGAACAGGACCTGCTCGAACAGCACGGGGTCGAGCCGCAGCATCGGCAGATCCTGGGGGATGTCCGTTTCGATCTTGTGCTCGCCGATGATTTTCCGGGCGCGTTGCAGGGCCGAGCCAACGATGTCGCCGACATAGTGGAGCGCATAGTTGGGCTCCATGGCGCCGGATTCGATCTTGGTCATGTCGAGCAGATTGGCGATGAAGCGGTTCAGCCGCTCGGACTCGTCGAGCACGGTCGACAGTAGCTCCGCCCGATCCTCTTCGGGGAGTGCCGGCGCGAACTCCCTCAGCGTGCCGGCCGCGCCCATGATGGCGGCAAGCGGCGTCTTCAGATCATGGGAGATGGAGGTGAGCAGCGCCGAGCGCAGCCGGTCGGCCTCGGCCGCTAGCTTGGCGCGGTCGACATCGGCGACCAGCTGGATGCGCTCGATGGCGACCGCCGCTTGGTCGGCGAGCGCATCGAGAAGACGCTGCTGCTCGGGCGTCAACAGCGGGCCCTGCTTGTCGTTGTCGAGGCCAACGACGCCGATCGCCGTTCGCCCTGTGCGTAGGGGAAGATAGAGGCGCTTGGCGCCAGGAAGCGTGTCGGCGCCGCGCCCCGCCGCACGGTTGTGCTCCCAGGCCCAACGTGCCGCCGCGATGTCGGCCTCGGCCAGCGTGTCGTCTGGCGGATAGCCGGCCTTGACGGTGATCGTTCCGTCTTCGGGCAGGAGCAGCACGACCCGCAGCTTCAGCATCGAGGCGATCTGGAAGGCGGTGGCCCAGAGAACGTCGTCTAGTGTGCCGGCGCCGGCGAGTTTCTTTGAAAAGAGGTAGATATCCTCGGTGGCCCGTGCGCGTGAGCGTGCAGCGACCGCCTGACGCTGTACGCGCGCCGTCAAATTGCTGGCGATGACCGCAACAACAAGGAACACGCCAAGCGCAACGATGCTCTCCGGGTCCCTGATCGTCAGCGTGTAGCGTGGCTCGAGGAAAAAATAGTTGAAGGCAAGGGCGCTGACGAGACAGGCATACAGAGCCGGCCAGAGCCCTCCGGTGACCGCCGATGCCAGCACCGCGATGAGAAAGATGATCGCGAGATTGCGAACGTCGAGAAACTGGTCGAGGGCCGCGGCGAAGGCGAGCGAGCCCGCGACATAGGCCGTGGCCAGCAGATAGGGCCAGATCTGGAACTGCCTCTGCTCGTCCGCCGTCCTGACGCTCCGCGACGTCGCCTCGGTATTCGGTTCGTTTCCCGAAATGACATGGACGCTGATATCGCCGGCATTGCGGATGAGATCATAGGTGAGCGAACCCTCGATCAACTCCCGCCAGCGCGACCGGGTCGGCCGGCCGATGACGATATGGGTGAAGTTGTTCGCGGTCGCATGGCGAACGATGTCTTGCGCGATGTTCTGACCGGGAATGGTCGTCACCTCGGCGCCGAGCTGCTCGGCAAGCCGCAGATGCGTCGCCAGCCGGTCCTTGTCCTCTTCGGACATGCTGGCAGAGCGAGGGCCATCGACATGAAGCGCCGTCCAGGGAGCACGGAGCCGGTCGGCCAGCCTGCGCGCATATCGAACGCGGGCGGCTCCCCCCGGGCTTGCGTCGATGCAGACGAGAACCCTCTCGCCCGCCGCCCAGGGGCCGGGGATGGCATGGGCCTGCATGTGGATCAGCAACTGCTCGTCAACGCGCTGGGCGGTGCGGCGCAGCGCCAGCTCCCGCAGCGCCGTCAGATTGCCCGGCGAAAAATAGTTTTCGATGGCACGCTGGGCGGTGTTGGGAAAATAGACTTTTCCCTCCTCCAGCCGCTTGATCAGGTCATCGGGGGTGAGGTCGATGATCTCGACATCATCGGCCTGGTCGATGATGGAATCGGGAACCGTCTCGCGAACCCTGACGCGCGTGATCTGGGCGACGACATCGTTCAGGCTTTCGACATGCTGGATGTTCAGCGTCGTGTAGACGTCGATGCCTTGCGTCAGGATTTCCTGGACGTCGAGGTAGCGCTTGGGGTGGCGGCTGCCAGGGGCGTTGCTGTGGGCCAGTTCGTCGACAAGAACCAGCGTCGGGCGGCGGGCGATGATGGCATCGATATCCATCTCGTCGAGGGCGCGCCCCTTGTAGTCGATGTGGCGCCTCGGGATGATCTCATAGCCCTCGACCAGGGCAAGTGTTTCCTTGCGGCCGTGAGTCTCGACAATGCCGATCACCACGTCCACGCCGTCGGCCAGCCTGGCGCGACCCGACATCAGCATCTCGTAGGTCTTGCCGACACCGGGCGCCGCGCCCAGGAATATTCTCAGGCGACCGCGCCCTTCGCGCTCCGCATGATCAAGCAGCGCGTCTGGGGAAGGCCTGGTTTCGTTGCTTCTGTCTTCCGGCATCAGAATCGATCATGGATGGCGCCGGGGACACTGTCGATCCCCGGCGGCACCATTCGTTACTTCGCGGCGTCCAGCGCCAGGTTGAGCGCCAGCACGTTGATGACGGGCTCGCCCATGAAGCCGAGTTCTCGGCCCTCGACATGGCTGTCGACCAGTGCCTTGACCTTGGCTTCATCGATGCCCCTTGCCTTGGC
The DNA here is from genome assembly GCF_020616515.1 of Mesorhizobium sp. PAMC28654. Classification (GTDB taxonomy): domain Bacteria; phylum Pseudomonadota; class Alphaproteobacteria; order Rhizobiales; family Rhizobiaceae; genus Mesorhizobium. The sequence continues at coordinate 5,098,103 of NZ_CP085135.1, forward strand.
GACCCGAGGGACCTGGAAATAGGCCGCTTCCGGGCTGACATGCGGGTCAAGGCCGCTGCCGGACGTGGTGACAAGATCCATCGGCACCGGCTGGTTCGGGTTTTCCGCCTTCAGCTTCTCGGCATCGCCCTTGATGCGATCGATCAGCTTCGGGTTGGTCGGGCCGAGATTCGTGCCGCCGGAGGAGGAGGCGTCGTAGCCGTTGTTACCGGCCGCCGAAGGCCGGCCGTGGAAATACTTGTCGCTGGCGAAGGCCTGGCCGATCAGTTCGGAGCCGATGACCTTGCCGTCCTTTTCGACCAGGCTGCCGTTGGCCTGCCGTGGGAACAGCGCTTGAGCGATGCCGGTCATGCCCAAGGGGTAGACCAGGCCGGTGAGGGCGGTGAAGAAGACGATCATGATGATCGCGGGTCTGATTTGCTTGAACATCTAGATGATCCTTATGCGAGACCGATGGCGGTGATGGCCATGTCGATCAGCTTGATGCCGACGAACGGAACGATAATGCCGCCGAGGCCGTAGACCAGGAGGTTGCGGCTGAGCAGCGCGCCGGCGCCGATCGCACGGTACTTGACGCCCTTCAGCGACAGCGGGATCAGCGCGATGATGATCAGCGCGTTGAAGATGATGGCCGACAGGATGGCGCTCTGCGGCGTCGCCAGATGCATGATGTTCAGCGCCTGCAGCGGGCCGGTGGTCTGCCCCGGGGCGATGTAGAAGACGGCGAACATCGCCGGGATGATGGCGAAATACTTGGCCACGTCATTGGCGATGGAGAAGGTCGTCAGCGAACCGCGCGTCATCAGCAGCGCCTTGCCGATCTCGACGATCTCGATGAGCTTGGTCGGATCGCTGTCCAGGTCGATCATGTTGCCGGCTTCGCGCGCGGCGACCGTGCCTGTGTTCATGGCGACGCCGACATCGGCCTGGGCAAGGGCGGGCGCGTCGTTGGTGCCGTCGCCGCACATGGCGACCAGCTTGCCCTTGGCCTGTTCGTCGCGGATGAGCTTCAGCTTGTCCTCTGGCGTCGCCTGGGCAAGGAAGTCGTCGACGCCGGCTTCCGCGGCGATCGCCGCCGCCGTCATCGGATTGTCGCCGGTGATCATCACGGTGCGGATGCCCATGCGGCGCAGTTCGGTGAAGCGTTCCTTGATGCCGCCCTTGACGATGTCCTTGAGGTGGACGACGCCGAGCAGGCGCCCGTCGCGCTCGACCGCCAGCGGCGTGCCGCCGGATTTGGCGATCTCGTCGGCGATGGCCTGGAGGTCACGGACGGCGTCGCTGCTTGGGCGCGTGCCATGCGAGGCTGACGTCGACTGGTTGACATGGGCGAGGACCGAATCGACGGCGCCCTTGCGCACCGACGAGCCATCGATGTCGACGCCGCTCATGCGGGTCTGCGCGGTGAAGGGCACGAAGGTGGCATGCAGCGTTGCCATGTCGCGGGCACGGATGGCGTATTTCTCCTTTGCCAGCACGACGATCGAGCGGCCTTCCGGCGTTTCGTCGGCCAGCGAGGCGAGCTGGGCGGCATCGGCCAGTTCCTGTTCGGTGACGCCCTTGACCGGGCGGAACTCCGTCGCCTGGCGGTTGCCGAGGGTGATCGTGCCGGTCTTGTCGAGCAGCAGCGTATCGACGTCGCCGGCGGCCTCGACGGCGCGGCCCGACATGGCCAGCACGTTGAAGCGCACTAGGCGGTCCATGCCGGCGATGCCGATGGCCGACAGCAGGGCGCCGATCGTGGTCGGGATCAGCGTGACGAACAGCGCAACGAGCACGGTCACCGAAATATAGCCGCCCGAATAGGAGGCGAAGCTCGGGATCGTCGCTGTGGCCAGCACGAAGATCAGCGTCATGCCGACGAGCAGGATGTTGAGCGCGATCTCGTTGGGTGTCTTCTGGCGCTCGGCGCCTTCGACCAGCGAGATCATGCGGTCAAGGAAAGTGTGGCCGGAAGCCGCGGTGATGCGCACGCGGATCCAGTCGGACAGCACCTGCGTGCCGCCGGTGACCGCCGAACGGTCGCCGCCGGATTCGCGGATGACCGGCGCGGATTCGCCGGTGATGGCCGCTTCGTTGACCGAGGCGACGCCTTCGACCACTTCGCCGTCCGACGGGATGATGTCACCGGCTTCTACCAGGACGATGTCGCCGACCTTCAGGCTGGTGCCCGGCACCATTTTGAATTTGGTGCGGTCCTCGCTGGTCAGCAGCTTGGCCTCGGTTTCGGTGCGCGCCTTGCGCAACGAGTCGGCCTGCGCCTTGCCGCGACCTTCCGCGACCGCTTCGGCGAAGTTGGCGAACAGCACCGTGAACCACAGCCAGATGATGATCTGCAGCGTAAATTTGAAATCGCCGCCGCCGGTGATGAGATCCCTGATGAACAGGACAGTGGTCAGCGCCGAGACGACGGCGACGACGAACATCACCGGGTTCTTGGCCAAGGTGCGCGGGTTCAGCTTCTTGAAGGCCCCGCCAATGGCGGGCCACAGGATGCGGGCATCCATGATGCTCGCGGATTTAGACTGGCTCATTTGTTGGCTCCAGTGCCGATGTTGTTGGACGGCGCCGATCGATCGGATGCCGAAAAGAAGTGCGGCGGCCCGTAGGCCAGCAGCCAGATCACGATCATGACTGCAGCGATGCCGAGGAATGTGGACACGGTCGGGCCGGCAATGAGGGGGAGTTGCCTCCCCCTCATTGCCGGCCCGAGGCCGGTCCTTGCGACGCGTGAGTTTGAACCAGGCCATGGCCGTCTCAGAACGTCTGTCCGTGGATCATCGCCAAATGTTCGACGATCGGTCCGACCGCGAGTGCCGGGAAGAAGGTCAGGCCACCGACGATCACGATGACGCCGACCAGCAGCCCGACGAACAGCGGGCCGTCGGTCGGGAAGGTGCCCGCTGAGGCAGGAACCGTCTTCTTCGCCGCCAGCGAGCCCGCGATGGCGAGTGCCGGGATAATCACCAGGAACCGGCCCATCAGCATGCCGATGCCCAGCGTGATGTTGTACCAGGGCGTGTTGCCGCTGAGGCCGCCGAAGGCCGAGCCGTTGTTGGCGGCAGCCGAGGTGTAGGCATAGAGGACCTCGGAGAAGCCGTGCGGGCCGGCATTGCCCATCGCGGCGACGCCGCTTGGCAGCACGACGGCGATGGCCGTGAAGATAAGCATCGCCAGCGGCAGGCACAGGATGGCGAGCATCGCCATCTTGACTTCCTTGGCCTCGATCTTCTTGCCGAGATATTCGGGCGTGCGACCGACCATCAGCCCGGCAACGAAGACGGCGACCACGATGAACATAAGGATGCCGTAGAGACCGGCGCCGACACCGCCGACGATGACCTCGCCGAGCTGCATGTTGATCATCGGGATCATGCCGCCCAGCGCGGTGAAGGAGCCGTGCATGGCGTTGACGGCGCCGCAGGACGCGGCCGTGGTGATGACCGCGAACAGAGCCGAGAGTGCGATGCCGAAGCGGCTTTCCTTGCCCTCCATGTTGCCGCCGTCGAGGCCGAGCGCATGGACCAGCGGGTTGCCGGCGGCTTCAGCCCAGTAGCAGACGACGACGCCGGCGATGAACAGGACGCCCATCGCGGACAGGATCGCCCAGCCCTGGCGCTGGTTGCCGACCATGCGACCGAAGACATTGGTGAGGGCCGCGCCGATGGCGAAGATCGTCACCATCTGGATCAGGTTGGAGATCGCGTCGGGGTTTTCGAACGGGTGCGCGGCGTTGGCGTTGAAGAAGCCGCCGCCATTGGTGCCCAGCATCTTGATGGCGATCTGCGTGGCGACCGGGCCGACGGCGATGGTCTGCTGCGCGCCTTCAAGCGTCGTAGCGCTGATATAGGGGCCGAACGTCTGCGGCATGCCGAGCCAGACATAGACCAGCGTCAGCACGATGCAGAGCGGCAGGAGCAGATAGAGGGTGGCGCGGGTCATATCGACCCAGAAATTGCCGATCGACTTGCCCGACGCCCGGGCGAAGCCGCGGATCAGCGCCATCGCGATGGCGATGCCGGTGGCAGCAGACAGGAAATTCTGCACGGTGAGGCCGACCATCTGCACGAAGTAGGACATCGTGCTCTCGCCGCCGTAGTTCTGCCAGTTGGTGTTGGTGACGAAGCTGACGGCGGTGTTGAAGGCGAGATCAGGCGTGATGGCGCTCATGCCGGCCGGATTGTAGGGCAGCAGCCCCTGCGCGCGCGGCAGGACGTAGAGCAGCAGGAACCCGGCCAGATTGAACAGCAGCATGGCTACCGCATAGGTGGTCCAATGCTGTTCCTCGCGGTCGCTGGTTCCGCAGATGCGGTAAAGCCCGCGCTCGAGCGGGCCGAAAATCGGCGACAGAAGCGTGCGCTCGCCGTTGAAGACGCGATGCATGTAGCCGCCAAGCGGCTTCACAAGCAAAATGATGATCCCGCAATAGACGAGGATCTGTATCCATCCGAAGAGTGTCATGGGTTTGGCTTTCCGTGCCTGCGGCGATCAGAAGCGTTCTGGGCGAACGAGGGCGTATGTCAGGTAGGCAAGCAGGAACAGCGTCACACCGCCACCGAGGATATAATCGACAAGCATGGTTCGATCCTTTGCTTAAATTCTGTCACAGGCTTTGACGTAGACGAGGGCCAGGGAAAAAAACAAAAGCCCTAACCCGACAAGAATGATGTCCATCACGCTGTTCCTTATTTCTGCTTGTATTTCGCGCCCTTGGTCGAAGGGCTCGCAATACCGTGAAAACGGACCGCTCCATTTTCAAATGGCACGGCGCCCGAAATCTTTCTCAGGCGGAATATGGACCCGATCGCCATAAAGGTTCGAGACGGGGCGGTGCGGAAAGAAATAGGAATTTTATATAGATTTTGGGTGGGCTCTGCCGCCGGACAGGCGCAGGCGGGTCATGTTGGTTGGCGTTTTCGCTGGCTACCACTCGCCGGAGCCACACGATGGTGGGCAGCGAAAACGGCACGCCCCGCCTTCGGCGCCAGAGTCCGTGTCGGCTTGCCTCACGACGTCAATGTATCTTCCGGGCGATGAGAAGAATGGCGCGTCAAGCCGTTTGGCCCTTGCGCTACATGGCTCCTCAAGGATGCGGGACGCAGCGATAGGTACGCTTAGACCCACCCAGCTTCGCGTTGCTGCTGACGCTTCGATTGGCGCCGGCCTTGACTTCCTTGACTTGGCCCTTGGGACAACTGCCGTCGTCGACGAGCACCGCCTGGCCTGCGTGTAGCCTGCCATTGCCAGGTTCATGGCGCAGTATCTGCACGCCAGCAGCAGCCTGCGCGACGCCAAGCATGCCAATCAAAAACGCTCCGGCTATTCTTCTCATGATTCCTCACCCGCTGGTTGCAGGCGGCACGCTAGCATCGGCCCCGAACGGGGCACAACAAGAGCCGTGCTTCCGGTAGAACACGTTATCTCGATCGGTGCGGATCAAAAGGGCGAGCCGAGGATGGGATATGATAAAGGGCTCTTTCGCCAGATGGTGCCGAGAAAATATTGGCGGCGGTTAGGGTTAGAATTCTGCTAGCGTTGGCTCTCATCTGCTACCACTGTGCCGCAACGCGATTGTCCAACCGCAGGTCGCTCGCCCTGCAATGAGAGCTCAACAATGAAGGAAGTCGAACACATTCCCAACCCGCGAATTAAGGAACGCGAGAAGATCGGGCCGCATCTTACCAAGCATGAACAAGTGGGCCTGAACGGGCGAATAGCCCTCATCATCACCAACTCTGTCGGCACGATGTGGTGCGCCTATGTCTTCGCGGTGATCGCCCTTATCAGCTTGCCCGCCGCCATCCAGGGCGGAGTGGCAACGCTGATCGCCTGGATCGCCCAGACATTCCTGCAACTCGTGCTGCTGTCCGTGATCATGGTGGGCCAAAAGGTTTCGGCCGCCGCCTCCGACAAGCAGGCGCTACAGACCTACAGGGACGCCGAGGCGCTGTTGAAGATCCAGGACGAGGTGCACCGGCTCATCAAGATCAACAATGACCTGACCGAAGAGATTCATCGCGCGGTTGCGATTAAGGGAGCGCCAGCGGCGTAGGACTTGCCGGGTGGGAGACCCGAGCCCGGCTGAGCGAACTGGCACCTAAGGGAGTCTGTCTATCGCGTAGCGCCGTCGATCTGCAAACGGCTGGTGGCAGCCGCCCAATGACTGTACCGATGAGCTTGACGCGACAACTGGATCGCCGCAGCGTCGGCATCTGATCGAACTTTCCTGGGCTCGATGCAAATTATTTTAAAATGGAAGCGGATGGCGGACTGTATCGACGACTTCTTGTCGGAAATCGAGTCGATTGCACCTGCCTACGATATGCCGTTGTTCTGCTTTGTGGCTATCAGGAAACCTGATGGGCATCACATTATGCAGGCGCGTCTTCTCCTTCTGGATGCCGCACCTGGTTTCAAGCCAAAGGCTGTCTTTGAGACAACAAATATCCTAGCCGGACAGGTTGTGATTCCTCCCACGACACTGCGCTCCTTCTTGGCGGATTTTGCCGCCGGCAAAGTCAGCGTGGATGGGTTCGACCTGATTTTCGATCATCCTGAACAGGTCAACGCAACTGTGACGCGTTTTCACGACGAGGGCACAAGGGAACAACGCCGGCTGCCGGTCCTGATGGTGAAGGGTAACGATCAGATCAGCTATGCCTTGCAGCCTGACACGGATTGGGAATTACGTGCAGCGTTGCTGCCGTATGACAGCCTGAACGAACTGGCGAATGACTACCGGACCGGCCCTGTAAGTGGAGATGGTGCCAGCTTTGCGGTCGTTCCGGCCCCTGTCGGGCTGGTGGACTATGATTCTCCCGTTCACGCGACTGAAGCCACTCCGACTGTACGGATTAGTCGCCGCCTCAACCCCCAAGATGTGAGCCTAGGTCTGCGAGTAGTCCACAACGATGCGGTAATTGAGCGCCGTACAATTGCAGGTCCAGCTATTCAGTGGGAGATGGACGGTACCGTCTTGCGAGGAACGACCAAATTGTCAGTGCCTGACGGGAGCAGCATTCAATGCATCCTCCGATATCAAGGCAAAGCGCTCCATTTTGGTCATCTTTACGACCATGAGCGATCGACAAATGTCAGACGAACTATCCTCCAGGCATTTGACCCGAATTTAGATGCTATTGGGTGTCCGTCGTCAGATCATTTGGCTCAGATTGGATCGCAGATTAGCGGAGTGTCGGCCTCATCTTGGGGTTGATGTTAAGCGGCGATCTTGCGGTGCTGCAAGCGCCGATGTTGGATGGTTTGGCGTTTGATCCTTTCTCGCTGTTTGATAATGGCTGCGGCCCTGCCGAAGTAGGCGTCGGCTGGCGTTACGTTGGCCAGGCTCTCGTGGTAGCGTCGATGGTTGTAATGTTCGACGAAGGCTGCGATCTGGGCCTCAAGGTCGCCGGGCAGAAAGTAGTTCTCCAAGAGGATTCGGTTTTTGAGGGTCTGGTGCCAGCGCTCGATCTTGCCTTGGGTCTGGGGATGCATTGGAGCGCCCCGGACATGGCTCATGCGTTGGTCCTGGATATAGTCCGCCAGTTCGCCGGCGATGTAGCTGGGGCCATTATCGCTGAGCAGCCGAGGCTTGTGGTGCACATGGGCCTGGTCGCACCCTGAGGCAGTAAGTGCCATGTCCAGCGTGTCGGTGACGTCCTCGGCCCGCATGGTGCTGCACAGTTTCCAGGCGATGATGTAGCGGGAGTAATCGTCGAGCACGGTCGACAGGTACATCCAGCCCCAGCCGATGATCTTGAAGTAGGTGAAGTCCGTCTGCCACATCTCGTTGGGTCGCGTCGTCTTGGTGTGGAACTCGTTCGCCGCCTTGATCACCACATAGGCCGGGCTGGTGATCAGATCGTAGGCCTTGAGGAGCCGGTAAACGCTGGCTTCTGACACGAAGTAGCGCGTCTCGTCGGTGAACCGTACTGCCAGTTCGCGCGGGGAGAGCTCGGACTGCTCCAGCGCCAGTTCGATGATCTGGTCATGGATGGCAGGCGGGATGCGGTTCCACACCCGGCTCGGCGCCGAGGGCCGATCCTGCAGCGCCTCAGGCCCGCCCTCGACATAACGGTCATACCAGCGATAGAAGGTCCGGCGCGGGATGCCCAGTCGGTCCAGCGTTTTGCGGGTTGGCAGGTGTGACTGCTCGACGATCCTGATGATCTCGAGCTTTTCGGATGCGGGATATCTCATTCTTGCTCGTCCCCATCCGCGATCATGCTTTTTTTGAGCAGACGGTTTTCCAGTGTCAGATCAGCGACGCATTCCTTCAGCGCGCCGGCCTCCCGGCGCAAATCCTTGACCTCGTCGCTGGTGGCAGCACGAGCGGTATCACCCGCCAATCGGCGCTTGCCGGCCTCCATGAACTCCTTGGACCAGGTGTAATACAGGCTCTGCGCGATCCCTTCCTTGCGGCACAGCTCGGCGATGCTGTCTTCGCCGCGCAGCCCGTCCAGCACGATCCGGATCTTGTCTTCCGCTGAAAAATGCCGCCGGGTCGCCCGGCGAATGTCCTTTACCACCTGCTCGGCAGGCTTCTTGGCACTTGAGGATTTAGGGCTCATCTTGGTTCCTTCGTCGTGACGACGAGATCAAAACCCTCCTTAATTCACAACCTCAAATCTGGGACACAGGTGCTGACGGGGAACAGGCTATAGCGTCGTTCCAAGGGACGGATGTCGGTTCGAGACGGAAGCGTCCCCAAGGGTCTTCTATTTCGTAGATGACGGGGAGTGGCCTGCTGCCGGTTTCGGACACCCGGTTAAGCTAGCATAGCTTGCTCCTCGAACTCGTTGGGGCTGAGATAGCCCAGCGTCGAGTGCCTTCGCCGAGGGTTATAGAAGCATTCGATGTAATCGAACACATCTGCCTTGGCGTGATCCCTCGTCCTGTAGACCTTGCGGGCTGTCCGCTCGGTTTTGAGCGACGAGAAGAAGCTCTCCATCGCAGCATTGTCCCAGACGTTGCCGGACCGGCTCATCGAGCAGGTAATGCCGTGATCGGCCATCAGGCGCTGGAACTGCTCGCTCGTATATTGCGACCCCTGGTCCGAATGATGGAGCAGGCTGTCTGGCTTGCCTCGGCGCCAGATCGCCATGATTAGGGCGTCGGTGACGAGTTGGGCCGTCATCTCGGCCTTCATCGCCCAGCCGACGACACGCCTGGAGAACAGGTCGACGACCGCCGCAACATAGAGCCATCCTTCGGCGGTCCAGATGTAGGTGAAGTCGGCAATCCACTTCTGGTTCGGAGCAGCAGCTTCGAAGGCGCGATCAAGGAGATTGTCCGACACGGCGGCTCGCTCGCCAGTGTCCTTCGGTAGCCCGCGGCGCCGAGGCCGGGCCGGGCACGCAAGCCGTTCTCCCGCATGAGCCTCTCGACGCGATGAAGACCGCAGGAGACTCCCTCAGCCAAGACGTCGTGCCAGACGCGACGGGCGCCATAGGTGCGGTCGCTGCTCTTGAAGCTCCGGTCGATCCTGGGAACGAGCATCTCGTCGTGCTGGGACCGGGCGCTGGGGCTGCGGTTGAGCCAGGCATGGAAGCCTGAGCGCGACACATCCAGCGCATTGCACAGCCATGCCACCGGCCAGATCGAACGGTGCTTCGCGATAAAGGCGAACCTCATATCGCATCCCTCGCGAAGTAGGCTGCGGCCTTTTTTAGGATGTCGCGCTCCGCCTTCAGCTTAGTAACTTCCCGACGCAGCCGGTCAATCTCCTGCTGCTCAGGCTTCATTTGACCATGGCCGGGAAAGGCATGCTGCGGGTCAGCGCTCGTCTCGCGGACCCACTTGCGCAGCACATTCTCATGGAGATCCAAATCACGGGCCGCCTGCGCCACCGCAACGCCCCGATCCTTCACCAATCTCACCGCCTCAAGCTTGAACTCGCGGCTGAACTTCCTTCTCTGCATTCCCACTCTCCAGTTCCGTTAAACACCTTATCTCGGTGTCCACGAAACCGGCAGCAGGCCAGAGAGGATGTTGGTCCCCGTAGACTTTCTCTGGACCGCCCTGCACGAACTCATGCCTGATGCCAGGTATCTTCTCGCGAACATCCGCGATGAGCGCCTTGGCTGCCCTTGTCTTACCGGTGCCGGACGCGCCGGTAATGATTATCGCATGCCGCGTGTCGAGAGCTTCAGTAAGCTCTTCCCAGTTTGTGGGTTTGACAAAACCCTCCAAAGCATCGGATGCAGCGGCATAGCCGCCCGAGTCTGAAATGACTCTCTCGATTTCGGCACGCTTCCATACTCCATGCGCGGCGCCGCGCATGCGCAACAATGCCTCCCTGCGCAACGCTTCCCTGCACTGTGCAAGGTTCGTATGAGGAATGCGAAACCGCTCCTTCAAAAGTCGATCCGTACGCAAATCGACTTTCTCTCGGTCCATTGATGCAAGCACTGCTAGGCGGCCCGCCGCATCGGGCGGGAGATTCTTTGCCATCTCAGCCGGTATTGTGTCCGGCCATTCGCCTACAACATCAACTCGCAGGTCCCGTGCCACACCGTCGAGGTCTGCGCTCGTAACAAGCAGATATCGGATTTTGGAGTCTTTTAGGTACTCCTTTGCAGGCTTCCGAACCTTCCCGTGTGCGAGAAGACGGCTTAGATCCTCATGTTTCCAAGGACCGGTGCTGCGAAGTTTGCATTGAATAACCAAACTATGGCTGTCGAGCCCTATCGTCTCTGCCAACGCGCCAGGTTCGTCCTCAATCTCTGCCTGAAGGTCTTCTTCCGTCGCTGGTTCCAAGACAACCTGTGATGCGACCTTCCTAGCCAAAACGAGGTCGAGTGCTATCAGGATGGAAACATCCAGCTGGTAAAAATAGCCCTCCAGGGCCACGCCTCCACTGGATGGCGAAAGCGTATCTTTGTCCCCGCCAAGCGATTTATTCATCGGGAGTCTAGCTCCCCTTGGAGAACGGTCTCCAGCTGTCCGACCAGCCGCGCCCGCGCGTTGCTTGAGAGCTTATCGAGATTGAGTTGCTTCCATTTGACTGCGGGCAGATCAGGCGCGCCAGGAACACCCAGCAGGGCCCAATCGGGGTCACCGCGTTTGAACCCGAGCAGAAACTCTTTGTGCGCGTCTGGCATGCCACCCGCGATCGCGGCTATCAGCCCCTCGCGGGCAGACAGCAATTCCTCAAGTGCAACAGGCTCTGCGGTCATGCCGTCAAATCCTTGCGCGAACTCCTGCGCAATATCCTTGCGGCGAGGCACGAGAACTTCGGAGATCGGTCTGTCATGACTGATCAGGTAGACAATAAAGGCACGGCGCAGGTCGTCGCTGATGCCTTCGTTCGCCAGCAGGTCGCGCACGTCAAAGAGATCGCGCGGATGCTGCCGGTCAAGGGCCGCCATGATTTTGCCTGCGTAGAGATCGGGAAACGATACAACCTGGATTTCCGCGAACCCGAAGGCATCCTCTACACCCTGCGAAACCGCGCGGGTTTCCGGCTCGAACACGCATCCGCGCAGGACGGGCGTTACTTCAATTTTGATCTGGGCATCAGGCCGTTGGACGGTCAGCTTGGTTACAATTTGCTCGCGGGCATTGATGACTTCTGTGACGCGCACGCCGCGCATCGCACTCCGAATGGCCGCAGCCATGCGCTTCATGGCGGCATCGATTGCGGCGAGCGATTCCGGACGTGGCGCGACTGGCAGGTAGGTGAGGTCGATATCGACGGACAGGCGCGGCATGTCCCGCACGAACAGGTTGATGGCCGTCCCGCCTTTCAGGGCGAAATCCTTTTCGGCGGCGACGAAGGGAATCACTTCGACAAGTAGCGCCACCTGACGCCTGTATCGCTCAGACAGGGGCATTCATGTCGTCCGGTACGGTTATGAGATATTTCGGGTCCAGTTTGCCCCCCTTCACAAGCATCCTTTTGCCGCTGCCTAGATCGACCAGCTTTCGGTCCAAGTCCTTCAGCCAAGGTGGGTTGTGCCGTTCGGCAAACCAGAAGAAGAGCCGCTTGACCTTGACGCTTTTACAATCGGTGAGAAGCGACTGGACGCGGCGAGGACTCAGTGTGCGCAGCCCTTCGATCAGCATGTCGACCTGGTGGAAGCTCTCGCGATTAGGCAGCTCGTTCAGCAGCTCCAGCAACGCTCGCTCTGGTGTGGACACTATGAGGAGCAATCCCGACGCACTGGAGAAATCCCGGACGGTGTTTTCCAGTCTCGCTGTTCTGAACAGTGGGGCGACGGGGTGAACATGGAATTTTGTTCGCAAGGGTAGCTTTGCAAGCCAGCCGGGAGGCTGCGAGGAACCGTAGAGGTGAGCGTGGGGTGGCTCGGCTGGCGAGACGTAGTGGCTGAATCCATGCAAATCGAGTGCGGTGCGTCCGCCTACGACGAAGTCGTAGCCCATGAGCGTCTGGAGGGAGACTGTAACTTTTTGCCAATCCAGTTCGCCGAGCGGGCGCTTATATGTGCCTCGCACCGGCTGAACCAGCCATCCTGCGCTGACATACTGGCTGCGCAGACTTGTTGAGTACCCATTCCGCTCCATCCACGCGGAATCAACCAGCATCCCTTCGGGAAGGGTGCGCTCTATCTGGTTTAGCTTTCCTACGTTTTGCTCAGTCATACTTAGTAAAATGGCACATTCTCAAACCAACCTCAAGGTTTAAAAAGTGGCGATTTCCCTTAGTCACACTTAGCAAAATCAGATAGCCATAAACCAGCAAACGGAGGCAGTTCCAGGCTGCAGCAATCAGCCGATCTTGGGCACTCTGACTTGATCCCGCCTGTGACCTTTGGAAAGGTCGGCGAAGAATTCGGAGGCCGGATCGACGCCCGAGACCATCAGCCGGTCCCGAGCGCGCGTACAGGCAACGTAGAACAAATGCCGCTCGGTCTCGTAGACTTCATCCAACTCCGATTCATCAGCGACGGCTTCCACGCGTTCCTGTAGTGGCAGCAGATCATCGTCACAGGCCATGACTGCAATCGCCTTGTATTCAAGTCCTTTGGCCAGATGCATAGTCCCGATGGCTATGCGACCTTGTGGTTCCTCCAGACGCTCGGAGAGTTCAAGCTGGGTATGACCGGCGGCCTTTACTGAGGAGCGAGCGCGGGCAAGCTCGCCATTCGAGCGTACGAACAGCCCAATTTCAGCGGCGGCCACGCCGTCTGCGATAAGCATCTTAATCCAATCGGCGATCCCCTGCACCTCGGCGTCGGCGTTGGGGAATGTCCTAATTTCAGGCTCGGGTCCGTTGAAAACAGAAACCGTGCCGCGCCGATCTTGGTCAACGCCGTCAACGTCCTGCACCATCTTGGGCAGGAGGCGGTCTGCCGCCTGACGTATCTGATGAGATGTGCGGTAGTTCACCTTCAGTGTTTTCGAGCGGCCTCGAATATCAACGCCAAGAGCTTTCCACGAGAACGGCTCTTGGAAAATGCGTTGACCCAGGTCACCCGCGAAGAAGAGCGTGTCAGGCCCAGGCGGCGTAATTGCCGAGAGCATACGCAATTCCGGCACGCCTAGGTCCTGCGCTTCGTCAACAATCGTATGTGAGAATGGCTTCTCGGCACGCGCCGAAAAGTGTCTCGTGACTTCGCCGAAGATCATCGGCCAGGTGAGTGTTCCCCGTCAGCACCTGTGTCCCAGATTTGAGGTTGTGAATTAAGGAGGGTTTTGATCTCGTCGTCACGACGAAGGAACCAAGATGAGCCCTAAATCCTCAAGTGCCAAGAAGCCTGCCGAGCAGGTGGTAAAGGACATTCGCCGGGCGACCCGGCGGCATTTTTCAGCGGAAGACAAGATCCGGATCGTGCTGGACGGGCTGCGCGGCGAAGACAGCATCGCCGAGCTGTGCCGCAAGGAAGGGATCGCGCAGAGCCTGTATTACACCTGGTCCAAGGAGTTCATGGAGGCCGGCAAGCGCCGATTGGCGGGTGATACCGCTCGTGCTGCCACCAGCGACGAGGTCAAGGATTTGCGCCGGGAGGCCGGCGCGCTGAAGGAATGCGTCGCTGATCTGACACTGGAAAACCGTCTGCTCAAAAAAAGCATGATCGCGGATGGGGACGAGCAAGAATGAGATATCCCGCATCCGAAAAGCTCGAGATCATCAGGATCGTCGAGCAGTCACACCTGCCAACCCGCAAAACGCTGGACCGACTGGGCATCCCGCGCCGGACCTTCTATCGCTGGTATGACCGTTATGTCGAGGGCGGGCCTGAGGCGCTGCAGGATCGGCCCTCGGCGCCGAGCCGGGTGTGGAACCGCATCCCGCCTGCCATCCATGACCAGATCATCGAACTGGCGCTGGAGCAGTCCGAGCTCTCCCCCGCGCGAACTGGCAGTACGGTTCACCGACGAGACGCGCTACTTCGTGTCAGAAGCCAGCGTTTTTACGGCTCCTCAAGGCCTACGATCTGATCACCAGCCCGGCCTATGTGGTGATCAAGGCGGCGAACGAGTTCCACACCAAGACGACGCGACCCAACGAGATGTGGCAGACGGACTTCACCTACTTCAAGATCATCGGCTGGGGCTGGATGTACCTGTCGACCGTGCTCGACGATTACTCCCGCTACATCATCGCCTGGAAACTGTGCAGCACCATGCGGGCCGAGGACGTCACCGACACGCTGGACATGGCACTTACTGCCTCAGGGTGCGACCAGGCCCATGTGCACCACAAGCCTCGGCTGCTCAGCGATAATGGCCCCAGCTACATCGCCGGCGAACTGGCGGACTATATCCAGGACCAACGCATGAGCCATGTCCGGGGCGCTCCAATGCATCCCCAGACCCAAGGCAAGATCGAGCGCTGGCACCAGACCCTCAAAAACCGAATCCTCTTGGAGAACTACTTTCTGCCCGGCGACCTTGAGGCCCAGATCGCAGCCTTCGTCGAACATTACAACCATCGACGCTACCACGAGAGCCTGGCCAACGTAACGCCAGCCGACGCCTACTTCGGCAGGGCCGCAGCCATTATCAAACAGCGAGAAAGGATCAAACGCCAAACCATCCAACATCGGCGCTTGCAGCACCGCAAGATCGCCGCTTAACATCAACCCCAAGATGAGGCCGACACTCCGCTAATCTGCGATCCAATCTGAGCCAAATGATCTGACGACGGACACCCATCAAGTCGCCTGCCAATAGGGCAAGGTTCTGTCATGCCGCTCAGCCTGTCAGGTTCCACCGCGAATAGTTCTGCCAATAGGGTTGACTGTGAGTTTTGGCAGTGCTAATCCTTGAGGCCTAGAGCCTAATGGCAGGATACGGAGAGGGGCGGCAACATGCTTACTGGATACGCGCGGACCAGCACCACGGACCAGACGGCAGGGCTTGAGGCGCAGCTTGTGGCGCTTAAGGCGGCGGGCTGCGAGAAGATATTCAGCGAACACGCATCGGGGGCCAAGCAGCGCGACCAATTGGACGAAGCCTTGCGGTTCCTACGCGAGGGCGACACGCTGCTTGTCACCAAGATGGACCGCCTAGCGCGTGACCTTCGCACCCTGCTTGCGGTGGTGGACGATCTGGACAAGCGAGGCATCGGCCTCCGCATCCTCGACTTCGCAGGGGAGACCATCAACACGCGCTCCGCCACCGGGCGGCTGCAACTGGCCATGTTCGCGGCCTTCGCTGAGTTCGAGCGGACCATGATGCTAGAGCGCCAGCGGGCAGGCATAGAGAAGGCCAAGAGCGAAGGGAAGTATACGGGCAGGAAGCCGAGTGCCATGACCCAGCAGGACGCCATCAAGTCGCTGGCATCGGATGGGCTGACACGCGCCGCCATTGCCGCCCAGCTTGGCATCAGCGAACGCAGCGTCTACAGGGCGCTCACCTAATCCTCGACCAGCCCGCCTAGCGCAATTGTGGCGGCAAAGTGACCCCGGCGAGTGATCCTATCGGTAGCCGCATTCAATCGGCCTGCACACGGAAGTCTCGCCACCCGCATGGTCCGCCCCATGTGTCACAAATCGCCCAGGCATCAAGCTAGGCAGCGGGGGTCTCTCTCAGCGCGAGCGGCACGATGGGGCGGCATCGGGCAGGGCTTCAGGCTTCGGCATCATGTGGTCCATCCGGCAGCAAGGGGAGATGATGGGGCGATGCCGCTCCCCGCTCGTAGACAGCCTTCAGCGTTCTGGCCTGTCCTCTTTGTCGCCCGCCTTCTTCCGCTTCGTTGGCTGGACCGGCGGCTCAGGTTGTTCAGCGTCCTCAGGAACCCAAGGATCAAGTCGGTGCTTGATGGCAAGGGCGTAGATGACATGCAAAATGTTACCATCCTTAAGGTCAGGGTCGCTAAGCGCAAACAGGGACGCCTTTACAATCTTCTTGCTTGTCGCCTTTGGGCATTCCTCCAACACGTGACGGAAAAGCCCATCGTCGGTCAGCCCTTTCGTAGCGCCTCCAATTAGCGCCTCGTATATCTTCTTTGCCTTATCGCTCATCGTAAAACCCTCAGTACACTAGCCGCCCTTGGCTATGTGATGCGTCACAGCTCTGTCATAATCAAGGCTTGTCCGCCGCTACTTCCCAATAGCCGCGCCGTTAAAGGACATAGTGGGCGACAAGCCCGACCGATCAAACCAAGTGGAGGGCGACCAGCCCGACCAGCTATTCAGGCTCAAGGTGTTCCTCATTCGGGCGGCTGCCTATTGTGGCCGCTGCGCTGGCCACCGGATGGCCGCGCCAAAGGTCCGCTGCTCGATAGCCCCTCAATGACTCAGGGAAGCCCGTACAGTGGCAAGGGGATGATGGGGAAGCCAATCCCCACCTGCTCAAGCCGCCTCTCAGTGGCCCGCTATGGCCCGCTGAGTGATATCTTGGGGGACCAGCGTGGGGGACCGCATCTTGGCGGAGAGCCAGCAAGCCGTTGAAATCATTGTCCATTGGGGGACCGAAAAAGCTATGGCGGAGAGAGCGGGATTCGAACCCGCGTTACGGTCTCCCGTAAACACACTTTCCAGGCGTGCGCCTTCAACCACTCGGCCACCTCTCCGTCCTTGCATTTTCACGTCGGCCGGTTTCGCCGCGCGGGTTGGGGAGATGCATCTCCCTTGGGAAGTCGCCGCGGAAATTCCGCAGCCAAGGTGCCGTCAACCAACGGACATCTCTTTCCCCAGCATCCGAGCCGTCAAAGCAACAGGTGCGGGGCTCATCTAGTCGATCCCGAGCCGAATGCCAAGCCATAATGGCGCTCGTCCCGCTTTGTTGGTCAAAGACAGTTTTGCGAAGCCGATTTTGCCGCCCTCCCAATGCGTTGGATGGCGAATGATGTGCACAGGCGGGGCCGCCAAGGCTGTCGTTCTTGACTTCGCCCTGGGCCGCCTGTCGACTGGGCCACGGAGGGGATTGTCCCGAGATGACATCGACGAACCAACAACCGGCAAGGCCGCCAGGCAGTGGGCTTTCTCCAGACAGTGGGCTTTCCTACGTGCCGCCGGGATGGGTCGTCTTCGTCATGGCGTGGTCGGTCTACGGCCTGGTTTCCTTCTGGCCGATGATCGGCGCCTACGATCTGCCGGACAGCGTCTTCTATCTGATCTATAGCGGCCTCATCGCCAACATCGTCACCATCCTGTGGGGGCTTTATCTGCTCGGGCTTGCCTTTGGCCGTTCGTCGCGCTTTCCACGCCATTTCACCATCTGGCAGGTCGTCACCATCGTTTGGCTGCTGGCGCGCCAGGCTTATGTGCTGGCGGCGCCCCATTTCGTCTTCTCGGCCAGGGGGCTGGTCATCACAGCCATCGAGATCGCCGTCGGGTTGCTCTGCATCTACCTCCTGCGTCGCGGCTCGGGCGCCGAGCTGGTCTATTCCAGCCCGGAAGCCGAAAGGCCGTCGGTGCTGTTGTCGGTGGTCGCCGCCATCCTGGGCATCATCCTTGGCGCGGCGGTCGGCGCCGTTGCCGGGTTTGCCGCCGGCTCGCTGATCGCCGATGCCACCAGCATGAGCTGCTTCGAGGGTGGCTGTGGCTACTTTGCCCTGTTGATCGGGCTTGGCGGGCTGGTTATCGGCGCGATTGTCGGCGGGGTTTTCGCGGTCTGGCGCGTCAACCGGCGAAAGAGGAGGCCGGTGGCTTAGCCGTTGTCTCAAATTCGTGTGTCGTGATTGCGCACTATCCGTGCGCGCACTATGTCTGGCTTCGAAACAGGCATTGAAAAGTCTGGTGACATCCCAGGGGAAAAGGTCTGGATGATCCGCTTCGTTTTCCGTCTTGCAGCCATGGTCGCGCTTGCCATTTCCGTCATCATGGCGGTGCTGGACACGACCCGCTCTGTCGCGGCGTCGGCATTGGTCATGACCCCGCTCAACGCAAGCTGGCTCGCCGTCTCGCCGGATACGCGCAGCGCGTTGGAGACCTTTGTGCGCGCCAAGACCAACCCGCTGGTGTGGGACGGCGCCATCGCCTGGGTGCTCAACCAACCCGGTTTCGCGGTCTTCGCGGCGCTTGCCTTCCTGCTCTATGCCATCGGCTACAGGCGCGAGCGGCCCAAGGGGAAGTTCGCCCCGACCTGATGATCCGCCGTCGATCGGCTTCCAGCGTCCCCACACCACGAAGATAAGGGAGACCGCGCATGTTCTTTCTCAGCGATATGCTGAACAAGAAACTCAATTTGCCGAAGCCTTCCGAGGCGCTGCCGGGGCGCGCCAAGGCGATGCCGACCGCGTCCCGGCATCATGTGTCGAAGCGGCCGCTCAAGGGGCCTTATCCCGAAGGACTGGAAACGGCGATGTTCGGGCTTGGCTGCTTCTGGGGCGCGGAGCGGCTGTTCTGGCGGATCGAGGGGGTTTGGGTGACGGCCGTCGGCTTTGCTGGGGGCGTCACGCCCAACCCGACCTATCAGGAAACCTGCACCGGCCTTACCGGCCACACCGAGGTCGTGCTCGTCGCTTTTGATCCCAAGATCGTGTCCTACGCGGAGCTGTTGAAGCTGTTCTGGGAAAGCCACGATCCGACGCAAGGCATGCGCCAGGGCAATGATGTCGGCACCACCTATCGCTCGGCGATCTACACCTTCGGCGACGGGCAATACGAGGCGGCGATCGCATCGCGGCACACTTACGAAGCATCCCTGCGGGGCGCCGGTCGCGGCAAGATCACTACCGAGATCGCGGCCGCACCAGCGTTCTACTTCGCCGAGGAAGACCATCAGCAATATCTGGCGAAGAACCCCCATGGCTATTGCAACATGAAGGGCACGGGCGTCGCCTGCGCAATCCCGTCCGCCATTTCAGCCTGAAGCCTCCGACAGCAGGAATTAACCGTGGCGCCGTCCCATGGCGGCATGCTTTTCCAAAAGGTCAAAATTCCACGTGAATTTTATTTCGGGCCGTGCCAGATTGGCCGCGAGCGGGAGGGAAATACACTCCTGCCTGACGTCGCGTGCCTGCCTGTGAACCGGGCAGTCGGGCGATGCGTAACGGAAAAAATAACCGACAGGGTGTGGATCACATGAAACGTATCGTTCTCGGCCTCCTGGCCGCAACCGCAATGGTTCTTCCGGCATTCGCCGCGGATGTCCAGCCGGCCATCCTCTACGATCTCGGCGGCAAGTTCGACAAATCCTTCAACGAGGCTGCCTATCATGGCGCCGAGAAGTTCAAGACCGAAACCGGCACGCCCTATGTCGAGTTCGAGGTCTCCAACGCTTCGCAGCGCGAGCAGGCGCTGCGCCGCTTCGCCGAGGACGGCCACAACCCGATCGTCATGGCCGGCTTCGCTTGGGAGGATGCGCTGAAGAAGGTCGCGGCTGAATATCCCGATCTCAACTTCGCCATCATCGACGATGCCGTCGACCTGCCCAATGTCCGTTCGCTGGTATTCAAGGAGAACGAAGGTTCCTACCTCGTCGGCATCATGGCGGCGATGGCATCGAAGTCGAAGAAGGTCTCCTTCATTGGCGGTATGGACATCCCGCTGATCCGCAAGTTCGAATGCGGCTATGTCGGCGGCGCCAAGGCGGCCGGAGCGACCGAAGTCATCCAGAACATGACCGGCGATACGCCGGCCGCATGGAACGACCCGTCCAAGGGCGGCGAAATCGCCAAGACGCAGATCGACCAGGGTTCCGACGTGGTCTACGCCGCAGCCGGCGGCACCGGCGTCGGCGTGCTGCAGGCGGCGGCTGATGCCGGCAAGCTCGGCATCGGCGTCGATTCCAACCAGAACGGCCTGCAGCCCGGCAAGGTGCTGACCTCGATGATGAAGCGCGTCGACGTTGCCGTCTACACAGCCTTCATGGATGGCAAGAACGGCACCTTCAAGGGTGGCGTCGAGAATCTCGGCCTCAAGGAAGGTGGCGTCGACTACGCCATGGACGACAACAACAAGGCGCTGGTCACCCCTGAGATGAAGGCCGCTGTTGAAAAGGCCAAGGCCGACATCATTGCCGGCACGATCAAGGTGCACGACTACACGGCTGACAACGCCTGCCCGTACTGATCGGCAGCGCTATTCAGCGATGACTTTACAGACCGCCGGGCGAAAGCCCGGCGGTTTTGCTTTGCCGGATCTGGCGGAGCCGTCCACCCGTGACAACAACCTTTCAGGACCGCGATGCAGCCCACAATTGAAGCCATGACCGAGCGTGATGTCGCAGGGGTCGCGCAATTGCGCCTGGCCGCCTTCTTCGAGGGGACCGGGAGAACGCTTGAGGAGGATGCGGCCGCGCTTCGCCAATTGCTCGCCGGTGACGGGTTCGAGGCGGCTTATGTGGCGCGGATCGGCGATGTGTTGGTCGGGACCTGCCTCATGGTCCGCCATGAACTGGAGCCCGCGCATGATCTGACACCGTGGCTTGCCGGACTTGTTGTCGAGGTGGGGCAGCGGGGTCGAGGAATTGGCGCCGCGCTGGTCAGGGCGATTGAAGCACATGCGCTAGAGCAGAATCTGATCATTCCGGCTCATATCCTGTTGCGGCGAAGTAGTTGGCGCACTCGGTTGGTGTGAAGCAAGGCAGTGCGGCGCTGATGGTATCCCACAATTCCGCGACGGTTCGTGCGGCGGCTTTGCGTAGAATCGATTTCAGCTTGGAAAAGGCGTTCTCGATCGGGTTGAAGTCGGGGGAATAGGGCGGGAGGAACATCATCCTTGCGCCGGTTGCTTCGATCGCCACACGGGCGGCTGCGCTTTTGTGCGCCGGCAGGTTGTCGAGGATCACGACATCGTCGGGCCGCAGCGTCGGCACGAGAACCTGCTCGACATAGGCGACAAACCATTCGCCAGTCATCGGGCCGTCCAGGACCATTGGCGCGGTCATGCCAGTGAGGCGCAGGGCGCCGGTGAACGTCGTCGTCTTCCAATGGCCATGCGGGATTGGCGATCGGCACCGCATCCCGCGCTTCGTGCGCCCCCGCAGTCGAGCCATCTTTGTCGAGGCTCCGGTCTCGTCGATGAAGACCAGATGCTCGGGATCAAGATCGGGCTGGGCGTCGAACCAGGCGTTTCGTCGCGCCGCCACGTCTGGCCGCTCCTGCTCGCTGGCGTGCGCCGTTTTTTTTTTTGAAGGTCATGGAGTGACGATCGAGAAACCGCCAGATCGTGCTCGTCGCAAACGACGCGCCATGCTCCTGTCGCAGCAACTCGGCGAGTTCGACCAGCGTGATGTCCACCCGCCTCTCGATCGCCGCCAGGATGATGTCGCGATACGCTTCAACGCGGTGGGACCGCCTGTCGCCGCCCTGCGGCTTTGCGCAGGTGGCTCCGGTCTCGCGCCATTCCCGGACCCAACGCACCGAGCTTGCCGCCGCCACGCCAAATCGCGCCGCTGCCGCCCGTCGCGACAGGCCGCCATCAACCGCTGCGACCACCCGAGCCCGCAAATCTTCCGATAAGGATTTCGCCATGCCATGCCGGCCTCCGAATCCAGCAGATATGCTGAATCAGATTTCCAATCCCAACGAAACCCCTATCGATTCTATCCGCTCGGATTTTGCTCTAGCGATGGGCGTGGAGACACTCCACCTCTACACGTGGGAAGCACGTGATTTCTACAGCGCGCTCGGCTGGAACACGGTCGAGGTTTTCAGCCAGGACGGCGAACCGACGGTGCTGATGTCGCGCAAGCTCGGCTCATGATCCTCTGGCGATATAGCCGAGCACGAAAGCCGTGATGAGGGCAAGCGCCGTCAGCAGCCCACGCCGGCCCCCGAAGACGTGCAAGCCCATTCCATATGGTGATCGGGCCAGGCCACGGATCACCGGTCGTTTCAGGCCGTCGGTATCGGGACCGTCCAGATGCATCTGCGGCATTTCGGCGATGCGCTGGGTGATCAGCTTCCAGCGCTCCTCGCCGTCGGTTTGGCCCGGGCGATCGAAGACATGCATGCGCTCGGCGAGCTGCACGACGGCGTCGCGGAAGGCGGGATCGAGTTCCAGATCCCGCTCGGCGCGTTGCCGCTCCCTGTCGTCCATCAGGCCGAGCACATAGTCCCCGGCGCGTGCCATGCGGTCGCTGTCACTGGCCATTGGCGTTGCTCCCCCTCGTCGTGCTCACCAGTGCGGCGGCTTGGTTATCGGCACGTCGGGTGCCGCCTGCTCCTCCAGCGCCAGGAACCGATCGGCCAGCGCGTCGAGCTTGCGCTGCATGCGCTCGATCACCCGCCACTGCTCGGCGATCTGTCCCGACAATTCCTCGATGGTGTTTTCCTGCTCCGCAGCACGGATTTCCAGCATTGTCAGCCGGTCGTCGGGCATGGTCATTTCAAAATCCTCGGTCCTTCGCCATGCCCGTCGCGGGCGGCCAGCCATATTCCATTCGCCCCGCGGCTCAGCGAGCGAATTTCGAATTCGCCACATTAGCGAATGTGAAGGCTTCGGCCACGTTCGAAATTGACAAGCGCGCAGGGATTTGTCGAGAGTGCAGCGGCTCCGGCCAATTGGCACGGGCGGAGCGTCATGCTAGGCGTTTTGACCAAGCGATAAAAAAATAAGAGTGGGACAGGCTGCATGGCGCAAGCCGCTATCGAGCTGATTGGCATCAACAAGAGTTTTGGCGCCGTACGCGCCAACCGCGACATCAACCTGGAGATCGCACGCGGCACCGTCCACGGTATTGTCGGCGAGAACGGCGCCGGCAAATCGACACTGATGTCGATCCTCTATGGCTTCTACCAGGCCGACAGCGGCGAGATCCGCGTCGGCGGCAAGCCGGCGTCGATCAAGACACCCAATGACGCGATCGCGCAGGGCATCGGCATGGTGCACCAGCATTTCATGCTGGTCGATAATTTCTCGGTGCTGGAAAACATCATTCTCGGCGCCGAGAGCGATGCGCTGCTCAACAAGAGCATCGCCAAGGCGCGTTCCGAACTGGAGCGCCTGGAGCGCGAATACGGGCTGGAAGTCGATCCCGATGCGATCATCGAGGAATTGCCGGTTGGCCTGCAGCAGCGCGTGGAAATCCTGAAGGCGCTCTATCGCGGCGCTGAAATCCTGATCCTCGACGAGCCGACGGGCGTGCTCACGCCGGCCGAAGCCGACCATCTGTTCCGCATCCTCAAGCAGCTGAAGGACCAGGGCAAGACGGTGGTGCTGATCACCCACAAGCTGCGCGAGATCATGGCCATCACCGACACGGTTTCGGTGATGCGCCAGGGCACGATGGTGGCGACGCGCGAGACGAAGAAGACCACTGTCGAGGAACTGGCCGAGCTGATGGTCGGGCGGCGCGTGCTGCTCAGGGTCGAAAAGGGCGAGGCGGCCGCCGGCGACGTCAAGCTCGCGGTCAAGAACCTGACGGTGAAGGACTCTCGTGGCGTCACCATGGTCGACGACGTCTCCTTCGACATTCGCGCCGGCGAGATCGTCGGCATCGCCGGCGTCGCCGGCAACGGGCAGTCCGAACTGCTCGAGGCGATTTCGGGGATCAGGCGCGCCGTCTCCGGCTCGGTCATGCTCGACGGCAAGCCGATCGACCTCACCGGTGCCGCCGACCCTGGCGATCTGCGCGACCGTGGCCTGGCCCATGTGCCGGAGGACCGCCATCATGTCGGGCTGGTGCTGGCCTTCGAGGAGAACGAGAATTCGATCCTCGGCTATCATGACGACCCACGCTATTTGAAGGGGCCGTTCCTCAACATCGATGCCATCATCGCCGATGCCAAGGACAAGATCGAGAAGTACGATATCCGCCCCGGCAATCCGCGCCTGAAGACCGCCAATTTCTCCGGCGGCAACCAGCAGAAGATCGTGCTGGCACGGGAGATCGAGCAGGACCCGGGCGTGCTGATCGTTGGCCAGCCGACACGCGGCGTCGACGTCGGCGCCATCGAATTCATCCACAAGCGTCTCATCGCCATGCGCGACCAGGGCAAGGCCGTGCTGGTGGTGTCGGTCGAGCTGGACGAGATCCGTTCGCTGTCCGACCGCATCCTGGTGATGTTTGCCGGCCGCATCGTCGGCGAACGCGGCGGCGATGCGACCGAAGGCGAGCTCGGGCTGCTGATGGCCGGCGTCGAGCATCAGGAGGCAGCGCAATGAGCACCCCATACGCCAAGCTGCCAGCCTGGGCCGACTACGGTCTCATCCCGCTGATCAACCTGTTCGTCGCCTTCGTGGTCGCCGGTTTCGTGGTGATGCTGGTCGGAGAAAATCCGTTCCGCGCCGCCGTCATCCTGGTCGAAGGCGCCTTTGGCAAGGGCACGGGCATTGCCTTCACGCTGTTCTACGCGACAACCTTCATCTTCACCGGGCTTTCGGTGGCGGTCGCCGCGCATTGCAGCCTGTTCAACATCGGCACCGAGGGGCAGGCCTATTTAGCCGGCCTCGGCATCGCGGTCGTCTGCCTGAGCTTCGACAGCGTGCTGCCGTGGTGGCTGCTTTTTCCGCTGGCCATCCTGGCCTCCGCGGCAGTCGGTGCGCTGTGGGCGCTCATCCCCGCATATCTGCAGGCCAAGCGCGGCTCGCACATCGTCATCACGACGATCATGTTCAATTTCATCGCCGCCTCGATCATGGTCTATCTCCTGGTCGGAGTCCTGAAACCCGCGGGATCGCAGGCGCCGCAGACGCGCAACTTCCTTGGCGGCGCCGAACTTCCGAAGCTCAACTGGATCATCGAACTGTTCGGCGCCAAGATCCGCTCGGCGCCGTTCAACATCTGCTTCCTGCTGGCGCTGGTCATGGCCTTCCTGGTCTGGGTGCTGATCTGGCGCACCAAGCTCGGCTATGAGATGCGCACTTATGGCCACAGCCCGAAGGCGGCGCGCTATGCCGGTATTTCGGAAACACGCATCATCATCGTTGCCATGATGATCTCCGGCGCGCTGGCCGGCATGATGGCGCTCAACCCGACGATGGGCGACCAGCACAATGTCGCGATCGACTTTGTCAGCGGCGCCGGTTTCGTCGGCATCGCGGTGGCGCTGATGGGCCGCCTGCACCCGGTCGGCATCGTTCTGGCTGCCATCCTGTTCGGCATGCTCTACCAGGGCGGCGCCGAGCTCGCCTTCGAGATGCCGGCCATCAGCCGCGACATGATCGTCATCATCCAGGGCCTGGTCATCCTGTTTGCCGGGGCGCTCGAGCACATGTTCCGGCCTTACATCCAGTCGCTGTTCGCTTCATTCAGCCCACGGGCGGTCGGCATGGAAGCCGTCAAAGGGAAGGGGGCCTGAGATGGACATCTTCAACGCCATCGTCCAGACGCTGGACTCGACCATCCGCCTGTCGGTGCCCTTGCTGCTCGCCTGCCTCGCCGGCCTCTATTCGGAACGGGCCGGCATCTTCGACATCGGGCTTGAAGGCAAGATGCTGGTCGGCGCCTTCGCGGGGGCGGCGGCAGCGGCGGTCTTTCACTCGGCCTTTATCGGCCTCGGCATGGCCATCCTCGTCTCGGTCGCCTTTGCCATGGTGCACGGCTTCGCCTCGATCACCCATCGCGGCAACCAGATCGTCTCCGGCGTCGCCATCAATTTCATCGCCGCCGGATCGACCATCATTCTTGGCCAGGCCTGGTTCCAGCAGGGCGGGCGTACGCCGGCACTGGGCGCGGGCGAGCGTTTCTCGCCGATCACCTTGCCCGGCGCCGACGCGGTCAAGGACGTGCCTATCCTGGGGCAGATCTATTCGGAGCTTCTGTCCGGCCATTCGGCGCTGGTCTACCTCGCCTTCCTGATGGTGCCGTTCACCTGGTGGGTGCTGTTTCGCACCCGCTTCGGCCTGCGCCTGCGCGCGGTCGGCGAGAACCCGGCGGCGGTCGACACGGCCGGCATATCTGTCGCATGGCTGCGCTACCGGGCACTGATCTGCACGGGCATCCTGACTGGCGTCGCCGGCGCCTACCTGTCGATGGCGCAGAATGGCGGCTTCGTGAAGGACATGACCGCCGGCAAGGGCTACATCGCGCTGGCGGCACTGATCTTCGCCAAGTGGAAGCCGGTCAACGCCATGTTCGCCTGCCTTCTGTTCGGCTTCCTCGACGCGCTGTCGATCCGCCTGCAAGGCACGCCGCTGCCGATCATCGGCAAGGTGCCGGTGCAGTTCATGCAGGCGCTGCCCTACATCCTCACCGTCATCCTGCTCGCCGGCTTCATCGGCAAGGCCATTCCGCCGCGCGCCGGCGGCGTGCCCTACGTCAAGGAACGCTGAGCATGAAGCTGAACCGCAGCCTCAGCCGGTTTTCGGACATGATCCTGGTGGAGAACGACTAGAATGTCCCATGATCTGTTCGAAGCGGCCAGGGCCGCCATGGCCAAGGCCTATGCGCCCTATTCGAAATTCCCCGTCGGGGCCGCCCTTCGGACCGAGGACGGACGTGTGTTTGCCGGCGCCAACATCGAGGTCGCTTCCTATCCGGAGGGCTGGTGCGCCGAAACCACGGCGCTTGGCCATTACATCATGGGCGGCGGCGGCAGGATCACCGAGATCGCCGTTGTCGCCGAGCGCATGGCCAAATGCTCGCCGTGCGGCGGCTGCCGGCAGCGGCTGGCCGAATTCTGCCGGCCGGAAACAAAACTCTACCTCTGCGACAATGGCGGCGTGGTCGAGACCGTGACCATGGGCCTGATGCTGCCCTACGGTTTCCAGGGCGACATTTTGAAATGAAAGAGGCGCTGGATCATCTCGTCGAAAGGCTGGACGGATTGGCGCCCGCCACCGCGCTTGTGCTGGGCTCTGGCCTGGGCGGACTGGTCGAGCAGATCGAGCACCCGATCCGCATCTCCTACGCCGACCTGCCGGGCTTTCCCCGGAGCGGCGTCACCGGCCATGCTGGCGAAGTGGTAGCCGGACTGTTTGCCGGCGCGCCGGTGCTGATGCTGTCCGGCCGCGCCCATTACTACGAGCATGGCGTTGCCGCGGCGATGCGACCGGTGCTGGAAGTGCTCGCCGGCATCGGCATCACGAAACTGATCCTCACCAATGCCGCCGGTTCGGTCGATCCGGACATGGGGCCGGGCTCGGTGATGCTGATCACCGACCATATCAATTTCTCGGGCACCAACCCGCTGATCGGCGAGCCCAGCGACCGCCGCTTCGTCGGCCTGACCGAAGCCTATGATGCCGGCATCCGCAAGGCGATCGAACGGGCGGCGAAGGCGACCGGCACCGCGCTGCACAGGGGCGTCTACATGTGGTTCTCCGGCCCCTGTTTCGAGACGCCGGCGGAAATCCGCATGGCGCGCGTCATGGGCGCCAACGCGGTGGGTATGTCGACTGTGCCGGAGGTCATCCTTGCCCGCTTCCTTGGCCTGCGCGTGGCCGCCTGTTCGGTCATCACCAACCTTGCCGCCGGCATGACCGGGGCCGAGCTTTCGCATCAGGAGACCAAGGACATGGCGCCGGTCGGCGGAGCGCGGCTGGCGACCATTCTCCAGCGCCTGTTCCGCGACGGATTGCCGGAGAGCTGATGCTTCCGCAGGAAATCATCCGCCGCAAGCGTGACGGCCAGAAACTGTCGGTGCAGGAGATTACGTCCCTCATTAGCGGGGTGACGGATGGTACCGTCTCGGATGGTCAGGTCGGCGCTTTCGTCATGGCGGTGTTCTTCAATGGCATGAGCCGTGACGAGGCGGTGGCGCTGACGCTGGCCATGCGCGATTCCGGCGATGTTCTTGACTGGTCCGATCTGCCCGGCCCGGTCACCGACAAGCATTCGACAGGTGGCGTCGGCGACAATGTCTCGCTCATGCTGGCGCCGATGGTCGCCGCCTGCGGCGCCTATGTGCCGATGATTTCCGGCAGGGGTCTTGGCCATACCGGCGGCACGCTGGACAAGATGGATTCCATTCCTGGCTACACCAGCCAGCCGGATATCCAGCTGTTCCGCAAGGCGGTGCTGGAAACCGGCTGCGCCATCATCGGCCAGACCGCCGATCTGGCGCCCGCCGATCGCCGGCTCTATGCGATCCGCGACGTGACGGGAACGGTCGAATCCGTGCCGCTGATCACAGCCTCGATCTTGTCGAAAAAACTGGCGGCCGGCCTGCAATCGCTGGTGCTCGACGTAAAGGTGGGCAATGGCGCCTTCATGGAAAAGTCGCGCGACGCAACGGCACTCGCCAACAGCCTTGTGGAGATCGCCAATGGTGCCGGCCTCAGCGCCTCGGCGCTGGTTACCGGCATGAACGAGCCCCTGGCGTCCGCAGCCGGCAACGCCGTCGAGGTGCGCAACGCCGTGGATTTCCTTACCGGCCGTTTCCGCGACCGCCGGCTGGAGGATGTGACGCTGGCGCTGGCGGCCGAAATGCTGCAGTCAGCCGGGATCGTGGCGTCCAACCAGGACGGCATGCGGCGCGCCAGCGAGACGCTCGCCAGCGGCAGTGCCGCGGCGGTCTTCGGCCGCATGGTGGCAGCCCTTGGCGGTCCCGCCGATTTCGTCGAGAAGCCCGAGAAATACCTGCCTAAGGCAGCCACGGAGTTCACGGTCGAGGCGCCAGGAAACGGCTTCGTCACGGGCATCGCCACCCGTGACATCGGGCTTGCCGTGGTCGGGCTTGGGGGCGGGCGCACGCGGCCGGACGACAAGATAGACCATGCCGTCGGCATCACCCGGCTGTTGCCGATCGGTGCGGAGGTACGGGCTGGCGAGGCGCTGGCGTTGATCCATGCCCGCACGGTCTCGGATGCCGAGGCGGCGGCTTCGGCCGTGCTTTCAGCCTACAGTATCGGAGCCTCGAAGCCGGGCGCGGACAAGTCGGTCATCCGGCGGATCCTGCCACGCGGCTAGAGCGTGGCCTCGAAAAGTGGGAACCAGCCTTCTCGGACAAACGGTCCCCGTTTGTCCAGAGATCGCGCGCAAACGAACAGATAGGGCCCGCATCACTGAACGAGCAGCAGCGCGCCGTTTTCGACCTGATATTTCTGGAGTCGCGTGAGAAAGCTCATGCCGATGAGATTGCTCTGAAGCGCCTTGTCGTCGAGCACGACCGCCTGGACGTCGTCCAACTGGATGTTGCCGATCTGCAGCCGGTCGACCGTCACGACGGCGGCCTTGATCGTGCCATTGGCGGTGTTGACCTGGCGGGTGAAGTCGGACGGGTTCAGCGACAGGCCGATCCTGCGTGCCGTCGAGGTGTTGATGGCAACCAGCGTCGCGCCGGTGTCGATCATCCCGTCGACCTGACGGCCGTTGAGTTTGAACTGCGAGGTGAAGTGCCCGCGCGCGTCCGCCTCGACCACGAACTTGCGGCCGAGCGGCTGCGTAATCGCCGGCTTTTCCGGTATCGCCGCGAGTTTCACGTCCGGTTGCGTATCCGTGGCCGGCCTGGCGGCGACCGCCGATCTCAGCAGACCGTCGATAAGCTGAGGATTTGACTGATAGATCATCGGGATCGATGCGGCTATTCCGGCGGACGCACCAAAAATGAGAAGTGTACGCAGCATGGGTCAACCTTTTGAAGGTTGATCCTTAGTCCGGACATGGTGTTTGGCGCTTTAACACGCGCCGAAACCGCGCCTTTGCGTAAACAACCGGTAAACATGGCCACGCCTGGTCGGCTTCGACAACAGCTATTTGGTCCCATACATGCGGTCGCCGGCGTCGCCGAGGCCAGGCATGATGTAGCCCTTCTCGTTGAGCTGGCGGTCGATGGAAGCGGTGAAGACGGGAACGTCCGGATGCGCCTTGGTGAAGCGCTCGATGCCCTCGGGCGCCGCCAGCAGGCAAAGGAAGCGGATGTTGGTGGCGCCGCGTTCCTTCAACTTGTCGATCGCCGCGATCGCCGAATTGGCGGTGGCAAGCATCGGATCGACGACGATGACCAGGCGGTCGGCGAGGTCGCTCGGCGCCTTGAAGAAATACTCGACCGCTTCCAGCGTTTCGTGATCGCGGTAGAGGCCGACATGGGCGACGCGGGCCGCCGGCACCAGGTCGAGCAGGCCTTCCAGCAGGCCGTTGCCGGCGCGCAGCACGGAAGCGAAGACCAGCTTCTTGCCCTCCAGCGTCGGCGCTTCCATCGTCTCCATCGGCGTCTCGATGGTTGTCGTGGTCAGTTCGAGATTGCGGGTGACCTCATAGCCGAGCAGCAGCGAAATCTCGCGCAGCAGCCGCCGGAAGCCGGCCGTCGAGGTCTCCTTCTTGCGCATGATGGTCAGCTTGTGCTGGACAAGCGGGTGGTCGACGACGGTGACGCCCTTCATGGTACTCTCCTGATCTTTCATTGAAGAGACCCTAGCTTCTATGCGCCGGCCAAGGAACCGCCTGTGGCCGCCGGACCACAGATTTCAGCGTGCCGCGCCATTGAGGCGGGCGAGAAGCGCTGTTTTCGTCTTGCGGTCGACGAAGGCGGCTTCGATCGCGGTCCTTGTGACCGCCGTGAGCGCCTTCTCGTTCATCGAGAAGTGCTCGGAGGCGATATCGTATTCGCGCTTCAGCGAAGTCCAGAAATAGGGCGGATCGTCGGAATTGAGCGTCACTTTGCAGCCGGCCGCCTGCAGGGCGGGAAAGGGGTGGTCGGCAAAACTGTCGAAGACCTTCAGCGCGATGTTGGAGCCGGGGCAGCATTCCAGCACAACGCCCTCGTCGGCGATGCGCCGGACAAGGTCGGCGTTTTCGATGGCGCGCACGCCGTGGCCGATGCGCGATGGGCGGATATGGTCGAGTGCTGCCTGGACGCTCTCCCAGCCCATCAGTTCGCCGGCATGGATGGTGATGCCAAGGCCGGCCTCGCGGGCGATCTCGAAGGCGCGCACGTAATCCTCGAAATCTCCCATCCGCTCGTCGCCGGCGACGCCGAAGCCGGTCACCAGCGGATGGCCGCAGCGCGCCGCGAAGCGCGCCGCCTGCTCGATCGATTCCACGCCGACATGGCGCACGCCGGTAACGATCATGCGGCCCTCGATGCCGGTCTTGGCCTTGGCGCGGGCCATGCCTTCGCCGAGCGCGTCCGTGTAGGCCTTGGGCGACAGCCCGGCTTTTTTCGCGTGGTCCGGCGAGGTGAAGACTTCGGAATAGATGGCGCCGTCGCGGGCAAGGCTCGTCAGATAATGGTCGGCCAGCCGCGCATAGTCCTCTTCCGTGCGGAACAGGTCGGCGGAAAAGTCATAGGCGGCGAGAAAGGATGTGAAATCGTGCCAGACGAACGAGCCGTCCCGGATATAGGGCGAGGTGTCCTTGCCATATTTCCGTGCCTGGCTGATGACGAGCTCTGGCGCCGCCGCCCCTTCGATGTGGCAGTGCAGTTCCGCTTTCAAAGGCATTCATTCTTCCCGTCTGATCGATCCAGGTTGCATAAGCCCACCGCCTGGAAGCGCGGCCGAACACCGCTCCTTAAACAATAGCGCCCGCACTGGTGATCGGCTATGGTCCCGCCGATTTTATGACGGATCGAAAAATGTCAGTTGAGAGAACCACGGCCGCTGGCGGCATGGAAACCTCCTATGGTTTCAAGCGTGTAGGGGCTGATGACAAGCAGTCCCTGGTCAATGACGTTTTCCACAAGGTTGCGAACCGCTACGACCTGATGAACGACCTGATGTCGGCTGGGCTGCACCGGCTGTGGAAGGACGCCATGGTGGCGGGGCTGAATCCTCCAAAGAGACAGGGCTGGCGTGTGCTCGACGTGGCAGGCGGCACCGGCGATATCGCCTTCCGCATCGTCGAGGCAAGCCATGGCCACGCCCATGCCACCGTTCTCGACATCAATGGCTCGATGCTGGCCGTCGGCCGCGACCGGGCCGAAAAGAAAGGCATGTCCGCCAATACCGATTTCGTCGAGGCCAATGCAGAGGAACTGCCGTTCCCCGACGCCACATTCGATGCCTATACGATCGCCTTCGGCATTCGCAATGTGCCGCGCATCGACGTGGCGCTTGGCGAAGCCTTCCGTGTGCTGAAGCCTGGGGGGCGCCTGCTGTGCCTTGAATTTTCCGAGGTCGAGATGCCGCTGCTGGACAAGGCCTATGAGGCCTGGTCGTTCAACGCCATTCCCAAGATCGGCAAGATGGTTACCGGCGATGGCGAGCCTTACGCCTATCTGGTCGAGTCGATCGCCAAGTTCCCCAACCAGAAGAATTTCGCGGCGATGATTTCCCGCGCCGGCTTCGACCGTGTGTCTTTCCGCAACTATTCCGGCGGCATCGCGGCACTGCATTCGGGCTGGAAGCTTTGAGGGCGTCTTGCATTCCTGATGATAGAAATGGCTTACGCCGGTTCAGGAAACCGGCGGGAGTGCGGTCATGAGCACCGTCAGTGCCGGGTTCAGGCTCGCACGCGCCGGCTGGGTGCTGGTGCGCGAGGGTGTCGTCGCGGCGTTGCCGGGCGAGGAACTGTCCGGCCTGCCGAAATTCGGCTGGCGCGTGGCCCGGCTCTTCACCCGCCGCCGCGCGCTGTCCTATGAGCGCAGCGACCGGCTGGGCAAGGCCGTCGTTCGGCTCGGCCCCTCCTATGTCAAGCTCGGCCAGTTCCTGGCAACACGGCCGGACGTCGTCGGCAACGACATGGCGCTCGATCTCGCCATGCTGCAGGACAAGATGCACACGTTTCCGAAGGCGGAGGCCGTGGCTGCCATCGAAGCTTCGCTTGGACGCAAGATCGACGATCTGTATGTCAATTTCGGCGATCCCGTCGCCGCGGCTTCCATTGCCCAGGTCCATGCCGCCGACATCATCCGCGATGGCGCCGTCACCAGGGTTGCGGTGAAAGTCATCCGGCCCGGCGTGCGCCGCCGCTTCTTCCACGATCTCGAAAGCTATTTCCTCGCCGCCCGCCTGCAGGAAAAATACATTCCGTCGTCGCGTCGCCTGCGGCCCGTCGAAGTGACGGAGACGCTGGCCCAGACCACCAAGATCGAAATGGATCTGAGGCTCGAGGCTGCGGCGCTTTCGGAACTCGGCGAGAACACCAGGGATGATCCGGGTTTCCGGGTGCCGTCCGTCGACTGGGAGCGCACCGGCCGCGACGTGCTGACCATGGAATGGGTCGACGGCGTCAAGATGAACAACATCGCCGGTCTTGAAGCCGCCGGCCATGACCTGAAGACCATCGCCGCCAACCTCATCCAGTCGTTCCTGCGCCATACGCTGCGCGACGGCTTTTTCCACGCCGACATGCATCCGGGAAATCTGTTCGTCGAGGCCAACGGCACCATCGTCGCCGTCGACCTCGGCATAGCGGGGCGTCTTGGCAAGAAGGAGCGCCGCTTCCTCGCGGAAATCCTCTACGGCTTCATCACCCGCGATTATCTGCGTGTCGCCGAGGTGCATTTCGAGGCTGGCTACGTGCCGCGCCAGCACAATGTCGCGGCCTTCGCGCAGGCGATCCGGGCGATCGGCGAGCCGATCCATGGCCAGCCGGCCGAAACCATCTCGATGGCCAAGCTTTTGACGCTGCTGTTCGAGGTGACCGAACTGTTCGACATGGCGACGCGGCCGGAGCTGATCCTGTTGCAGAAGACCATGGTGGTGGTCGAAGGCGTGGCGCGCACGCTCGATCCGGCCTTCAACATGTGGAAGACCGCCGAGCCGGTGGTTGGCGACTGGATCGCCGGCAATCTCGGCCCGCGCGGCCTGCTGGTCGATGCGCGTGACGGCGCCAAGGCGATGCTGGCGTTGGTCCGCCAGGTGCCGGAACTCGCGGCGCGCACCGAGCGGCTGTCGCGTGAGATCGACCTGATGGCCGAGCACGGGCTGCGCTTTGATGAAACCACCGCGAACGCCATCGGCAAGGCCGAGGCGCGCCACAGCAGATCCGGGCGCTGGGCGTTGTGGGTGATCGCGCTGACGTTGGTCTACATCGCCTGGAAGATCATCTAGACCGATCATTTCGGCAACTTGCCGCAAGCTGATTGCATTGCTATCATTGAACTCGGCAATGGCGAGCAGAGTGCAATCATATGGCCAGTATCACCATCCGTAACCTTGACGATGAGGTCAAGGAGTTGCTGCGCCGGTTGGCGGCCGAAAACGACCGTTCCATGGAAGAGCAGGCGAGGGTGATGATCCGCGCCGCCGTCGAGGGGCAGGCCGGTTCGGTGGGCCGCATCGACCAGATCGAGAAAACGCTTCGCGAACTGACCGTTTCACACGCAGCGGCGCCGATCGCTGCTTCAGCAGGCAAGATCGCGTCGCGAGGCAGCCTCTCCGGCAAGCGTATCCTGCTTATCATCGGCGGTGGCATCGCCGCCTACAAGGCGCTCGATCTCATCCGGCGGCTGCGCGAGCGGGGTGCCGCGGTGCGGGTGGTGATGACATCAGCGGCACAGCAATTCGTCACCACGCTGTCGGTCGGCGCGCTGTCGGCCGATCATGTCTTCACCGAACTGTTCGACCGCAACGACGAGCA
The DNA here is from genome assembly GCF_020616515.1 of Mesorhizobium sp. PAMC28654. Taxonomy (GTDB): domain Bacteria; phylum Pseudomonadota; class Alphaproteobacteria; order Rhizobiales; family Rhizobiaceae; genus Mesorhizobium. The sequence continues at coordinate 5,132,807 of NZ_CP085135.1, forward strand.
TGATGTCGGCCATATCCGCCTGTCGCGCGAGGCCGACCTTCTGGTGGTGGCGCCCGCGACCGCCGATCTGATGGCCAAGCTCGCCAATGGACACGCCAACGACCTTGCGTCCACCGTGCTCATCGCCACCGACAAGCCCGTGCTGATGGCGCCCGCCATGAACCCCAGGATGTGGGCGCATCCGGCGACGCGCCGCAATCGCGCGACGCTGCGGAAGGACGGCGTAGTCTTCGTGGGACCGGCAAAGGGTGAGATGGCCGAGAGCAACGAGGCCGGCGAAGGGCGCATGGCCGAGCCGCTGGAGATCGTCGCCGCGGTCGAGGCGCTGCTCGACGCCGGGCCGAAGCCATTGTCGGGCAGGAGGATCATCGTCACCTCCGGACCGACGCATGAGCCGATCGACCCGGTGCGCTACATCGCCAATCGCTCGTCCGGCAAGCAGGGCCATGCGATCGCGGCAGCACTTGCACGGCTCGGCGCCGATGTGCGCCTTGTCTCCGGTCCGGTCGGCATTGCCGATCCGATTGGTGTCACCACGTTGCATGTCGAAACCGCGGCCGAGATGAAGGACGCGGTGGAACGGCTTCTGCCGGCGGATGCCGGTGTGTTCGTTGCCGCCGTCGCCGACTGGCGTACCGAGAATTCGTCTGGCGAGAAGATCAAGAAGGTGGCCGGCGAGGGACCACCGGCGCTACGGATGGTCGAGAATCCCGACATTCTCGCTGGCGTTGGCCACCACACGCAGCGACCGACACTTGTCGTCGGCTTCGCCGCCGAGACGCAGGATCTTGTCGGCAATGCCGAGGCCAAGCTCAGGAAGAAGGGTGCCGACCTTATCGTCGCCAACGACGTTTCGCACGACAGCGGCGTTGGGTCCTCCGGCGTGATGGGCGGCGACCGCAACAAGGTTCGGATCGTGTCGAAGGCCGGCGTCGAGGAATGGCCGGAGATGAACAAGGACGAGGTGGCGGCGCGGCTGGCCAGGCTGATCGCGGAGCGGCTGACGACGATCGTGGTTTAGCGGCGTTCAACCTGCCGCCGCCATTCGCGACCGAAGCGCCGTCGAAGAAATTCTCAAGGCGGCCATGCATCCGACAATGCCGAGTGGCAGGAAGGCCAGGAACAGCCAGGAGGCAACACTGGCGGCGGCCTCGCGATTGAGGCCTTCGGAAAAACCGCTGGCGTTGGCGACGATGCCGGTCAGCGCCGCGCCCACCGCATAGCCGATGCGCTGCATGGTCGGCACGGCGGCGGAAGCGATTGTCTGCTCGTCGTCCCTTGCCGATGCCACGATGAAGCGCGTGAGGAAGGGCCAGGCAATGCCGAAGCCGCCACCCTGCAGCAGGGCGCAGAGCAGGATCAGGGGAATGGAGCCAGCCGGCACGGTGTAGGCGAAGCCGGCGATGCCGGCGGCGATCATCATAGCACCGCAGACGATGATCGGACGTTCGCGTTGCGGCGGCGCGTTGGCAACGAGGATCGACAGGATCGACCAGGCGATGGATTCCGCGGCGATGATGTAGCCGGTGGTCAGGATCGGAATGCCGTGCAGGCTGGTCAGCAGCAGCGGTCCGTAGACGCCGAAGGAGCAGGTCGCCACCGAAAAGGCCGCGACCATGGTCATGCCGGCGCCGACCGGCGAGCGCCACGAGAACAGTTGCGACGGGAACAGCCGCGACAGCGGCTTCAGCGCGTCGATGCGGAAGAACAGCGCAAGGCCGATGAGGCCGACGGTCATCAGCAAGGATGAGCGCAGCAGCGCGATGTCGACGCCAGCCGAAGCGATCAGCACCACGCTGATCGCAAGGCAGCCGAGTGCGGCAAAGGGGAAGGGCGGAGCCTTGCCGTCCGTGGCTTGAGGCTTCTTTGCCTCCGGCGTGTTGAGCACGATGAAGCTTGCCAGCGCCATGGCGCCGCCGCCGAAGGTGAAGATGCCGAAGGCCCAGCGCCATGACAGCAATTCGGTCATGATCGCGCCGAGCATCGGCCCGCTGAAGGCGGCAACGCCCCAGATGGCCGACATGATGCCGAAGAGTTGCGGCCAGATGGTGCGCGGAAACAACCTCTGGACAGAAACAAAGGCCAGCGACACCAGCGCACCGCCGCCCAGGCCCTCGATCAGGCGTCCGGCAAGGAACAGCTGCATCGAAGGCGCCGTGGCGCAGATCATGGCGCCGGCCGCGTAGAGCAGTGCGGCGACCACCATGTTGGTGCGCAGCGCCACATAGCTCACCAGCCGTCCGGCTGCCGCACCGGCAACGATGGCGCCAAGTTCATAGATCGCCAGCGACCAGCCGACCAGTTGCACGCCGACCAGTTGCACGCCGGCCAGTTCGCCGACCATGGCAGGCATCACGGTCGCCACCATCGTCTCGTTGGTGGCGTGCAGCAATATGCCAAGGCTGATGAAGCAGAAGCGGGCCAGGTCGCCGCTCGCCCACAAGGCGCGCCAGTCAACCCTGTTCGTGCTGATGTCAGTCATTCCACTTCCCCCGACTTTTCATGTCGCGGCACCGGCGCCCGCTATCGAAAACCAGCTTCGGTTTCCGGCAGGACCATGCACGCGTCAAAAGCACCGGAGCTGTCCGCGCGCTTCCGGCGCGGCGCTCCAGTCGGGGCAGGCTTGTAAGACCTCAACCGCGGTTGAGCTCAAGCGCTATTTTCAGGAGCGCTATTTTCGGGGGAATGCGCGATCAGTTCTCGGTGCTGCGCAACTGGAACTGGCTGACGCCGATGGCGAGGTTGATGCCGGTCTGCGTCTGCAGGCTGAGCGGCTGCAGCGTGAAGGATTGCGACGAGCCGCCGACCAGGAGATTGGCGCCGGCGCCGATGGCCGCTGTCACTTCGGCGCTAGCGCCGACATAATCGCCGGCAAGCGCGCCCGGCGCGTAGATGTTCTTCATGGGCGTCAACACCAGCCACTGCATCACCGTTTGTTTGGTGGTGCCGATGTCCAGGCCATATTTGTTGACAACACCGAAATAGGCTTCCGGCGCGAAGCTCTTGTCGGTGGGGTTGAAAGTGCAGCTCAGATCCTTCGTCGAACCGAAGATGAAGCCGGTGCCGCCACCGATGGCGCAATCGAGCACGCCGAGCTCGACGCCTTGATCCTTGGCATTTGCGTGCCCGAAAAGCGCCGTCGCTATGATGACGGCGGCCATGGTCGCTTTTTTCATGTCGGTACCCCAAATCATTCGGCGCGGAACAGGATGGGTTATCCTATCCGGTTCCGCGCCCAACGACAGAGGTATCGTAGAAGCTTACTTGAACGAGTGGATCAGCTCGAGCGAGGTGACGGCGACAGCGAGATTGACGCCGGTCTGGGCCTGGACGCTGAGCGGCTCCAGCATGAAGGCGCTGTTGAAGCCACCGACCAGCAGATTGGCGCCGCCACCGGTGACGACGGTGGCCTCGGCGTTCACGCCGTAGTAGTTGCCGGCGAGATCACCGCCGTTGCGGTCTCTCGTTGCCGCCAGCACCGCCCAGATCAACTGGCCCTGATGCGTCTGGCCGACATCGACGCCGAGCTTCGAAATAACACCGGTGTAGACTTCCGAGGGGCCGCCGTGATGCGGACGGAAGACGCAGGACACGCCTTTGTTGGAGGTGATGATATAGCCGACACCGCCGTCGATCGTGCAGTCGAGTGTGCCGAGTTGCAGCTTGCCGGCGCTGGCCGGCGCAGCGGCGAACACTGCCGTGGCGAGCGCCGCGGCACAGGCGAGTTTCTTGATCATGGGAGGGTCCTTTCGCAAATTGCTTTTAATAACGGCTAAGCGTCCGGACCGTTCCGCCGAAAATTGGGCGCGATCAAGGCGACAGTTAATGGAGCGTTATCGGAGGGACCGAAGCTGCATCGGACCGGCCGCGGAAGCGGCCGTTTGGCAACAGTTTTGATCAGCTGACGCGGGCCAGGCCGTCCTTGGCCGGCTGGTAAGTGGGATCAAGGCGGACGGCCTCGCGATAGGATTTCGCCGCCTTGGCCTTGTCGCCGCGCTTCTCGTAGACGAGGCCCTGGTTGGCCCATGCCTCGGCGTTATTGCCGTCGAGTTTGATCGCCATGTTGAAGTCGGCGAAGGCGTTGTCCACATCATTTGTCGCCAGATAGGACAGGCCGCGGCCGTTGTACGGCTCGGCCGCGTCCGGCGCCAGTGAGATGGCGGTCGAGAAATCCTCGATGGCGTAGGCGTGCTGGCCCTGGCTCTGATAGATCAGGCCACGATTGTGATAGGCGCGCGCGTCGGTCGTATCGAGCTGGATCGCCTTCTGGAAATCGTTGAAAGCGTCTTGGGTGCGGCCGGCCTTCCGATAGAGATTGCCGCGGCCGATATAGGCGGCATCATAATTGCCGTTGATCTGGATCGACTTGTTGTAGTCATCGAGCGCGGCCGTCTGATTGCCGAGGAAGCGCTGGATGAGGGCGCGGTTCGAATAGGCCTGATAGAAATTCGGGTTGATCTGGATGGCGGTGTTGAAGTCCTTCAGTGCGGCCTGATACTGGCCGCCACGGCCATAGGCCGAGCCGCGCACATTGTAGCCTTCCGGATCCTGGGGACTGCGCTGGATCACCGCCGACAGCGACGAGATGTTCTCGCTGGACCCTTGCGCCTTGTCGATGTTGTTGAACTCGCCGTTCGGGTTGTTCGTCTGGCAGCCGGCAAGGGCCAGTCCTGAAAGCAGGACTGCCGTCAGGGCGAAGCCGCGAAATGCGACCCTGCGCTCTACGGTGATTGCGTTCATGTCTGCCCTGTCCTCGCTACGCCGCGTCGCTCAGCTCCGGCTCCCCCCTCCGGGCCGGTTCGATGTCATCGCAAATGTCAGAGCGTCCGTTGTGCGTCCAAATGGAGCCACGTCGCTCTAAACAAAAAGGTGGCGGCGATTCCGCATCGCGCCACCCTTGGTATCCTTCGAAAAGGACGAAAAATTGGCGTTAGAACCGCGGCGGACGCGGTGCGCCAGCAGCGCCGGCAGCACCAGCGGCAACCGGGCGCGGTGTCATCGGCAGCAGGCCTTCGCGCTGTGCGCGCTTGCGGGCCAGCTTGCGGGCGCGGCGAACGGCTTCGGCCTTTTCACGGGCGCGCTTCTCGGAAGGCTTCTCGTAGTGACCACGCATCTTCATTTCACGGAAAATGCCTTCGCGCTGCATCTTCTTCTTGAGAGCGCGAAGCGCCTGGTCAACATTGTTATCGCGGACGAGTACCTGCACGGGCAATCCTGTCTTTCGGGTTTGATATCATCAGGCAGGCGGCCATAGTCACCTAGCCTCCGCAGCGGTTTACACCACGAATTGTGGCGGCTGATAGCAGAATCGGGACGCGCTGTCCACAGTGGAATCGAATGCATCGGCCAAATCAGGGTGCGGTTCGCCGCCCAGTCCCTCGCTGTGGCTAGGCCGTCGCGAGATGAAGCCGCTCGAAATCCTCGAAGAACTCACCGTAGTCGCAGGTGATTTCCTCGCCGGCAGCGATATCACGGGTAGAGGTTGCCCCGCCATACCGCGAAAAGTCCGTATTCGGATTTCCAGCATGGTTCATGAAGCGCCCGTTGTCGACTTCATAGACCATGAAGCCGGGACGATCGGGGCTCGGATAGGCATATCTGTCGAGCAATTCCTTGAGATGCGGCGGCGCGGCCTCATATTTGTCCATCGAGATCAGCCGGTCAAAGTCCGGATCCAGCCGCCAGATCGACGCGCCCTTGCGGATCGGCTCGGCGGCGAACACGCCGACACCCTCGATTGGGCTCTGAGCGACATAGGTTCTGATCAGCAGCATGTTTCCCGCTCGTCCTCGAACAGAAGTCTTCGAAGAAACGGAATCGCCAAATCACGCCGAAAAAGCAAGGCCGGTTTTACGACATTGTCGATTGCCGGCGTCGCCCCGACCGCCAAACGCTTCACGTCCGGTTGATCGAAACGCCGCCATCGGCAAACAGCGCGGTTCCCGTGGTGAAGCTTGACGCGTCGGAAGCGAGATAAAGCGCCGAGCGGGCAATCTCTTCCGGCCGCGCCATGCGCTTCAGGGCATGGATGCCTTCGACGAAAGCCCGGGCCTCCGGTGTGGTGGTTGTGGCGCCCGGTGTGTCGGTGCCGCCGGGCAACAGCGCGTTGACGCGTAGCCCCTTTGGTCCGTATTCGGCGGCCAGTACCTGCGTCAACCCGATCAGCCCGGCCTTGGCTGCCGCGTAGGCGGCCATGCCGGGTATGCCGGCGGTTCTGCCGACAAAGCTGGAAGTGAAGATGAGTGATCCGCCACCGCGATCCAGCATGGCCGGTATCTGGTGTTTGGCGCAGAGAAAGGCACTCGTCAGGTTGGTGTCCATCGTCTCGTGCCATGTCTTGGACAGCATCTCCGGAATCCCACCCATCAGGCCAACGGAACCGGCATTGTTGAAGGCGATGTCGAGCCCGCCGAAGCTGTCGAGCGCAAGCTCGACGAGCGCGTTCGCATAGGGTTCCTGCGTGACGTCACCGGCGAGCGCGACCACCGAGCCGCCGGCCTCGCGGATCTCTTCGACAAGCGCGTCGAGCTCTCCTTGGTGCCGCGCGGCGACGACAAGCCTGGCACCTTCCTCCGCAAAGAGCTTTGCGGTGGCGCGGCCGATGCCGGAACTGGCTCCGGTGACAATGGCGATCTTGTTGGCGAGTGCGGGCATGCGTGCATTCCTTGATTTTCGTGCCGGCCCTGCCAGCGATCGGATGGCTCGTCGCAAATGAGCGCCGCGGCAGCCACCCGAAAGCTGCGAAGGTGATCGGCGAGGCTTGATCCCAGCGATTTTCGCCATGTCGATCGGCGGCGGCGCAAAACGGCAAGCGCCGTCGCAAACAGCGCAAGGGTGGCAGCGCCGTTTCGCTAGTGATACACCTCGCGCGCCGGGGCTGAGTGAACGCCCTGCCGCCATTTGCGAGGCCAGGACGTTGAAAAAATATTCGGTATTCGCCATCGCCCGCGAGGCCATGCGCGGCCACAAGGGCTGGGAGGAGCAATGGTCCTCGCCGGAGCCCAAGAAGGAATATGACGTCATCATCGTCGGCGCCGGCGGCCATGGCCTGGCCACCGCCTATTATCTCGCCACCGTGCACGGCATCACCAATGTGGCGGTGATTGAAAAGGGCTGGCTCGGCGGTGGCAACACCGGCCGCAACACCACCATCATCCGCTCCAACTATCTCTATGACGAGAGCGCCGGGATCTACGATCACGCGTTGAAGCTGTGGGACGGGCTCAGCCAGGAGCTCAACTACAACGTCATGTATTCGGCGCGCGGCGTCATGATGCTCGCCCACAATGTGCACGACGTCCAGGTGCTCAAGCGCCACGTCCACGCCAACCGGCTGAACGGCATCGACAATGAATGGCTGACGCCGGAGCAGGCGAAGGAATTCTGCCCGCCGCTCAACACCTCCAAGGATGCGCGCTATCCTGTCGTGGGTGCCGCGCTGCAGCGTCGTGGCGGCACGGCGCGCCACGATGCGGTCGCCTGGGGTTATGCGCGCGGCGCCTCGGCGCGCGGCGTCCATATCATCCAGAACTGCGAGGTCACCGGGGTCAAGCGTGCGCCGAACGGCGCGGTCATGGGTGTCGACACGACGCGCGGCTTCATCGGCGCCAAGAAGGTCGGCGTCGTTGCCGCCGGCCATTCCTCCGTCATCATGAACATGGCCGGCGTGCGCATGCCGCTGGAAAGCTATCCTCTGCAGGCGCTGGTGTCGGAGCCGGTCAAGCCGGTGGTTCCCTGCGTGGTGATGTCGAACACGGTGCACGCCTATATCTCGCAGTCCGACAAGGGCGAACTGGTGATCGGCGCCGGCACGGACCAATATGTCTCCTATTCGCAGACCGGCGGCCTGCACATATTGCAGCATACGCTCGACGCCATCTGCGAGATGTTCCCGATCTTCACGCGCATGAAGATGCTGCGTTCGTGGGGCGGTATCGTCGACGTGACGCCCGATCGTTCGCCGATCCTGGCCAAGACGCCGGTGCCCGGCCTCTACGTCAATTGCGGCTGGGGCACAGGCGGCTTCAAGGCGACGCCGGGTTCGGGCCATGTCTTTGCCCACACCATCGCCAAGGATGATCCGCACCCGATCAACGCGCCCTTCACCATCGAGCGCTTCCGTACCGGCCGCCTCATCGACGAGGCGGCGGCGGCGGCGGTGGCGCACTGATGATGATGGCCGAGATGGCTGTCGCCGTGCCGCTGGTGCTGGCGGGGGAGCAGGGCATGTTCCATTTTCCCTCGGCGGCCGAGGTGCGCACGCAGCCGATCAGCCGCGCGGGGAACGAGGCCGGCTGGCCGTTTTCCGTGGACAACGGCGTGCTGGCCTGCGTGTGGAGCGGCGGACAGAGGATCGTGATGTTCTTCGAAGCCAGGCCTGACGGCTTCGCGGAGGACCAGCCGTTCAAGCCGCGCAGCGTCATCGTCACGACTGATCCAATGCAGCTGACCCTAGGTAACATGGTGCATCGCGACCTGTTTCGCCCGTCCGCAAGCGTCGAGGAGCGCATCCGGCTCGTCGCGCCGTTCGCGTCGCTGGGCCAGCGGCTTTGCGATCAACCGGCCGGCGCCCATGTCGGCTACGGCGAATTGTAGGAACAAACCAAATGCTTCTCATCCGTTGCCCCTATTGCGAGGAAGAGCGTCCGGAACTCGAATTCCGCAACGCTGGCGAGGCGCATATCGCGCGCTCCGCGAACATGGCGGGCGAGAGCGACGATGACTTCGAAAAATTCTTCTTCATCCGCTCGAATCCCAAGGGCATCATCTATGAGCGCTGGCGGCACATGCATGGCTGCGCCCGCTTCTTCAATGCCGTGCGCGACACCATCACCGACAAGTTTATCATGACCTACAAGGCCGGCGAGCCGAAGCCGTCGAAGCTGCCCAAAAACTCCAACGAATTGGTTGCCAAATGAGCGGTTCGTTCCGCATTTCCGGTGCCGGCCGCCTCAAGCAGGCCAAGACCGCGCGTTTCAGCTTCGACGGCCAGTCCTACACCGGCATCGAGGGCGACACGCTGGCTTCGGCACTGCTTGCCAATGGCGTCCATCTGGTCGGCCGCTCGTTCAAGTATCACCGTCCGCGCGGCATCCTGTCAGCGGGCGCGGAAGAGCCCAACGCGCTGGTTGAGATCAAGCGAGACGCGGCGCGCAAGACGCCGAACGTGCGGGCGACCGTGCAGGAGCTCTATGACGGGCTTGCCGCGCAGTCGCAGAACCGCTGGCCGTCGCTGTCCTTCGACGTCGGCGCGGTCAACAACATCGCTTCGCCGATGTTTTCGGCCGGTTTCTACTACAAGACCTTCATGTGGCCGAAGGCGGCCTGGAAGAGCCTTTACGAGCCGAAGATCCGCGCCGCGGCCGGTCTCGGCGTTTCCCCGGACAAGCCTGATCCCGACCATTATTCATCGCGCTACGCGCATTGCGAGGTGCTGGTGCTGGGCGGCGGCGCGGCCGGCATCGCGGCGGCATTGGCCGCGGCAGAGACCGGCGTGCGCGTCATCCTGGCCGACGAACAGGCAGACTTCGGCGGCAGCCTGCGTTTCGAGAACGGCGCCAGGATCGATGGCCAGGGCGGTTATGCCTGGGCGCAGGCGGCAATCGCCAGGCTGAGTGCGATGGATAATGTCCGTGTGCTCTCGCGCACGACTGCTTTTGGTTATTACGCGCAGAATTTCGTCGGGCTGGTCGAGCGCGTCAGCGATCATCTGTCGGCTCCAGGCCACGATTTGCCACGCGAGCGGTTGTGGCAGGTGCGTGCGAAACGCGTCGTGCTGGCCTCCGGCGCCATCGAGCGCCACATGGTGTTCGCCGACAACGACCGTCCGGGCATCATGTTGGCGGGTGCGGCGCGCACCTATCTCAATCATTATGGCGTCGCGGTCGGCAAAAATGTCGGCGTCTACACCGCCAATGATTCCGCCTACGCGGCGGCGATCGACCTGAAGAAGGCGGGCGTCAACGTGGCGGCTATCGTCGATCTGCGTGATCATCCAACCGGGCCGGTGATCGACGAGGCGAGGGCGCAGGGCATCGAGGTCAATTTCGGCCGCGCGGTGATCCGCGCCGGCGGCAAGCTGCGGGTGTCGTCGATGACCGTGCAGCCGAAGAATGGCGGCGGTGAACGCACCATCCCGGTCGATGCGATCCTGATGTCGGCCGGCTGGACGCCGTCGGTGCATCTCTTCTCGCAGTCGCGCGGCAAGGTCGCCTTCAACGACGAGACGAAGCGCTTCGTGCCCGGCACCTATGCGCAGGACTGCGTCTCGGTCGGCGCCTGCAACGGCACCGACGGGCTGTCGGCGAGTGTCGACGAAGCCTATGCGGCGGGCGCCAAGGCGGCCAGGGACGCCGGCGCGAAAACCGCCAGGGGTACGAAGCCGAAGGTCGATGCCTCGGAGAGCTGGTCGCGTGGCATGCTGGGCGCGGCACCCGGCGCCGGGCCGGACACGACGGTGAAGGCGTTCGTCGATTTCCAGAACGACGTCACCGCCAAGGACATCCGCCAGGCGGTGCATGAGGGCATGCGCTCGATCGAGCACGTCAAGCGCTTCACCACCAACGGCATGGCGACCGACCAGGGCAAGACCTCCAACATGCACGGCCTGGCCATTGCAGCGGAGACGCTCGGCAAGCCGATCCCGGAAGTCGGGCTGACAACCTTCCGAGCGCCTTACACGCCTGTCACCTTCGGCTCGATCGTCAGCCATGCGCGTGGACCGCTGTTCGACCCGACGCGCAAGACGGCAATCCATCCCTGGGCAGAGGCACAAGGTGCCGTGTTCGAGGATGTCGGCCAGTGGAAGCGCGCCTGGTATTTCCCCAAGGCTGGCGAAGACATGCACGCAGCGGTCGACCGCGAATGCGTCGCTGTTCGCACCAAGGCCGGCCTGTTCGATGCCTCGACGCTCGGCAAGATCGAAGTCGTCGGACCGGACGCGGCCAAGTTCATGGAACTGCTCTACACCAATCCGTGGGAGAAGCTGGAGCCCGGCCGCTGCCGCTATGGCATCATGCTGCGCGAGGACGGCTTCATCTATGACGACGGCGTCGTTGGCAGGCTGGCGCCCGACCGCTTCCATGTGACGACGACCACCGGTGGTGCGCCGCGCGTGATGAACCACATGGAGGACTATCTCCAGACCGAGTTCCCGCATCTCAATGTCTGGCTGAGCTCGATCACCGAGCAGTGGGCGGTCATTGCGGTGCAGGGGCCGAAGTCGCGGGACATAATCGCGCGGCTGGTCGAAGGCATCGACATGTCCGATGAGGCACTGCCGCATATGTCGGTGCGCGAAGGCAAGATCTGTGGCGTTCCCACCCGGCTGTTCCGCATGTCGTTCACCGGCGAGCGCGGCTTTGAGGTCAACGTTCCCGCTGACTATGGCCAGGCCGTCTGGGAAGCGCTTTGGGCCGAGGGCCAGAAGCACGGTGCTGCCGCCTACGGCACCGAGGCAATGCACGTGCTGCGCGCCGAAAAGGGCTACATCATCGTCGGCCAGGACACCGATGGCACGGTGACGCCGAACGATGCGGGGCTGGACTGGGCGGTCGGCAAGAAGAAGGCTGACTTCGTCGGCATTCGCGGCCTGACGCGTCCCGATCTGGTCGCCAAGGGCCGCAAGCAACTGGTCGGCCTGAAGACCAAGGACCCGAAGGTGGTGCTGGAGGAAGGCGCGCAGATCGTCGAGGATCCTAAGCAGGCGATCCCGATGAAGATGATCGGCCACGTCACCTCCAGCTACTGGTCGGAAAACTGCGGTCGCTCGATCGCGCTGGCGCTGGTTGCCGGCGGCCGCGACCGGATGGGCGACACGCTCTATGTGCCGATGCCGAACGGAGTGATCGAAGTGGAGGTTACCGGCATGGTGTTCTTCGACGAGACGGGAGGGCGCCTCAATGGCTAAGGCTGCTGCAAAGACACCGGTCGCGCCGCCTTCGGTCCAGCGCCGACCGGCGCTGGCGGGACGCACGACCTCCGCGACCAACGTCAAGGTTGAGGTGCTGCCGCCAGCCGAGCGCATGTCGCTGCGCGCGCCCGAGGCCTCCGTTGCGGCGCTTTCGAAGGCGCTTGGCGTGACCTTGCCGAAACAACAGAAGACTTCCGCTTCGAAGGCGGGGCGCACCGCGCTGTGGCTCGGCCCCGACGAATGGCTGGTTATCGACGAAGCCGGCAACGATCCGCTCGCCGATCGCGCCGATGTCACCGCACTGCATTCAGCGGTGGGCATCTCGCATCGCAACATCGCGATTGGCGTTACTGGCGCAGGGGCGGTCGCGACGATCAATGCGGGCTGTCCGCAGGACCTGTCCCTCGATGCCTTCCCCGTGGGGGCGGCATCGCGGACCATCCTGGGCAAGACCGAGATCGTGCTGTTGCGCAAAGCGCCAGATGACTTCCGGGTCGAGTGCTGGCGTTCCTTCTCGGACTATGTCTTTACTTTCCTTTCAGAGGCGGCGCGCGACGCGGCGGCTTGATCCGAACAGCCGGGGTTCCGGCTGACGCGGTCAGGAACGTTCAGGGCAGCGGGCCGTTCTCCTGGGCAAGCCGAGGGAGAAAGCCGATGCCGTCGAAATCCGCGCCGAAATCACAGGTCAAGAAGTCGCCGGCCGTACGCTCCCTGGAGCACGAGCAAAGCGAAGAGCCCAGCGCCGAGCAGGAGCTTGAAGAAGGCCTGGAGGACACGTTCCCGGCCAGCGACCCGATATCGATCACCGGAACGGCCATTCCCGGGGCTCCCGCAAGACCGGGAAAGGCCAAGACCGTGCCCGGGCGCAAGAGCCGCAAGCCCTGATTTCCCCAGTTTCGCTGAAGCGCCATCTTCCCAACATCCCGCCTTATCGGCTATTTAAAGCGCTTTGGGAGATGAAAAATGCCGATAAAAGCCGTCGTCTGGGGTGAGAACGTCCACGAGCAGACCAACGCAGCCGTGCGCGACCTCTACCCCAAGGGCATGCATGGCACCATCGCCGCGGCGCTGAACCAGGACAAGGGCATCGAGGCGACCACCGCCACCTTGCAGGAGCCCGAGCACGGCTTGAGCGAAAAGCGTCTTGCCGCCACCGAGGTCCTGTTGTGGTGGGGCCATGCCGCGCATGGCGAGGTCAAGGACGAGGTCGTCGAGCGGGTGCAGAAACGGGTCTGGGAAGGCATGGGGCTGATCGTGCTCCATTCCGGCCACTACTCGAAGATCTTCAAGCGGCTGATGGGCACGCCCTGCTCGCTGAAATGGCGCGAGGCTGGTGAGCGCGAGCGGGTATGGGCGATCAATCGCGGCCATCCCATAGCCCAGGGCATCGGCGAGTGCCTGGAGATCGGCGAGACGGAAATGTATGGCGAGCCCTTCGCGGTGCCGGAGCCGATGGAGACGGTGTTCGTCTCCTGGTACGAGGGCGGCGAAGTGTTCCGGTCCGGCCTGACCTACCAGCGCGGCGCCGGCAGGATCTTCTACTTCTCGCCGGGCCACGAGACCTATCCGATCTATCACAATGAGGGCGTGCAGCAGGTGCTGCGCAACGCCGTCCATTGGGCACGCAATCCCGCGCCGGCATGGTCGGGGATCACCAATGCGCCGAACGTGCCGACGCACGCGGCGAAGGAGAAGATCGTCCAGAAGGGGCTGCGCCTGCATGCCGATGGCGACAAGGGCCTTGGTTGATCGGGGGTTTGGGCTGATGCACCGTCTGCTTTTGCTCGGCACCGGCGGCATCGCCGGGCATCATGTCGAGGAATTCGCCAAGATCGAAGGCTGCACGATCGTCGCCTGTGTCGACCAGGTGCCGGGCCGGGCGGAAGCTTTCGCTGCCGCCAACAAGATCGGTGACTTTTTCGAGAGCCTGGAAGCGGCGATCGCCTGGGGTCAGTTCGACGCCGCCATCAACGCCACGCCGGATGGCGCGCACAAGGCGACGACGCTGGCGCTGCTTGCCGCCGGAAAACATGTCTTCTGCGAAAAAGCCGCTGGCGCCGAACCATGCGGATGCGCTGGCGATGACGGAGGCCGCCGAGGCGGCCGGGGTCGTCAACATGGTCAACCTGACCTACCGCAATTCACCGGCGATCCAGGAAGCGCGACGCATGGTGCAGGCCGGCGAGATCGGCGAATTGCGCCATGTCGAGGCGAGCTACCGGCAGAGCTGGCTGGTCAGCAAGTCGTGGGGTGACTGGCTGGTGGAGGACAAATGGCTGTGGCGCCTGTCGAGCCGGCATGGCTCGACAGGCGTTCTCGGCGATGTCGGCATCCATATCCTGGACTTCGCCACCTACGGCGCGGCCGACGATATCGTCAGCCTGCATGCCGATCTGGTGACCTTTCCGAAGGCCGAGGGAGACCGGATCGGCGACTATGTGCTGGATGCCAATGACAGCGCGGCGATCACGGCGCGGATGACATCGGGTGCGCTCGCCACGATCGTTGCGAGCCGCTACATGACCGGCAACACCAACGAGCTGTCGCTGGCCATGCACGGCACCAAGGGCGCGATCAAGGTGGAAACCGACGGCAAGGTTTCGCACCTGTCGGTTTGCTTGGGCAAGGATATCGACCAGCAGCGCTGGCGAACGCTGTCCTTGCCGGTCGTGAAGCGCAACGCCCGGCGTTTTGCCGAGGCTCTCGACGCCGGCCGCAACGGCGATCCGTCCTTCCGACGTGCGGCCGACATGCAGAAACTGATCGACGCGGCGTTCGAAAGTTCAACTGCCAGGCGACCGCTGGCGATCGCCTGAAGTTCTTTTGCAGACTCTTTGTCTTGACGCAATTCCGGACGGAAAACCGTTTCACACTTGTCCTGGAATTGCTTCAGAAGCTCGGGACGATCCAGGGGTTGATGTCGATGCCAACCCGTGGGCCCTTGCTTTGGGTCGAGCTGGTCGTCTTTTCGATCGACCCCGTCGCGCTGCAATCAAGCTTCACATGGGTCCTGGCGTCGACGCAGGTCGCGGCCGGCGCCTGCTTGACCGGCTGGGTAGCGCTGGCGGCAAACGCCGAGCCCGAAAGTGCCAGCACGGCGGCGAGGGTGAGGATTGTCTTTTTCATTGTCGGTCTCCGTTTTCGACGGTCAATTTTTATTCGTACATGTACGATACGCCGTACAAATACGCCTGCCGATCGCGAAGTTCAAGGGGAAATCGTACACGTACGTTAGATTTTTGTTAACCACAAAATTCGCCCCGTTTTCGGCGGGGAATGGGTGATGGGGAAATTCGGGAAGGAAGGAGGCGACGGTCAGCAGTTGACCGGGGTCTCGGTCAGCGGCGGCACGTCCTGCATGCTTAGCGAAGCCAGGGTGGAGTCGCACATCCGCTTCACGAAAGCCTGTGGATCGCCGAACGGATAGAAGGGGAATGTGATCAGCAAGGAGATCGTGCCGTGGCCCACTGCCCACAGCATGGTGGCGATGGCGCGCGGATCGCCCTTGAGCTTGCCGGCGGCGACGCAGGCCTCGACCCGGCTGATCAGCACTTTCATCGCCGGGTTGCCTTCTTCCATCTCGGCGAAGGTCTTGCCTTCCGGCGGCCTGGTCTTTTCGGTCATGAAGACGGTGCGGTATTCGTTGGGATTGCCGAGCCCGAAGGCGGCATATTCCGTCATGACCGCCTGCAATGCCTCGATAGGATCGTCGGACGGATGCTCCTCGATACGCCGGGCCAGCGTCTCGAACGCGTCCTCGGCCAGCGCGAAGAGGATGTCCTGCTTGTCGGCGAAGTAGGAATAGACCGACATCGGCGCGTAGCCGACGCGCTTGGCCAGCTTGCGGATGGTCAGGCCTTCGTAGCCTTCTTCCTGGACGAGCTTGTGCGCGGCCTCGACAAGCTCGCCGCGCAGTTCAGCCTTGTGTTTTTCGCGGCGCTTCTGGACGCTCAGCGGCACTGCCTGCCTGCCTTTGGTTGGTTGATGCCTGGCTAAATTATATACGCTGTACGAAAACGGACAAGGGCGTGGTTGGTTCCCCCAACGATATGTTCAGACCGCGCCGACGCCACCGTCCACGGCCAGCGCATGACCGGTCATGAAGGAATTGGCGGGATCGGCGGCGAAGAGGATGGCGGTGACGATCTCGTCGACTTCGCCGACGCGCTTCATAGGCACGCCGCGCGTCAATTCGGCAAGCGCATCGGCCTCCGGCGCGCCGGACATGCGGACGAACCCGGCCACCATCGCCGTTCGAGTGTGGGCCGGGCAGATGGCGTTCACGCGAACGCCCTTTGTGGCGTATTCGGCCGCCGCCGATTTCGTCAGCCCGACGACGCCGTGCTTGGCGGCGGCGTAGACCGAGAGCTTAGGTGCACCGACCAGCCCGGCAACCGAAGCGATGTTGACGATGGCGCCGCCTTTGCCGGTTGCCTTGAACTGTCGTTCCATCCGCGGGATCTGATGCTTCATCGCATAGAAGACGCCGAGCAAGTCGATCTCCAGCACGCGGCGGGCCTCGTCCGACGCCACTTGCGGCAGCCGCACGAAGCTCTGGACGATGCCGGCATTGTTGATGGCGACATCCAGGCGTCCGAATTTTTTCACTGCCAGCTCAACCAGATCCTCGGATAGTTTCTCGTCCGAGATATCGCCGGCCAGGATCGCTGTTTGCGGGCCAAGCGTCGCGGCAAGGCTTTCGAGCGCAGCCTCGTTCATGTCGGAGAGAACCAGCCGCGCGCCTTCCGCGGCAAAGCCTTTGGCCGCACCGTTTCCTAATCCGCCGGCGGCACCCGTGATCAGCACCGTCGCTCCCTCAAAGCGCCCCATCACGTCTCCCCATCACGTGTGCTTGTCGATCAGTTTTACGGCAAGATGCGAAAGCAGCTTTACCGCCTCGCCATAGGTCCTGGCCTTTTCCGGATTGGAGGCGTTGCCGTCCAGCGCGCGTTTGTAGACACCCTGGCAGATCGCGGCCAGCCGGAAGAAGGAAAAGGCCAGGAAGAACGTCCAGTTGCCGATGCCATCCAGCCCGCGCCGCCGGCAATAGGCGGCGACATAGTCCTCCTCCGAGGGCAGGCCGAGCGCGGCGCGATCGATGCCGCCCAGGCCGCGAAAGCCCGAGGCGTGCGGCAAACGCCATTGCATGCATTGATAGGCGATGTCGGCGAAGGGGTGGCCGAGCGTGGACAGTTCCCAGTCGAGCACCGCCACCACCTTTGGCCGATCGGGCGCGAAGATCAGATTGTCCAGCCGGTAGTCGCCGTGCACCAGCGAGACGCGGCCATCGTCGGCAGGCATATGTGTTTCCAGCCAGGCAATCAGCCGGTCCATGTCGGCGATGGCGCCGGTCTCCGAGGCGCGGTACTGGCTGGTCCAGCGCGCCAGCTGCCGCTCGAAATAATTGCCCGGCCGGCCGAAATCGCCGAGCCCCACCGCCTCGACATCGACATCGTGCAGGGCGGCGAGGGTTGCGTTCATGGCGTCATGGATTGCCGCGCGGTCCTCATTGCCCGACGCTTCCGGCAGCGCCGGATCCCAGAAGATGCGGCCGTCGATGAAGCCCATGACGTAGAACATTCGGCCGATCGGCGAATCCTCGGCCGAGAGGTGCAGCATGTCGGGCACTGGCACGGCGGTGCCGGCAAGCGCCTTCATCACGGTGAATTCACGATCGACCTGGTGCGCCGATTTCAGCAACGGTCCCGGCGGCTTGGCGCGCAGCACATAGCGGCCGCTTCGCGCGGTCAGGAGATAGGTTGGGTTCGATTGCCCGGATTTGAATTTTTCGATCGCGGCAAGTCCGGAAAAACCGGGGATTTCCGCCTCGAGGTAGGGGGCGAGCGCTTTCTGGTCGAGAGCGTTCGGATCGCTCATGCCGTCTCAGGCTGACGCTCGAGCAGGGTCAGCGTCAGCCAGCGCGCGGTCAGCGCCGGCTTCTTCGAGCCCTCGATCTCGATCGTCACGTCATGCGCCGTCTGCACCCAGCCCGACGGCCTGACCTTGACGTCGGCCAGCACGAAATGGGTGCGGATGCGCGCGCCGGTCTTCACCGGCGCCAGGAAGCGCAGCGTGTCAAAACCATGATTGACCCCCATCTTGCCGTTTTCGAGCGGCGGCATGGTCTCGAAGGTCATCGCCGACAAAAGCGACAGCGACAGGAAGCCGTGCGCGATGGTGCCGCCGAACGGCGTCTCGCGCTTGGCGCGCTCCGGGTCGCAGTGGATGAACTGGTGATCGTCGGTGGCGTCGGCGAACTGGTCGATCATGCGCTGCGTGACCACGCGCCACGGCGAGATGCCGACTTCCTTGCCCACACTGGCCAGAAGCACATCGATACTGATCGGTTCCACGGCGAGCCCTCCACTTCACACACCGGCTCTGCGGCCGGTCATGTCATTCCTTGAACAGCGTCAGCCCATGCTGCACCGACTGTCCGCCGTCGATCGGCAGTATGGCGCCGGTAACATAGCTGCCGGCACGGCTGCACAAATAGAGGGTTGCGCCGGCAATGTCATCCGCTACGCCGATGCGGCCGATCGGAACATGGCTCCCGACATGTCTGGCCTGTTCTTCCGTGCCGGTGGCAAACGCCGTCATGCGGCTCTGGAAGGGGCCGGGAGCGAAGGCGTTGACCGTGATGCGGCGGGCGGCGAACTCGAGCGCCAGCGTGCGCGTCAGATGATGAACCGCCGCTTTCGAGGCGGTATAGGAATAGGCGTCGTCGGCCAGCGGCTGCGTGCCCATCACCGAACCAAGATTGATCACCCGCGCCGGATCGGCGTCGCTGGCGGCGGCATCGAGCAGCGGCAGCAATTCACGGGTCAGATGGAAGATTGCGGTGACATTGACGCCGAACACCTTGGCCCAGGCCGAATAGGGAAAGCTCTCCAGCGGCGCGCCCCATGAAACGCCGGCATTGTTGACCAAGATGTTTAGCCTGTCGGTCCTCGCCTTGACCTCGGCGACGAGTGCGGCGATGCCACCCTCGCTGGAAACGTCGCCGGCGAAGCCTTCGGCCCGGCCGGAGGCGCCAAGATCGTTCAACTCGCCGGCGACCTTGACGCAGTCGTCGCCCTTGCGCGAGGCGATCATGACGGTGGCGCCGGCCCTGACCAGCGCGGTGGCCGCCATGCGGCCGATGCCGGTCGCTGCTCCCGTCACCAAGGCGGTCTTGCCGGTCACGGAAAACAGCTCGTCCAGATAGCTCATCGCAATTCCTCTGCGCGTTCCTTCGCTGACGGCTGAAGGGCTCGCGTTGACAAGGCTACCCGAAGTACCATCATCCTTGCCACGGATAAAATGCCGGGCTTGCGTGAAAGGGTTAGCGACCGATGACGGAGATGAATCTCGGCATGACCGAGCGGCTGAAGCCGATCCATCAACGCGTCGCGGCCATGGTGCGCGACGAGATCATGCCGCTGGACAAGGAATTCCTGGCCGAGGTCGGCAAGGGTGGCGACCGCTGGGCCTATACGGCGCGCCAGAGCGAGATTCTCGAGGGGCTCAAGCAGGCGGCCAGGGAGCGCGGCCTGTGGAATTTCTGGCTGACCGGCTCGGATCGCGGCTATGGGCTGTCCACCGTCGAGTATGCCTATCTGGCAGAGGAGATGGGCAAGGCTCATCTCGGTGCGGAGACCTTCAACTGCTCGGCTCCCGACACCGGTAACATGGAGGTGCTGGAACGCTATGGTTCGGCCGAGCACAAGAAGGCGTGGCTGGAGCCGCTGCTCGAGGGGCGGATTCGTTCGGCCTATCTGATGACCGAGCCGGACGTCGCTTCGTCCGACGCCACCAACATTTCGATGCGTTGCGAGCGGCAGGGCGACGACTATGTGCTCAATGGCGAGAAATGGTGGGCGTCCGGCGCCGGCGACCCACGCTGCGCCATCTATATCGTCATGGTCCGTACCGGTGGCGATGAGGAGCCGCTGCACCGCCGCCATTCGATGATCCTGGTGCCATCAGATACAAAAGGCGTGACCAAGCTCCGGGCGATGCAGGTCTATGGCGACGATGACGCGCCGCATGGCCACATGCATCTTCGCTTCGACAATGTTGTCGTGCCGGCATCGAACCTGATCCTCGGCGAGGGCAGGGGTTTTGAGATCGCGCAAGGGCGGCTCGGTCCAGGCCGCATTCATCACTGCATGCGCGCGATCGGCCAGGCCGAGATGGCGCTGGAGATGCTGTGCCAACGCTCCGTGCGCCGCCAGGCCTTCGGCCAGCCCCTGGCAAAACTCGGCGCCAATTTCGACATCATCGCCGAATGCCGCATGGAGATCGAGATGGCCCGGCTGCTCTGCCTCAAGGCGGCGTGGATGATCGACCAGGGCGATGCGCGCGCCGCCGCGCCCTGGATCAGCCAGATCAAGGTCGTCGCCCCTCGCGTCGCGCTCAAGGTCACCGACGAGGCGGTGCAGATGTTCGGCGCGCAAGGCATCAGTCAGGACACGCCGCTGGCTCGCTCATGGACGCATCTGAGGACATTGCGCCTTGCCGACGGACCGGACGCCGTACACCGTCGGCAGGTGGCGCGGACGGAGCTAAAGAAATACACGCAGGAAAAGGTCTGAACGCCCGGCAATCCAGGTCTGTTGCGATCTCCCCTGCCGGCAAAGAAGGAGTTCTCCGATGACCATCCCCTCCGAAATGAAGGCACTGCTGCTTGTCGGCGACGGTTACACCAAGATGCCGAGCGGCGGCGTTCTGGAGGCCATGGAGCCCTATCTCGGGCTGGGCAGCATCGCGGTGCCGACGCCCGGATCGACGCAGGTGCTGATCAAGGTCAGCCTAGCCTCGATCAATCCGTCCGATGTCGCCTTCATCAAGGGCCAGTACGGCCAGCCGCGCGCCAAGGGCCAGCCGGCCGGCTTCGAGGGCCTAGGCACCGTTGTTGCCACCGGTGACGATCCCTACGCCAAGAGCCTCGCCGGCAAGCGCGTCGCCTTTGCCACCGGCCTCACCAATTGGGGCTCCTGGGCGGAGTACGCCGTCGCCGAGGCCGCCGCTTGCATCCCGCTCCTCGACACGGTCCGTGACGAGGACGGCGCCGCGATGATCGTCAACCCGCTCACGGCGCTCGCCATGTTCGACATCGTCAAGCAGGAGGGCGAAAAGGCTTTCGTCATGACCGCCGGTGCCAGTCAGCTCTGCAAGCTGATCATCGGCCTGGCCAAGGAAGCGGGGCTCCGACCGATCGTCACCGTGCGCCGTGACGACCAGATCGGATTGCTGAAAGAGCTTGGCGCCGCGCATGTCCTCAACGAGAAAGCTGATGACTTCAAGGCGGCTCTGCGCGAAGTGATGAAGGCCGAGCAGCCGCGCATCTTCCTCGATGCGGTCACCGGGCCGCTGGCCTCGGCCATCTTCGATGCCATGCCGAAGCGTTCGCGCTGGATCATCTACGGCCGGCTCGACACCGACGCCACGATCATCCGCGAGCCCGGCCAGCTGATCTTCCAGCACAAGCACATCGAGGGTTTCTGGCTGAGCGAATGGATGCGGCAATCCGGGGATCGGCGTGGTCTGGCGATCCTGGAGGCGCAGAAGCGCTTTTCCGACGGGCGCTGGGCGACCGATGTGACGGCCGTCTTACCGCTCGCCGAGTCGATGGCGCGGGTACCGGCGGAACTGGCCAAGCCCAACGGCAAGGTGTTCATTCGACCTTAGGAATGGATCGGCGCGAGCGATCGATCAGCCGGAAATGATCGAACACAAAGGTGTGATCCGACGCGCAAAATGGATAAAATGCCCGTATTCGTGCGTCGCGGCGCCTTGAAATGGACGTTCTGCGCCGATCATAGCCCCTATGCCGCGCTGCTTTGTCCATGATATGCCGCCGGCACTGAATGCCTGGGCTGTTGTTGGGACGGCCTTGAGCAGGATCTGGGGTGTTGTCATGACGATTTCCAAGCCGGTCTTCGACCGTTTGGGACTATTGCTATGGATCGTGGCGTTTCTCGTCACGGTCACGCTGGCGCAAATGTCGCTCGATCATCGTTCGGTGGTGTTCGTCTACAGGAATGGCTCCGAAGCCTTTGTGGCCCAGCAGCCGCTCTATCATGTCCATCTCGCGATGGGCTACCTTTACGCGCCTGCCTTCGCCGCGCTCTATTCGCCGCTTCTGATGCTTGGGCACCATTTCGGCGACCTGGTTTGGCGCACGATCTGCTTTGGCGTGATAACCCTTGCCGTCGTTCGGCAGGTCCGAAAGCTGGGCGGCCATGACCTGACCTGGCTGCTTTCCTTCGGCCTTGTCATGTCACTGCCCATGGCGCTCGGCGCGATCCGCAATGGCCAGGCCACGATACTGCTGACTGGCGCCTGCTGGCTTCTCACCTTGTCGGCGCTCGAGGGCCGTCGCGCGGAGACTTTTCTGTGGACGTCGGTTGCAATCATTGCCAAGCCGACGGCTATCGTCATGGTGCTGCTGGTGGCGGCACTGCGCCCCCGGCTGATACCGGTGATCGTGCTGGCGCTGCTGGTGGTGCTCATCATACCCTATGCCTTTGCGCCCGTTGGCTATGTCAACGACCAGTATCACGACTTCTTCCAGATGCTGACGGCGATGGCTGTCGACAGGACCGGCCCGTTTGAACCCGCCGACTTCACGTCTGTCTTCGCGTCGTTCGGGTATCCCCTCCCTGAACGTGAGGCCACGATCGTGCGCGTCATCGCCGCGCTGATGGCCCTCTCGGCCGTTCTCTGGTACGACCGAAGGATGGAGCGAGGAACGGCCGTGCTCGCCATATTCGTTGTGGGCGCATTTTACATGTGTGTGTTCAATCCCCGCGTCGAGCCCAATACCTACGCCATGATCGCGATTCCCAGTGGCGTCGCCATTGCCTTGCTATGGCGCCAGGAGCAGGGCGGCGCCCTGCGCCTGGTGCTGATGGCATTGCTCGTCCTGAGCGGGATGACCGGCATATTCCGTCCCATTCATGAGTTCCTCAGTCCGTGGCTCAGGCCGATCGTCGTGTCGTTCATATCTTGCACTTTGATCTGGTGGTTCTGGGCCAGGGCGCGGGTGAAGGTCCACGATGCCGGATCCGTGGCACATGGCTGAACTGAGGCCTACTCTCGATATCATCGCGCCGTTTCTCAACGAGGCTCAGTCGGCTGCGGCCTTTGTAGCCCTGCTCGATCAGCTGGAGGCCGTGGTGTCGCAGCGGTTCGGCATGGCCATGCACAAGATCCTGGTCGACGACGGCAGCCAGGATGATGGTGTCGAGCGATTTTCGCGGACGCTTTCCGGATCCTGGGAGATCGTGCGTCTCAGCCGCAATTTCGGCAAGGAGGTCGCCGTTCTTGCCGGTCTCGACCGTTCGCGCGGCGACATGGTGCTGATCATGGATGCTGATCTCCAGCATTCGATGGAGATCAGCCTCACGATGATTTCGGAACTGGTCGAGGATCCGGAACTCGACGTGGTCTATGCGCAGAACGACAGGCGCGAGGCCAGCTGGCGGCGCAGCCAGTTGGCACGGCTCTTCTACAGCCTGATCAACAGCAGCCAACGCTTCGACATTCCTGAGAACGCCGGCGACTTTCGCGTCATGCGTGGCGCCGTCGCGCGCGCGGTCGCCAGCCTGCGCGACAAGAGGCGCTTCAACAAGGGCCTCTTTGCCTGGGCCGGCTTCCGCCAGAAAGCGGTGCCCTATTCACCGGAGGATCGTGCCAGCGGTACGTCGAAATGGAGCCGGCTCAACCTGCTCGCTTTTTCATTGGAAGGCTTCACTTCCTTTTCCGTCATTCCGCTGCGCCTCATCAGCCTCTGCGGGCTCATCGCCGCGTTGGCCGGCGCGCTGTATGGCGCCAAGGTATTCTTCGAGGTCGTGTTCTACGGCATCGCCGTGCCCGGCTATCCCAGCCTTCTGGTGGCGGTGGTGTTTCTCGGCGGCTTCAACCTCGCCCTTCTTGGTCTGATCGGCGAATATGTCTGGGTGACGCTGAGCGAAAGCAAGGATCGGCCCATCTACATCGTGCGCGACGTCGTCAGTGGCGAGTTCGGTAGAGGGAAGCCGGGCACCGCCGACAGATGACGCGACGCCTTCGCCTGATCGCCGACGATTACGGCCTGGCGTCCGGTGTCTCCGCCGCGATCCTCGAACTGCTCGAGCTCGGGCGCCTGACCGGCACCAGCTGCATGACTGGCTTTCCTGAATGGCATGACGAGGCGGTGCGCATAAAGCCTCTTGCCGGGCGTGCCGCCATCGGGTTGCATCTGACCTTGACCGATCAGGCCGCCGTCACCGGACTATCGAGCCTGGCGCCGGAAGGCCGGCTTCCACCGCTCGTTTCGCTGGCCCTGCCGGTTCGCCGCGGCCGTATCGACGATGGTGATGTGCATGCCGAACTCGATGCCCAGCGAGGCCGCTTCGTCGAGGCGCTGGGACGCGAGCCCGATTTCATCGACGGCCACCAGCATGTGCATTTCCTGCCCGTCGTCAGGCGATGGCTGCGCAAGCGTTTCGCCAAGGAAGCAGGCATGCCGGCGCTGCGCGGGTCGCCGTCATGGCCCGGCTCTATCGCTACCGCGTTGAAAATCACCGCTGTCGGAGCTCTCGCCGCCGGCTTCGACCGGTCGATGGAGCGCGCGGGCTTCACTGTCATGCGGCCGTTGACCGGGCTCTATGACTGGCGGCAGCCCGACGGCTTCGCTTCCGTGCTCCGGTCAGCCATCGAGACGTTGCCGGAGAACGGGCTGTTCATGTGTCATCCCGGCCATGTCGACGAAACGCTGCGCGGGCGCGATCCGATGCAGAGCGCGCGCGAGGTCGAGTTCGCCTATCTTGCCTCCGACGATTTCGGCGCAAGCCTGGAGCGCGCCGGCGCCGTCGTCATGGGTGGCCAGGGATGAGCGGCGCGGACCAGCCGGGTCGTACGACCGGCGACAAGATCATCCGCTTCGCGATGGTCGGCGTCGTCAATACGGTCATCGACCTGGCCAGCTTCTCGCTGCTGCTCTGGCTGAAGGCCCCGCCTCTCGGTGCCAATCTGGGCGCCTGGATCGTAGCCGTTGCCTTCTCCTTCGTGGCGAACGGCTTCTGGTCGTTCGAACGCGATCCCGCCATTTCCCTGCACAGCGCCTTCTTGCGCTTCGTCTCGCTGGGCGCGCTCATTTCGCTCGGCGTTTCCAGCCTGTCCATCGCGTTTCTCGCCGGCATCGTTGGCGTCTGGCCGGCCAAGATCGCCGGCGTCATCCTGGGAGCGGTGCTGAATTTCCTTGCCGCGCGCTGGTCGATCGAAGGTCGCCTGCTGAAATAGGATTCCGGACGGACACGCTTTCCTGGGCCTTACCGCGCCGGATCCACATCAACGTAGGCGGCTTCCTCGAGTTCGCGCTTCAGGCGTGCGTCCTCCTCGGCCTTCGGCGTGACGAAGCGGCCAAGCAGCAGATAGGCGACCGGCGTCAGGAACAGCGTCGAGATGGTGGCCAGTCCCAGCCCGCCGACGATCACCCAGCCGAGCGCGACGCGCGCCTCGGCGCCGGCGCCTGCGGCCAGAACCAGCGGCACGCCGCCGAGCACCGTGCAGATCATCGTCATCATCACCGGCCGCAGGCGGATGATCGAGGCTTGTTCGATGGCTTCGCGCACGCCAAGGCCTCTGTCGCGCAGCTGGTTGGCGAATTCGACGATGAGTATGCCGTTCTTGGCCATGACGCCAACCAGAAGCACCAGGCCTATCTGGCTATAGGCGTTGAGGCTGGTGCCCGAGAGCAGCAGCGCGAAGATGGCGCAGGCAAGCCCCAGCGGCACCGTCGCCATGATGATGACGGCACTGATGAAGCTCTCGAACTGGGCGGCAAGCACAAGCAGGATGATGACCAGCGCGAACCCGAAGATGGTCACCATGGCACTGTTGCTCTCGCCCAGGGTCGCTGCCTCGGCCAGCGGCAGCAATCGGCTGCCTGGCGGCAGCAGCGGCGCGGCGATCTCCTGGGCGCGCGTCAGCGCCGCACCGAGGCCGAAATCACCGCTGAGGTTGGAGGTGACGGCCACCGACGGCTGCTGCTGTTCGCGGGTCAGCGACGGCGGCACGGCGCGCTCGGTCAGGGTGGCGATGGTCGACATCGGCACGAAGCGGCCGTCCGACGTCTTCAGGAAGATGTTTTCCAGATCGGTCGGATCGTTGATCGGGTTGGTGGTCGAAACCACCTTCACGCCGTAGCTGCGGTCGGCGATGTAGACGTCGACGACATCGTTGCCGTCGAGCATGGCCTGCATGGTGTTGGCGAGCCCGGTGATGTCGATGCCGAGATCCGAGGCGCGCTCGCGATCGATGGCAACGGCAAGCTGCGGCTGCGTCGGGTCGACGCTCAGGCGCGGCGACTGGAATCGCGGATCCTTCTGCATCTCTGCGATGATCTTCACCGCCGCGTCGCCGAGCGCCTTGCGGTCGTTGCCGACCAGCGCGAATTGTAGGCCGTTGCCGGCGCCGCGGATGCCAAGGCTGTTGGGTTGTACCGGGAAGACGCGCAAGCTCGGCACCTGCGCGGTCAACTGGCTGATCTCGGCCATGATCTCCTGCTGGCCGCGGCCGCGCTCATTCCAGGGCGCCAGCGTCATCACCATGAAGCCGGTGTTGTAGGAGCCGTTCTGGCCGGCGCTCTCGAAGGTGGAGACGATCTCGCCGGAATCGCGCAGCGGCTGGATCAGTTTCTCGATCTTCTGCATCTGTTGCGTCGTGTAGTCGAGGCTCACGCCTTGCGGCGCGTTGATGCGCAGGAGCACGGCCGCGCGGTCCTCGGTCGGCGTCAGTTCCTGGCGGATGGTGCCGAACAGGGTGAAGGCGGTGCCGGCAAACAGCACGGCGACCAGGACCACGATCCATGGCGCGCCCAGGCAGAGGCGCAGGCTGCGGCTGTAAAAGGCATTCAGCGCCCCGCCGATGCGCGAACCGATGCCATTGCCGCTTTCAGGATGGAGCGATGCGGTTGTCAGCATGCGCGAGGCGAGCATCGGGCAAAGCGTCAGCGCGACCACGCCGGACAGAAGCACCGACATGGCGAGCACGAAGCCGAATTCGCGGAACAGGCCACCGGTCTGGCCTGGCAGGAACGAGATCGGCACGAAGACGGCAACCAATGTCAGCGTTGTGGCGATGACGGCGAAGAACACTTCCTGCGTGCCGAGCACGGCGGCCGCGCGGGGACCCATGCCCTGGTTGCGGCGCCGCACGATGTTTTCCAGCACGACGATGGCGTCATCGACGACAAGCCCGGTGGCGAGCACAAGGGCGAGCAGCGTCAGGATGTTGATCGAGAAGCCGGCAAGATAGATCGCGGCGATGGTGCCGATCATGGCGACTGGCATCGACAATCCCGGAATGAGCGTCGCGCGCCAGTCGAGAAGAAAGAGATAGATGACGATCAGCACGATGGAGACGGAGAGTGCCAGCGCGATCTCGACCTCATGCACCGCGCCGTTGACGAAGACCGCGTCGTCGCTGGTGACCTTGATCGACATGCCCTCCGGCAGGTTAGCCTGCAGCTTGGCGACGGCGGCCTGGACACCGGTCGAGATGTCCAGCGTGTTCGATTCCGCCTGGCGGATGATGCCGATGCCGATGCCGGTCTTGCCGTCCGAACGCAGCGTGGTCTGGCCTATATCGGGGCCGAGCGTGACGGTTGCGACATCGCGGATGCGCGTCGTGCCGCCGATGATGATGTTCTCGAACTCCGCCGGCGTGGTGACGTCTGCCGTCGTGCGCACGATGAGGTCCTGGTTGGTCGTGGTGATCGAGCCGGCCGGGGCATCGAACGCAACCGAGGCAAGGGCCGCTCGCAGGTCGGCGACGGTGAAGCCAAGGCTCGCCAGCTTGTTCTGGTCGACGTCGATGCGGAAGATCTTGTCGCGGTCGCCATAGACCTGGACGTCGGCGACGCCGGGCACTGCGGCCAGCTCATCCTCGATCTGGTCCTGGACGATGACGGTCATGTCCTGGATCGACATGTTGTCCGACGTCACAGCCAGCCGCATCACCGGATCGGAGTTGGCGTCGGCCTTGACGATGCGCGGTGGATCGGCCGTCTCGGGAATCTGGTTGGCAATGCGGCCGACCGCGTCGCGCACGTCGGAGGCGGCGACGTTGAGATCGACGCCGTCGTTGAACTCGATGGTGACGCGGCTCGAGCCAAAGGACGAAGATGACGAGATCGACTTGACGCCGGAGACGCGAGCGACGGCGCCTTCTATCGTCTTGGTGAGTTCGCGGTCGACGGTTTCGGCCGCGGCACCGGTGAAGGTGGTCGAAACGGTGACGACGGAGCGGTCAACATCCGGCAGTTCGCGGACCTCTACGCCATAGAAGGCGGCGAGCCCGGCGACGGCGATCAGGACATTCAGCACAAGGGCCATCACTGGCCTGCGGATGAACAGGGCCGTGAAGCTGCTGTCGCCGCTGGCGTTGACGCTCCCGCTCATGAGCCTTCAGCGCCGTTGGCGGGCTGTACTTGCCCGGCGATGCGCACATCGCCGCCTTCAGTGACACTCTGGGTGCCCTCGGTAATCACCAGGTCACCGCCGGTGATCGGTGCGTCGATCAACACCGTTTCAGTGTTGCGCTGGATGATACGCACGGCAACCCGCTTGGCCTTGCCGTTCTCGATCGTCCAGACATAGGCGCCGTCGGACCCCCAGAGTATGGCGAGCGGGCTGACAGCGGGGAAGTTTTGACCGGGGAATTTCATGGCGATGCTGAACGACATGCCGGCCCGCAGGGAATCGGCCGGATTGGCGATGGTCGCCTTGACCAGAAGCGTGCGGCTGTTCTCGTCGATGTGGTTGTCGATGGCCGAAACCGTGCCGTTGTAAGCGTTGCCGGGATTGGCGATCGGCGTCGCCGTCAGTTGCGCGCCAACCGTTACAGCAGCGGCAAAACGCTCCGGCACCAGGAAATCGACCAATATGCTGGAACGGTCGTCGAGCGTCGCGATCGCCGACTGGCTGGTGACATAGTTGCCGGCCGAGATCGGCAGGATACCGACAGTGCCGGCGATCGGCGCCAGGATCGAACGGCGTTCCAGGGCCAGTTCGGCGTCGCGAAGCGCCAGCCTGGCGTTCGACAGGGTCACCTCAGCGTCGGCCACCGCAACCGGTGTCGCGGCGTTGGATGCGCGCAGCGACTTCACCCGGGTCAGCTTCTCCTGCGCGTCCTGCAAGGCAAGCTTGGCACGGTCCTGAGCGATGATCTCGGTCTCAGAGTCGAGGGTGGCGATCAACTGGCCCTTGTCGACATGCGCGCCGGATTGCACGAGCACCTCGGTCAGGCGGCCCGAGCTGTAGGGGTTGACGGTGACGGAGGCATTGGCGCGGCCGGTGCCGATTGCCTGCAGGCGATCGTTGATGGTGGCCGTGGTGGCGGGCAGGACCACCACATTCACCTGGCGGCTGGCGCCGTTGCGGCCGCCGTTCTGGCTTGCGAGAGAGCCGGTGCTGGAAGGCGTCGTCGCCGCATATGTCCAGTCTAACCCCCAGCGCGCCAGAATATCCGGCGCACCGGGAAAGAACCGAAGCCAGGCAGTGGCTGCCGCAACGATCACCACAAGTGCTAAAAGTAACTGCTTCCAGGTCGCCATTGGCACTCCGGTTGACAAAATCCCTTCGTCCACCGCTTTTTAGAAATCTAGCAGACGCATCCACGCAACGCGATATGCGCGAAGCAACATCGATGCCAAACCTATATGACAACTCTACTGAGCCAGTGCACATTAAATCTGTGTAACGTTGGGCTTTCGCCCGCGGCCGGTGACATCCGTCAGCGCAGGCTTTCCATCTCGCGGATGCGCTTGGTGCCGTCGGGTTCAAGCTGCCGCGTAACGGCGCCGATCAATGCTTCGGCAACCACGAAGAGAGCCGCCGAAGAATCCCAGGCGGACGGAACGGCCGTACGTCCGGCGATGACGTGGCGGGCGAAGCGGGCGATGGGTGACAGCCATTGGTCGGTGAACAGCACGATCTGCACACCGCGCTGATGCGCCTTCTCGGCGAACCGGACGAGGCTATCCTGGTAACGCCTGATGTCGAAGATCACCAGCACGTCACGCTTGCCCATGTCGATCAGCCTGTCGCGCCAGATGCTTTCCTGTCCGGCCAGATGAAAGACGTTGGGCTGGATGATGGCGAGGTGAGCGGCCATGTAGCGCGCCAGCGGATCGGTGAAGCGGCCGCCGACCAGGAACGTCTTGCCGCGCCGGTCGGCGAGCCTGGCCACGATGTCGGCAAGCTGCTTGTCGGACAGGTGTCGGAACGTCTCGCGCATGTTTTCGAGCGTTGCCTCCAGCATTGGCGATACCGCACTGCTGCCGGGCGAGGGTGGGTTGAGCGTCCTTGATGCCGGCGATTGCAACTGCGCCGCCAGTTCGTCCTGCAAGGTCGACTGGAACTCCGGATAGTTCTGGAAGCCGAGCCGGGAGACAAACCGCAGGATCGTTGGCGAGGATACGCCGGCGGCGGCCGAGAATTCGGCGACTGTCTTCAGGCCGATCAGAGGATAGTTGGCGATAAGCGTCTGCGCGGCGCGCCGCTCGCCGGCAGGCATGGTCACCATGCGCTCGGCAATCAGTTCGGCAATGCTGGAAATCATTTTTCCCCACCCTTGGCCCGGCTGTTGCCGGTTTCCCGAAATCGCATTTGACAAAACCCGGCAAAGTGTATGAAATCATCCATAGGGACGCAATGAGGCAAAATACGTAACATACGATACAGCGCTCCCCGGGGACTGCCGACAATGGAGAAAGCACGGCCCGCCAGCCCTGCATCGTCAAATTCCGTAAGGGTGACGAACCCGGGCGGATCAAGCCCATTCGTCCTGACCTGCGATCACGCCTCCAACTTCATGCCTGCCGAATTCGGAACACTCGGCCTTGCCGCCGAGGACCTTTCCCGCCACATCGCCTGGGACCCGGGCGCGCTGCCGGTTGCCCGCCGCATGGCGCAGGCGCTCGACGCGACGCTGGTGGAGACCTGCATTTCGCGGTTGATCATCGACTGCAATCGTCCGCTCGACGCGCCGGACCTGGTGCCGCCGGTCAGCGAGACAACGGCCATTCCCGGAAATGGCGGGCTGTCGGCCAAGCAACGCGCCGCTCGCGTCGCGCTGTCGTGGCAGCCCTTCCATGACGCCATCGAGCACATTGTCGATGCGCGGCTGGCGCGCGGGCAAGAGACGCGGCTGGTCTCAGTCCATTCCTTCACGCCTGTCTACAAGGGCAGCAATCGGCCCTGGCACATCGGCATCATCCATGACGAGGATCGTCGGCTGGCCTCACCGCTCGTTGCCGCGCTGAGGCGGCTCGCCGGCGTCACTGTCGGCGTCAACGAACCCTATTCGCCGGCCGACCGCGTCTATTTCACGCTGGAACGGCATGCGCGCTCGCGCGGCCTGCCCTGCGCGATGATCGAAATCCGCAACGACGAGATCTCCGGCGAAGCCGGGCAGCGGAGATGGGCGGATCTGCTCACGGGCATTTTTTCTGATCTGGAGCCAGAGGAGGCCAAAGGCTCAAGACCAGGCGCAGTCGGAAAGTCAGCTCAATCGGCCAGTTAGAACAAGAGGGGAATTACAATGCCAGGACCGACCTATACGGACGTTGACAAGGCGGAGGACGTAAAGGCCCTCCATAGTATGGGCTATGCCCAGGAACTGGAGCGGCGGCTCAGCCGCTTTTCGAACTTCGCGGTTTCGTTCTCGATCATCTGCATCCTGTCGGGCGGCATCAATTCGCTGGCGCAGGGCACGTCGGGCGCCGGCGGCATCGGCATCGGCATCGGCTGGTTGGTCGGCTGTTTCGTCTCGCTGACCTTCGCGGTCGCCATGTCGCAGATCAGCTCGGCCTACCCGACCGCGGGCGGCCTCTATCACTGGGGCTCCATCCTCGGCAATCGTGGCACCGGCTGGGTGACGGCCTGGCTCAATTTGCTCGGCCTCATCACCGTGCTTGGCGCCATCAATGTCGGCACCTGGACGTTCTTCATCGGCGCCTTCGGACCGGCGCTCCACATTGACGGCTCGCTGACCAACCAGATGATCTTCCTGGTCGTCATCACCGGCGCCCAGGCATTGATCAACCATCTCGGCATCAAGTTGACGGCGAAGTTGACCGACTTCTCCGGATATCTGATCTTCTTCGGCGCCATCCTGATCGCGGTGGTCTGCCTGATCTTTGCCGAGCACTGGGATTTCAGCCGGCTGTTCACGTTCCACAATTATTCCGGGCAGCCCACGGTGGCCGGGGATGGCTCGCTGACGGGCGATCCCGTGTGGCCGGCGGTTTCAAACTGGTGGGTGTTCGCGCTCGGCCTGTTGCTGCCGATCTATACGATCACCGGCTACGACGCCTCCGCGCACACGTCCGAGGAAACCATCAAGGCGGCGTCGTCGGTGCCGAGGGCGATGGTGATGTCGGTCGTCTGGTCGGCACTGTTCGGCTATCTGTTCCTGGCCGCTTTCGTGCTGATGATCCCCAACATGGACGACGCCGCCAAGCAGGGCTGGAACGTGTTCTTCTGGGCCTTCGACCAACGCGTGCCGTCCGGCCTCAAGGAGTTCGTCTATCTCGTCGTGTTCGTGTCGCAGCTGCTGTGCGGCCTCGCCACGGTCACCTCGGCTTCGCGCATGATCTTCGCCTTCTCGCGTGACGGCGGCTTGCCTGGTTCGACCATGCTGGCCAAGGTCAGCCCGACCTATCGTACCCCGGTGGCGGCGATCTGGACGGCGGCCATCTTGTCTGTGCTGTTCGTCTGGGGTTCGACGCTGGTTTCCGTCGCGGGCACCTCGGCCTACACCATCGTCGTCTCCTGCACCGTCATCTTCCTGTTCCTCTCCTTCACCGTGCCGATCGTATTGGGCATGCTGGCTTGGGGAACGCCGAAGTGGGACAAGATGGGGCCATGGAACATGGGGCGCGGCGTGTTCATGCTGTTTGCCTTCCTGTCGATCGTGTCGATGATCCTGATCTTCATCATCGGTGTACAGCCGCCGAACGACTGGGCGCTGTACATCACCGTCGGCTTCTTCGTCCTGACGGCGGTCGTCTGGTTCGGCTTCGAAAAGCGACGCTTCCAGGGCCCGCCGCTGGGCGACATCATCGCGGCGCGTCAGGCGGCGATCAAGGCGGCGGAACAGGCCGTCGGTGAAACCGCCGGCCATTGAGGCCACTATATTCTGGGCCATGGCCAGCGTCTTGCTGGCCATGGTTTTCCGCATCTTTCAAAGTGATAAGTCCCTTCAGTCATGGGCCCCTTCAAGGTGATGGGCCTTTCAAAGCGACAAGCCGAAACGGCAAGCCGGAGTGTGAAAAGAATGGCAGGAAATTTCTCGTTCGATCAGTTGAAGAAGGCGGTTCAGGCAGGTGAGGTCGACACGGTGCTGGCATGCATCGTCGACATGCAGGGCCGGCTGGCGGGAAAGCGGTTCTTGGCGCAATACTTCGTCGATTCCGCGCATGACGAGACGCATGGCTGCAACTATCTGCTGGCCGCCGACATCGATATGGAACCGGTGCCTGGCTACAAGGCGGCGAGCTGGTCGAAGGGCTATGGCGACTTCGTCATGAAGCCGGACCTGTCGACGCTTCGGCGCATTCCGTGGCTGGAAAAGACGGCGCTGGTGATCTGCGACGTGCTCGACCATCACACGCATGACGACCTGCCGCATTCTCCGCGCGCCATCCTCAAGAAGCAGGTCAAGCGGCTGACGGAGCGTGGCTATATCGGCTATTTCGCCTCCGAGCTCGAATTCTACCTGTTCAGCGAAACCTACGATTCCGCCCGCAAGAAGCACTGGCAAGGTCTCGATACGGCATCGCCCTATATCGGCGACTACCAGATCGGCATCACCACCAAGGAAGAAGGCGTCATGCGCCGGCTTCGCAACGAGATGGAAGCGGCTGGCATTCCGATCGAGAACTCCAAGGGCGAATGGGGTCCGGGCCAGGAAGAGATCAATGTGCGCTACGCCGAGGCGCTCGACATGGCCGATCGCCACGTCATCCTGAAGAACGGCGCCAAGGAAATCGCCGAGTCCGAAGGCAAGGCAATCTCCTTCATGTCCAAATACAATTATGGGCTCGCCGGCAATTCCAGCCACATCCACAACTCGCTGTGGAGCGCTGATGGCAAGACGCCTTTGTTCTTCGACAAGAAGGCCGACTGGACGCTGTCGACGCTTGGCCAGCAATGGGCGGCCGGGCAATTGAAGTATGCCAAGGAATTCACCTGGTTCCTGGCGCCCTACATCAACTCCTACAAGCGCTTCCAGGCTGGCACGTTCGCGCCGACCAAGATCATGTGGAGCGAGGACAACCGCACCGCCGGCTTCCGGCTGTGCGGCGAGGGCACCAAGGGCATCCGCATGGAGTGCCGCATCGGCGGCGCCGACCTCAACCCCTATCTCGCCTTTGCCGCGCTGATCGCCGCCGGCCTTGCCGGGATCGACGAGAAGCTCGAACTGCAGAAACCTTTCGTCGGCGATGCCTATCAGGCATCTCGTTTGCCGGAAATCCCGAAGACGCTGCGCGACGCGACCGAGACATTGGCGAAGTCGAAGATGCTGAAGCAGGCGCTGGGCGAAGACGTGCTCGAGCACTATGTCCACACCGCCAAGTGGGAACAGTTCGAATACGACCGCCGGATTACGGATTGGGAACTGCACAGAGGGTTCGAGCGGTACTAGAATTAGACTAGCTTGCGACGTCGGCGCTGCCCCTCATCCGCCTGCCGGACCTTTTCTCCGTTCTTCACGGGGAGAGGGTAAGGGTGAGGGGCGGCGCCAAGCCATGTGATTTTCGATTGTTAGAGAAGTGCGAGGACTTAAACGATGACCGAAACGGTCAAACTCATTACCCCCATCGACGGCTCGATCTATGCAGAGCGGCCTGTCGCCACGGACCAGGCGATCAATGCCGCGGTAGAGCGCGCCAAGGCGGCGCAGGAGAAATGGGCGCAGACGCCGATCGTCGAGCGCGGCAAGTACATGCTTGCCATGCTGGAAGCGCTGGTCGCGATGACCGATGAGATCGTGCCGGAAATCGCCTGGCAGATGGGGCGTCCGGTGCGTTATGGCGGCGAGTTCGGTGGCGTCAAGGAACGCACCAATTACATGGTCGAGATCGCCGAAGCTGCGTTGCGGCCGGTGCCGGCTTCCAATCCCAAGGATGGGTTCCGCCGTTACGTGAAGAAGGCCCCGCTCGGCGTGGTCATGGTCATCGCGCCTTGGAACTACCCCTATCTGACCGCCGTTAACACCATCGTGCCGGCGCTGATGGCCGGCAATGCCGTCATCCTGAAACACGCCGCGCAGACGCTGCTGGTCGGCGAGCGTTTTCAGCAGGCCTTCGACAAGGTCGGCCTGCCCAAGGGCGTGTTCCAGAATATTGTTCTCAACCATGCCCAGACCGAAAAGCTGCTTGGCTCGGGCAAGATCGACCATGTCAACTTCACCGGCTCGGTCGCCGGCGGCCGTGCCATCGAGAGGGCAGCGGCCGGCACCTTCATGTCGCTTGGCCTCGAACTCGGCGGCAAGGACCCGGCCTATGTGCTGCCCGATGCCAAGCTGGATCATGCCGTCGCCAACCTGGTCGATGGCGCCTTCTTCAATTCCGGCCAATGCTGCTGCGGCATCGAGCGCGTCTATGTCCACGAGAAGGTCTACGACCAGTTCGTCGAAGGCTTCATCGCCGAGACGAAGAACTATGTCGTCGGCAATCCGCTGGAGCAGGCCACCACGATGGGGCCGATGGCGCAGGCACGCTTTGCCGACCTGATCCGCGAGCAGAAGGCCGAGGCGCTGCGCAAGGGTGCGGTGGCGCACGTCAACATGAAGGTGGCCCAGGACAAGGCCGGCTCGCCCTACCTTGCACCGGAAGTGCTGACCGAGGTCAACCATCAGATGAGCGTCATGCGCGAGGAAAGTTTCGGCCCTATCGTCGGTATCATGAAGGTGCGCAACGACGAGGAGGCGATCGCCCTGATGAACGACAGCCCCTACGGGCTGACGGCCTCTATCTGGACACGCGACACCGAGCATGCGGTGGCCATCGGCGACCGTGTCGAAACCGGCACCGTGTTCATGAACCGCTGCGACTATCTCGATCCGGCGCTGGTCTGGACAGGCGTCAAGGACACCGGCAAGGGCGCGGGGCTGTCAGCCATCGGCTATGACAATCTGACCAGGCCGAAGTCGTTCCACCTGCGCGAAGTCATCTGATTATTTGAAAGACAAAAAATGTCCAAGCTGATCTCCAAATGGAATTACCCCACCACCGTCCGCTTCGGCGCCGGGCGCATCAAGGAACTGCCGGAGGTGCTGGAAGCCACCGGCATCAAGCGGCCGCTCTTCGTCACCGATCCGGGCCTGGCCAAACTTCCGGTCGTCGCCTCGACGCTGAAGATCCTCGACGACGCCAAGGTTCCTTACGGTGTCTTCTCCGAGGTGCGTCCGAACCCGGTCGAGTCCAACCTGACCGCCGGCATCGCGGTGTTCAAGAAGGGCAAGCATGACGGCGTCATCGCCTTCGGCGGCGGCTCGGCGCTCGACCTCGGCAAGCTGATCGCCTTCCAGGCCGGCCAGACACGGCCGGTATGGGATTTCGAGGATGTCGATGACTGGTGGACCCGCGCCAATTCGGATGTGATCGCGCCGATCATCGCCGTGCCGACCACCGCCGGCACTGGGTCGGAAGTCGGCCGCGCCGGCGTCATCACCAATGAGGAGACCCACACCAAGAAGGTCATCTTCCACCCCAAGCTGCTGCCGGCCATCGTGATCGCCGATCCGGAACTGTCGGTCGGCATGCCCGGCTTCATCACCGCCGGCACCGGCATGGATGCGCTGGCCCACTGCCTCGAGGCCTATTGCGCGCCGGGTTATCATCCGATGGCCGACGGCGTCGCGGTGGAAGGCGTTCGTCTCGTCTTCGAGAACCTGCCGAAAGCCTTTGCCAACGGCAAGGACCTCGTCGCGCGCGCCATATGATGAGCGCCGCCGCGATGGGCGCCACCGCATTCCAGAAGGGACTTGGCGCCATCCATTCGCTCTCGCATCCGATCGGCGCGCTCTACGACACCCATCACGGCATGACCAATGCCGTGTTCATGCCCTATGTGCTGGCCTTCAACCGCGACGCCATCGAAGTGCGCATCGCGCGGCTTGCCGCATATTGCGGCATCAAGGGCGGCTTCGACGGTTTCGCCAAGGCGATCATCAAACTGCGCAAGGAACTCAAGGTGCCGCATGCGCTTCCGGGCCTCATCAAGGGGCTGGATATGGACAAGAAGCGCAAGGGCCTGATCGCCGACATGGCTGTCGTCGACCCGACGGCGGGCGGCAATCCGGTCAAGCTGACCAAGAAGGCGGCCTTGACGTTGCTCGAAAACGCCATTGCCGGCACGGTCTGAGGGGTTTTCCAGCACGGAAAATTGATCTGGAAAAGGGTTCAAAAACCAAGGGGGGAGGATGAAGGGCAAGGCGGAGACTAATTAGCCGGAAAAAGAATCGCGAGGCGATTGCTACAGCCGGTTAAAAAGAGTTTACTTTTTCGTACTGCGAGCACACGGTTTCACAAAGCTTTCATCTGGCTGTCACATGAAAGCGATACCGCATCGCAGGCGTCCAACGGCGTCAGTTCAACGGAGAGAACACATGTTCAAATTTACGGGGAAAGTGCTTTCCCTTTCGGCCGCGACCCTGATGGTGTCGTCGGTGATTTCGTCCGCGGCTTCGCTGGACGATCTCGTCAAGGCCGCGAAGGCGGAAGGCCAACTCACTGTCATCGCGTTGCCGCATGACTGGTGCGGCTACGGCGACGTCATCGCCGGCTTCAAGGCGAAGTATCCGGAAATCACCGTCAACGAGCTCAACCCCGATGCCGGCTCCGGCGACGAGATTGAGGCGATCAAGGCCAACAAGGACAACAAGGGTCCGCAGGCGCCCGACGTCATCGACGTCGGCCTGTCCTTCGGTCCGTCCGCCAAGAAGGATGGCCTGGTCCAGCCCTACAAGGTGTCGACCTGGGACTCGATCCCTGACAGCGCCAAGGACGCGGAAGGCTACTGGACCGGCGATTATTACGGCGTGCTTTCCTTCCAGGTGAACAAGGACCTCGTCAAGACAGCTCCGACTGACTGGGCCGACCTGTTGAAGCCGGAATTCGCCAACACCGTCGCGCTGGCCGGTGATCCGCGCGCCTCGAACCAGGCTATCCAGGGTGTCTATGCCGCCGGTCTGTCGACGGGCGCCGCCGCTGGTGAAGCCGCCGGCACCGCGGGCCTCGACTTCTTCAAGAAGCTCAATGCCGCCGGCAATTTCGTACCGGTCATCGGCAAGGCCGCCACCCTGGCTCAGGGCCAGACGCCGATCCTGATCACCTGGGACTACAACGCGCTCGCCGGTCGCGACACGCTGAAGGGCAATCCGCCCGTCGACGTCGTCGTGCCGAAGACCGGTGTCGTCGCCGGCGTCTACGTGCAGGCGATCAGCGCCTACGCGCCGCATCCGAACGCTGCCAAGCTCTGGCTTGAATACCTCTACTCCGACGAAGGCCAGATTGGCTGGCTGAAGGGCTATTGCCACCCGATCCGTTTCAACGATCTCGCCAAGAACGGCAAGATCCCGGCGGACGTGCTGGCCAAGCTGCCGCCGGCTGAATCCTATGCCTCGGCGGTGTTCCCCACGCTCGACGAACAGGCCAAGTCCAAGGAAGCCATCACCAAGAACTGGGACGCCGTCGTCGGCGCAAACGTCAAGTAAGTTCCATACACCACATGCCGGGCGGCTACGAGGCCGCCCGGTCTCTCTCTCCAAGACGGTAGCCGGCGCATGACCGATCTCCCATTTTCCGATCAGGCTGTTGCCGGGAAAACCGCGCCCCCCGCCGAGGCGCGCAGCCTCAGGCTGCCGACGCAGTGGCTCGGCGTTGCGCCGTTCTTCATCTTCGCCATCATGTTCCTGATCCTGCCCACGCTCTATCTCATGCTGGGCGCATTCCAGAACGACGCCGGCGAATTCACTTTCAACAACATTGTGGGCATCTTCGACCCGCCGAATTTGGCGAACTACATGCAGTGCCAGTACGACTCGTGGATTTCCTGGGTCGATGGCAACTGCAGGCTGCCAAGCATTCTCGCCGCCTACTGGATCTCGATCAAGATCAGCCTCGCTTCGTCGTTGATCGGCGCCTTTGCGGGCCTGGCGATCGCCATCGCCATCGTGCGCGGCGGCCTGCCGGACTGGATACGGTCGGCGACCCTGACGTTCTCCGGCGTTGCCTCGAATTTTGCCGGCGTGCCGCTGGCCTTCGCTTTCCTCGCCACGCTCGGTCGGCTTGGCCTTGCGACGGTGATCCTGAATACCGTGTTCGGCCTCAACATCTATGCGCACGGCTTCAACATCCTGTCCTTCTGGGGTCTGACGTTGACCTATGTCTATTTCCAGATTCCCCTGATGGTGGTCATTATCGTGCCGGCCATCGATGGGTTGAAGAAGGAATGGGGCGAGGCTGCCGCGACGCTGGGTGCGACCATGTCCCAGTACTGGCGCATGGTGGTCATTCCGGTGATCTGGCCGAGCTTCCTCGGTACCGTGATACTCTTGTTCGCCAATGCCTTCGGCGCCATCGCCACCGCCTACGCGCTGACCGGTTCGTCGCTCAACATCATTCCCATCGTGCTTTATGCCCAGATTCGTGGCGACGTGCTGCACAACGCCCATCTTGGCTATGCGATCGCCTTCGGCATGATCGTCATCACCGGCCTCGCCAATGTCTTCTACATCTGGTTCCGCACCCGTTCGGAGAGGTGGCTGAAATGAGGGGCGGACGCTTCTGGGCCTGGCTGGTCTTCGCGCTTGGCGCGGCCTATTTCTTCATCCCGCTGATCGCGACAGTGGAGTTCTCCATGCGCATGCGGCGCGGTGTCTATTCCCTGGACGCCTACAAGGTCGTGCTGGGTGACGCCCGCTTCCAGGCGACGTTCGGCTATTCGGTGCTTGCCGCCATCTGCACCATCATCCTGGGTGTGCTCATCGTGGTGCCCGCGGCCTACTGGATACGGCTTCGCTTGCCGCAATTGCGGCCGATCGTCGAGTTCATCACGCTGCTGCCGCTGGTCATTCCGGCCATTGTCATCGTCTTCGGTTACATCAGGATGTACGGCTCGAATTCGCCGCTGCCGTTCTTGGCGACCGACACGGGCACCAATGCCTTGCTGGTCATAGGCTATGCCACATTGGCGCTGCCCTATATGTACCGCGCGGTAGACACAGGGCTTCGTACCATCGATGTGCGGACGCTGACGGAAGCAGCACAGATCCTCGGCGCCGGCTGGGGGACGATTGTCACCCGGGTCATCCTGCCCAACGTGCTGATCGCGGTGCTTTCAGGCGCCTTCCTGACCTTCGCGATCGTTATTGGCGAGTTCACCATGGCAAGCCTGCTCAACCGGCCGGCTTTCGGGCCATACCTGCAGAACATCGGTGCCAACCGCGCCTACGAGCCGGCGGCGCTTGCCATCATCGCCTTCGCCATCACCTGGGGCTGCATGTCGCTGATCCAGGTGCTGTCCCGATTCGCGCCGAAATCGGCGAACCGTCCAAACTGATCGAAAAGTACCGACCGAAAGAAAAAGCCATGGCCGATCCGTTCCTCTCCATCCAGCATGTGCGAAAGTCCTTCGGCGCCACCACGGTCGTGGAGGATTTCAATCTCGACGTCGAGCGCGGCGAATTCGTTTCCTTTCTCGGACCATCCGGTTGCGGAAAGACCACGGTGCTGCGCATGGTTGCGGGCTTCGAGGAGCCGTCGGCGGGCAAGATCGTCGTCGGCGGCAAGGACATCACAAGGCTGAAGCCAAACCAGCGCAATGTCGGCATGGTGTTCCAGGCCTATGCGCTGTTTCCGAACCTGACCGTGGCGCAGAACATCGGCTTCGGCCTGAAAGTCGCGGGCATGGCCAAGGCCGACATTGACTCTCGCGTTGCCGAGATGCTCGACATCATCAAGCTGCCCCAGATGGCGGACCGCTATCCCTACCAGCTCTCGGGCGGCCAGCAGCAGCGCATCGCACTGGCCCGCGCCATCGCGCCGAAGCCGAAGCTGCTTCTGCTCGACGAGCCGCTGTCGGCGCTCGACGCCAAGGTGCGCGTGTCGCTGCGCGAGGAAATCCGCTCGATCCAGAAGAAGCTGGGCATCACCACCATCTTCGTGACGCATGACCAGGAAGAGGCGCTGTCGATCTCCGACCGCATCGCTGTCATGTATGGCGGCAAGGCCGAACAGGTCGGCACGCCGTTCGAGATCTACAACCGGCCGGCGACCAAGTTCGTCGCCAATTTCGTTGGCACGCTCAACGTGCTCGAAGGCACCGTCACCGATGCCGCGTTGGGCACGGTGCGCGTCAACAGTGAGGAAGTGTTGCTCAAGGGCAAGCTCAATGGATCAAAGTCCGGTGACACGCTGTCGCTGGCGCTGCGGCCCGAGGCCATTTCGCTGGGACGCCAGCCTGGGCGAGATTCCAGTCTTTCGGGCGAAATCGCCGAGGTGCATTTCCTTGGCTCGGTGATCCGGGTTCGCGTCGGGATCGGCGGCAGCATGGTATCGCTGGACACGTTCAACAGCCCGACGGCTCCGCCCCCCGCCGTCGGCGAGAAGGCCGAGATTTCCTTCTCGTCCAATGACATGCTGGTGTTGCACTAGAGCCTGTTCCATCCCGATGGAATCGGGATGGGGCTCTATCTTTTTGTTGGAGCATGATCTTTTCCGAAAGCCGGATTCCACCTTTCGGGATCATGCACTATGCGCTTGCAGCCAGTTGGGGTGCCTCCCAACGGTGCGGGATTTCGCGGCGTCGGGACAGCATTCCCTGCGGTGACTTTGCTACTGCCAATCGCTTCGTTCGGCCGCTACGATAGAGCATGGCCCTTTTCGAACTGACGCTTGTCCTTTTGTTGATCGCCGTTGCGCTCACGGCGGTGTCACGACGCATGCAGGTGCCTTACCCATCGCTGCTGGCACTGGCGGGCGCGGGTATCGCCTTCCTGCCCGGTGTGCCGAAGATCGAGATCGACCCGAACCTGGCGCTTGCCCTGTTCATCGCGCCGGTGCTGCTCGATGCCGCCTACGACACGTCATTGCGCGACCTCAATCGCTATCGCGTGCCGCTGGTGCTGCTGGCGCTTGGTGCCGTTCTCTTCACGACAGTGACCGTGGCGCTGATCGGATGGAAAATGGCAGGCCTGCCGATCGCCGCGGCCGTCGCGCTTGGCGCCATTGTCGCGCCGCCCGATGCCGTCGCGGCGTCGGCGGTGCTTGGCCAGTTCAAGGTGCCGCATCGCATCACCGCCATCCTGCAGGGTGAAAGCCTGCTCAACGACGCGACCGCGCTGCTGATCTATCGCATCGCCGTTGCCGCCGCGCTCGGCCCGATCCTGTTGAGCAGCGCCGCGCCCATGATTGCCTTGTCGACGGTTGGCAGCCTCGTGGCCGGCTACGCGCTAGGTCGCTTGTCTCTCGCCACGCTTGGTCGCATCGAAGACGCCGCCAGCAGCACCGTGCTTCAGTTCGCAGGCACTTTCGGTGTCTGGATCCTGGCTGACAGGCTGGGTCTTTCCGCCATCATCACCATTGTCGTCTACGCCATGACCCTTGCGCGTACCGCGCCGCGCCACATGTCAGCCAGAAGGCGCGTCAGCTCCTATTCGGTCTGGGAAACCGCTGTTTTCGTGCTGAACGTCCTGGCCTTCGTGTTGATGGGTCTGCAGGCGCGATCGATCGTCGAGCGGCTCGCCGGCGCCGGACAGGTCGAAGCCTTCTTGTTTGCAGCGACGGTGCTGGCGGTGGTCATCGTTTCGCGTCTCGTCTGGGTGCTCGGCTGCGGGGTGGTGATCAGGGCGCTGGCGCGTTTCGG
The DNA here is from genome assembly GCF_020616515.1 of Mesorhizobium sp. PAMC28654. Lineage (GTDB taxonomy): Bacteria > Pseudomonadota > Alphaproteobacteria > Rhizobiales > Rhizobiaceae > Mesorhizobium. The sequence goes on from NZ_CP085135.1 coordinate 5,175,623, forward strand.
CAGCGCCGAGCAGCGACAGCAAGCACCATCGTTTCGTGGCGGCGTGCTGATCGGCTGGTGCGGCATGCGTGGGCTCGTCACCCTTGTGGCGGCGATTGCCTTGCCGCACGACTTTCCCGGCCGCGACCCGATCGTGCTCGCCGCCTTCGCGGTCGTGCTCGGCACGCTGGTGCTGCAAGGCATGAGCCTGAAACCGTTGCTGCGCGTCCTTGACCTCGAGCCGGATGAGACGGTCGAGCGGGAGGTGACGCAGGCGCGCATCGCCATCATGCAGGCCGCATTGAACGTGTTAAGCGGCAAGACCTCGAATGCGGCGGCCGCGGTGCGCGAGCAGTACTCGGCGCAGCGCACGCTCGCTGAAAATCCCGACGACGCCAAGGCAGTGACCGAGTACGACAAATTGCGTCTCTACGCCATCAAGAGCCAGCGTGATGCGCTGGAGGAATTGCGCCGCAACGGCACGATCGGCGACGAAGCCTACCACCGCCTGGAGGAAGAAATCGACTGGACGGAACTGGCGGCTTCGCCGCCGGGACGGTTTCAACCTTTGACGACCTGACAGGGCATCCGGACCGGTGCTGCTCAACGGGCGCGATGCGTCCTTTTTCGGCGCATGGGGAATACTCCAATGTCCTGGAATCGGTGCATGATCTCGCAGGGCAGGATGCAGGCGAGGGGCTTCTGGCCCAAGCCCCTTTCATGACCCTGCACATTGCAACCCCGATACCGAACCGTTACTCCCCTTACGAAACTAAGCCGGATAATCAATGAAGCTGGTCAGCTACAACATTCAGTACGGATTTGGCGGCGACGGCTACTACGATCTGTCGCGCGCCGCACGCATCGTTGCCGGCGCCGACATCATCGCCTTGCAGGAGGTCGAGCGGCACTGGCAACGCAGCAATTTCGACGACCAGCCAGCGATCCTGTCCCGCCTGCTGCCCGACTATCACTGGGTCTATGGCCCGGCCTTCGACATGGACGCCAGCGAGCGGCTGGATGGCCGCATCGTCAACCGCCGCCGGCAGTTCGGTACCATGGTGCTGTCGAAGCTGCCGATCGTCTGGTCACGGCTGCACGCGCTGCCGATGCGCCGCACCGTGCGTCCGCTCAACACGCGCAACGCCGCCCTTGAATGCATGATCCGCACGCCCGCCGGACCGGTGCGGGTGCTGTCGCTTCACCTCGCCCATATCGCGGCGGAGGATCGGCTGGAACAGATCGACTATCTGCTTGCCGAGCATCGTCGGGCCCCGTCCGACGGCGGCCCGTGGAGCGGCGTGGATGACGAGCCCGCGCGCAACTGGACGGGCGGGGAGCCGGAGCCGGAGAACCCACTGGCGGCGATATGGATGGGCGACTTCAACATGGAGCCGGGCAGCCCCGAATACCGGCGCATCGTCGGCAGCACTCCCTATCATCGGGGTGCTGCCTATCGCGATGGCTTTGTCGATGCGGCTGCCGTCGCCAGCGAACCGGGCGAGGATTTCCACACCCATGTGAAGACGATCGACGGCAGGCTGACGAAGCGGCGGCTCGACCATTGCTTTGTCGGCGGCATGTTCGCGGGGCGGGTGCGCTCGGTCAGCGCCGACATCGGTGAGGTCGCTTCGGACCATTTTCCGGTGCGCGTCGACATTGATCTCGAAACACCAGCCTGATGGGCCGCGCATGACGCTTTTCGTCTTCTTCGCGGTGCTTGCCGCCGCCGCCATGCATGCGATCTGGAACGCGCTGGTCAAGGTCCATCTCGACCGCTTCATGTCGATCACGCTGATGACGCTCGGCATGGGAGCGGCGGCGCTTGTAGCGCTACCCTTCGTCGAAGTGCCGAAGGCCGAGGTGTGGCCGTACATCATCGCCTCGGTGATCTTCCACATCGGCTACCGGACCTTCCTGATCGGCGCCTACAAGGCCGGGGATTTTGCCCAGACCTATCCGCTGGCGCGCGGCACCGCGCCGCTGCTTGCCGCACTGGGCGGCATATTCGTTGTTGCCGAAGTGCCCGGACCGTCCGCCATAGCCGGCATCGTGCTGTTGTCGGCGGGCACACTGGTGATGTCGTTTCGCGGCGGCGCGCATCTTGAGAAGCTCAATCTGCGCGCTGTCGGCTACGCGCTGGGCACCTCGATCTTCATCGCCAGCTACACGCTGTCCGACGGCAGCGGCGCACGGCTCGCTGCCACCGCCCAGAGCTATGCGGCATGGCTGTTTGTCTGCGACGCGCTGGGTGCACTCTTACTGTGCCTCATCTTCCGGGGGCCCAAGGCGCTACCTGTGCTGGCCGCTAGCTGGAAGACCGGCATATTCACTGGCGTGCTCAGCGGCGCCGCCTATTGGATCGTGATGTGGGCGATGACCAAGGCGCCGATCGCCTCGGTGGCGTCACTGCGCGAAACATCAATCCTCTTCGCGATGATGATCTCCGTCTATGCGCTCGGCGAGAAGATGACCGGCTGGCGCGGCGCGGCCGCGCTCAGCATCGTCGCCGGCGTTATCGCGCTGAGGATGGGCTGAGGCTGATCCCAACGAGCCAGCTCCAGCATAGAGGTGCCGGCTCTTCGGGATCATGCCCTTGCCGGGATCTCTCCATCGTGCACGGTCATCACCTGTCCGCGTCGTTCCGGGCTGAAGCGGATGACGACGATGATACAGACGGCGACAATGCCCGCGAACAGCGCCAGCGCATAGCCGTAGCTGCCGCCAGCGCTTTCAGCGATGCCTGCCTGGTAGGGGCCACCATAGGACGCCGCGAGATTGCCTGCCTGATAGATGAAGCCGGGCAGGGTTGCGCGCACCGCACCGGGCGAAAGCTCGTTGAGATGCGCGGGGATGACGCCCCACGCGCCTTGCACGGCGATCTGCATGACAAAGGCGCCGATGGCGAGCATGACGGGCGTGGTGCTGTAGGCCCACAGCGGAATCGCTGGCAAGGCGATGACGCAGGCGATGGTGATTGCATTGACTCGGCCGATCTTCTCGGAAAGCGCGCCGAACGCCAGGCCACCGACGATGGCGCCAAGATTGGCAACGATGGTGATCCAGCTCACCGTGTGCGGATCAAAGCCGTGCTGCTTCTTCAGGAAGGTCGGATAAAGGTCCTGCGTGCCGTGGCTGAAGAAGTTGAAGAACATCATCAGCACGACGGAATAGAGGGCGATGCCCCAGTGTTTTTGAAGCGTTTCGAGGAGCCCTGGCTTGACCGTTTTCTGCGCCTCGACGAAGGCCGGCGATTCCGGCACGTGTGAGCGGATGAAGAGCACGATCAGTGCCGGGACGAAGCTGAGCAGGAACATGGCGCGCCAGCCGATCGTGTAGCCGCCGATCGTCTGCTGATAGAGCAGGCCATAGACCACGGCCGCCAAAAGGTAGCCGGTCGGATATCCGCATTGCAGGATGCCCGAGACCATGCCGCGTGCGCTGGGCGGGATGGATTCCATGGCCAGCGAACTGCCCAGTCCCCATTCGCCGCCCATGGCGATGCCGAACAAGGCCCGCAGCACCAGGAAAATGCCGAGATTGGGCGAGAAGGCAGCCAGTGCTCCGATCACCGAGTAGCTGACGATGTTGAGCATGAGGATGGGCTTGCGGCCGTATTTGTCGGCGAGCATGCCGAAGAAGAACGCGCCGATGAAACGCGTCGCCAGCGTCAGGAACAGCGCCTTGGAGACCGCCGGGACATCGGTCTGGAATTCAGACGCGATATCCGAGAGCAGGAATGTCAGAAGGAAGAAATCAAATGCGTCCAGCGTCCAGCCCAGAAACGACGCCAGGACGGTTTTCTTCTGCTGCGAATTGAGATTCAAGGCGTTCCTCCCCCTGTCACAATGCGTTTCACAAAGAATCCGCTCTGTGGATGCGGCAATCGTTGTGATTGACTGTCCTTGTTCGAGGCACAGTCGTTAACGATATTGGCAAGGCTATCGCGTTCGACCAGTTGAAGCGAAGAACTATTCGGAAGACCAGTGGTCACTTTTCCGTAACAAGCTCAGGTTCCACGTGTATGCGGTCGAAGCGATCAAAGAAGTGGAGAAACGCGGCCCGGGATTTCTAGATATCCAGGTCAAAAACCATCAGCCCGTCGGTGCCGCCTTCAAGCGCGGCGACCAGCCGGGCGCCGGCGCGTTGATGCGCCTCATGCACCAGATATGCGTCACGCGCGGCGGCATCGCGGAAGTCGATGGTGAAGCCGTGTGTGAAGCCGCGCGCGAAGGGTTCGGGGCTGACGTTGGCGCTGAATTTCACGGTGTCCATGCCGTCGATCACCTGTCGCAGCGCCTCGAGATCGGCATGAACAGCCTTGCGCTCCCCGGTGCCGACATCGTTGCGGAATTTGACGAAGACGCAGTGTCTGATCATCGGATTGTCCTTCCAGAATTCTATGCGGCGCGATTGCCTGAAAACACAGCCGGCGGCAACGGCTCGCGGCCGAGGATCAGGTCGGCGCCTTTTTCACCGACCATGATGGTCGGCGCATTGGTGTTGGAGGAGGGCACGCGCGGCATCACCGAGGCGTCGCAGACACGCAAGCCTTCGATGCCGCGCAGCCGCAGGTCCGGCGTTACCACGGCCATGTCGTCATGGCCCATGCGGCAGGTGCCGACCGGGTGATGGTCGGTCTTGGAACTGCGGCAGGCATAGTCGATCAGCTCATCGTCGCTGAGCAGATTGGGACCGGGCAGCACCTCGCGCAGTACGTAGGAGGAAAGTGCTTTCTGCCGCATGATCTCGCGCGCTAGCCTCAAGCCTTTGAGCGACATGGCGCGGTCATAGGGATCGGACCAGTAGTTCGGATCGATCAGCGGGTGGTCGGCCGGATCGGCGCTCTTCAGTCGAACCGTGCCGCGAGAGCGCGGGCGCAGGAAGGCCGAGTTCAGGGTGACGCCGGGGTTGTTCAGCTTCTCGACGCCCGCCTCGATGCCGGAGCCGAGGCCGAGATGAAACTGGATGTCGGGCGAGGCTGCCGTGGGGTCGGCGTACCAGAAGCCGCCGGTCTCGAACAGGCTGGAGGCCACCGGGCCTTTCTTCAGCAGCAGGTACTGCAGGCCCGCCCATGCCGTGCGGTGCAGCTTGGCATAGTTGTCGTAGGTGTGGTCGCCGGTGCATTCGGCGATGACGAACAAATCGAGATGGTCCTGCATGTTGGAGCCGACGCCGGGGAGGTCGTGCACCGGTGTGACGCCGACCGACTTCAGGTGATCGGCCGGGCCGATGCCCGACTGCATCAGGAGTTTTGGCGAGCCGATGGCGCCGGACGAGACGATGACCTCGCGGTCGGCGCGCAGGATCGTCTTCTGGCCGCCCGGCCTGTCGACGATTTCGACGCCGATGGCGCGGCCTTTCTCGACGACGATGCGGATCACCAGCACGTCGGTCCTGACGGTCAGGTTCTTGCGGGCGCGGATCGGCTTCAGATAGGCGACCGAGGCGGACGAGCGACGGGCATCCTTCTGTGTCAGCTGGTAATAGCCGACGCCTTCCTGACTGGCGCCGTTGAAGTCCGGGTTGAAGGGAATGCCCATCTCCTGGCCGGCGCGGAAATAGGCCTCGCAGATCGGCAGCGGCGAAATCGGATTGGAAACGCCGAGCGGCCCTTGGTCGCCGTGAAAGTCGTTGGCGTAGCGCTGGTTGTTCTCGGCCCGCTTGAAATAGGGCAGCACGTCGCGGTAGCCCCAGCCGGTTAGGCCCTCTTCCTTCTCCCAGGCGTCGTAGTCGCGGGCATTGCCGCGTGTGTAGATCTGGGCGTTAATGGATGAGCCACCGCCCACCACCTTGGCCTGCGTGTACCAGAGGACGCGGTCGTTCATGTGCTTCTGCGGCACGGTCGACCAACCCCAGGAGGCGATGCCCTTGGTCATCTTGGCGAAGCCGGCGGGCATGTGGATATAGGGATGCCAGTCCTTGCCCCCGGCTTCCAGCAAGAGCACCGAATTGGATGGGTCTTCGCTCAACCGGTTGGCCAGAACGCAGCCGGCCGGGCCGGCGCCCACGATGATGTAGTCGGTCATGGCGTCACCTGTTCACAGTCTGGGCACCGATAGCGCACCATCGACATTGATGATCGAGCCGGTCGAGAAGCCGAGCTTGCCGGCGGCGAGCGTCGCCACCACGGCGCCGATATCCGACGCTTCGCCCCAGCGCTTTGCCGGCACCAGTCCGCCGTCGATCAAGGCATCGTATTTGGCTGATACACCCGACGTCATGTCGGTGCGGATGATGCCCGGCCGTACCTCGAACACGCCGATGTTTTCTGGAGCGAGCCTGAGTGCCAGGTTCTTCACCCACATCGACAGGCCGGCCTTCGAGATGCAGTAATCGGGACGTTCCGGAGACGCCATTTCGGCGCTGACCGAAGTGATGGTGATGATGGATTTCGGACGATCGGCCGGTGTGGCCAGCATCGTCTTGGCGACGGCCTGGCTGAGGAAGACGGTGCCGCGCAGATTGATGCCGAGCGTGCGGTCGAAGTTTTCCGGTTTCAACTCCAGCAGGTCGCCGCGCACCACGGTGCCGACGCCGGCGTTGTTGACGAGGCAGTCGATGCGGCCGAAGGCGCTTATGGCGGCATCGACAAGTGCCGCATGGTCGCCGAGATCGGCGATGTCACAACGGACATAGGCGAATTTCGCGCCGCGCGCGGTGATGTTCTCAGCCAGCCCGTCTGGCGCTTGTTCGGCAAGATCGGCGACCAGAATGTCAAAGCCGGACTCTGCTAGAGCCTGCGCGCAAGCCAGCCCGATGCCACGTGCGCCGCCGGTGACGATGGCTGCGGGGCGGGTCATAGGACGCCCTCCTTGCGGAGGTCAGTGCCGCCCCTCATCGCCCTGCCGGGCACTTCTCCCCGTATAGAGACGGGGAGAAGGACGCTGCCATCGCTGGTTTCGCCAATCGCCAGCGTTGCAGAAAGAGCGGCGAGGTTCCGGTTAGCGGGCTTCTCCCCGTTCACGGGGAGAAGGTGCCGGCAGGCGGATGAGGGGCGGCGCTCACCTATCATGCGACGAGTTCCACCCTGCGGATGTGGTCCGCCACCCGCAACGCCTGCGCGGCGATCGACAGCGCCGGGTTGACGGCGGCCGAGTTCGGCAGGAAGCCGCCATCGACGACGAAGAGGTTCCGGTGATCAAACGATCGGCAAAAGGGATCGAGTGGCGCGGTCGCCGGATCGGTTCCCATCCGCACCGTGCCGCACTGGTGCGAGGGCGTGCGCTTGTCGAAGGGGCGCGACAGCACGATCGGATAGCCGCAGGCGCGGAAGTTTTCGCGCATCACCTTGGTCAGGCCGTCGAGCGATTGCATGTTGGAGCGCCGCCACTGCATGACGATGTCCTTGCCGTCGACCAGGATGCGGCTTTCGGGATCCGGCAGGTCCTCGCACATCAGGTACCAGTCGACGGCGTGGCCGGCCATGAAATCGAGGGCGAACTTCGGTGCCAGCTTGACGTTGGCCTTCAGCATGTTGCCGTCGATCTTGCCGAGAAGCTGGACGTTGCCGAGCGGCTTGCCGCCCTTGCCGTCGGACAGATAGTAGTCGTTCAGCATCAGCGTCTTCTGGTAAACGGCATCGTTCCTGCGGCGTGGATCGATCGCCAGCATGGCGCTCGAATTGTGGTTCATGAAATTGCGGCCGACCTGGTCGGAACGGTTGGCGAGGCCCTTGCCGTCGGATGATGGGGAGCGCAGCAGGATGACGGCGGAATTGACCGCCCCCGCCGAGAGGATGACCAGCTTCGGCGTCACCTTCTTCAGAGCACCGTTCTGCCGATAATGTATGGCTGATATGGTCTTGCTGTCAGGCGACGCTTCGAGATATTCGACATAGGCGCCGGTTTCGAGCTTGATATTCTCGTCGGTCAGCGCCGCCGTCAGGGGCCCCGTTTGCGCGTCGATCTTGCCCTGGCCGGTGTTCGGGAAAGCGTCCCAACCGGTCTTGCCCTCCTTCAGCCATGTGTCGATGTCGACGCCGAGCGGCAGCGACGCCGGATGCAAGCCAAGGCCCTTGAGTTCGGCGCGGGCGCGCGCGATCGGCGCCTCGTCTGGCACCGGCTTGAAGGCATAGGGGATCGAGTGGAACGGCTCGGTCGGATCCTCACCCAGCGTGCCGCGCACGCGAAACAGCTGCTCGGCCTTCGAGTACCAGGGCTCGAACTCGTCATAGGAAAACGGCCACGCCGGGGAGACGCCGCCAAAGTGTTCCATGGCGGCAAAATCTTGCCTGCGGTAGCGGATCAGCACCGCGCCGTAGAATTTCGAATTGCCGCCGACATAGTAGTAGTTGCCGGGGTTGAAGGCCGCACCGCCGGCCTCGCGCCACATCTCCTTCGGCCGGTAGTGGCCGTCGACGAAGATCGAGCGCGTGTCGCGCGCATGCGGCGTTGCCGGCAGCGGCTCGCCGCGTTCCAGCATCAGGATCGAGGCGCCACTCCCGGCAAGGCCGGAGGCGATCGTGGCGCCGCCGATGCCGGAGCCGATGATTACGATATCCGGATTTGTCATAGCCGTCAGCGAATGCGGCTCTCGGTCGCCGGATCGAAGAACACCGCCTTGGTCAGGTTGAAGGCGAGCGGTGTGTTGGTGCCCGGGTGGATGTTGGCGTCGGCGCGCAGCCGCGCCACCACGCCCTTGCCACCAAGATTGGTGACGGCGAAGGTGTCGGAGCCCGCCGGTTCGACGACCTCGATATGGCAGTCAGCGGTGGCAATGTTCGAGGCGTTGCGCTCGGCACCTTCCGGATCGGTCAGCGCTTCCGGGCGGACGCCGAAGATGATCGGCTTGCCCTGGAATGCCGACAGGCCCGCCGGCGCGTTGGCCATCGGCAGCGAGATCGGCTCGCGCGCCTCGCGCTGCAGCACGACGGAAAGCGCGTTGCCGTTGGTGCCGATCGTCGCCGGGATCAAATTCATCGCCGGCGAACCCATGAAATCGGCGACGAAGAGATTGGTCGGGTTGTTGTAGATCTCGGCCGGCGTGCCGAACTGCTGGACCTCGCCGTCGCGCATGACCGCGATCTTGGTCGCCAGTGTCATCGCCTCGATCTGGTCGTGGGTGACGTAGACGATGGTGGTGCCGGTGGTGGCATGCAGGCGCTTGATCTCGATGCGCATGTCGACGCGCAGCTTGGCGTCGAGGTTGGAAAGCGGCTCGTCGAACAGGAACAGTTTGGGGTCGCGCACCAGCGCCCGGCCCATGGCGACGCGTTGGCGCTGGCCGCCGGAAAGCTGGCTCGGCTTGCGCTTCAGGAGATGGCCGATCTGCAGCACTTTGGCCACCTTGTCGATCGCCTTCTGGCGATCCGCCGCCGGCACGCCGCGCATCTCCATGCCGAAGGAGATGTTCCCGGCCACCGTCATGTTCGGGTAGAGCGCGTAGCTCTGGAACACCATGGCGATGTCGCGCTTGGACGGATGCAGATCGTTGATCGTGCGGCCGTCGACACGGATTTCGCCCGAGGTAATCGTCTCCAGCCCGGCGATGGTGTTGAGCAGCGTGGACTTGCCGCAGCCGGAGGGGCCGACCAGCACCAGGAAGCCGCCTTTTTCCAGATCCAGGTCGATCCCCTTGAGGATCTCGACCTGGCCGAAACGCTTCCTCAAACCATCAATTTCCAGAAAGGCCATCGGATTATCCTTTGACGGCGCCTGCCATCAGACCGCGCACGAAGTAGCGGCCGGCAAGCACGTAGACGAGAAGGGTGGGCAATGCCGCGATCATCGCGGCCGCCATGTTGACATTGTATTCGACGACGCCGGTCGAGGTGTTGACGACATTGTTGAGGGCCACCGTCATCGGCATTGCGTCGCCGGTTCCGGCGTAAGCCGAGGCGAACAGGAAGTCGTTCCAGATGTTGGTGAACTGGTAGATGACGGTGACGACGATGATCGGCATCGAATTCGGCAGCATGATGCGCCGGAATATCTGGAAGAAGGAGGCGCCATCGACCTGCGCGGCCTTGACCAGTTCGGTTGGGAACGCCTCGTAATAGTTGCGGAAGAACAGCGTGGTGAAGCCGATGCCGTAGACGACGTGGACGAAGACGAGGTTGACCGTCGAATTGCCGAGGCCGAAGCTTGTGCCCGTCGCGTTCTGCAGGGTGGTACCGAAGCGACCGAGACTGCCCAGGATTGTCGCCATCGGCAACAGCACCGACTGGAACGGGATGAAGCAGGCAAACAGCATCAGCCCGAAGACCAGCGTGTGGCCGCGAAAGCGCCATTTGGTCAGCACGTAGCCGTTGAGCGCGCCGAGCATGGTCGAGATCAGCACTGCCGGAACCACCATCTTGATGGAGTTCCAGAAGTAACCCTTGATGCCGGCGCAGGTGAGGCCGACACAGGTCTCACCCCAGGCCTTCAGCCATGGGTCGAAGGTCGGCGCCTTGGGCAGTGCCAGCATATTGCCGTTCTGGATCTCGTCCATGGTCTTGAACGAGGTGACCAGCATGACGAACAGCGGCATCAGGTAGAACACCGCGAACAGCGCCAGCAGCCCATAGATGACGATGCGGTTCATGACCCTGACGTTGATGCCGCCGGTGGCCTGGCGGGCAGGGGTGGCGATAGCGCTCATCGCGGCTTCTCCCTGAGCTCGGAATAGAGATAGGGCACGATGATGGCGACGATGGCCATCAGCATGATCACGGCGCTGGCCGATCCGACGGCCATCTCGTTGCGCTTGAATGTGTATTCGTACATGAAGTTCGAAGGCAGCCAGGCCGAACCGCCGGGTCCGCCGCTGGTCAGCGCGACCACCAGATCGTACGACTTGATGGCGAGGTGGGCGAGCACGATGAAGGCCGACAGGAAGATCGGCCGTAACAGCGGAATGACGATGCGGCGATAAAGCTGGAAGGTGGTGGCGCCATCGATCTGCGCGGCTTTCATGATCTCGCCGTCGATGCCGCGCAGGCCGGCCAGGAACATCGCCATGATGAAGCCGGAGGCCTGCCAGACGCCGGCGATGACCACCGTGTAGATGACGAAATCCTTGTTCTTGATCCAGTCGAAATGGAAGCTCGTCCAGCCCCACTGGTGCAGCGTCTGCTCAAGGCCGAGACCGGGATCGAGGAACCATTTCCAGGCGACGCCGGTGACGATGAAGGAGAGCGCCATCGGGTACAGATAGATCGGGCGCAGCACACCTTCGCCGCGGATCTTCTGGTCGAGCAGGATGGCCAGGAACAAGCCGAGCGCCAGGCAGATGGAAATGTAGAGAAAGCCGAAGATGCCCATATTGACGATCGACGTGTACCAGCTCGATGGCGGGTCACTGTCGAAGGTCCAGCCCCACAGCCGCTGATAGGCGCGCGGTCCGGTGATGACATAAGACGGGAAGGTCTTGGAATTGGTGAAGGACAGATAGATCGTCCACAGGATGAAGCCGTAGACGAAGACGATGGTGATGGCGAAGCTTGGCGCCAGCACAATCTTAGGCAGGGCGTCCTGCAGACGCGAGCGAACGGAGGTGCGCGGGCGCGTGTACTCCGGCGTCAGTTTGATCTGGCTTGTTGCTACCGTGCTCATAAGCTCCTCCCGTCGACCCCAGGCCAATCAGGCTCGCGGATCGGAACCTTCCCCGCCGGAGCGGGGAAGGCGTTTTTGGTCCGTGCTTCTTACTTGGCGTCGTCGATCGCCTTGACCAGCTCGGTCACGGCCTCGTCGGAGGTCTTGATCTGGCCATGGACGAACTTCGTCACGACGTCCTTGTAGGCGTTGGCGACCGCCGGAGGCGCGCCATAGCCCTGGGCCAGCGAGCCGAACAGTGTGCCGCCTTCATTGGCGTGCTTCAGGTCGGCGATGCCCTTCTTGCCGCAAGCGTCGAAGTCGGTATCCGGCACGTCGGTACGAGCGGGGACCGAGCCCTTGACGACGTTGAAGGCCGACTGGAAGCTCTTCGACAGGGTGGCGGTGGCCAGGGCGATCTGGGCGGCCTTGCGGTCGTCCGGAACGTTGAACATGGCGAACATGTCGGAGTTGTAGATCACTGAGCCGTCGGTGCCCGGGAAGCGATAGCACAGGAAGTCGGTGCCCGCGACCTTCTTGGCGGCGTGGAACTCACCCTTGGCCCAGTCGCCCATGACCTGCACCAGGGCATCGCCCTTGATGACCATGGCGGTGGCCAGGTTCCAGTCACGGCCCGAGAAGTTCGGATCGACATAGGTGACGAGCTTGGCGAGGTTGTCGAACGACTTCTTCATCGTATCCGACTTGAGCGAGGCGTCGTCGAGGTCGTTGAAGGCCTTCTTGTAGAATTCAGGTCCGCCGGTCGACAGCACCACCGAGTCGAACATGGTGGCTTCCTGCCAGTTCTGACCGCCGAGCGCCAGCGGGATGACACCAGCCGCCTTGGCCTTGTCGAGCAGTGCGATGAAGTCGTCGAAGGTCTTCGGCTCGGTGCCGCCGATCTTGTCCATCACGGCCTTGTTGATCCACAGCCAGTTGACCGAGTGGACGTTCACGGGAACCGCGACCCACTTGCCCTGGTAGACCGAGAACTTCTGCAGGGCCGCCGGAACCGACTTGTCCCAGCCTTCCTTCTTCGCCGTCTCGGTCAGGTCGCCCATCACGCCTTCAGCGGCATAGTCGAGCACGGTATAGCCGAGCATCTGCGAGGCTGTCGGGTAGTTGCCCGCCGCGACCATCGCCTTCAACGCGGTCATGGCGGTGTCGCCGCCGCCGCCGGCCACCGGCACGTCCTTCCAGGCATAGCCTTCCTTGGCCAGATCCTGCTTGAGCACGTTGAGGGCAGCCGCTTCGCCGCCTGACGTCCACCAATGCAGCATCTGCACTTCCTTGACGTCCGCGGCGTGGGCCGCGAAAGCAAAGCTCGACGCCAGAGCCGTTCCGATAAGCAGTTTGCGCAACATGAACTTCCTCCCTTGTTGCAGTTACACGACCGGTGGCTGCCCACCGGGTTCTTCCCAACTCAGCCGACCCACCATCCGGTGCGCTGGCCGCGATGAAACTGGATTGTCTTTTCCTCGGTATAATCCTCGACGGCGCGTTTGCCGAGTTCGCGTCCAAGACCGGACTGCTTGTAGCCTCCGAAAGGCAGCTCGGGATAACCTTCCATGAACGTATTCACCCAAACGGTTCCCGAACGCACACTTCGCGCCACCGACATGCATGTGTCGATGCTGGCGCTCCACACGCCCGCCGACAAACCATAGGGCGTGTTGTTGGCGATGTGCAACGCCTTTTCAATCGATTCAAAGGTGAGCACGGAAAGCACCGGCCCGAACACTTCTTCCCGGGCGATGGCCATGTCCTCGGTGACGCCGCGAATGATGGTGGGGTCGAGATATTGGCCGGCATTCGAGGTCAGCTGCTTGCCGCCGCTGTAGACACTGCTGCCATCGCTCGCGGCTGCCGCGACGTAATCAGTCACCTTGGCCAGATGGTCGGACGAGATCATCGCGCCGACCTTGGTGCGGTCGTCGAGCGGATCGCCGACGGTGACCTTGGCGGTAAGCGCCTTTACAGCGGCGAGGAAGTCATCGGCGATCGCCTCGTGCACGATCAGCCGGCTGCCGGCGTTGCAGCATTCGCCGGCGTTGAAGAAGCCGCCGAACACGGCGGCGTCGGCGGCCGCCTCGAGGTCGGCATCGGGAAAGACGATCTGGCCATTCTTGCCGCCGAGCTCCATCGACACTTTCTTCAGCGACCGCGCGGCCGACGCCATGGTCATCTTGCCGACGCGGGTCGAGCCGGTGAATGACACCATCTCGACCAGCGGATGGCTGACCATTGGCGCACCGACGTCGTTGCCGAGACCCGCGATGATGTTGACGACGCCGGCGGGCAGGCCGGCCTGCATCAGGATGTCGCCGAGAACGAAGGTCGAGGCCGATGTCATCTCGCTCGGCTTGACCACCGCCGTGCAGCCGGCGGCAAGTGCGAAGGGCAGTTTCTGGCTGACGATAAGGAAGGGGAAATTCCACGGCGTGATGATCGAGACCACGCCGATCGGCTCGCGCACGACCACGCCCAACATGGCGTCGCCAAGATTGGCGTAGGATTCGCCGTGCAGCGTGCGGGCAAGCGATGCGGCATAGCGCCAGATGTCGACGGCGCCGCCGATCTCACCGCGCGCCTGGGCGATCGGCTTGCCGGATTCCAACGCGTCGAGGCGGGCGATGTCTTCCAGCCGCACCTCGATCAGGTCGGCCGCCTTGAGCAGGATCGCGGCGCGTTCGGCGGCCTTCATGCGCGGCCACGGGCCGGTTTCGAATGCCCTGTGCGCAGCCTGTACTGCCGCTTCCACTTCGGCTGTGCCGGCCTGCGCATAATGCGAGACGGTGAAGCCATGGCCGGGGCTCTTGCGTTCCAGCGTGCGGCCGTCACGGGCATCGACATGCTTGCCGTCGATCAGCAGCCGGTAGGTTTTCGGCGCTGTGGATGCCTCGGCGGGCATGGCGATCTTGAGGGGCAGATTCATCAGCTTCACTTTTCTCTATGATCTTGAAAATGCCGGCTTCTGTTTGGTCTTGAAAGCGCCGACACCGGCCTTGAGATCGCCGGTCAGGGCGATGAAGCCGCTGGCTAGCGCCTCTGTTGCAGCGGCACTTTCCTCGCCTTCGGCGACCGCGATCATCAGCTTGGCGGCTTCCGTCGCCAGCGGTCCGCGCTCGGCGATCTTTCCTGCCCAGGCCTTGGCTTCGTCGAATGACTTACCGGTTTCGACCACTCGGTCGACGACGCCCAGGATCAGCGCTTCGGACGCGAGGAGAATCTCACCGCCGAGAGCCATGCGACGCACCGTCTGCGCCGAAGCGGCGTACCGCGCGCTGCGTGCCGGACCAGCCGGGCACGACGCCGATCGAGGTTTCCGGAAAACCCAATTTCACATGCGCCTCGGCGAGGCGGAAATCGCAGGCAACCGCCAGTTCCAGCCCGCCACCCAGTGCGTGGCCGGACAGGACCGCGATGGTCGGTTGCCGCAGCCGCGCCAGCCGGTCGAAGACGCGGTGGCCGTAACGCACCCACTGCACCTGGAAATCGGCGGCGCTCATTTGCGCCCACGCCTCGACATCGCCGCCGGCACAAAAACCCTTGCCTTCGCTGGAGAGCAGCACGACACGCACGCCTTCAGCCATCTCAGCCTCGTCCAGCGCTGTTTCCAGCGCGCGCAGCATCGGGATGTCCAGCGCGTTGAATTTCTCCGGACGGCGCAGCGTGACGACGCCGATGGCGCCGTCCTTTTCGAAGGTGACGGGACGCTCAGCCATGCGCGCCTCCAAGCGAGGCGCCGCCATTCAGCGACAGGCCGATCGGCTCATCGCGATAGAGCGCTTCCGGTGTCGTCTTGAGGTCCTTAGCGACGCCGAGCGGAATCTCCGACTGCGCCAGCACATCGCGCCGCAGATCAATGCCGGGCGCGATCTCCGTGACGACCAGTCCCTCCGGCGTCAACTTCATCACGCAGCGCTCGGTGACGTAGGTGATGTCCTGCCCTTGCGCGACCGCGCGCTTGCCGGAGAAGGAGATGTGCTCGACCTCGGCGACCATCTTCTTGATTTTGCCTTCCGCATTTATGCGGATGCCGCCATCGGCCAGCGACAGCTTGGCGCCGGCATTGAAGAAGCCGGAGAAGACGATTTTCTTCGCCCGCGCGGTGATATCGACGAAGCCGCCGGCGCCCGCGGTGACATGCGGCCGTGCCGAAAGCTTCGACACGTTGACCGAGCCGTGACGGTCGATCTGCAGGAAGGACAAGAGCGAGGCGTCGAAGCCGCCGGCCTGGAAATAGATGAACTGGTGCGGCGAGGGCATGAAGGCGTCGGCATTCGACGAGCAACCGAACTTGAAGTCGAGCAGCGGCACGCCGCCGACCGCGCCCTGTTCGATCACCCAGGTGACCTTGCCATGCTGGCCTTCCTCCAGGAGGATGCGCGGCACGTTGGCTGATATGCCGAAGCCGATGTTGACGGCCATGCCGTCGCGAAGCTCCATGGCGACGCGGCGCGCGATGACCTTCTGGACGTTCATCTCGGCGTTGCGGAAGCTTGATAGTGGCCGGAAGATCTCGCCGGAGATGGCCGGATCATAAGGCGTCAGCGTCGTCTGCAACTGGTCGGGCGCAACGACGATATGGTCGACCAGCACGCAGGGCACGCGCACGTCATGCGGCTTCAGCGTGCCGTTCTCGACAACGCGCTTGACCTGCGCGATGACGACGCCGCCATTGTTGCGGGCGGCTAGCGCCTGTTCGAGGCCGCCGAGATAGGCACCCTCATGCTCATAGGTGAGGTTGCCGCGCTCATCCGCCGTGGTGGCGCGGATGATCGAGACGTGCGGGACGATCGAGCGGAAATAGAGCCATTCCTCGCCGTCGAATTGCTGCACCGAAACGATGGGGTCACTGGCTGCCGCGTTCATCGCGCAGCCCTGGTGGCGCGGGTCGGCGAAGGTGTCGAGGCCGACCTTGGTCAGCACGCCCGGTCGCTTGGCGGCGGCCTCGCGGTGCATGTCGAACAGGATGCCCGACGGCACATTGTAGGCGGCGACCGAATTGTCACCGATCATCTTCCAGATCTGTGGCGGTTCGGACGAGGACGGGCCGGAGGGATAGGAGCCGCACAGCGTGCGCTTCAAAAGGCCGGGCTTGGCCAGATGATCGATGCCCTTGATGCCGTACATGTCGCCGGCGGCGATCGGGTGCAGCGTGGTGATGTTCTTCGGATGGCCTTCCGTGTCGAAGCGCTCGCCAATGGCGGCAAGCACCGCGTCCGGGCAGCCGAGGCCGCTCGACGAGGACACGGAAACGACCATGCCGTCCTTGATCAGGCCTGCTGCGTCAGCGGCGGAGACGACCTTGCTCAAGCTGCGCTCCCCAGTCTTGTATTACTCTCGAGTCTTGGATTGATCTCGACGGTCTTGCCGGTCCTCGCCGATTGCAATGCCGCTTCGGCTGCGGTGAGGGACCAGACGCCATCTTCGCCGGTGGCGGAGGGCTGACCCTCGCCACGGATCGCTGCATGGAACTGGCGCAGAGACCGTGCATAGAGACCTTCGCGGTCGAAGCTCAATTCCTCTTCGCCTTTTGCAGTACGCAGGGTCACGGAACCGACCGGCTTCTGCGTCATCACATTCCTGGCGATCAGCGAACCTTCCGAGCCATGCACCTCGAAGCCGGTATCAGCGAATCTGGTGGTGAAGCCCTCATGCGACTGGGCGATGACGCCCGACTTGAAGCGCCAGATGCACATGGCGCCGTCTTCCAGGCCGCCAGCGGCCATGCCGGCGGTTTGCGTGAACGCCGAAATCTCGGTGGGATCGTCGCCGAGCACGAAGCGCAGCGTGTCGGCATCATGCACGGTGATGTCCAGCACCACGCCGCCGCCGGCTTCATGCCTGGTGATGCGCCAGCCCTGCAGGTTTTCCGGCAGATAGACCGAGTGGAACACGCGCGCGGCGATCGGCCTGCCGATCCGGCCGGCGGCAATCGCCTCGCGCATCGCCCGGTGCGCACCGGCATTGCGCAGATGGTGGTTGGTGCCGAGCACGACACCGGCTGCCTTGGCGGCGGCGACCATCCTGCGCGCATCGGCGCTGGTCAGCGCCAGCGGCTTCTCGCACAGCACGTGCTTTCCCGCCTTGATCGCGGCGAGTGCTTGTTCGAGATGCAATTCGTTGGTGGTCGAAATGTAGACGGCGTCGATATCCACGCCGAGAAGGCCGTCAAGCGTCGAGACGGCGAGCGGGATGCCGTTTTCCGTTGCATAGGTCGCGGCGCGCTCCGGGCTGGAGCTCATCACTGCTGAAATCTCGCCATCGGCTTGCGCACGGATGGCGTCGATCATGAACTGTTTTGCGATCGTGCTCGCGCCGATCAGACCCCATCTGACGCTCATGCCGCATTCCCCATTCCTACAGGCCGATTGGGACCGCAGCTTTCCCTGACCACGAGGTTGACCGCGCCGATATGGTCCTCGGCGCGCGTGGTGCGTGATTGAATCATCTTCAGCATGACGTGGGCGGCGCGTTCGCCGAGGCCCGCGGTATCCACCGAGACGCTGGTCAGCGCCGGCATGTAGTGCTCGGCCTCGACCACGTCGTCGAACCCAACGACGGCGAAATCCGCTCCGGGCTCCAGCCCGCGCTTGCGCAGCGCCAGCATGACGCCGAAGGCGACCGCGTCGTTGAAACAGAGTGCCGCGGTCGGCGGCTCGGCCACCGACAGCGCCGTTTCCAGGCAGGCAATACCGCCCCGGCGGCTGGTCTCACCCTCGACCACCAGTATGTCGCCCGCCGCGATGCCGAGCGTCTCGCAGGCTTCGCGAAAGCCGCCCAGCCTTTCGTGATAGACGACCAGATCGGATGAGCCGCCGAAGAAAGCCAGCCGGCGATGCCCCTTGCCGATCAGATGGGCGGCGGCAAGGTAGGCGCCGCGATGATTGTCCGGCGCGATCACCGGGATACGGCTTTCAGGCAGCCGGCGCATGGCGAAGACGACCGGAACGCCTGCCATCTCCAGCTTCCGGAAGGCGCCGGGCGTCGTGCCGCGCGCCGGCGACACGATGAGGCCGGCGACGCCCTGTTCCATCAGCGATTTCAGCACTTCTTCCTGGCGCACCGGATTTTCGGCCGTGTTGGCGATGAAGGGCACGATGCCGGCCGACTGGAAGACACGCTCCATGCCGACAGCCAGTTCGGCGAAAAAGGGGTTGGTGAGATCGTTGATGACCATGCCGATGACATTGGAGTGAGCCTTGCGCAGATTGGCGGCGCCGCGGTTGTAGACGTAACCGACATCCTCGATCGCCTTGCGCACCTTGCTCGCGGTTTCAGGCCGGATCAGCCCGCTGCCCTGGAGCACGAGCGACACCGTCGACTTCGACACGCCCGCCTCGCGGGCGATGTCTAGTATCGTCGCCTTGGCCCGGCTGGCCATCTGGATGCATCCTCTCGGTTTTCTCGCTAATTAATTGGAACGTTCTAATCACCCCCCGGCATTCGAGTCAATCAGGATTTTTTCTCAACTCGAATAATTGATCGATATCGGCTGAACATGGTATCCATCAAGGGCTTGCGTATTGCACCGCAGCATTTCGAGGGTGTCAGGCCCGAAATCATAAAGGTTCTTGATTTATTGGAACGTTCCATTTATAGGCTCCGGGAAGGGAGAGATCGATGGACATTACCTTGCCAGAAGAAGGTGGGCGCGGCGCCCGCTATCAGCTCGTCGGCCAGCCGGTGCAGCCTGACATCGGCGGGCTGTTTTCGCGCGTCGCCTATGCCGCGGCTCATGTCGTCGCCGATCCCCTGGCGATGACCGATCCGTGGTCTCGACCGGTTGTCGACTGGGAGAAGACGATGGAATTTCGCCATCATCTGTGGCGGCTCGGCTTCCGCATCGCCGAGGCGATGGACACTTCGCAGCGCGGCATGGGTTTCGACTGGACAAGCGCCAAGGAATTGATCCGCCGCTCGATCGCCGAGGCGCGGACCGTCGAGGGTGCTAATCTTGCCTCAGGCGCCGGCACGGACCATCTGGCAGCGAGCGCGGGGAGGACGATCGACGACGTGGTCGCCGCCTATGAGGAACAATTCGCTTTCATCGAAGGGCAGGGCGGCAAGGCGATCATGATGGCCAGCCGCGCGCTGGCGGCAGCGGCCAAGGGTCCCGATGATTATGCCCGTGTCTATGACCGTATCCTGTCCCAGGCCTCCGGCAAGGTCATCCTGCACTGGCTGGGCGACATGTTCGATCCGGCATTGAAGGGATACTGGGGCTCGCATGATTTCGACGCCACGCTCGACACCGTCGTTGGTATCATCGAGCGCCATGCCGGCAAGGTCGAAGGCATAAAAATCTCGCTGCTGGATGCCGGCAAGGAGGTTGCGCTCAGGAACAGGCTGCCTGAAGGCGTCGTCATGTTCACCGGTGATGACTTCAACTATCCCGAACTGATCGCTGGCGACGGACACAGACATTCGCACGCCCTGCTTGGCATTTTTGACGCGATCGCGCCGGTCGCCAATGCAGCGCTGGTGAAACTGGCCGAGGGCGACCGCGCCGGCTACGACGCGCTGATGGCGCCGACGGTGCCGCTATCGCGAAAATCTTCGAGGCGCCGACCGAGTACTACAAGGCCGGCATCGTCTTCATGGCATGGCTCAATGGCCATCAGGATCATTTTACCATGGTCGGCGGAATGCAGTCGGCGCGCGGCATCCGCCATTATGCCGATATCTTCCGGCTCGCGGACAAGGCTGGGCTGCTTGCCGATCCGGATCTGGCCGTCGCCAGGATGAAAAATCTCTGCGCGATCGCGGGCGTCTGACCGCGAGTACGGCGACGCTGCAACGCGTTGCCTTGCCGGGTCAAATCTGTATTGGGTACGCACCCAATGTGGAGTGAAGCTTGGCAATGAACGATAAAGTGGCGCTCATAACCGGTGTGACCGGCCAGGACGGGGCCTATCTGGCGCAACTGTTGCTGCAGAAGGGCTACATCGTCCACGGCGTCAAGCGCCGCTCTTCTTCGTTCAACACCGAGCGTGTCGACGACATCTACGTCGATCCGCATGAGCGCGACACCCGCTTCTTCCTGCACTATGGCGACCTGACGGATGCCACCAATCTGATCCGCCTGGTGCAGGAGACGCGCCCCAGCGAAATCTACAATCTGGGCGCCCAGAGCCACGTTCAGGTGAGCTTCGAAACACCAGAATATACGGGCAATTCCGATGCTCTGGGGACGCTCAGGCTGCTGGAGGCCATCCGGATTCTTCGCCTGGAAAAATCAGTGCGTTTCTACCAGGCGTCGACATCGGAACTTTACGGCAAGGCGCAGCAGGTGCCGCAGAGCGAGACCACGCCCTTCCATCCGCGCTCGCCCTATGCGGCGGCCAAGCTCTACGCCTATTGGATCACGGTGAATTATCGCGAGGCCTACGGCATGTTTGCCGCCAACGGCATCCTGTTCAACCATGAGAGCCCGACACGGGGCGAAACCTTCGTCACCCGCAAGATCACAAGGGCCGTCGCCGCGATCGATCGCGGGCTTCAGGAGACGCTCTATCTCGGCAACATCGATGCCAGGCGCGACTGGGGCCATGCGCGCGACTATGTCGAGGGCATGTGGCGCATCCTCCAGCATGAAGAGCCCGACGATTTCGTGCTGGCGACCGGCGAGACGCATTCCGTGCGCGAATTTGTCGAACTGGCCTTTGCCCAGACCGGGCGGACCGTTCGCTGGCAAGGACAAGGCGTGGATGAGATCGGCGTCGATGCCGATTCGGGCACCGCGCTCGTGCGTATCGACCCGCGCTACTTCCGGCCGACCGAGGTCGACCTTCTTCTGGGCGATGCGTCCAAGGCCAAGGCCAGGCTGGGCTGGACGCATACGGTCGGCTTCACGGACTTGGTCGCGGAAATGGTGCAGGCCGATCTGGCGCGCGCCACCGGCGGCAAATGGCGTGGCGGCCGTACTGTATAGGGGTGCTCATGGACGATACATTCGAGCTTCGGGGCAAACGTGTTTTCGTGGCAGGGCATCGCGGCATGGTCGGCTCGGCCGTTGTGCGCAGGCTCGCGCACGAGGATTGCGAGGTCCTGACAGCATCCCGTGGGGAGCTTGATCTCATGGATCAGGCCGGCGTGCGCATTTGGATGGCGGCGCGCCGCCCAGACGCCGTGGTGATGGCGGCGGCCAAGGTCGGCGGCATCCTGGCAAACGACAGGTTTCCGGTCGACTTCCTCCATGAAAATCTCGTGATGCAGACCAATGTCATCGAAAGCGCTTTCCGCAGCGAGGTGCGGAAGCTGCTGTTTCTTGGGTCGTCCTGCATCTATCCGAAATTCGCGCCCCAGCCGATCTCCGAGGACGCGCTGCTGACGGGCCCGCTCGAACCCACCAACGAATGGTACGCCATCGCCAAGATTGCCGGCCTGAAACTGTGCCAGGCCTACCGGCGCCAATATGGTGTCGACTATATTTCGGCGATGCCGACCAATCTCTACGGCCCCGGCGACAATTTCGATCTCAACTCCAGCCATGTCGTGCCCGCGCTGATGCGCAAGGCGCATGAGGCCAAACGCCGAGGCGACAAGTCGCTGGCTGTCTGGGGATCGGGCAAGCCCATGCGCGAGTTCCTGCATGTCGACGATGCCGCCGATGCCCTTGTCTGGCTGCTGAAGAATTATGCTGGCGATAGCCACGTCAATGTCGGCTCGGGCGAGGATGTCACCATTGCCGAACTCGCCCGCACGGTTGCAGCCGTGGTCGGCGCCGACGTCGAGGTCACGTTCGACCCGACGAAGCCCGATGGCACGCCGCGCAAGCTCATGGACGTGTCCAGGCTGTTTGCGACCGGCTGGCGCCCGCGCTACACGCTTCGCGGTGGTTTGGAGGAGACCTATGCCTGGTTTCTCCAGCACATTGAAACGGGCGACGTCCGGCTCGGGGCCGCGTGACGAAAGATGTTGATCGCCACTAACAGGAAAGACGGGCTCGGTGGCCGCCTGCTGGCGATGGCGAACGCAAAGGCGCTGGCCGACAGGCTCGGCTATCGTTTCGGCTTCACCTGGAACAGCAGGACAATACTCGACGAGGGGTCCCATACCGTCGACGTGGTCGGGAAGATATTCAGCGCCGACTTCATCGAGAAGCATTGGCTGGGCGAGAAGATCTCGAGGGCCGGTTTCGGCATTCTTGGCGGCAAGCAATTCACGCCGTCGGACCTGGGCGCCGTGGCAAGGCAGGGACGGTTGCGCGGCTGGATCTGCAACGACTTCGATGCCCTCGATTTTTTCCACGACGACAGTGCTGAACCGGTCGCACGATCAGAAACGCTGCGGGCTATCGGTTTCTCGCCAGCCGTACGAACGGCGCTGGATGCGGCTGGCAAATGCCGCTTTCCCGGTCCGATGGCGGCATTGCATCTTCGCAGTGGCGACATCGTCTACGGTCAAAATCGCAGAAGACTGGTTTTCGCCGAAAAGGTGATCCCCTCGGTCCTGGCCAAGGCGATCATAACGGAGCTTTCATCAAGGGGGCTGACAACGCTGCTGGTCGGCCAGGATCATGCCACGCTCGACTATCTCAAGGCCGAGACCGGGGCGTTGCGCACCAGCGATTTCGGGGCCGGCGAATTCAGGGAGGAGACCCTGAATGCATTCTTTGAGATGGCGCTGATGGCAAGGTGTCAACAGATCCATGCCGGCGGCAGCATTTATGCAACGATAGCATCGCTGATGGGCGACAAACCTTGCCTCGGCACCAGCGCCTTGTTCAGCAAGTCCCGCGCGGCGGAAATCATCACGGATGAATTGCGGGCGCACCAATCCGACTACCATCGGCTTGAGGCGGCTTTTGGCTATCGCTGGGCCTTTCAGTCGCTGGAGGACGAGATCAGTCCGGCGCGAGCGCGGGAGCTTCTGGGAAAGGCTCAGGCGCTCGATCCGGAAAACGACGGCTACGAGCTGAAAATGGCCGCGGCCTGTTTCCGCGACGGGGATTATGCCGCTGGCGAGGCGATCCTGAAATCGCTGATGATAGGCCAGTCAGGAAGACGCTCCAGCATTCCATTGCCAATGATGGACATGCTGACCACCCGGCTCGGCGGCTACCGGGCGATGGCAAACGACTTCGACGTTTTCCTCGCCGCCGCGAGAGCCGGCCACTCTTACGCGATGGCGTGCTCGGCCTATATCCTCGTCGAAGTGTTCGACGACAGGACACCGGCGGTGGAGATGGCAGCGAGGCTGGTGGAGATGGAGCCTGGAAATCCGATCTTCAGGAAAATCAGACGGCGGGTGGCAATGGGCAAGAGGCCGGAATCCGGTCGGCTGGCGAAGGCAAGATGGCGCCTTGGCGGACTTCGCGGGCTGTGGTCATGAGTCTCGCCAGTAGCTCAGGTCTGATAGAGCATGAGCGCAAGAACCAGTGGATTGCGCTCGACATGGACAAGAAAAGCTAATGGGACGATCGCAAGGATCGGCCGCAAGGATCGGCCGTGAATTCGAGAGCCTCGCCAGGCAGGCCGCCGATCTTTGCTACCTATGGAAATTGCGGCGGCGGAAGGTCATCCCGTTCAATTATCATGATAGGCGCATTCGTTCGTCCCACCACTGAGAAAACGCGCTTTAGAAAATGTGTCAGATGGCCCTCACTGTAGACTTCACGACGAACTGCTATGAAAATGACTGGCGGATGGTGTTGGGGGAAAAGTACCTGCGCACCGTCGTTGGGCGCTGCTCCTACCCTTTTTCAAGCCGCCGCCTTATCATAAACAACGTCAAGGAGCGCGGCATCGTCGAGACAGCCGCAAAGGCAGCGATCGATCGCGGCGACATCGACGAATATCTTTTTGAGGAAGACCATGCGGCAGCCGCGTTGGAGTTCTTCCAGATCGACAAAGCGTCCTTCGGTCGCGGCTATCTCTACTCGATCAGTGAACTCGTGGCGATTTACGCCAGCAGCGCCGCCTATCTGCTCTACTACATGGGCGACTCGTTCCCCAAGCGCCGCCACCACTGGATCGTTCCCGCCCTGGCGTTGATGGAAAGCAGCGCCGATCTTGTTGTCGCAAATCCCTGTTGGAACGATCGATTCAAGGAGGCGAAGAAGGAAAGCCAGGGGCAGATTGACGATTTCTTCGTCGGCTATGGTTTCTCCGACCAATGCTTCTTGGGAAAGATGTCCGTATTCCGCGCCCCGGTCTACGGAGAGAAGAACCATGCGTCGGAGCGGTATCCAGCCTACGCTGACGAACCATTCGAAAAGCGCTTCGATGCCTACATGCGCAATCACGGCCTGAAGCGGCTTACGCATAGATCCGAGAGCTACATTCATCAGAATATGCCGAAAGCTGGCCTTAAACGAGCTTGGCGGGAAATCAGGCCATTCGTCAGCCCGTGGCTTTAGGCGCACGCCTTGCGGTCGGAAGGGGCCACATCCAGTGGCGAAAGCCTGACGCCTGGTACCAAACCTATGCCTGGTTTATCCAGCGCATTGAAAAAGGGGATGTCCGCCTCGGAGCGGCTTGAGACCAGTCAATGCTAATTGCCGCGACCAGAACCGACGGATTGGGTGGCCGCCTGCTGGCGATGGCCAATGCGAAATCGCTGGCCGACGGGCTCGGATGCCGTTTCGGCTTCACCTGGAGCGACGAGGCCATCCAGGACAACACATTTCACATCGTCGACGTGGTCAGGAAGATATTCTCCGACGCTTTCATCGAGAGGTACTGGCTGGGCGAGCAGGTCGACATTTCACGCTTCGGCCTTCTGGATCGTACGATCTTCACGCCAGACAGTCTTGAGGCGGCCGCCAGGCAGCGGAATCTCGAAGGCTGGATCTGCGACCAGTTCGACATTCTGAGCTCATTTCGCGCGGATGGGGCAAAACCCCTCGCACGATCCGAAGCACTGCGCGGTTTTGGTTTCTCGGCCGACGTGACGGAGGCGATCAGCGCCGCCGGCGGGGTGCGATTCCCCGGCCCGATGGCGGCGCTGCATCTTCGCAGCGGCGATATCGTTCATGGCCGTTATCGGACGAGATTGATTTTTGCCGGCAAGGTGATCCCATCCACTCTTGCCAAGGCAATCGTCTCGGAGCTTTCGGCCAGGGGGTTGAACACCCTGCTCATTGGCCAGGACCGCGAAACGCTGGAGTATCTGAGGTCCCAAACCGGCGCCTTGCTGACCAGCGATTTGGAGGCCGGAGAATTCGAGGATCGCACGCTCAAGGATTTCTTTGAAATGGCCCTGATGGCGCGTTGCGAGCAGATCCATGCGGGAAACAGCATCTTTGCGACCGTAGCATCCGTAATGGGTGATATTCCTTGCCTGAATTCCGATGCGCTGTTCAGCAAAGCCAGGGCGGCGGAGATTGTCCTTGAGGAATTGAAAGCCCACGAGCCCGACTATCATCCGCTCGAGGCCGCCTTTGGCTATCAATTCGCTTTCCTGAACCTTGAGGACAAGATCAGCCTTGCACAAGCAAGGGAAATTCTGGACCGCGCGCTCGCACTCGATCCGGAGAACTATATCTACGTGCTGAAGATCGTCGCCGCCTATTTCCGCGAGGGCGACTTTCCCTCAGGCGAAGCCCTGCTGAAATCGCTGATGAGCAGGCAGTTCCAGGCGCGCGCCAAGATCCCCTTGCCGGCGATGCGGGTTCTTACCGAGGTGATTGGGGGCAAGAATGCCATGGCAAGGGATTTCGGACTTCTCTTCGCCTCGGCACAGGCCGGCCACCCCCACGCCATGGCATGTTCGGCCTATCTTCTTCGCGAATCGGGAGAGCCCAGGCGGGCGCGCGAGATGGCGGCGCGGTTGGTGGAGGCTCAGCCAGCAAACCCGATGTTCAGGAAAATCAAACGCTGGATAAGGTTGGGTAGAAAACCCGAGACCGGTTTTCTGGCCAGGATCCTATGGAAGCTTCGACAGCTGAGGCCGTTTTGAGCCGATGCTTACCGGTAAGGAGGGGTCTGGATGGTGGGCGTGACAGGGATTGAACCTGTGACCCCTGCAATGTCAATGCAGTGCTCTCCCGCTGAGCTACACGCCCATCCGACGTCGCGCATACACCATTTTTGAACCAGCGCGTCAATAGCCGGAAAAGCGAAAGAAAGACGCATGCCACGGCATTGTGGATGACCACCCGGAAGGTGGCCCGAAGTGCGTCAGGCGGCCTGCAGCATCTTCTCGACCTCGTTGACGAGATCGCGCAGATGGAAGGGCTTCGACAGCACCTTGGCGTCCTTCGGTGCCTTGGAATCCGGGTTCAACGCAACGGCGGCGAAACCGGTGATGAACATGACCTTGAGGTCGGGATCGATTTCCGTGGCCCGGCGCGCGAGCTCGATGCCGTCCATTTCCGGCATGACGATATCGGTCAGCAGCAGCGAGAAAGGCTCCTCGCGCAACCGCTCATAGGCGCTGGCGCCATTGTCGAAATCACTAACCTGGTAACCAGCGCGCTCCAGCGCCTTGACGAGGAACCGACGCATATCGTCGTCGTCTTCCGCCAGAAGAATGCGTGCCATCATATCCCGTCCGAATCACCCGCCCGAGACTGCCGTCCGGCCAGCCCGTTAACCATCCTGTATATGAGGCGGTGACGGTAAACATCAAGTGAACGCCGAGCCGGCCTATCCACATTTGGCTGGGATATCAGCCTGAAATTCCCAGCATATTGCCGGAAACCGCGGTCCATCGATTGAAAGTGCCGGAGCATAATTCGCTGGCCGGATGGACAGGCTGGTCTCCTGGCAATCCGCGTGCCGAAAAGCTGGACATGCGGCCGCCAAGGTGGCACTTTCAAGGGATGATGCACTGGTGTTTTCGGGTTCGTTCAAAGTGAACACGGCAGCCGAGGACTTTTCGGTCGTTGCCCCCTTCGAAGTCCGATCGGGTGCCGAACAGCGCGTTCCCTTCCTCTTCAATTCACCGCATAGCGGCCGCTACTATCCGGAGCGGTTCCTGGCCATGGCAAGGCTGGACCGCAACGCCATCCGCCGCTCCGAGGACTGCTATGTCGACGAATTGTTCGGCGGCGCCGTCGCGCTCGGCGCGCCGATGCTGGCGGCGCATTTCCCGCGCGCCTACCTGGACGTCAACCGCGAGCCGTGGGAACTCGATCCGCGCATGTTCGCCGAGCCGGTGCCGTCCTTCTGCAACATCCGCTCGGCACGCGTGGCCGGTGGCCTTGGCACAGTGCCCAAGCTGGTGGGGGAGGGACTGGCCATCTATTCAGGCCGCTTGCCGCTGGCGGAGGCCGTCGCCCGCATCGAAGCCGTCTACAAGCCTTATCATGAGACGCTGAAGCGGCTTCTGACGCGAACGCATGCGCGGTTCGGCTATGCCGTGCTGATCGACTGCCACTCGATGCCGGCGAGCATCAGGGTCGGCGACAGCGGCTTGCGGCCGGACTTCATCATTGGCGACCGCTTCGGCATCTCGGCCACGGCGGCATTGACCGAGATGGCAATCGGGGTGCTCACCGCCATGGGCTACACCGTCGCCCACAACAAACCTTATGCCGGAGGTTTCATCACCGAGCACTACGGCCGCCCCGCGCGCCATCTCCATGCCTTGCAGATCGAGGTCAATCGGGGGCTCTACATGAATGAGAGGACGTTCCAGAAAACGGCTGGTTTCGATGCGCTCGCCGATGATCTGACACGTTTCTGCGCCGATCTCATGGCGATGCCGGATCACCATTTTGTCGACCTGCCGCTGGCCGCGGAGTGATATCGATATCCTCGATACAACGCCGTAAAAAAAGACCGCATCGTTTTCACGATACGGTCGAAGTCTAGGGAGGAAACGCCCAAGGAGGGCATGGACAGGAAAACCTGTCCGAGGATGAGGGTATTGTGCGCTGCACAAATGTCAAGCGAGATCCAGGCCTTTTTAATTCACTCTGATGTGGAAATTGCACGTTGATGACGCAGGCGTGACATTTGTGCAACGCCTGCAGGTCCATAAAAGTCTCCGCATCCCCTTGTCTTGGCTGAAAACTAGCGGCAAACGAGGGGTCGGGAATGCCGCAGCGCGGGAGAATAAGTTGGATATCAGCATCGATTTCATGCGGCGCATCGCGCAAGCAGCGGCGGCCGAGACCTTGCCGCGCTTCCGCAGCCAGGGCGCGGTGGCCAACAAGGAGAAGGGCAGTTTCGACCCGGTGACCGAGGCCGATCGCGAGGCCGAGCGGGTCATCCGCGCGCTGATATCGGCTGAGTATCCAGACCATGGCATCCTCGGCGAGGAGCATGGCAGCGAGAACATCAACAGCCGGCATGTCTGGGTGATCGATCCAATCGACGGCACGCGTGCCTTCATTTCCGGCCTGCCGGTATGGGGGACGCTGGTTGGGCTGACGGTCGATGGCGATGCGGTCGCCGGCATGATGTCACAGCCTTTCACCGGCGAACTGTTCTATGCCAACGCCTCCGGCTCCCACTATGAGGGGCCGGGCGGACCGCGAAAGCTATCGACCCGCAAAACCACGAAGCTCGCCGAGGCGACGCTGTTCACCACCACGCCGGCGCTGTTCAAGGGCGAGGCGCGCAAGCGCTACGATGCATTCGAAAAGCAGGTGCAACTCGCCCGCTACGGCACGGATTGCTATGCCTTCGCCATGGTCGCCGCGGGAAGCGTCGACATCGTCGCCGATCCCGGATTGAAGCCCTACGACATCGTCGCGCTGATCCCGATCATCGAAAAGGCCGGCGGCGTCGTCACCACCTTCGATGGCGGACCGGCGGAGAATGGCGGCGACGTCGTGGCCGCGGCGACACCGGAGCTTCACGCGGCGGCGATGGCGGCGCTGCGCGGCTAAAGCGGAAAATCCGCTGACTTCTGCCTGAACGCCTTAGCGGAAGCCATAGGCGCGGAGCGTCACCTGACTGCAATGCATGGCCTGATTTCTGCTTGGGGATTGGTCGCGGTCGCTGCTGGCAGGCGAATCTGGCTTGGCCAAGGATACAGATATTGCCTTCGTGAGTGATGTCATGCGTTTGAGCCGGCTCATTCTTCTGCTCTCCCTCGGGCTCGTGCTTTTCGCGAGACCCGGTTTTGCCGACACCGAGGTCCGCGAGGAAAAGCTCTTGTTGCTGATCCACGTCGGGTCTCATGACGAGAAGATCGAGACGCTGGTGGTGCGTCCCGTGGTTGGGGACAGGTTTCCGATTGCGCTGATCGTCAACGGTTCGGCGGCGGCATCTCCGTCGAAAATGCATCCCGAATGGCTGGCGCACTTGGCGCATGACTTCGCTCATCGCGGCTGGCTTGCCGCGTCGATCGTGTGGCCGGGTTACGGCAACTCCACCGGAAAATTCATGAACCGGGCCGGGACCTGCGCCGCCCCCAACGTCGCCATGTTTCTCGATGCGCATGGGAACGAGCTCGCGGCGGCGTTGACGGCGCTTCGAAAACGTACCGACGTTGATCGATCCGTCGTATTGGGCGTCGGCGTATCGATTGGCGGCGCGTCCATCCTGGATCTGTCGGCGCGCCCCGGTCGGCCATTGACGGCGGCCATCAACATTTCCGGCGGGGTCTATCACTATGACAGAGTGGGCGTCCCCACCCCCGGCTGCGCCTTGTTCAAGGCGGACCTCGTGGGAAACATGGCGCGTTTCGGCAAAGACAACCCCACGCCCACCCTCTGGTTCTACGCCGCGAACGATCCGTATTTCGGGCCGGATCTCGCCAGGCGGATGGTGGCGGCTTACCGCTCCCGGGGCGGGCAGGCCGATTTCGTCGCGCTTCCGCCGTTCGGCACGGATGGACATACGCTTTTCAAGCAGAAGGCCAGTCCGCTGATGGCGCCAGGGATCGACGCGTTCCTGCGACGGAACGGTCTTCCGGCAATGGATGACGCGGCTTTGACGCCCATCCTCTCCCGGCTCGGGCCAGCGGATCGGGCCAGCGCCGAACTGTACCTGAAAAATGATGCCGAAAAAGCCATGGCAATGCCGGAGAAAGCCAGGGGCATCTATTGGCACTATGGTGCGCGTTCCCTCGACGATGCGCGGAAACAGGCTCTTGCCACGTGCCAAAAGGCGACCAGCCGGAAGTGTCATCTCGTCGCGGAGAACACACATCCGGCGGATGGATGGCAACGGGTGGTTGCTGGCAAGGAATGACGTTCAAGCCGCGTCGTCGGTTCCGGGAATGAAGGCGTCGAAGGCGGCCAGGAACGGCTCGCGATAGATGTCGGCTTCCTGCAGGATTTCGTGGCGCGCACCGTCGATCATCAGCAGCGAGCCGAGACGCAGATGCCGGGCATAGGCCTCCACGGCTTTGGTCGAAACGACCTGGTCGGTCCCGGCGGCGATTATCAGCAGGGGAATCTGGATCCTGGCCATGAAGTCCGGGTCGCTGACGGCTTCGGCTGCCTGCGCCGCCGCCCTCAGCCATCGGATCGTCGGGCCGCCGAGCGCCAGTTGCGGATAGGTCTGGTAGAGCTGCGTGTTTCGTGCGAACCGCGCCGGGTCGGTGGTCACCTTGTTGGTGGCGAAGGGCGGCGGCTGTTTCTTCCGCGGTCCCCACGCGGCGTAGAGACGGCCGAGCCCAAGGAAACAGAAAATGAGCAGACGCGCCGCACCGTGGATATCGAGACGGGCAGGCCCGGCAAGGTGAAAAATGGCGCGATCAGCACCATGCGCCGCACCCGGTTCACCATCGATGGCGCGGCAAGCAGCGCAATGACCGCCCCCGCGGAGTGGGCCAGTATGTAGTAAGGCCCACGGCAGTCGGGCAGCACGATCTCCTCGAAGAACTGCTCGAGATCGCTGGTGTAGTCGTGGAAACTGCGGACATAGCCGCGCTGGCGGTCGCGGATCATGCGGTCGGAGCCACCCTGGCCGCGCCAGTCGAGAGTGGCAACGCCAAGACCCCGGTCGGCCAGGTCGCGGATGGTCTCGAAATATTTCTCGATGCATTCGTTGCGGCCGGTCAGGACCACCACCGTGCCCTTCATCGGGCGGCCGGTGGCAGGAAAGAGGCCATAACGGATCTTCTTGCCGTCGCGCGTGGTGAAGAAGCCGCCGGCGGCATTTTCCGGCGTCGGGTTGCCTGGAATTTCGTGGAAGAGGTCCGTCATTCGGGCTTCGTTATTCTGTGTCGAGCCTGACCCTGCGAGGCGCTGACATGGTGATAGACGCCAACGCGCCAAAAGCAAAGGATTTCCAGGTGTACGGAGCTCCGGGCACGCCGTGCCAACGAGCAAGGCCGGAAGCCGCCATTGGCGTGCTTCCGGTCTCTGTCGATCCGGGAGGAAGGGACGTTACACCCGGTTCGGCCTCGTCGCGGCGCCTTGTCCGGCGCCGCCTGTTCCTTGAACTTGGGTGCATTCTAGCGCCGCCAGTCTGAACGAGCGCCGAAGCCCCGGTTCATCTGGCGTTCATCGAGACCGGGGCCGCCCCGTCATTTCATCGAAAAACAAAATCTTGAAATGCTTTCGGCCGCTCCCCAAATGTCGGTTGCGGTCGCCAATGTCGGGTCCGCTGGTCCATCCGAAACGCCGCTCAAGGGTTTCGCACCGGCCATACGCAAACCATGTTGCTCAACAGGAGAACACCCTATGCGTCACGTTGATTTTTCCCCGCTTTATCGTTCGACCGTCGGCTTCGACCGCCTTTTCACCATGCTCGATTCGCTTGCGCAGCCGGATGGCGGCGCGCAGACCTATCCGCCATACAACATCGAGCGCACCGGTGAAGATTCCTACCGGATTTCGATGGCTGTCGCCGGCTTCTCGGACGACGAGATCTCGATCGAGGCCCATCGCAACGTGCTGACCGTCAAGGGTGAGCGCAAGGATGAGGGCACCGGCGAAGGCTCCGAACTGCTCTATCGCGGCATTGCCTCCAGGTCCTTCGAGCGCCGCTTCCAGCTTGCCGATCACGTCGACGTCGTCGGCGCTTCGCTGAAGAACGGCCTGCTCTTCGTCGACCTCAAGCGCAACATCCCCGAGGAACTGAAGCCCCGCAAGATCGCCATTACGGCGTCTTCGGAGAAGGCCAAGCAGATCGAGGCCAAGACCACCGCGTAATCGCGAAGGTCCGCAACGCAACAG
The DNA here is from genome assembly GCF_020616515.1 of Mesorhizobium sp. PAMC28654. Lineage (GTDB taxonomy): Bacteria > Pseudomonadota > Alphaproteobacteria > Rhizobiales > Rhizobiaceae > Mesorhizobium. Next base: position 5,208,152 of record NZ_CP085135.1, read on the forward strand.
ACACGTCTCCTCCCGAGACGAAGCGGCGCCGAAAGGCGCCGCTTTCTTGTTGGCAGCCCGCCTGTGCCACTCCCAACCCATGGTACTGGCCCTTCCTCCGAATGCCGCGCTGCGTCAGGCTTCGGCACTTGGAATGGATCAAGGGCGATGTCTGATTTTTCCTGGGCGCTGACGGGCACCGTCGCCATCACCTTTCTGCTGGCCGGCATCGTCAAGGGCGTGACCGGCATGGGCCTGCCGACGCTGGCCATGGGCCTCTTGGGCACCATCATGCCGCCGGTCGCCGCCGCCTCGCTGCTGGTCGTGCCGTCCTTCGTCACCAACATCTGGCAGTTGTTCGCGGGACCGAGTTTCGCGCCGATCCTGCGCCGGCTGTGGCTGATGATGATCGGCATCCTGATCGGCACGCTTGGCGGGGCTTGGCTGCTGGCCAGCGACAACGTCAAATGGACGACCGCCGGCCTTGGCGCCGCCCTGATCGTCTATGCCGCCTACACCTTGCTTGCCCGGCAATTGAGCATTCCGGCAGCCGCCGAGCGCTGGGCTTCGCCCTTCGTCGGGCTCCTCACCGGTCTTGTCACGGGCGGCACCGGGGTCTTCGTCGTCCCGGCCGTTCCCTACATCCAGGCGCTGGGCCTGGGCAGGGAAGACCTGATCCAGGCTCTCGGCCTTTCCTTCACCGTATCCACCATCGCACTCGCCGCCGGCCTTGCGTCGAATGGCGCCTTCCAGATCGAGCATATCGCCATGTCGGCGCTAGCAGTCGCGCCGGCACTGCTAGGCATGTGGCTGGGCCAGCTTCTGCGGCAGCGGATCAGTCCGGAAACCTTCCGCCGCTGGTTCCTGGTGTTCCTGATCCTGCTTGGGCTCGAGCTCCTGGTGCGGCCATTCGTTGGCTAGGGCGTGATGCCCCGGACGAGAACGCTCACGCTTCCGATCCCGCCCCCAGCAATGCCTCGAACCGCGCGATGCTTTCATCCGTCGTCGCAAAACTGGTGACGAAGCGGTAGAGCGCCTCGTCTTCGCCGATATGGCCGTCGAAACCATGCGGCCTGTGCCAGTCATAGAAGGCGGCGCCCGCTGCCATCAGCCTGTCAGCCTCGGCTTTTTTCATCACCGCGAAGACCTCGTTGGCCTGCGGCAGCCAGGCCAGTTGCGCCGATGCGGAATCCTCGATCGCCGCTGCCAGGCGCGCGGCCATGGCGTTGGCGTGACGGGCCGTGTCCAGCCACAGGTCGTCCTTGAAATAGGCCTCGAACTGCGCGGCAATGAAGCGCGACTTGGAGAATAGTTGTGCTGCGCGCTTGCGCAGGAAAGCCAGTTCCTTGGCGCGGTCGAGATCGAACAGCACGACGGCTTCGGCGCACCAGCAGCCGTTCTTGGTGCCACCGAAGGAGACGATGTCGACACCGCGCTTCCATGTCATTTCCGCTGGCGTTGTTTCGAGTGCGACCAGAGCGTTGGCGAAACGCGCGCCGTCCATGTGCAGCGGTACCTTGTGATGCCTGGCGATCGATGCGATGGCATCGATGTCATCCAGCCCATACACCGTGCCGACTTCGGTCGACTGGGTGATCGAGACGGCCATCGGCCGCCCCCAATGGACGACCTCAGGAGCGAAACGGCCGATGATCCGCTCCAGATTGTGCGGGTCGATCTTGCCCAGCGCGCCGTCGATGGCATGGAGGCGCGAGCCGCCGCTGAAATATTCCGGCGCGCCGCATTCATCCTCGATGACATGTGATTCGCGATGGGCGAAGGAAATGCCGCCTGGCTTGTTGTAGGTGGCCAGCGACAGGGAGTTGGCGGCGGTGCCGGTCGCCACGAAAAACACCGCGACCTCGCGTTCGAAGATCTCGCTGAAACGCTGGTAAACGGCCTGGTCAAGAGCGCCATCGCCATAGGCGGTCGAAAAGCCCCCGGCGTTGGCCGACAGGCCGGCGGCAATATTGGGATGGGCGCCTGCCCAATTGTCGGAAGCGAAAAACATGCATCTGCCTATGTTGGGGAAATCGGCGCGAGCTTGCCCGGTTTTGCAGGCCGATCGCAAGAGCCAGAGGCCGGAAAACAGGTAAAGCCAGCGAACACGGCAGGGCGTAGGCTGGCGACTTTAGCTTACGTTTTTTCTCCACTTCACGCAATTTTCTGTCGCCGGAGCCCCAAGTTTTTTGTGAATCGGTCTTGTGTGCTCCGGGGATTTCTGTCATAAAAATTTAGGACAGTAGTGCTGTCTTATTTTGTCGCACAAAACAGGCTGGATTGGCGTATCATTTGGGCCTCTCCGGCTGTTGCCGCGAGCGACAGATGGACGGCCGAGACTGGCCTGTATGAATGCGAGCCATGCGGAAAGCCGTTTGGTTCGGCAAGGAATTCGCAAGACGTGCCGCAAGGATCAGGGTGAGCCAAGCGCTTGCCGAGGCAAACCAGCGCCTGAAGGGCTGGGAATGGAGGACAGGAGATGACGGACATGACGCACTCTGCGACGAACGGCCAGGCCGCGCAGACGAAAGCGGCTACCGTCAAAAATACGTTTCGAACCAATACCGGTTTCTCCGCCCACGGCCTTTACGATCCGCGCAATGAGCATGACGGCTGCGGCGTCGGCTTCATCGTCAACATGAAGGGCGTGAAGTCGCATCAGATCGTCGTGGACGGGCTTGCCGTGCTCGAGAACCTGACGCATCGCGGTGCCGTCGGCGCCGATCCGCTGGTCGGCGATGGTGCGGGCGTGCTGGTGCAGATTCCCGATCTTTTCTTCCGCCAGGAGTTGGCGGCCCAGGGCATCGAACTGCCGCCGGCGGGCCAGTATGGCGTTGGGCACTGGTTCATGCCGCAGGACGCCGCCCTTCGCGCCCATATCGAGGAGATCATCGCCGAATCGGCGCAGTCCGAAGGGCTGCCGCTCATCGGCTTCCGCGACGTACCCGTCGACAATTCATCGCTGTCGAAGGCGCCTGATATCGTGGCGTCCGAGCCGTTCCATCGCCAGGTCTTCATCGGCCGTACCGCCGACATTCCCGACGACGAGGAGTACGAGGCCAGGCTCTATCTGCTGCGCAAGGTCGTATCGGGACGCATCTATGCCGAGAACGACAACAAGGACATCGGCGCCTATTGCGTGTCGCTGTCGGCGCGCACCATCGTCTACAAGGGCATGTTCCTGGCCTATCAGGTCGGCGCCTATTACAAGGACCTGACCGATCCGCGCTTCGATACCGCGCTGATCCTCGTCCACCAGCGCTTCTCGACCAACACCTTCCCGTCGTGGAAGCTGGCGCATCCCTACCGCATGGTCGCGCATAATGGCGAGATCAACACCGTGCGCGGCAACAACAACTGGATGGCGGCGCGCCAGGCGTCCGTCGATTCCGAACTGTTCGGCAACAACATCTCGAAGCTCTGGCCGATCTCCTACGAAGGCCAGTCCGACACCGCGTGCTTCGACAACGCGCTCGAGTTCCTGTTCCAGGGCGGCTACAGCCTCAGCCACGCCATGATGATGCTGATCCCGGAAGCGTGGGCCGGCAACAAGCTCATGGATGCCGACCGCAAGGCTTTCTACGAATACCATGCGGCACTCATGGAGCCGTGGGACGGACCGGCGGCTGTCATCTTCACCGATGGCCGCCAGATCGGCGCCACGCTCGACCGCAACGGACTGCGCCCGGCCCGCTATATCGTCACCGACGACGACCGCGTCATCATGGCCTCGGAAGCCGGCGTGCTGCCGGTGCCGGAGGAGAGGATTGTCAAGAAGTGGCGGCTGCAGCCCGGCCGCATGCTCTTGATCGACCTTGCAAAGGGCCGCATCGTTTCCGACGAGGAGATCAAGTCGGAGATCGCGACCAAGCATCCCTACAAGACCTGGCTCAGCAACACGCAGCTTATCCTGGAGGACCTGAAGCCGGTCGAACCGCGCGCGCTGCGCAGGGACGTCAGCCTGCTCGATCGCCAGCAGGCTTTCGGCTACACCCAGGAAGACACCAAGCTGCTGATGTCGCCGATGGCGACCACCGGCCAGGAAGCCGTGGGATCGATGGGAACGGACACGCCGATCTCGGCGATGTCGGACAGGTCGAAGCTGCTCTACACCTATTTCAAGCAGAACTTCGCCCAGGTCACCAACCCGCCGATCGACTCGATCCGCGAGGAGCTGGTGATGAGCCTGGTGTCCTTCATCGGACCGCGGCCGAACATCTTCGACCTTGTCGGCAATTCGCGCCGCAAGCGGCTTGAGGTGCGCCAGCCGATCCTGACCAATGGCGATCTCGAAAAGATACGCTCCATCGGCCACACCGAAGACCGCTTCGACACCAAGACGATCGACATCACCTACGCCGCGAGCGAGGGCGCGGCCGGCATGCAGGGGGCCATCGACCGCCTGTGCGAGCGGGCGGAAGCAGCGGTCGCCGGCGGCTACAACATCATCATCCTGTCCGATCGCCAGCTCGGACCGGACCGCATCGCCATTCCAGCACTGCTGGCGACGGCGGCCGTGCATCACCACCTGATCCGCAAGGGCCTGCGCACGTCGGTCGGCCTCGTCGTCGAATCCGGCGAGCCGCGCGAGGTGCATCATTTCTGCTGCCTGGCCGGCTATGGCGCGGAAGCGATCAATCCCTATCTTGCCTTCGACACGCTCACCGACATGCACAAGCGCGGCGAACTGCCGGAAGAGGTCGACGCCTACGAAGTCGTCTCCCGCTACATCAAGTCGATCGGCAAGGGCATCCTCAAGGTGATGTCCAAGATGGGCATCTCGACCTACCAGTCCTATTGTGGCGCGCAGATATTCGACGCCATCGGGCTGAAGTCCGAGTTCGTGCAGCAGTATTTCACCGGCACCGCGACGCTGATCGAAGGCGTCGGGCTGGATGAGGTCGCGGGCGAAACCGTCAGCCGTCACGCCGACGGTTTCGGCAACGATCCGGTGCTGCGCAGCAGCCTGGAGGTCGGTGGCGAATATCTGTTCCGCATGCGCGGCGAGGCGCATATGTGGTCGCCCGACGCGGTCGCCACCTTGCAGCATGCCGTGCGCCAGGGCTCATGGGATACGTTCAAGGATTATTCCGCGCAGATCGACAGCGAGACAGCTCGCGCACAGGCCATTCGAGGCCTGTTCAAGATCAAGATGGCTGAAGAGACCGGCCGCGAGAAGGTCGCGCTCAACGACGTCATGCCGGCCGCCGAGATCGTCAAGCGCTTCTCGACCGGCGCCATGTCCTTCGGCTCGATCTCCAGGGAAGCGCACACCACGCTGGCGCGCGCCATGAACGCCATCGGCGGCAAGTCGAACACCGGCGAGGGCGGCGAAGAGGCAGATCGTTACCTGCCGCTGCCCGGTGGCGGCAAGAACCCGGAACGTTCGGCGATCAAGCAGGTCGCCTCGGGTCGTTTCGGTGTGACCGCCGAATACCTCGTCAATTCCGATGTCATGCAGATCAAGGTGGCGCAGGGCGCCAAGCCCGGCGAGGGCGGCCAGTTGCCCGGCCACAAGGTCGACGCCACCATCGCCAAGGTCCGGCACTCGACGCCGGGCGTCGGCCTGATCTCGCCGCCGCCGCATCATGACATCTATTCGATCGAGGATCTGGCGCAGCTGATCTACGACCTGAAGAACGTCAATCCGGCGGCCGACGTGTCGGTCAAGCTGGTGTCCGAAGTCGGTGTCGGCACGGTCGCGGCTGGCGCCAAGGCGCGGGCCGACCACATCACCATTTCCGGATATGATGGCGGCACTGGCGCTTCGCCGCTGACCTCGCTCAAGCATGCCGGCAGCCCGTGGGAAATGGGCTTGGCCGAGACGCACCAGACCCTGGTGCTGAACGGCCTGCGCTCACGCGTGGCGCTGCAGGTCGATGGTGGCCTGCGCACCGGCCGCGACGTCATCATCGGCGCGCTTCTCGGCGCCGACGAGTTCGGCTTCTCGACCGCGCCGCTGATCGCGGCCGGCTGCATCATGATGCGCAAGTGCCATCTCAACACCTGCCCGGTCGGCGTCGCGACGCAGGACCCGGTGCTGCGCAAGCGCTTCAAGGGCACGCCCGAGCATGTCATCAACTTCTTCTTCTACGTGGCCGAGGAGGTGAGGGGCCTGCTCGCCGAAATGGGCTTTACCCATATCGACCAGATCATCGGCGACACCGACCTCCTGGAAAAGCGCGAGCTGATCCATCACTGGAAGGCGCAGGGTCTTGATTTCAGCAAGATGTTCTACAAGCCCGATGCACCGCACGAATTGGTGCACTGGACCGAGCGGCAGAAGCATCCGATCGACGACGTGCTCGACCGCAAGCTGATCGAATTGGCGAAGCCAGCACTCGAGAACAAGCAGCCGGTCAAGATCGAGGTCGACATCCGCAATGTCGACCGTTCGACGGGCGCCATGCTGTCGGGCGAAGTCGCCAAGCGCTTCAAGCACAAGGGCCTGCGCGAGGACACGATCCAGGTGAAGCTCACCGGCACGGCTGGCCAGTCGTTCGGCGCCTTCCTGGCACGCGGCATCTCGTTCGAGCTTGTCGGCGCCGCCAACGACTATGTCGGCAAAGGCCTGTCGGGTGGGCGCATCATCATCCGGCCGCCGGAAGAGGCCAGGATCGTCGCGGCCGACTCCATCATCGTGGGCAATACGGTGCTCTATGGCGCGACCGAGGGCGAGGCCTATTTTGCCGGCGTTGCAGGCGAGCGTTTCGCGGTGCGCAATTCAGGCGTGGCGGCGGTTGTCGAAGGCGTCGGCGACCATGGCTGCGAATACATGACCGGGGGCATCGTCGTCGTCATCGGCCAGACCGGCCGCAACTTCGCCGCCGGCATGTCGGGCGGCGTCGCCTATGTGCTGGACGAAGCCGGCGATTTCGCCGAGCGCTGCAACATGGCGATGGTCGAGCTGGAGCCGGTTCCGGAAGAAGACGATCTCATGGAAAGGCTGCTGCATCATGGCGGTGACCTCGACCACAAGGGTCGCGTCGACGTGTCCGGCGACATGACCAGCCATGATGAGGAGCGGCTCTACCAGCTGATCTCCAACCATGTGCACTACACGGGTTCGGTGCGCGGTCGCGAGATTCTCGACGACTGGACGACATTCCGGCCGAAATTCCGCAAGATCATGCCGGTCGAATACCGCCGCGCGTTGATCGAGATGGAACGCATGCGCATGGGCGTGGCCGCGGAATAGACTTTGCAATTGCCGGGGAGCCCAGGCTTCCCGGCCCCACTTTCATCGACAGTTTGACCTCAAGCGGAAGGTTGCCACGGCGGCCTCAAGAGGTTAACGGGTGCGGCGAAAACCGTACCATCTGGACAGCAGGAACTGGACTATGGGCAAGGTAACAGGCTTTCTTGAAATCGACCGGCAGGTGCACAAGTACCAGCCGGCCTCCGACCGCATCCGGCATTTCCGTGAGTTCACGCTGCCGATGTCGGACAAGGAGGTCGAGAAACAGGCGGCGCGCTGCATGGATTGCGGCATTCCGTTCTGCCACGGACCGACGGGCTGCCCGATCCACAACCAGATCCCCGACTGGAACGACCTCGTCTACAATGGCGACTGGGACAACGCGATCCGCAACCTGCACTCGACCAACAATTTCCCGGAGTTCACCGGCCGCATCTGCCCCGCGCCTTGCGAGGAAGCCTGCACGCTGAACCTCGAGGACATTCCGGTCGCCATCAAGACGGTCGAGCAGGCGATCGCCGACAAGGCCTACGAAACCGGCCATATCCGGCCCTATCCGCCGGAAAAAAAGACCGGAAAGCGCGTTGCCATCATCGGTTCCGGACCGGCCGGCATGGCGGCTGCCCAGCAGTTGGGCCGCGCCGGCCACGACGTCCACGTCTATGAGCGCGAGAGCCGGCCGGGCGGCCTGATGCGCTACGGCATTCCAGACTTCAAGATCGAGAAGCACTATATCGACCGGCGCATCGAACAGATGCAGGGCGAAGGCGTGACCTTCCATTGCGGCGTCAATGTCGGCGTCGACAAGCCTGTTGCCGAACTGCTCGCCGAGTACGACGCCGTGCTCTATTGCGGCGGTTCGGAAACGCCGCGCGCGGCCGACATTCCGGGCGACGATCTCGGCGGCGTCTATGATGCGATGCCGTATCTGGTGCAGCAGAACAAGCGCGTCGGCGGCGAGCCGATCCAGTCGGTGGCGTGGCCGTCGCATCCGATCATCGCCGGCGGGCAGCATGTCGTCGTCGTCGGCGGCGGCGATACCGCATCCGATTGTGTCGGTACTGCTTTCCGGCAGGGTGCGGTGCGCGTGACGCAGCTCGACATCCGTCCGCAGCCGCCGGAGAAGGAAGACAAGCTTTCGGTCTGGCCCTACTGGGCAACGAAGATGCGCACCTCGTCCTCGCAGGCCGAAGGCGCCGAGCGCGAATTCCAGGTGGCGACGCTTGAATTCATCGGGGAAGAAGGCCAGCTGACCGGCGTGAAATGCTGCGAGGTCGACGAAAAGCGCAAGCCGATCGCCGGTTCGGAATTCGTCATTCGCGCCGATCTCGCCTTCATCGCCATCGGCTTTGCCGGGCCGACCACGGCCGGACTGGTGACTGAATTGGATGGTCAGATGAAGATCACCACCGACAGCCGCCGCTCGAAGAACGTCGAGGCCAATGACCGCGACTACAGGACCAGCGTCGACAAGCTCTATGCGGCGGGCGACGTGCGTCGCGGCCAGTCGCTGGTCGTCTGGGCGATCCGCGAGGGCCGCCAGGCGGCGCGCTCGATCGACGAGGCGCTGATGGGGTCGAGCGTCCTGCCGCGCTGATACCGTCGTCGGATCAGAACACGTCGCTTTGGATGGCGATGTGTTCCAAATCGTGCGTATCCCTGTATCCCGAAATCGCTTCGGGCTTGGGCGGCCTCCTTGAGGACCTTTCGAAAACCGTCGCGGGTTCTCGAAAGGTGGCGCCGTGGCGCGGAGTTCAGCTCTCCAGCCAGACCTTGTCCAGCTGTATCTGGTCGAGCGGATGGGCATGGCGGTTATTCACCGCGGCGACGAAGTGAACGAAAATCTTGCGCCAGTAGGGCTGGATGATCACCGCTGAATCCTGGAGGATCTTCTCCACGTCCTGCATGGCGGCGCGACGTTTTTCAAGGTCGGCGATGGACAGGGCCTCATTGAGCTTCGCATCGAATTCGGGGTTGGAGAAGCTGGTTTCGTTCCAGGCCTCGCCGCTCCGGTAGGCAAGCGCCAGGACCTGCACGCCCAGCGGCCGCATCGTCCAGCCGGTCAGCGAGAACGGATACTTCGTCCAGTCCGTCCAGAACGTCGAGCTGGGCAGCACGGTGCGCTTGACCTTGAAGCCGGCTTCCCGGAGCTGTCCGGCGATCGCGTCGGCCGTGTCCTTATGCCAGTCGTCGTCGTCACTGATCAAATCGTGCTCGAAATCCAGCTGGCCCGCCTCCTTCATCAACGCCTTCGCCTTGTCGAGGTCCCGCTCCACTTTCGGCAACGGGAAATATTCGGGGTGGATCGGGCAGACATGGTGGTTTTCGGCCGGGGTGCCGCGGTTGCTGTAGCCGAGGGTCAGGACGGCGGCATTGTCGACGGCCAGCTGCATGGCCCTGCGCACCCGCTGATCGTCATAGGGCTTCCTGGTCACGTTGAAGCGGGCAACGGCGGTCGCCGCGGTCTGCGCCTCGCTGCGCTGAAGGCCCAGGGAATCAAGGACATCGATCTGGTTGCCGGTGGTTTCGAAATTGCAGTGGACTTCGCCAGCCTCGAAGGCGCTTGCCACCGCGTTGGGGTCGGTCCCGTAGTCGATGAATTCCACACCGTCGAGATGTACTTCGCCGCCCCACCAGGGGCTTTCGCGCCGCTTGTACACCGCGCGGGTCGAGGTCTCGAAGGAGACGAGTTCGAAGGGGCCGGTGCCGATCGGGTGCTTCACGAGGTTGGAGCCGGTTTGCTCAAAACTACGATGCACCAGCAGTGCGGGGAAATCCGCGAAATTGGCGATGAGCGAGATGTCGGACTTGGACAGCAGCAGCTTGATCGTATGGTCATCGACCCTGACGATGGCGCCTTCGCGCGCCTTACCGGTCTTGGCGTCGACGAGCGCGGCCATGCGGCCTGCCATCGAGTTGCCCGGCGCCTTCTCGCACCAGCGGTTGAGATTGAACAACGCGTCCTCGGCGGTGAAGTCGTCGCCATTGTTCCATTTCACGCCCTTGCGCAGATGCAGGACATATTCGGTGGCGTTGTCGTTGATCTCCCAGCTCTCAAGCAGCTTGGGCTGGAAGGTGAAGTCGGCGGTGTATTCGACGAACGGCTCCAGGAACTGGCGTCCCAGATTGCCCATCTCGCCCCAGTCGAAGGTGCGCGGGTCCTTGAGTTCCTTGACCAGCATGGCGATCTTGAGGACGCCGCCCTTCTTCGGTTCCTCCGCCCGTGCCGGCATTGGCGCCGCCAGGCCGATCAGGCCGTACGCGCCTGCCGCGCTCACGCCCATGATGCTGGCGATGGCGAGGAATTCGCGCCGGTCCATCCTGCTTTCCCGAACCATGGCCGCCATCTGTGTGACAGGCGCCGGAACCGGCTTTTCGGGGCTATTGCGGGTGTTCATCTGTTGTTCTCCCATGACCGACCAAGCCGTCGGGTTTCTAAAGTCGCATCGCGTGGCAACCGGCGACGACCGGAGGATGATCGCTCACGTGAACGAAACATCCAGTGTGCCGTACTGGTTGAAATCGGCCTTGAAGACGTCTCCGCTTGCGACGGGCAAGGCTCGTGCGAAGGCGCCCGACATGACGATGTCGCCCTCGGCCAGATGTTCACCCCGCTTGAGCAGAGTATTGGCAAGCCAGGCCACGCACGTGGCGGGATGACCCATGCCGATGACCGACAAGCCCGTCTCTTCCACGACACCGTTGCGCGACAGAGTGGCGCCGACCCAGCGGCTGTCGATGTCATCAGGCCGGAAGCGCTGTTCGGCCAGGATCACCCCCGCAAAGGCCGAATTATCAGCGACCGTATCCGCCACGATGCGCGGTGGCGCCATCCGGTGGTCGACGAGTTCCAGCGCGGGCACGATGCGATCCGTCGCGGCAAGGACCTCGTCGAGATTTTCGATGGGACGATCGATGTCCCGGCCCATGATGAAGGCGAGCTCGACCTCGACATGCGGCTTTACGAGACGCTTCGCCGACAGGCTAGCACCGCTCTGGTGGACGGCATGGCGCAGGATCCGCCCATGGATCGGCGCGTCGAGATCGCAGGCGATCTGCGTCGTCAGCCACGTCAGGCCGATCTTGTAGCCGGCGAGAGCGATGCCTTGCTGTTGCCGCATCCGCGTCAGCAGGTCCTGGATGCGATAGGCGTCATCGAGGCTGAGCCCGGAATGCTGGCCGCTGAGCGGCGGCATGGCCTCGCCCTCGCGCTCGGCGCGCAGGATCGCCTCCGCCGCGTTGCGGATATCCAGTTCCGTCAGTCCGCCCAGTTCCGTCAGTCCGCTCGGTGCCTCGACCATCGTCAGCCTCACATCAGATCCACAACGACTTTGCCGAGTGCTCGTCCGCTTTCAAGATGGCGAAAGGCATCGGCGAGTTGCTCCAGCCCAAATCGGGCGGGATCGACCAATGGCCGCACCTTGCCGGCATCCGCCAGGACCGCGATTTCCCGCATGATGCGTCCGTGATCCTCCCGGCCAATGTTTTCAAGCAGGGGAATGAGCATGAAGACGACATGCAGCGACAGCGCCTTGGCGTGCAAGGGCGACAAATCGTGCGTGCTGCGCGCGGCGGTTGCGGCAATGCGGCCGCCAATTGCCGCCGCCTGGAAGGAGCGATCGAGGTTTTCCCCACCCACGGTGTCGATCACGACGTCGAACCCACGGCCCTCGGTCAAGCGACCAACATAATCCGCGACGCTCTCCTGGCCGTAGAGGACAGTGTGGTCGGCGCCAAGGTCGTGCGCGATGACAGCTTTTTCAGGTGTGGAAACGGTGGCGGTGACGCGTGCGCCCCGCGCCTTTGCCAATTGCAGGGCGATGTGGCCGACGCCTCCGCAGCCGGCATGCACCAGGACGTGGTCGGTGGCGCGGACATCCGCTCTCGCCATGCAGTTCCAGGCGGTGATCGATACCAGTGGCATGGCGGCGGCTTCGCGCATCGAAAGATGGCTGGGCTTTCGGGCCAGCAAGCGGGCGTCGGCCGCGATATAGTCGGCGAAGCTGCCGCCCAACCCTCGCACGCCTCCGGCGCAGCCATAGACCTCATCGCCCGGGGACAGGCCGGAAACGTCATCTCCAACGGCTTCGACCGTTCCGGACAGGTCTGCGCCGAGGACCGCCGGCAGAGCGGGGCCGATCGGCAATCCGTTGCGAATGCGGGCATCAACCGGGTTGAGTGCGCTGGCGTGCACACGCACCAGCACGTCTCCAGGACCTGGGTGAGGCATGTCGATCTCGGTCAGTTCGAAATTCTCCGGCCCGCCGACAGCCTTCAGTACCATTGCACGCATTCGATATTCCCGACCCGAGTAGACCACGGGCGAACTCTGCCGCTTCGGCTGGTTCAACGGAAACGCATAAATCTTATGGTATCGATCTGGAACGTTTCTAGCTAAGAGTCGGGCCTCGGCATCAAAGGAAGCCCGATGCGATACCCCGACCTGGAAATCGATCTCCTGCGCGCATTCACCACGGTGGCGGAGACGGGCAGCTTTACGGCCGCGGCCGACGTGGTCGGCAGGTCGCAATCCGCTGTCAGCCAGAAGATCATCCGCCTGGAGGAACTGCTGGGATGCCCGCTGTTCAATCGGACGAGCCGGTCGCTGGTTCTCACCGGGGAAGGCGAACGATTGCTGTCGGCGGCGCGCCGCATGCTTGAATTCAATGACATCGCGGTGCGCACGCTGGTCGAGCCGGCCGACGTCAAGCGCCTTCGCATCGGCATTTCGGAGGACTTCGTTCCGCACCATCTGCCAGCGCTCCTGGCAAAATTCGCCGCGCTTTGCCCGGCCGTGCGGCTTGAACTGATGACCGGCCTGAGCTGCCACCTGCTGGCCGCCTACGAGGATGAAGGGCTCGATGTGGTGATCGCGAAGAAGGACGGCCGTGCCCAGCGCGGCCGTGTCATCTGGCGTGAGCCTTTGGTGTGGATCGCTTCGGCGGGCTATGACCACCAATCGCCCGAAACTGTCCCGCTGGTGCTTCTGCCGACGCCTTGCACCTATCGCGGCGTCGCTATCCGGGCCCTGGATTCAATACGGCGCGACTGGGGCGTGACGTGTACGGTGAACAGCCTGAACGGCGCGCGGGCGGCCGTGGCGGGAGGTTTCGGCGTCACGGTGCTGGGACGATCCTTCGTCCAGGAGGGGCTTTGCATCATCCCGCCGTCCGAACTGTGGCCGGTGCTGCCGATGACGGAGATCGTGGTGATCGGCGAGGAGACGATGGAGGCACGCATCGTGCAACCTCTGCTCTCGTTCCTGACCGAAACCCTGTCTCGCGGCAATGGAGCGAGCGCCTTGCCTGCCTGACCAACTGCTGAAGGCATTCCATCAAACACGCGGGTGCTTCAGGGGATCGTCGGCGCCGTCGTGCTGGCGGTGGCTGCTGTTGTCGCGGGCGATGCCTTTGGTGGCCAGGAGAAGTCATCGGCTCGGCCGGGGGAGGCGTCGGACGCCTTGCCCTTGATGATGAGCTTTTCGCCGGGCAGGTTCACATCAGCCTTCGCCGGAGGTGCTGCGCCAAGCAGTTCCGAGCCGCCATCGAGCGCCGGATCGTTGAGCAGCATCGGCACGGTGCGGTCGACGATGACTGGCACCGGCGCGGGAGCCGGCGCCTCGACAGGGGCTCCCGCCGGTGCCGAGACCGTGACGGCGCTTCCCGGTGTGGTCAGCCCAAGGATCTTCATCAGCGGCTTTTCGGTATAGAAGGCAAGCTTGCGCTTTCCGGCCTTCGACACGTTGATACCGTCATCGGCGCGCAGCCGTACCGCCTGGCCGTTGATGTCGGGTCCGCTGGCGACGAAGGCGCCGTTCTCGTCGACGAACCCTTCCCAGACATCGACGAACTCACCGCCATGGCTTTCGGCGGACGAGTGATAGATGTCGTTGAAGGCCAGCATGTCCGAGGTCATCTTGGATACCCGGAACGCCGGCATGCCGACCCACAGGAAGGGCACTTTGGTCGCGGCGATGGCTTGCCCGAACGCGTCGGTCCGGCGCTCGTACTCCTTGGTCCAGTTCTCGGACCGGGGTTGCTCGCGCACGTCGCCGACGCGCATCTGCTGGCGGTCGTTGGATCCCAGCATGACGACAACGGCAGCGGGCTTTTCGGTCTCGATCAGCGACTTGATCTGTTTGGGCCAGTCGTAGAAGTCGTCACGCACGAAGCCGGACGAGCCGTTGCTGCGGGAGACGATCCTGACCCCGGCATTGTCGGCAAAAGCCGTATCGAGACCCTCGGCGAGGCCCGAGGCCATGAAATCGCCGACCACCAGCACGACGCGGGCATCGGGCGCCTTCTCGACGATCGGCGTTTCCGGTGCGGCCGGCTCCTGCGGAGGCCTGGCTTTCTTCACCTTGGGCCTCGGCCTTGGCTGCTGCAACTCGGCTGGCGGCTCGACCCGTTCACTCCTGCGTGGAAACAGGAGGTCGCGCAGCGACCAGCCATGGGTCTGCTGATCCTGTGCCATGGCCGGAGCATGAAAGGCGCTGATCCGGCGGCGAGCAGGATGACGGCCAGAATCAGAATCGGCGCGCGGCGAAAGAGCATCCTGATACGCGCAGCCGAAACCAATCGCTCCTCCCTTGGCCCATGACCCGAAACCGGAATCGATCCCGATGACCGGTCATGCACGGATCAAAGTGCTACAGCGTCCTCCGGGCGTCCCGCCCATCGCTGTAGGTCTGCGGCTCTATTTCTGGCGGAGCCATTTGAGCACTTCCATGCTCGGATAGCCGTCCTGGGTCAAGCCAGCCTTCGCCTGGAAGGCCAGGATCGCGTTTTTCGATCCGTCACCGATCTTGCCGTCGAACTTGCCGTCATAGAGACCATGCTGCGAAAGCCGCTTCTGAAGCTCCTGCCGTTCCTCGAAGGTGAGCTTGGTGAAGGGGCGCTTCCAGTCCTGCACGAGACCGCTGGAACCGCCGATTTCATCGGCAAGAAGACCGACGGCAAGCGCGTATTTGTCGGCATTGTTGTAGGCCTTGATGACCGAGAAATTCTTGACCATCAGGAAGGCCGGCCCACCACGGCCATCCAGGACCTTCAGCGTCGCCTTGTCGGCGCCGTTCTTGAACGGCTTGCCGTTGGCCCTGACAACGCCGAGCGCCTGCCATTGCGACAAGGTCTTGGAACCGCTGGGGAGTTTACCGGCCGGAAGCTTGACCTCGTAGCCCCAGGTCTTGCCTGCCTGCCAGCCGTTCTTCTTGAGCAGATTGGCGGCGGTCGCCAGCGCATCGGGTATGGAACTCCAGATGTCGCGCTTGCCGTTGCCGTCCATGTCGACGGCGTAGTGCTGGTAGCTGGTCGGGATGAATTGGGTCTGGCCCATGGCGCCGGCCCAGGAGCCCATGAGGTGGCTTTCGTCAATGTCGCCGGTCTGCAGGATCTTCAGCGCGGCGACAAGCTGGGTACGGGCGTATTTCGACCGCTTCGGATCGGCGTAGGCCAGGGTCGCCAGGGAACTCACGACATTGCGCATGATGTCGTCGCGCTTCAGGATCTCGCCGTAGTTCGATTCCATCGACCAGATGGCCAGCAGGATGTTGCGGTCGACGCCAAATCTCGCTTCGATCCTGTCCAGCCACGGTCCCCATTTCTTGGCCATCTGCCGGCCAACGGCGACCGATTGGTCATGGACGCGGTTGTCGAAATAGTCCCAGGCGGGAGCCGTGAATTCGGGCTGCGTGCGGGCTTTTTCCAGCACCACCGGGTCGATGTCCTTGATGTCCCGGAAGGCCTTGTCGTAGACGGCGCCAGAAACGCCACCCTCCACCGCGGTGGCGCGGAAGCCGGCGACCCACTGCCGGAAACCGGCATCGGCGAAGGCGGGCCCGCTGGACATGAGCAGGGCGAGCGAAAGGCTGGCGGCCGTCATGACGCTTGTAAAACGCTTCGCGGCATTTCGAACGGGCATCTTTTCCTCCTTCTTTGTCACAGGAAGATCATTCATCGCCGAACCAGGTTATGAATTAGTTTACCATAGGTGCCGTCGGGAACGAAAAGGCAGTTTGATGATTGTTGAAGCGGGCGACCCACGCGGGACGTCATCCCTTTCAGTTGCGATGCCGGCATGAAAATTTCCCAGCGTGCATTTCGGGATACAATAGTTGACTTGCAGACGGTTCCGGAATGCGGCTTCAACGGGAAAGAGATGCTGGGATAGTTGCCGGAGCCGGAGTCTTAACTCTTGTCGAGTTATGGGATAATGCAAAATGGCAGCTATTTGCCGGCCTTAGGGCGCCGTTCATTTTGAACGGATCGATGAGTTCTGACCTTCAGATGGATAGTTGACAGCATGAAGAGAGTTCGCAAGGCAGTTTTCCCGGTCGCCGGTCTCGGCACGCGGTTTCTCCCGGCCACCAAGGCTGTTCCCAAGGAAATGCTGACCGTCGTCGACAGGCCGGTCATCCAGTATGTGGTGGACGAGGCGCGCGAGGCGGGCATCGAGCATTTCATCTTCGTGACCGGCCGCAACAAGGCGGTCATCGAGGACCATTTCGATATCCAGTTCGAGCTCTATGACACGCTGGCACAGCGTGGCAAGGACGAGCAGCTTGCCCGCCTGCAGCGGCTGCAGCCCGCGCCGGGCCAGACCAGCTTCACCCGCCAGCAGGTGCCGATGGGTCTCGGCCATGCCGTCTGGTGTGCACGCGAACTGGTCGGCGACGAGCCCTTCGCGCTTCTATTGCCCGACATGATCATGCAGTCGGAGAAGAGCTGCATGAAGTCGATGGTCGAACTCTACGAGGAGACCGGCAACAACATCATCGCGGTGCAGGAATGCGACCCGCTTGAAGCGCATAAATATGGCATTGTCGGCCGCGGCGAGGATGCGCATCACGGCTTCCGCATCACCGAGATGGTGGAGAAGCCGAAGACGGGCACCGCGCCTTCCAACCTCTATATCAACGGGCGCTACATCCTGCAGCCGGAGATCTTCAAGATCCTCGAAGGCCAGGAGAAAGGCGCCGGCAACGAGATCCAGCTCACCGACGCGATGCTGAAGCTGGAAAAGCAGCAGCCATTCTACGGCTACCACTATCAGGGGCGCACGTTCGATTGCGGCTCGCCCGAGGGGTTCGTCGAGGCCAATGTGGCCTTTGCCTTGTGGCGCAGCGACATGAACCAGAACATGGCAGGCGTCATCCGCACGCTTCTCGATGAGCTCAAGCCATCCGAACGGCGCGGCGCGGCGTTCTAGAACGGTTCTGCGTTTCACGGAAACGCTGAACCCAGAATCACTCTGATTCTTCGTTTTGGCGCAATTCCGGACGGAAAACCGTTTCACGCCTTTCCCGGAATTGCTCCACGGCCTGTTCCATCCCGACGGTATCGGGATGGGGTTTGATATGTTTGTTTGAGCCTGATCCTTTCCGAAAACCGGATTCATTTTTTGGATCATGCTGCTGGGTCAATCGCTGAACGGCGATTGCTTTGTCAGAGTCTGACTCATAATATTTCTGATGGATATCATGGATTTGCGATGCGCCGTGTCATGAGTTGAACGGATGCGAGGAGCAGCCAAGCCGTGGAGCTTTCGATGGTCTGCTCGAAGTCCTTGGACAGGCGTCGGTTGCGGCCGAACCAGGCGAAGGTTCGTTCCACCACCCACCGGCGCGGGAGCAGGACGAAGCCTTTTGCGGCGTCGGATCGCTTGATGATTTCGAGGGTCCAGCCACCTTTTCCCCTGAGCGCGGTCTGGAGTTTTTCACCGGCGTAGCCGCCATCGGCGAAGACGTGGCGCAGCCAGGGAAAGCTTTCCCGAATAGAAGCCAGAACCTCGGGGGCGCCGTCTCGGTCCTGGATGTCAGCGGTATGGACGATCGCGCCGACCAGCAGGCCCAAGGTGTCGGTCAGGATATGGCGCTTTCGGCCTTTGATCTTCTTGCCCGCATCGTAGCCACAAAGCCCGCCGCTTTCAGTGGTTTTCACGCTTTGGCTGTCGATTACGCCGGCGCTGGGCGACGCCTCCCGACCTGCGGCGACACGCACGGCCACCAGCAGCAGGTGGTTGATCGTGTTCCAAAGGCCGCTGTCGCGCCAAGCGTAGAAATAGCGCTGCACCGTCGATACCGGCGGCAAGTCCCTGGGCAGCATTCGCCAAGGCAGACCGCTACGCAGCACATAAAACACGCCCTCCATGATAGACCGCTGCGACCATTTCGGCGGGCGGCCAAGCGCCGAGCGAGGCGGAAGCAGCGGTTCCAGAACCATCCATTCCGCGTCCGTCAAATCGCTTGAATAACGTAGTCCCTTTCGGGCATGCTTGGCGCGGGTGATATCAGTCCACATGTGATGCTCCGTCGAGGCTTCGCAACTCCGATTGAATCACAAGTCATTGATAGCACCCAACTTCTTTTTGGGTCAGACACTCAGGTAGAAATTCAGTCGTCTTGGGGCTTGGCGCTTTTGTGTCGCAGGCGAGAATGTCTATTTGAGCGCACGCACGACGTGTTCAATCCTGATCAAGCCTGATCTGTATCGTGGCGCAACGACGTCAGTTCATTGAAATTCTTCTGTGTTGTTGTGAGCCGCCACGACTATGGGTTTGTTTCATGACCGCGATGCTGTCGGCTCCTCTTGAGAAATCCAAAATCGACAAGCCGTATAATCCGGTTTTTGAATTCTTTTAGATGGCCGATATTTTTATCCGATAGTCGATGTCGACACGGTAAAAAGTAGGCGCCCCGAGTTTGTTGTCGATGTTGCCGAATTGTCACGGCAACTTATTATCATTAGCTTCAGATCAAGAATCCTTCGACTCGAATTGCAATTTTCCCGTGCAGGTTTATCCATTGCTGCGCGGAGGGTACTGAAAAATGCATCAGCCTACATCGAAGGTCGCGTTCATTCGCGGCGGGGTGGAACTGCGTCCAAAGCGTCGCCGGCTGCTTTTGCTGGGCACGGCGCTCGGCTCGACGCTGATGGCGCTCTCTTCCCAATCATTCGCGGCCAGCTGTACGCAGCCGGCATCGCCAGCTCCAATCACCGTCAGTGGCGCTGCAGCGCCGATATCATGCACCAATACCGATCCGCGTACGGCGACGGTGGCCGGTGACAATGCGATCGGCATCACGACTACCGGCAACGGAAACACCGTCGACATCACCAACAGCGGGTCGCTGACGACGGATTCGAGCTCGCTAATCCCTAATCCGGTGTTCTCGCAGTCGACAGGCGCGCGGCATCTATGCCGGCACGAACGGGGTCGGCGCCAACATCACGATCAACAACACCGGCGACATCAACTCGTACAGCGACAGCATCAAGGCGACCGATGCCGCCACGAACGGTGCAGTTGACAGCAGCAACACGCACATCACGATCACCAATTCGGGCAATCTGACAGCCGGCCCCAACGCCGAGGGCATCTTCGGCCGCGCCAGCTATGGCTCAGGCAATGTCGTGACCATCAACAACAGCGGCAGCATTGACACCGGCTACAGCGCATCGACGTCCGGCACCTCGACGGGCATCGTCGGCAATGTCGGCGGCGACAATGGGCTGGTAAACATCACCAACAGCGGCGCCATCACCACATCGGGTGTGAGCGCCGGCGGTATTTCAGCGATCGCCAGCTATTACCATGGCGACGGTAGCAGCATCGTCATCGACAATAAGCAGGGCGGGGTTATTACAGCCACGGGCTCCGGTGCCTATGGCATCTTCGCCCAGGCGGGCAGTGTCGCTCCCCATGGCGCAGACCCCAACCATGACAATGGCGGCACAGTCAGCGTCACCAACGCTGCAACCATCCATTCCGGCTACATCGGTATCGGTGCCTTCACCTATGGTAGCGGCGGCGACATCACCATCACCAACAAGGCCGCCATCACTTCCGGTACAGGCGCTGGTCACCCAGCCTACTCCGACGGCATCAAGGCTGTAGCCAATGTTGGCGATACGACCATCAGCGTCACCAACAGCGGCGCCATCGACACCACGGCAGGTGGCAACAAATCCGCCGGCATTGAGGCCATTAACGGTGGCGGTTTTACTGGCTCCGACCTGCACATCTCGGTGACCAATACCGGCGATATAAAAACCGGTATCAATTCCGTCGGCATCTTCGCCCGCTCGGCCGGCGCCAACGGCATCGTGACGGTCGACAACAGTGGCAATATCCAGACTGGTTCCAGCAGCTCGTCGAGCGGCGGCTCGACCGGCATCTTCGCCGATGCGGACGGCGACAACAGCAAGGTGAGCGTCACCAACAACGGCTCGATCACCACGATCGGCACCAGCGCGGCGGGCATTTCGGCGATCGCCAATTTCTACAATGGCGACAGCAGCAGCGTTGTCGTCAACAACAAGGCCGGCGGCACGATCACCACGGCAGGCACCCAAGCTTTCGGCATCTTCGCGCAGGCCGGTACTCCTGGCAACCATGACAATGGCGGCACGGTCAGCGTTACAAACGCCGCGACGATCAATTCGGGCGGCAAGGGTATCGGCGCCTATACATACGCCACTGACGGGACTGTGACCGTCACCAACAGCGGCGCGATCTCCTCCGCGAACCGCCAGGCGATCTTTGCCGCGTCGTACGGCGACGACAGCAGCGTCACGATCACCAACAGTGCTTCCGTCAGCTCGGGGAGCGGCCGCGCCGCGATCGCGGCTTATTCGGCTGGCGCAAACAGCGACATCTCGATCGGCATCACAGGCAAGAACAGCTTCATCAACGGCAGCGGTTTTGGCGTGATTGCCGAAGCGACTGGGGATGCGAGCACTGTCGTCATCAACAGTGGCGCCGATATCTATGGCGCGACCGGCGGCATCAAGGTCAACTCGACCGGCGGATCGACCGTCAACATCAAATCCGGTGGCTATGTGGGCGCCGAAAATTACCTCGCCATCACATCGACCGCCGGAACGGCCGAAATCAACGTCGATGGCATAGTTGCCGGCAGGGTCGTGCTGAGCGATGACGGAAACGTCATGACTATCAATGACAAGGGTCTGTTCCGGGCGAAAACGAACAGCAATTTCGGCTCGGGCGACAACACGCTCAACAATTCCGGCACGATCAACGCGTCGGGAAGCTATTTCGGCGCGTCGCCAAACACTGTCAGCTTCCTTGGCCTTACAAGCTTCGTCAACGGCAGCACCGGCTCGGGAGCCGGCCTGACGACGATGATCGATGGGGTGGTGGGTGACAGCCTGACCACGAGCGGCAATTTCACCGGACAGGGCAATTCGAAGCTCGGCGTCGACGTCAATTTTGCGACCAGCGCAGCCGACACGTTCACAATAGGCGGCAATTCCTACGGACATACCAATCTGGTGGTGAACGTCACCGCTATTCCCGTCGGCGTGCCGTCGACCTCGACATTCATCCCTGTCGTGACTGTGGATGGCGACACGGACGCCAGCAATTTCGGCGTTGCCGCTCCCGTCAATGCCGGCCTGTTCGCCTACGATCTGTTCCTGCAGGGCGACCAGTTTGGCCTGCGCTCAGTCGGTCTTGGCAATGCGGCGTTCGAACTGCCCGGTGGCATGACGGGCGCGCAGAATGTGTGGCAAGACACCACCGACTTCTGGCAGGACCGCATGGCGGACCTGCGCACCGAGGCGAGCGGCATGCACAATGCCGACATCGTCGTGTCGACACCCACCCCGCGCATGGGCGGCCTTTGGGCACGCGCGGCAGGCGACTGGTCCGATCAGGATGGCAGTGTCACCTATCTCGACCCGACCAGCCACAACCCCGAGACTCTCGATCTCCATCGCAGGCAGAACACGGGTGCGTTCCTGGGCGGCGTCGACATGGGCATCGAAGGTGTCGCCGGCGGCGATGTCATGTTCGGCCTGATGGCCGGCTATGTCACCTCGACCCTCGACTTCACCGCGACGGGCGACAGCTGGAAGTACAAGGGCGGCACGGTTGGCGCCTATGCGACCTACCTGAATGGCGGTTTCTATCTCGATGGCCTGCTCAAGGCGGACTTCCTGAGTGTCGATATCAACGATCAGGGCGGTGTGCCGGGCAGTGCAAGCACCAACGCCACCAATATCGGCGTGCGCCTGGATACCGGCTATCGTTTCGCGACCGGCTGGGGCTTCATCGAGCCCCAGGCGAGCCTGGAGTGGGTCCACACGCAGATGGATTCCTTGTCCATCTTCGGCGGCGATGTCTCCTTCGACAATGGCGGCAGCGGCCGTGGCCGGGTCGGCGTGCGTGTCGGAAAGGACATGCAGATGAACGGCATGACCGTCACGCCGGACCTGACGCTGAGTGTCTGGAACCATTTCGGCAGCAGCAACAGTGTCGGCATCAATTTTCCTGGAAACGCCTTCTCGGCCTCCGACAGTACGGGTAATGGCACGTTCGGGGAGGTCGGCGCCGGTGTGAGCGTGGCGAGCGCCAACAACTGGTCGGGCGTTGTCCGTGGCAGCTACCGGTTCGGCGACGGATCAAATGCCGGATCCCTCGGCGCGACGCTGCGTTACAACTGGTAGTCCGATATTTTAGAGCAGTTCACCGTTTCACGGAAACAGCAAACCGCTCTAACTCTTTGTTTTGACGCAATTCCGGACGGAAAACCGTTTCACACTTTTCCTGGAATTGCTCTAACCCTTGCGCCGGCCCTCGTGGCCGGCGTAGTCGTTGGAGGATTTCCTTCGGGGCGGCGGTGCATTCCAACACATGGGAAGCGATAGCGTGAGCAATTCCACGACCGGCGAGATCGCGGCAAAACCGACGGAGACGTCGGCCGCCGCAGAGGAGCAGCAGACCAATGTTTCGTTGTCGCGCGGCTTCGTCAACTGGATGGAGGCGGCGCAGTGTTCGCTGGCCTTCACCTCATATCAGAGCGGGCAGCTGTTCATGGTTGGCCTGACCGGCGACAAGAAGGCATCGATCCACCAGACCAACTTCACCCGCGCCATGGGTATCACCATCGCCGGACAGCGCATCCTGCTTGCCTCGGACACGGCGATATGGCGTCTGGAAAACATCCTGGGTCCCGAACAGGTCGCCAACAATGTCCATGATCGCATGTATATGCCGCGCGCGGCGTCCTACACCGGTGATCTCGACATCCATGAACTGGCCGTTCGCGATGATGGGCAGATCGTGTTCATCAACACCAAATTCTCCTGCCTGGCGACGCTCAGCCCGACGCATTCCTTCCGGCCGCTGTGGAAGCCCTCCTTCATCAGCAAGCTGGTGCCGGAGGACCGCTGCCATCTCAACGGCCTGGCCATGCAGAACGGCCGGGCGCGTTATGTCACCGCCATCAGCCGTTCGGATTCGGTCGGCGGCTGGCGCGACCGTCGCTGGGAAGGCGGCATGATCATCGACATCACGGAGGACAAGGTCGTCGTCGAAGACCTGTCGATGCCGCATTCGCCGCGCTTCCATGACGGTGCGCTCTGGGTGCTCGATTCCGGTCGTGGCTTCCTGGTCCGCATCGACCCCAAGACCAATGAGAAGCAGAACATCGCCTTCTGCCCCGGCTTCCTGCGCGGCCTGAGCTTCTTCGGCCGCTTTGCGCTGGTGACGACGTCGCTGCCGCGCGACGGGCTTTTCAAGGACCTGCCGCTGCAGGCCAATCTCGAGACGCGCGACGCCGAGCCCCGCTGCGCGATCTACATCATCGACCTGCACACGGGCGGTATCGCCGAATGGATCGAGCTCAAGGGACATATCACCGAGCTGTTCGATGTCGCGGTCATGCCGGGATGCCGCTGCCCCTCGTCGGTGCCGTTGAACAGCCCGAACATGGCGTCGCTGATAACGATTGATACCGATGGCTGAAGCCTGATCCATGCTGACCGAGACGGGTCGGCGTTCTCCTGCCTATTGTTCAGCGCTGCAGCTTCAGGCCGAGGAAGATGCTGTTGGCCGTGTAGTTGCGTCCCGGCAGGTTGCTGGTCAGTTTCTCGGTCCGGGCGCGGCTGGTCAGGCCAACATAGCGGTTCAGCCACCATGTCAGGCCGGCCTCGGCGCTCAGCGTCAGGTCGTGGCCGTCGGAGCCGGTATAGTCACGCCAGTCCAGGCCCAACGCCGCATTGCCAGTGAGATTGGCGCGGATTTGCCGCTCGCCGGTAAGCCGTCCTGAATAGAGGATGTCGCCGCTCTGGCCGGCGGTGGTCGAATCCTCGATGACCGTCTGCCCGGTCAGGCCGATGATGGTGCCGCGCTCGGGCGACCATTTCACATCGGCATTGATCGATGGTCCCGAAATGGCCGGCAGGTTGGCATCGTCGATCGCCTCGCGCAGCCATCCGACCGAAAATTCGCCGGCCAGTTTCTCGCCAAGGTCAAGCTTCGTTCCCACCCTGGCACCGAGCGTGGTCGAGGACCGGTCGAAGCCGCTGCTGTCCACACCCAGGTCATAGACCCTGCGGCCAAGCTCGACCTCGGTGAAGGGCGTGAGCGCCGGGGAGATTTCGTAGCCGGTGCGCAGCTTCATCGAATAGAGGGTGGAATCGCGATCCTTCTGCGACAGCGAGGTACCGTCATCAAGCTTCGCGTTGCCATAGGTATCGTGCGCGATGGCTGACGTCACCGTGAACTGCATCTTGCCGACATCTTTTTCGAGGCCGAGGCTGCCGTCCACGGTCTGGCGCACCGGCTGCGAACTCGAATCGGGAACGGCGCCCGGCGCGGATGCCGATTCCGGCACGGCTTCATAACCGAGCTTCGCGATGGCGCGCAGTTCATTGTCGAGATCGACATTGAGCTGGCCTTCGATGCGGCCCTGCGCGTCATGCACCTGCTCGCCCGACAAGGTCTCGCGGAAGATACCGTAGCCATCGATGGTCGCCGAATTCTCCCGCCAGTCGGAGACGGCATTGAAACGCAGCGCGGTTTCCGAAAGCAGGGCAGAGCCGCCGCCGGCGCTGGAGTCCGCATTCGACGATGCGGTGATGCCCTGTTCGAGCGTCGGCCTGATGGTGAAGGAACCCCATTTGACGCCAGTGGCGGCAAAGGGGTCGTCCTCGGCTTTCCTGTTCTGGCCTTCGATCGCCGTCGTGCGCTCGGCGCCGGGATCAAGCTTCAGCCTGTCGGCGGAATCGACGCTGAGGGCGCGAGTGTTGGCCGGCTCCTGGCCAGTCTCTGTTGCGTCGATATCACCCGTCGCGGCGTTATCCGCCGCCGTGGCTGTCGTGGCCTTCTTCGCCTTCTTGTTGTCGGCGGTCTGCTTGGCGGCCTTGGCCTTGTCCTGATCGGCGGTACGCTGCCTTGCCGCCGCCGACTGGCGTGGCTTCGGCGGCGCCGGGGTGTCAGCGGATGTGTCGTCGGGGATTGTCGGTGGGTCGAAGATGCTGCCGGTTGTGGGCGTTGCATCGGCATCGGGCACCGCGCCGGCGCTGGCCGGCAGATAGGTGCGTGGGCTTTCCTGCGTCGGAGCGTTGGCCGGTGCAGCCTGACCCTGGCCGGACAGGGCCCTTTTCTGCTGGTCGGCCAGGATAGCCGATTCCGAAACCTCGCCGCGCAGGTCCGTTTCCTGGGCGTAAAGCAAGGCTGGCCGCAGCAGGCCGAAGACGCTCGTCGCCAGCAGCAAGGCGCAGACCGCTCTGCCCCTTCGTCCTCTTCGTTTTTCTGGCTGGACCCCGGACATCGCCACCACTGCTCGCGCGGCGCACGCGCGCCATACTTACCGAACCGTAAATGGGGATGGTTAACGGAGGGTTGAGGCGGCGGCTGATCAGTGTGCTAAAGCGCTGCATGTTCGAAAGGATTTCGCGGCCTGTTCCAAGTCTTCTGTTCTCACCCATCGCGTCATGCGAGGACCGCCCAACATCCTGGGGTGAGGCCAAAAGGGCCTTGGACGACATGCATCACGTGGTATTTCCGTTGGACACGAACGCGGCAAAGCGTTAATCGCATCTCCCATGCATGCGGGATCCCTAGAAAAGAAGCAGCTGGACAGGCAGGCTTCGATTGCCTCGGCGCTGCGAACGGTAGCGACCGAACAGGCCGGTATCGCGGCGTTGGCCGCGGCGCTCGAGAACGGATTGGCCGAGCCCTTCGCGCGAGCCGTCGACCTTGTGTCGAAGATCAAAGGTCGGATCATCATCACTGGTGTCGGCAAGAGCGGCCATATCGGCTCGAAGATCGCGGCCACATTCGCCTCGACCGGCACGCCGGCCTTCTTTGTCCATCCAGCCGAAGCCAATCATGGCGACCTCGGCATGATCGCCAGGGACGACGCCATCATTGCCCTGTCATGGTCGGGCGAGAGCAAGGAACTCCAGGGTATCGTCGCTTATTCGCGGCGCTTCTCCATCCCGCTGATCGCGGTCACCGCAGGCGAGACCTCGGCGCTGGCGCGCGCGGCGGACGTGGTGCTGTTGCTGCCGCGCGTGCCGGAGGCTTGCCCGCATGGCCTGGCGCCGACGACATCGACGCTGCTGCAACTGGTCATGGGTGATGCGCTGGCCATCGCGCTGCTCGAAGCGCGCGGCTTCACGCCGGATCATTTCCGCACGTTTCATCCTGGCGGCCAGCTTGGCGCCAACCTGACGCAGATCCGCGAGATCATGCATGTCGGCGACAGGCTGCCTCTGGTGGCCTCGGGCACGGGCATGCAGGACGCGATCTTGGAACTGTCGCGCAAGGGCTTTGGCTGCGTGGCGGTGACATCAGCGGATGGTGCGCTGATCGGCATCGTCACCGATGGCGACATCAGGCGCCACATCGGCAGCGATCTTCTGGCGATGAGCGTCGATCAAGTCATGACCAAAGGGCCGAAGACGGCCGGGCCAGATACGCTGGTGGCGACGGCATTGCAGACGATCAACACATCGGCGATCACCAGCCTGATGGTGGTGGAGGGCACGCGGCCGATCGGGCTTGTCCACCTCCACGACCTGCTGCGCATCGGCGCGGCCTGAACGCTCAGACCGGCTCGACCGTCAGCTCCAGATCCGTGTCGGCCGCGCCTACGACGCGCACCTGCGTGCCGGCCGGCAGATCAGGGCCGGAGACGCGCCACAGCGTATCGCCGAGTTTTATGCGGCCGCGGCCATCCCTGATCGGTTCGGCAAGTGTCGCCATCCGGCCGATCAATTGCTGGCCGCGCCGGTTGAGCAGGGGCTGGTCGGTTGGAACATTGCGCCCGCCCACCAGCTTCTTGCCGACGAAGGCCGAGATCACCGATAGCACCAGGAAGGCGAGAACCTGGACCTGCCACGTCCAGATGGCCGCGTCCCAGATGAGCAGCGAGACCACGCCGATCAGCAACGCGGCGATGCCGATCCACAGCATGAAAACGCCTGGCGCGATGACTTCCATCACCAGCAGGACGAAGCCCAGAACCATCCAGTTCCATGGGCCAAGTTCGGAAACTATACGGTCGAGCATTGGAGGGTGCTCCTACTTTCTGTTGAGCATGATCTTTCCGAAAACCGGTTCCCGGTTTTCGCGATCAGCTCCGACGATCTCAGCTATCGCTCGGGCGAACCACCGGCGGGCGGGCAGCCTGCCGCGCGGCGCCAGCGGTGCCTTCGCTCCTGAAGACCTCCTTGGCAATCTCGCCGATGCCGCCAAGCGTGCCGATCAGCGCCGAGGCTTCCATCGGCATCAGCACAACCTTGCTGTTCGTGGCCGTGCCGATCCTGCCCAGCGCTTCGGTGTATTTCAGCGCGACGAAATAGTTCAGCGCCTGCACGTCGCCCTTGGAGATGGCTTCCGACACGACCTGCGTGGCGCGGGCTTCGGCCTCGGCGGAGCGTTCGCGCGCCTCGGCGTCGCGGAAAGCGGCTTCCTTGCGGCCCTCGGCTTCAAGGATCTGCGACTGCTTGAGGCCTTCGGCGGCGAGGATCTGTGCGCGTTTGTTACGCTCGGCGGTCATCTGGCGGCCCATCGATTCTATGAGGTTGGCCGGCGGGTTGATGTCCTTGATCTCGACGCGGGTGATTTTGATGCCCCACGGATGCGCGGCTTCGTCGACGACGCGCAGCAGGCGTTCGTTGATGGCGTCGCGGTTCGACAGCAATTCGTCGAGGTCCATCGAGCCCATGACGGTACGGATGTTGGTCATCGTCAGGTTGAGGATGGCGTTCTGCAGGCCGGAGACCTGGTAGGCGGCCTGTGGCGCATTGAGGATCTGGAAGAAGGCGATGCCGTCGACGCCGACGATGGCGTTGTCGCGGGTGATGATTTCCTGGCTCGGAACATCCAGGACCTGCTCCATCATGTTCATCTTGGCGCCGATGCGATCGACGAAGGGCACGATGAGATTGAGGCCGGGTGTCAGTGTCCTGGTGTAACGCCCGAAGCGCTCCACCGTATAGTTGTAGCCTTGCGGGATTGTCTTGATGCCCTTGAAAAGCACCAGCACGATAAGGAAAGCGAGAACAATAATCGCTATATCGAAACCACTGAAATTCATTTGGCTCTCCCTCGGACGCCGGCCGCGCGAGCCACTCTCGCGCAACCAGCCTCACCAAAGACTTAAGTGTGTTTCAGCAGCGTTACAATCTGGTGATGAGGGATTGTTTTGCCGTTTGCACTCAGCGGTTGAATGCAAACAGCGGTGCATCCGCGTCGTCCAGCCCGTTGATCGAGGCGGATACAATCTCGGAAGCGATCTGCGAGAAGGTTATGCCGTTGCCTCCATAGCCCATCACGGCATGGATGCGTGGATGGCGGGGAATGGCGCCGATATAGGGCAGGCCGGTGGTGGTGGTGCCGAATGAGCCGGTCCAGGCGAATTGGGGTCTCGTATCGAGCTGCGGGAACAGCCGGCCAAGCTTTTCGGCGATGCGCTCGCTCTTGGCGGCAAGCAGCGCATCGCGCCGAGCCTCGTCAACGAAATCCTCGTCCTCGCCGCCGCAGATGACCCTGCCGTCGGTGGTCGCGCGCATATAAAGATAGGGATCCGAAGCCTCCCAGATGAACGCTCTGCCCGGCCAGAGCTTTCGCGGCTGCGGTCGCGTGGCGATCGCCCATGTCGAGATGATCCGGTGGGCCGCCGGGGGCACGATGTCGGTCAACTCGTAACCTGTCGCCAGAACCAGATGCTTCGCCGTGATGGTCGGGCCGTCACTGGTGGCAACGATCACCTCGTCCACGCTGTCCTCGATCCCTGTTGCTTCGACGGGCGCATGGAAGCGCGCCTTGCGCTCCCGCGCCTTGAGCAGCAGCCCGGCGGTGAGCTTGCGGGGATCGAGCGCCATGTTGCCATGGCTGAGAATGGCGCCATCGCGGTCGACGCCGAATTGCTCGGCCAGCGGGCCGGGGGTGAGATAGGTCGCGGCGATGCCCGCCTGGCGTCGCGCGTCGGCCTCGTCACGCAGATCGGACGGGCCGAGCACGGTGCCGGCCAGATAGAGAGACTGCGTGCGGGTCGGGCAGCAATTGATGGAAAGCCGGTCTATGCGGGCGGCAAGATTGGAGACGGCGAGGCGCGAGCGCCGCCAGGCCTGTTGCGCCGACGTCCCGCCGATCATCTTGGCGAGTGTCGCCAACGGCTGGTCGATCTCGAACTGCACCAGTGCCGTGGTTGCCGATGTAGAGCCCTTCAGCGGGCCGCGCCGGTCGATGCAAACAACCGAGTGGCCGTCGGCCGTCAGCGTTTCGGCCATCATTCCGCCGCTGATGCCCATGCCGACGATCAGCACGTCGGCCTTGATATCGCGCGTCAGCGGTTCGGTCGGGACGGCGGGTGCACGATAGGCGGACCAGACGGGTCGGCCGCTTCTGAGGTCGAGTTTGCGGGGCATCTAATTCTCCGGAAGGCGCCCATGAACGCCCCGGCGTGCCGCTTGTTCCTGGAGCGGTCATCGTTTCAAGGAAACGCAGAACCGCTCCATCTCTCTGTTTGACGCAATCCCGGACGGAAAACCGTTTCACACTTTTCCTGGAATTGCTCTGATGTCAGACCCAGCCGGACAATTCCCGGCGCACCATCGCCTCGATCACCGCCATGCCCTCCGGGCTGTCGTTGAGGCAGGGGATGTGCGCGAATTTTTCGCCGCCCGCATGGTGGAAGGTTTCCGCCACCTCGCGGCCGATCTCATCCAGCGTCTCGATGCAGTCGACCGAAAAGCCCGGATTGAGGATGGCGATCGACTTCACGCCCTCCTTGCCCAGCTTGTCGACCGTCTTGTCGGTGTAGGGCTGCAGCCATTCCTGCGCGCCGAAACGCGACTGGAAGGTGGTGATCAGCTTCTTCTCGCTCCAGCCGAGCTTTTCACGCAGCAGGCGCGTCGTCTCAAGGCAATGGGCTTGATAGGGATCGCCCTTGTCGGAATAAGGTTTCGGGATGCCGTGATAGGAGGTGATGACCACTTCCGGTTCGAAATCCAGCCTTGCCAGATGCCGCTTGAGCGAATGGGCGAGCGCCTCGATGTAGACCGGCTCGTTGTAATAGGGAGGCACGCTGCGGACGGCGGGTGCTGCGCGCATCTTCATCAGGGCGCGAAACAGCTGGTCGTTGGCGGTTGCGGTCGTCGTCGCCGAATATTGCGGATAGAGCGGAAATGACAGGATGCGGTCGCAGCCTTGCGCAACCAGTTTCCTTGTCACGCTCTCGGTTGACGGGTTGCCATAGCGCATCGCCCAGTCGACGACGACATTGGGCTGATCGCTGAGCGACTGGGCGAGCTTCTCACCTTGCGCGCGTGTGAAGGTGCGCAGCGGCGACTCGTTCTTTTCCCGGTTCCAGATCCTGGCGTAGTTGGCGCCGGACTTCTTCGGCCGCGTGGTGAGTACAAGGCCGTAGAGGATCGGGTACCAGATCGCCCGGTTGAGTTCGATGACGCGCGGGTCGGACAGGAACTCCCTGAGATAGCGCCACATCGGCTTGAAATCGGTGCCGTCCGGGGTGCCCAGATTGACCAGCATGACCCCGACCTTGCCGGTGCCGGCCGACCCTGCGGGCTGCGGACGTTTCAGCTTGGCGGAATTGGTGTCGATAGCGGTGGACAGGGTCATCAGGGTTTCTCCGAGACCGCGAACCTAGCGATATTACTGGCGCTTTCAATGCCACGCGTGGCCGCACCTTATCGCGCTTCAGCCGGAAACAGAAAACCCGCCCGGTTTCCCGGGCGGGTGCGATGAATTCCTTGGGACCGGCCTATTTCGCGGCGGGTGGGATCGTCAAGGTCGCGCCAAGCGGGAGCCGATGGGGCTGGTAACCCTTGTTGGCGCCCGAGATCAACTTCCACTTGGTGGCGTCGCCATAGGCCTTCCTGGCCAACTCCCAGTAGGTGTCGCCGGCAACGATCACGTGGCTGGCTTCAGCCGGTGCGGCCTCAGCGGGCTTGGCCGGTTCCGCGGGTGCGGTTGCCGTGTCGGCTGGCGCGGGAGCAGGCGCCGGTGCCTGCTGAGCGGGCGGGGATGGAGGCGCAGGCGCCGTTTCTGTCGATATGGCCGGCGGGGTGTTGGCGATATCGCCGGAATTGGTCGGCAATTCGGGCATTGCGGGCGCCGCGTCCGCCGGTTTGGCGGGCTGAGCTGCCGGGGCAGGTGCTGCCTCGGCCGGCTTGATCGCATCAGCCACAGGTGCCGCGGCAACGGTGGCGGCGATCTCCGTGATGCGGCCATCGAGCTTGGGCGTATAGGGTCGGTGCGCGGCAAGATAGTCGGCGACCACCTGTTCGAGGCCCGGACCATAATCGTAGGCGTTCCTGGCCTTGTCGGCGAAGATCTTGTAGCCGTCGCCGCCCTGGCGGACGTAGTTGTTGGTGGCGACAAGATAGTCCTTGTCCGGCTTGATCGGCGTCCACGCGCCGCCTTCCATGACCTCGACCGACTTGAGGCGGCCGGCGTTGGGCGCGACCGACTTGTCGAACGAGTATTTCAGGCCGGCAACCTGGGGGAAGCGTCCGGCGCCATCCTCGATCTGGCTCAGACCACCCTCGAGGCCGGCAACCAGATCCTTGCCGGAAATCTGGAAGGTCGCCAGCGTGTTCTGGAACGGCAGCACGGTCAGCACCTCACCCATGGTGACCGTGCCCTTGTCGATCGAGGCGCGCAGGCCGCCGCCATTCGAAATGGCGATCTCGACGCCCTGTCCCTTGACGCGGTCGAGGATGGCGTCGGAAACGAGGTTGCCCATCGAGCATTCGTGGACGCGGCAGCTCTGGCGGCTGCCGTCGATCACGTCGGTGGTCTCGGCTACTTCCTTGTTCTTCAGCGCCTCGATCGGCGCGCCAAGCTCCTTGATGCGGGCAAGCACGGCAGGATCGGGCGTGATCGACTTGTCGAGAGGGATTGGATTGCCGCTGGCTTCCTTGACCTTGCCGTTGTCGTCGAACACGACCTTGAATTCGCCGAGATATTTCGAATAGGCCTCCGCTTGCACGACCGGCACCTTGTAGCCGCCGGGGTTGTCGACCATCGTCGGGTAGGGGCCTTCGGCCTTCGGATCGGTGTTGGACAGCAGCGAATGGCTGTGACCGCCAACCACAACGTCGATGCCCGGTATCTTGGCGATGACGTCACGCTCGCGCGGATAGCCGATATGGGTCACGGCGATGATCTTGTTGACGCCTTGCGCCTGCAGCTTCTCGACCTCGGCGGTGATCGACTTGACGTCATTCTCGATGGTGATGTTCGGGCCCGGTGACGAGAGTTCCGGGGTGTCGTTGGTGACGGCGCCGATGATGCCGATCTTCTGGCCGCCGACCTCGATCACGATCGACGGCTTGACCCGGTCGCCAAGCTTGGACTGGGCGTTGGCCTTCACATTGGCGCCGAGCACCGGAAACTTGATCATGTCGAGGAAGGGCGCAAGGGCCGCCTCGCCATCGTCGAACTCGTGATTGCCGAGCGCCATGGCGTCGAACTTCATTTCGTTGAGGAACTCGCCTTCGATCTTGCCCTTGTAGGTCGTGTAGAAGAGCGATCCCTGGAAATTGTCGCCGGCGCTGAGCAGAAGCACATTCTGGCCCTCCAGCCTCTTGCGCTCCTGGGCGATCGCCGTGACGAGACGGGCCGCGCCGCCAATGCACTCGCCCTTGGTCTCCTCGTCGGCCGAGCAGGTCGTTTCGTATTTGTTGTTGCCCTCGATGCGGCTGTGCCAGTCGTTGATGTGCAGGATGTTCAGTGTGTAGTCGGCAAAGGATGTGCCGGCCGACAGGCCGAGCGTGGATACCGAAAGTGCGGCAATGGCGGCGATCTTCTTCATCTTCGTCTCCCGGATGAGCTGACCAGAGGCGTTTAACGCCCTTGCTTGACTGCGATGCGACAGCAGCTTTTCCAGCATGTTCCCATCGCGTTCCCGGTGATGCAAGCAGAAAACCGGGAGCCTTTTGCCGGCACAAAAAAGAATGGCGGCCATTGGCCGCCATTCTCAAGTCAAAACTACCTGGGTGTTCAGGTGCGCCTGGTCAGCACGAAGTTCTGACCGCTGGAGCTGGTGCAGTTAAGCTGGCTGGTGGAGACCATCAGGCAGTTGAAGCTGACCGGCGTCTGGCGGATCAGCGAGGTACCATTGATCTGGACCGATGTGGCGCCGGTCATGGTGTAGCTGCCATTGGACAGTTTCTGGCCGGTGTCGGTGGCGACGGTTGTGAACGTGCCGCCGGCGAAGGTCGACAGACCCGTGCCCTTGGCGTCGATCCATGAACCTTCGACCCCCTTGGGCGCCGCCGCCATTGGCGGTTCGCTTGGGCCGGTCGTGTTGCAGGCGGCAAGGGCGACAGCCATGGCCGAGGCAATGCCGGCCGAAAGCAGTTTGCGCGCAATCGTCATTCTGAAAATCCTCTCGTATGTCCGCAACCTTCAATCACCCGATTTCCGGGTGATTGCAAGGCGGTGAGGCATGCTGGCAGGAGTGCTATCGAACCAGTATGTTGCGGAATTGCCACGGATCGTTTTCGTCCAGGTCTTCCGGGAACAGGCCGGGACGATTGTCCAGCGGCGTCCAGTCCGTGTAGTAGCCCTTGACCGGGCCGAGATAGGGCGACTGCACTTCCAGGCAGCGCTTGTAATCCATCTCGTCGGCCTCGACGATGCCTGCCTCTGGATTTTCCAGCGCCCAGACCATGCCGGACAGCACCGCCGAGGTGACCTGCATGCCGGTGGCGTTCTGGTAGGGCGCCAGCTTGCGGGCCTCGCCAAGCGACAGTTGCGAGCCGTACCAGTAGGCGTTCTTGTCGTGGCCGTAGAGCAACACGCCGAGTTCGTCGACGCCGTCGACCAGCTCGTTTTCGTCGAGCACACGGTAAGCCGCCTGCGGCTTACCGGCGGCGCCGAATATCTCGTGCATCGACAGCACCGCGTCGTTGCAGGGATGGTAGGCATAGTGGCAGGTCGGGCGGTAATGCACCTTGCCCTTCTTGCCGCGCACGGTGAAGAAATCGGCGATCGAGATCGCTTCGTTGTGCGTTACCAGGAAGCCGTACTGCGGCCCCGGCGTCGGGCACCAGCTGCGCACACGCGTGTTGGCGCCGGGCTGCTCCAGGTAGATCGCGGCCTTGGAACCATGCTTGTGCTTCTTGGCGTTCTTCGGCATCCACGTCTCATGCGTGCCCCAGCCGAGTTCGGCCGGCTGCATGCCTTCCGAAACGAAGCCTTCGACCGACCACGTGTTCCAGAACACATTCATCGGCTTGGGCTTCTTGGTGCGCTGCGTGTCGCGCTCGGCGATGTGGATGCCCTTGACGCCGGCCTTCTTCATCAGCTTGGCCCAGCCTTCGCGGTCGTCCTGCGCGGGTTCCCAGAACTCAAGGCCAAGATCGGTGGCAAGGTTCACCAGCGCCTGCTTGACGAGCCAGGAGACCATGCCGGGATTGGCGCCGCAGGTGGAGATCGCGGTCGTGCCGCCGGGGTTGTCGTGCTTTTCCTTGAGCAGCGACTCGCGCAGCGCGTAGTTGGTGCGGCTGGCATTGTCGGCTTCGGTGTCGAAGTAAAAGCCGAGCCACGGCTCGATGACCGTGTCGATGTAAAGCACGCCGAGCTTGCGGCAGAGATGCATCAGGTCCACCGAACCGGTGTCGACCGACAGGTTGACGCAAAAGCCCTGGCCGCCGCCATTGGTCAGCAGTGGCGTCAGCAGCTTCTTGTAATTCTTCTCGGTCACCGCCTCCTGGACGAAAGCGATGCCGCGTTCGTCGAGCAGCTTGCGGTCGGTGTCGCGGGGGTCGATGACGGTCATCCGCGACTTGTCGAACTTGAAATGGCGTTCGATGAGCGGCAGCGTTCCCCGGCCGATCGAGCCGAAGCCGATCATCACCACGGGGCCGCTGATTTCACCGTAAACAGGCCAGTTTTCATTCGCCATTTTATAGAGCACTCCTTCAAAGCCGGCAGGACCGGGCAGACACGCGCAAAAGCCGGGCATTTGCCCGGCGACCCAGCGCTACATCACAGATCATTGTCACAAACCAGCGAAAAGCGCCAACCAGCGGCTAGGCGTCACTGGCCATGTGGTTAAGAACAGCGACCAGCCGGTCGCGATCGGATGTCATGCCCTTGTAGTCGAGCTGGGCGAGATCGAGGGTTTTCAGCTGCGCCGCGAAAGACACTGCCAGAGCCGCGCGGTCGTGATGACCAGCCAGCACCCGCAACGGATCTAGATGGATGCGGATGGTGAACAGGATATCGCGGGATGTGGGGAGTTTGCGCAGCGTCTGTCGCTCGACGCGGATGAAGGCGTGGGCGTTGATGTCGCCGTCCGGGAATCTGGAGGGGCGGTTGGTGGCGCGGTCGATGCGCTGGACGTCGGAGAGCGGATGGTAGAGCGCGTTACCTGACTGGATCGACCAGTTGTAGCGTTCGACGGCCTGGCCCTGGAGACCGTCGAACATGCGGTTGATCAGCTCCGCCGGACGCGTGCCCGGACCGAAACCCGGCACCGGCGCGTGGATCTCCTGCAGCGGCCGGCCGAATTTTTCGATCAGCGACCATGATGATGGAAAGCACAGCGAGCCGGCGACGAGCCGCCAGCCGCTCTCGTCGCGGCGCATGATGACCAGATCTTCCTGGACGAGAAGGGATGCGGCGACAAGCGGTGCATCCCCGAATTCGCCGGCACCGATGCCGCTGTCCGAATTGCCGTCCGCGCCAACCACCTCGATGCCGTTACTGGTACGGCGATGGGTTTGCGGGAAATGCGTCGGCAGGTGCTCCGCAAGCAGGTCGAGCACCTCACGCTGCGCGTCGCGGGTGCCATCCTCCTCGACAAAGACCCGCTCAGGGATCTCCGCGTAAAGCCGGCGCTTCTCGGCGAGGTAGGGCAGCAGATGGTCGTCAACCTCGATCCATCTGTCCGGATCGAGCGGCTTCAGCCCGATGGTGAACAGTTTCGAGGAACCGTAATAGGGCGTATGGGTGGGCACGGTCTGGCGCTGGTTCATGATTGTCCGCCGGCGTTTGCCGCGATGTATCGTCCCTCGGTCAGAACGCTCTCCTTCCGACCTGCGTCAGGCCAGCCTTGCGGGCATCAGGCCACGCAGCGAATTGCCGACAAAGATTGCCTTGGCGGATTTCAGTTTGTCCCATGTGTAGACGGCTTCATGGGCACGGCCTTCATCCAGAAGTTCACCGCGCAATACGCCAGGCAACAGGCCGCAATCGAGCCGGGGGGTTGCCAGCGTGCCGTCGCCGAAATCGGCGAAGATGTTGGTGATCGTGCCCTCGCATACCTCGCCGCGCTCATTGGCCAGCACAACCTCGTCGGCCTGGCTGATGAGGAATTCGGCGCGCGCCTTCTGGTAGGCATCGCGCCGGCTGGTCTTGTGACGCAACAGCGCGTCGGTTGAATCGAGGCGCGTGCGTGCAAGCTGCAGCCGCCAGACCTTGTCGGCTACGGATTGCTCATACGGCTGTGCCGAGGCCGTGACATGGCCGCTATCGGACAGGACAAGGCGCAGGCGCATCGCGGCCCTGGCGCCGTCGACAGCCTGTTTCAAGGCGTCGGCGATCTTTACCGGGTCAAAGGTGAAATCCAGCTCCGTCGCCGAAGCATGGAGACGTGCAAGATGGCGGTGGAGGCGAAGGAAGCCGGAACCCGGCTGCCAACGCATGGTTTCGATCAGCTCGAAGCCGGCTTTGTTCCCGTCGCGAAGCGCGCCTTGAGCAGACACTCCTGATACTCCTCCTCAGCCGTCGAATCAAAGACGACGCCGCCGCCGACATTGTAGACGGCCTCGCCGCTGGAGAAGAGCGAGATGGTGCGGATCGCCACGGAAAAGCGCATCGTGCCCCCTGGCGCGATCCAGCCTGTGGCGCCGCAATAAACGTCTCGTGGCGTCCCTTCAAGACCGTGCAGGATTTCCATGGCGCGAATTTTTGGCGCGCCGGTAATCGAGCCGCAGGGAAACAGCGCCGCGAAGATGCGGCGGATGGTGAGGCCGGGCAGCAGTTTCGCCCGCACGTCGCTGACCATCTGGTGGACGGTCGGATAGCTCTCGATGCGAAACAGCGCGGGCACTTCCAGCGTGCCGACTTCGCTGATCAGCGAGATGTCGTTGCGCAGGAGGTCGACGATCATCCGGTTCTCGGCCTGGTTCTTCTCGTCGTTGCGCAGGAAATCCTTCTGCCGCTGGTCTTCCTCGGGGGTCGCGCCGCGCGGTGCGGTGCCCTTCATCGGATGCGTCTCGATCATGCCCGTGGCGTCGATCTCGAAGAAGAGTTCGGGTGAGCGCGACAGGACGATGGGATCACTGAGCGTGATCAGCGCGCCATATTTGACAGGCTGGCGCTCGGTCAGCGCGTCGAATGCGGCGAGCGGATCGCCCGACCATTGCGCATGGATCGGAAAGGTGAGGTTGGCCTGATAGCAGTCGCCCTCGCGGATGTGTCGGTGGACCCCTGAGAAGCGCTCTTCATAATCCGCCGGCGACCATGTCGCCCTGGCGTCGAAGATCGGCCCGTTGGTGGGCGCTGCCGCGGGGACGACGGGTTCATCGACGGGCGCGTCGAAGACGCCGAGGCAGACAAGCGGGGCGCGACGTCCGCCTGGCAGCAGCGGAACGAGCTTTGGTTCAAGCAGGTAGCCGGCTTCGTAGGAGACATAGCCGGCCAGCCATTTGCCGGCCTCGTGCGCGGCCTGCGCGGCCTCGAATGCGGGTTCGAAATCCTCTGGCCCATACGCCGTGATGATTTCGGCCGGACGGTCAAAGACCAGCTGGCGCGCGCTCTCATCATTGCGGAATATCGCGGAGGGCAGGGACATGGGACTCGGGCGTTGAGGTCGATGAAGACGTCGACCGCTCTATATGGGGACCCGTTCCAGTGCAATCGAGGGAGCGGCGTCGGAAGACGCAAAGGCGGCCTCCCGGCAGATGCCAACCGGCGACACCCAAGGGGGGCGCCGCCAGGCCGTTGGTTGATGCCGGCAGAACCGGTCAGGTGTTGCTGGAGGTTCCCGCCGACGGGAAGCGGCGGGCGAATTCCTTTTCGTCGCCGGCTGCAAGCAGCTTCGCCTGGTCGACCCAGTGTTCGCGCTCGACGCGGCCACCGAATTGCAGGGCATGTTCGATCCGCTCTATTTCGGCGGGCGTCCATGCGGCGATCTGGGCGAAGGTGGTGACGCCTTGCCCCTTGAGCAGTTTCTCGTTGACCGGGCCGATGCCGATCAGCCGGCGCAGATTGTCGGGCTTGCTGGTCGTGGCGGCCTTGGCAGGCGCGGGTGCGGCCTTCTTGGCCGCGGTTGCCGGCTTTGCCACTGCCGGCTTGGCCACTGCAGGCTTTGCCGCTGCGGGCTTCGGTGCGGCCGCTTTCGGCGCGCTTGCATTCGCCGCCGCTGCTGCTGGCGCGGCCTTTGCCGCCGCTGGCTTGGCCGCCGGCTTTGCCGGAGCAGGCTTTGCTGGAGCAGGCTTTGCTGGAGCAGGCTTGGCAGGCGCGGATTTGGCTGGTGCCGGGCTCGACATCACGGCCGCCGGCGCCTGGCTTGCCGCCTTCGCGGGGCCTGTGCTTGCCGCGGAGGTCGTGCTGGCCGCGGGAGCTGTCTGCGCCTCACGCAGCCGGCGCTCGAGATCGGCGCGGGTCTTGCCACATGCATCCAGTTCGCCGGTCAGGCGGTCGCTGTCGGCGCGCAACCTGTCGCGCTCGCTGCGCGTGCGATCCAGATCTCCACGCAGGCTATCGAGTTCGCCGCGCAAACGTCCCCAGATGAACCAGCCCACCAACACACCTACCAGGAACGCCACGAGCAAATAGAAAATTCCTATTTTCTCTCTCCAGTCGGATCCGTCCGCCGTGGCATGGAGTCATGACGTTCGGCGAAGGACCATTCGATGGTGGTTCCGCTATTGGCGGAACTGCCGGCTTCGATCGAGCTGTCGGGGATCGGCTTTGCTTGCCATAGCCGACGGCCATTGTCGCGTCTGCCAGAAACGCCGCGGTCGGCGAAGATATCCTCGGCCCGATCCGCATTTGCTCCGGCTGAGCTTGAGGGCGGAGGCTATCATACAGCTTGCGGAAAGCTATCGGAAAACGTTCGTGCAGAGTTATTCAAGAACAAATATTCAGGACAAGAATAGAGCGATTCCCTACATGCATTCCGGCTCGGCTGTTCTGCCGGTCCCGCCTGCAAGCACGGTGTGCGGGATGCCTATTCGGCATCGCCCACCGATGCCGGTTGTCGGCGCATGGGCTAACGATCCAGGGCTTCGAGCTCGTCGATCAGGCCGCTGATGACACCAAGGCCGATCTGCCAGAAGGCCGGGTCGGTGGCGTCAAGGCCGAAGGGCGCCAGCAGCTCCGAATGATGCTTGGTGCCACCGGCGCGCAACATCTCGAAATACTTGTCCTGGAAGCCGCGCTCGGCATTCTGGTAGACCGCGTAGAGCGAGTTCACCAGGCAGTCGCCGAAGGCATAGGCGTAGACATAGAAAGGCGAATGGATGAAGTGCGGGATATAGGTCCAGAAGACCTCGTAGCCCTCGCGCAGCTTGATCGCCGGTCCCAGACTTTCGGCCTGCACCTCCAGCCAGAACTGGCCGAGCTTGTCGGAGGTCAGTTCGCCGTTCTTGCGTTCGGCGTGCACCTTGCGCTCGAATTCGTAGAAGGCGATCTGGCGCACGACCGTGTTGATCATGTCCTCCACCTTCTGGGCCAGCATCGCCTTGCGCTCGCGCTTGTCGGTGGTCTGGTCGAGCAGCGAGCGGAAGGTCAGCATCTCGCCGAATACCGATGCCGTCTCGGCCAGCGTCAGCGGCGTCGAGGCCATCAGCGCTCCCTGGCCGGCTGCCAGCACCTGGTGCACGCCGTGGCCGAGCTCGTGGGCCAGCGTCATCACATCGCGCGGCTTGCCCATGTAGTTCAGCAGCACGTATGGATGCGCCGACGGCACGGTCGGATGGGCGAAGGCCCCGGGCGACTTGCCCGGACGTACCGGTGCGTCGATCCAGTTGCGATCGAAGAAGGTCCGCGCGATCTCAGCCATGTCGGGTGAGAAGCGCTGATAGGCCGACAGCACCGTGTCCCTGGCTTCATCCCAGCCGATCACGGCCTGCGGGGTCTCGGGCAGCGGGGCGTTGCGGTCCCAGTGGTTCATCACCTCCATGCCGAGCCAGCGCGCCTTCATCGCGTAGTAGCGGTGCGACAGGCGCGGATAGGCCTCGCGCACCGCGAGCGCCAATGCGTCCACGACGCTGCGCTCGACGCGGTTGGCGAGATGGCGTGAATCGGCGATATCCTTGAAGCCGCGCCAGCGGTCGGAAATCTCCTTGTCCTTGGCTAGCGTGTTGGTGATCAGCGTGAAGGTGCGCAGGTTCTTGCGGAAGGTCGCGCCCAGCGCCTCGGAGGCCCTGCGACGCACCTCGCCATCCGCGTCCTGAAGGCGGTTGAGCGCCGGCTCGAGCGTCGTCTCCTCGCCGTCAATGTCGAAACGCAGGTCGGTCATCGTCTCGTCGAACAGGCGATTCCAGGCGCCGCGCCCTGTGATCGACTTCTCGTGGAAGAGCTGCTCGACGCGGTCCTCGAGCTGATAGGGCTTGTCCATGCGCAGGTCGAGCACCCATGGCCGGTAGTGACCGAAAACAAAGTCGGTGGCGAGCGCGCTCTCGATCACGGCATCGTCGATCATGTTCAGTTCGAGCGCGAAGAACAGAAGATGCGCGCTGGCATCGGTCATCTTCTCCTGGATGTCGCCATAAAGCTTGGCTCGCTGCGGATCGGCCGTGTTGCCGGCATAGACCAGCCCGGCATAGGAGACGATGCGACCGATCAGTTCTTCCAGCGCCTCATAGGCCTTGAGCGCCTCGCCAAGCCTGCCTTCGCCGCCGTGTGCGGCCTCGGTGGCGAGCGTGCCTTTCCAGCGGTTCTCGAAGCTGGTCGCGTCCGTGGCGGCTTTCGCTATGTCGCGCTTCAGCTCCGGCGCGTCCATGCCGGGGTAGAGATCGTTGAGATTCCATTCCGGCAGGTTGCCAAGCTCCGCCGCACCCTGACCGGATGCCGATGGCGCAAGCTGCCGAGCTAAAACCATATGCATCGCCGATACCTTCCAGAATCAATATTTAAAGGGAGGAGCAGGAAGCCGATCAAATCCTAAGGAATTCGTTCACCGGGTTTTTTGAAACCTTATTTAGAACCCTGTGCCAAGATGATCCACAGGGCGAATTTCCTCGGGCGGGCGTTGTTTATCAGTCATGACAGGTTCCATACTCATAGTCGATGACGATCCCGTGCAGCGCCGGCTGCTCGAGGCCGCTGTGACGAAATTCGGCCACACGGCAATCGTCGCGGATGGCGGCGAGGTGGGTCTCGATATACTGGACGGTCCCGGCGCGCGCGACGTTTCGGTGGTCATACTCGATCTCGTCATGCCCGGCCTCGACGGCATCGGCGTGCTGAAGGCGATGCGCGAGCGCGGCATCCACATCCCGGTCATCGTGCAGACATCCCAGGGTGGCATCGAGACGGTCGTTTCGGCCATGCGCCACGGCGCCTTTGATTTCGTCGTCAAGCCGGCCTCTCCAGACAAGCTGCAGGCATCGATCGGCAACGCGCTCAAGGTTGAGGCGATCGAGGGCGAGGTGCGGCGAACATCACGCCGCAAGGGCGGCCATCTGACGTTCAAGGACATGATCACGCAGAGCCCGGCGATGGACCGCGTCATTCGCCTTGGCCAGAAGGCGGCGGCGTCCAACATCCCGATCCTGATCGAGGGTGAATCGGGTGTCGGCAAGGAACTGGTGGCGCGCGCCATCCAGGGCACTGGCGACCGGCGTTCAAAACCCTTCGTCACCGTCAATTGCGGCGCCATCCCGGACAATCTGGTCGAGTCGATCCTGTTTGGTCACGAGAAGGGTTCGTTCACCGGCGCCACCGACAAACACACCGGCAAGTTCGTCGAGGCCCACTCGGGAACGCTGTTCCTCGACGAGATCGGCGACCTGCCGCTCGACGTGCAGGTCAAATTGCTGCGCGCCGTGCAGGACGGTGAGGTCGATCCGGTCGGCGGGCGCTCGACTGTCCGCGTCGACATCAGGCTGATCTCGGCGACGCACCGCAACCTTTTGCAGCAGGTCAAGGACGGCAAGTTTCGCGAGGACCTGTTCTACCGCCTCAACGTCTATCCGATCTTCGTGCCGCCGCTGCGCGACCGCCGCGACGACATCCCCTACCTTGTCGAGCATTTCATGGAGAAGGTCGCGCCCGCGAATACGCACCACCGGCTTCACGGCATCTCGGCCGGAGCCCTTGCCATGCTGCGGGCCTATGACTGGCCGGGAAACATAAGGCAGTTGGAAAACGCCGTCTTCCGCGCTTCGGTGCTCTGCGACGGCGACGTGCTGACCGAGGAGGAGTTCCCACAGATCCGGGCGCAGGTCAGCGGCACGGTCAACCTCGACGCGCAGGGTGCGCAGCCGCAGGTCCCATTGCCGCCGGACACGCCCGTGGGTGAAGACAACGCAAGGCAAGGTGAGGGGACCGCCATGCCCGGTCCGGATCCACAGGTGAGGCTCCAGCCCCGCTTCGGCACGCTGCGCGCGCTCGATGAACGCGGCAATGTGCGCGCCCTTGCCGATGTCGAACTCGAGATGATCAAGCTCGCCATCGATCACTATAACGGCCAGATGAGCGAAGTCGCCCGCCGTCTCGGCATCGGCCGCTCCACGCTGTACCGGAAGCTCAAGGAGTACGGCATCGACCCGGAAACCGGCCGCATCGAGCGGCTCGCATCCTAGGGCATTGTTCCCGAAGAGTGGCTCAAACAAGCAAGCAGGCAAAGCCCTGTCCCGATCCTGTCACGATGGGGCAGGGTCTAAAGCGCGTCGCGTCGAAACGGATTCACGCGACGCGCTTTAGGTCTTTTGTTTTATGCATGTCGTTCTCCCAAAACCGAGGTCACTTTTGGGCGACATGCATTAGACGCAATGTCGGTTCCAGCTTCCCGATATAGTGTCATCGTCTTGCGAAGCGCGGACTGTCCAAGCAAGGCGATGCGCCACGGGCTGTTCACGCATTTAAGGCAAACCGTAACAGATCGTGTATCGAGTAACGACCGAATCGTGATCTAAACCAGTGGTTTACCAAGAAGCGTTGTACACAATTTTTGACGGGATATCGCCACGGTGTTACCGCATTTCGGCTTCAATAAGTGATGATTAACCATTAGGGTTGATATTCGGATGCGATCCTGACGCATCTGTTTGGGGAAATCCGGGGACAGAAGACAGCCTGCAAGGCCTTTTGATTTTGAACAGAATCGAACGACACACAAACGGGCGATCCTACCGTATGCGCGTCTGGCCGAGATGGCTGGCAGCTATGGTTGTTGCCTTGGGGTTCCTCACAGCGGCCGCGACCGGCGCCAGCGCTGAAACACGTTCGCTGAAGCTTTATCACCTGCACACACACGAAAAGGCGGAGATCGTCTACAAGCGCAATGGCCGCTACGATCCCGAAGGTCTCAGGAAGATCAACATCATCCTGCGCGACTGGCGCCGCAACGAACCGACCAAGATGGATCCGCGCCTGCTGGACCTGGTCTGGGAAGCGTACCGTGAAAGCGGCGCGACCGACTACATCCAGGTCGTCTGCGGCTATCGCTCGCCGTCCACGAACTCGCTGCTGCGCAGCCGCAGCCGGGGCGTTGCCGAGAAAAGCCAGCATATGCTGGGCAAGGCGATGGACTTCTACATTCCCGGCG
This sequence comes from Mesorhizobium sp. PAMC28654, assembly GCF_020616515.1. GTDB lineage: Bacteria > Pseudomonadota > Alphaproteobacteria > Rhizobiales > Rhizobiaceae > Mesorhizobium. Next base: position 5,252,341 of record NZ_CP085135.1, read on the forward strand.
TGCCGCTGAAGAAGCTGCGCAACATTGGCCTCAAGATGCAGGGCGGCGGCGTCGGCTACTATCCGACCTCCGGCTCGCCCTTCGTCCACATGGATGTCGGCAATGTGCGCCACTGGCCCGGCATCAGCCGCCAGGAACTGGTGAGCGTGTTCCCCAATGGCAAGACGCTGCATGTGCCGAGCGACGGCAAGCCGCTGCCTGGCTATGAACAGGCGCTCGCAGCCTACAAGTCGCGCGTCGGTTCCGGAGCTCCGGCCATCGAAGTGGCCAGCGCTGGCGGCGGCACCAGGAAATCCGGCGGCCTGCTGGCGGCCCTCTTTGGCGGCGGTTCAGACGAGGCTGACGACAGCGCCGATGTCGCTTCCGATGAGCCCGCGCCAAAGCCGAGGACCGCGAAGCCGGCGCCTGCCGCCAAGAGCACCTTGCCGGGCATAGCCATCGTGGCGCCGCAGGATGCCAAGCGCGCCGAAATTCCGCAGATCGCCGACGCGTCGGCTTCGGAACCGGAGCAGGACACGCCGGAGACGATCATCGCGGCGCTGCCGGCCCGCGATGTTCCAGTTCCTGACTTTGCTCCGCGTCCGAAGGCCGATGTTGGTGCCCAGCAGCCGGAGAATGTGCCGTTTGCCGTCGCCGATGCGTCCGCCACGACCGAGCGGACGGTCGCTACCGCGCAAGCGCCGGAAAACGTTCCTTTTGGCACGACCGATCAATCGGACGCGCCTGACCAGGCACGGGTCGCGGTCAACAACGTGCCGCTGCCGACATGGCGCCCCGAACATGCGCCGGTCACTACCGCGGCCGATCTGACGCCGCCGAGCAAGGATGTGCTGCTGGCGCTCGCCGATACGGCTGAGCAGGGCAATACCGCCACCGACGCGTTCTCCGTGCTGCCGACGGCGCGGCCTGACACGGGCCGGACGGACGAGGTCAAGGCCGTTCTCGAACAGGTCGATGCGCAGCCGGCAATGACGGCTTCCTCGGTGTCCAAGGCTCCTAGCGTCGCGACGCCCGCCGTGAAGGATGTCTATCAGGTTGCTTCGCTGTCGGAGCCCCGCTCGGCCTTCAACGACCCGGATGGCGTCGATGCCGCATCGCCTCGCCAGGCGATCGTTGCACGCCCCGCCGGTACGGATCCGGTCGCGGCGATCGGCGCCGGCGTGAAGACGACGCGCAAGGAGTCACGGGCCACGGTGCGCGACCAGAAGCCTGGACCGAAGACCGTGGTGGTTGCCGCCGCGCCGCAGGCCGCCCGCTGGGCGCTGGGCAGCGGCGAGACCATCACCACCGTTTCCAGTTCGACGACAGCGCCGGGTTACGCCTATAACATCGTGCATACGCCGCCGAGCGAGGTCTACACGGCCGGTTTCCAGGCGGACAACCAGATGGCTGATGCCAACCGGTTCAGCGGCAATGCCGTAAAGTTCCTTTCGGTCGCCCGCTTCCAGACCAAGTAAAGGGCTGTATATTCGAACCAGAAGCCGCGCCGGGCGACCAGCGCGGCTTCTGGTTTCGGGATCATGCAGCGGCTACGGGTATACGATTTTCCGGCAGCGGGCGCCGGTAGCATCACGCCTGTCTGACATTCCCGTGATCGTGGAACGCCTCGCCCTTTCGCGGCTTTTACCCTTGTTCGTTCAAACCCGGGGAAATCCATGAAAAAGATACTATTGGCATCGCTCATTTCGCTTGCGGCAGCTTCGGCGGCTATCGGTCCCACTCAGGCCGATACAATGGTCGTCAAGGGCCATGACCATATGCATATGAGAAAGCATTGCCACATGCAGACGGTCACGCATTGGCGTCACCATCACAAGGTCGTCGAACAGGTCAAGGTTTGTAACTGATCGTTCGAAGTCGGTTCAACAAGACCCGGTCGATGCAAGTCGGCCGGGTTCTTTTTTATACCGACAGGCGCTGAAAGATGATGTGGCGGGAGATGCCCCAAAGGCTATTTTGCGAGCTTGCTCGCCGCGCGTGCCAGCGCTTCGATCTCGTCCCACTTGCCTGCCTTGACCATGTCGTCGGGCGCCACCCAGGAGCCGCCGACGCAGATGACGTTGGGCAGGCCGAGATAGTCGGCGGCGTTCTTGCTGGTGATGCCGCCGGTCGGGCAGAACTTCACATCGGCGAGCGGCGAGGCGAATGCCTTGAGCGAAGCGATGCCGCCCGACTGCTCGGCCGGGAAGAATTTGAGGAAGCGCAAGCCGGCCTCCCGCGCGGCCATGATCTCGCCGGGCGTGATGGCGCCTGGCAGCAGTGGAACCTCACTATCCCCAGCCGCCGCCAAAAGCTCACGGGTGATACCGGGGCTGACGATAAATCTCGAGCCAGCCGCCGCTGCCTCCTCGAACTGCCGGGCGTCAAGAATGGTGCCGGCGCCGACGATGGCCTCCTCGACCTCGCCCGCCACCCGACGGATCGCTTCCAGTGCGTCGGCGGTGCGAAGCGTGATCTCGATCGCCGGCAGGCCGCCACGGGCAAGCGCGCGCGCCAGCGGCACCGCGTCGGCGACATCAGCGATCTTCAGCACCGGGATGACCGGCTGGCCGTTGAGGAGCGACAGGAGTTTTTCGGTCTTGCTGGGCACTTGTTCTCTCCACGTCTAAAGCATGATCCCGAAAAGTGGACGTCGGTTTTCGGAAAAGATCATGCTCAAACAAACAGATAGAGCCCCATCCCGATTCATCGGGATGGAACAGGCTCTTATAGGTAATTCAACCGATTAGCAGACGGGTGTTTTCCTGTCCACGAAACGAAGCGTGTCGCGATGTCACGCGCCGTGGAACGGTTTTGCCGCCACGACCATCAAGGATGATGACGGGGTGATGAAATCCGCTTTACCTTGAATCGGCTGCCGCGAGCGTCTAGTTGCCTTGGCAATGACATCGTCCACGCCAACAAAACCTATCCGTGTCGCCGCGCTTTACCGGTTCGCCCGGCTCGAAGCCTTCGAGGAATTGCGCGCGCCGCTCGCCGCCTTCTGTTGCGGGCGCGGCATCAAGGGCACGCTGCTCCTGGCGCATGAGGGCATCAACGGCACTGTCGCTGGCAGCGAAGCGGACATCGCCGCGCTGATCGAGCATCTCGAATCCATCGAGGGCCTTGCCGGCCTCGAGGTGAAATACAGCGCCGCCGCCGAAATGCCGTTCCATCGCATGAAGGTGCGGCTGAAGCGCGAGATCGTCACCATGGGTGTCGAGGATATCGACCCGGCCAAAAGCGCGGGAACCTATGTCGCGCCGGCCGACTGGAACGCGCTGGTTTCCGATCCGGACACGATCGTCATCGACACGCGCAATACCTACGAAGTTTCGATCGGCACCTTCAAGGGCGCGGTCGATCCCGCCACCAGCAGCTTTCGTGAGTTTCCAGCCTGGGTGGAGGCGCATCGCGCGGAGCTGGACGGGCGGAAGATCGCGATGTTCTGCACCGGCGGCATACGCTGCGAAAAGGCGACGGCCTATGTGAAGTCGCTCGGCTTCGAGGACGTGTTCCATCTCAAGGGCGGTATCCTGAAATACCTCGAAGAGGTGCCCGCCGAGCAGAGCCTTTGGCAGGGCGAATGCTTCGTCTTCGACGAACGCGTTTCGGTGTCGCATGGCCTGGTCGAGGGGGAGGCCGAGCTCTGCCGCGCCTGCCGGCATCCGCTGACGGGCGACGACCGGCAGTCACCGAAATATGCCGCCGGCGTCTCCTGCCCGCATTGCTTCGACGACCGTTCGGATGAGGATCGCCAGCGTTATGCCGAGCGTCAGCGCCAGGTCGAACTGGCGCAGGCGCAGGGCAGGGGCCCGCATATCGGGCGCTAGCTCAGGGCCACGCAACCGAGAATCGATCGATGACCCAAAGCCATGCCCCGTCGCCCTGCCGGCGGGCGACCTCGGTTGTTATCGTGCCATCGGGAAGTCTGGTCGATGTGAGTGCGAGGTCTCCATTGACGACGGCCGGGCGCTGGTCGCCTGCAGCAAACTTTCGCCCCGTTGCGGTGATCTCCGAGAACAGTGCCTGGATCGCGTCACGGCCAAGTATCAGTTTCCCATCGCCGCTATCGACGATGGCGTGCGGCTCAAAAAGCGCTGCCATTCCGTCGATGTCTCCCACCCATTGTCGGGCAATCAGCAAACGCTCGAGATCCTGAGGATCACGCGCCGGCTCGCGGCTTGGTTCGTCGGTCATGGTGGCGCTCCAGTCGAGGCTGGACGGTACCCGAAATCGAAGCCGGTTTCGACACATCGAACGAGGATACGTCATTGTATTGTCAACGTGCGGGACCTACCTCTTCGGCGTTCGAAACCTGCCCGTTCGGCCGGGCAAATCTGGAGGCACTGAATGTTCGATCCCAAGAAGCTTCTCGACGATCTGCTCGGCTCGCAAATTCCCGGAACGGACTCCACGGTTCGCGACAAGGCGGGACAGGCCGTTCAGATGGCCAAGGACAATCCGCTTGCCGCCGGCGCAATTGCCGCCGTGCTGCTGGGAACCGGGGCCGGTCGCGAGGTGACGGGTGCCGCCGTGAGGCTCGGCGGCCTGGCCGCCATCGGGGGGCTCGCCTACAAGGCCTACCAGAACTACAAGAGCGGCAACGCACCCGCCGAGGCGCCCGCGGCCGGCGAGCCGGAATTGCTGCCGCCGCCGAAGGACACCGCCTTCCACCCCTCGCAGGCGCCGCAGGGCGAGGATGAATTCACGCTGACGCTGATACGCGCGATGATCTCGGCGGCGAAGGCCGACGGCCATGTCGATGATGATGAACGGCAGAAGATCGCCGGCAAGCTCGGTCTTGCCGGCATTGGTCCCGACGCCGAGAAATTCCTGATGGCGGAACTGGAACGGCCGCTCGATCTGGATAGGCTGGTGGCCAGCGCCCACACCGATGCGCAGAAGCTCGAGCTCTATACGGCGTCGCGCCTGACCATCGATCCCGACACGCGCGCCGAACGCGGCTATCTCGATCTGCTCGCCGGCCGTCTCGGCCTGCCGGATGCGCTGGTCGACCATGTCGAGGCGACGGTCTCGGCGGCAAAGGTGCCGACGAAGACCGGAACGTCACCCAACCCGCGCTGGTAGCCCAGATCGGCACAGGTGCTCTTGTCGGCGTTAACCTTTCGTTAACCTAGCAAGCGCATCATTCTACATAGTCGGATCGGCTTTTCCTCCTCCCAAGCTGGTTCAGATCAGGGCGGTCGCCAATGACCGCCCTTTTTGTCGGCAGATGGCTTCATGCGCACCTGCCCGGCTTGTCACGGCTGCCATCATTTGCGATGGCTTGACGGTCGCGGAGGACAGTCATGACAGATCACAAGACAGCCATCGTCACCGGCGCCGGAACCGGCATCGGCAAGAGCGTCGCCACGGCGCTGCTGAAGGCCGGCTGGAACACCGCGTTCTGCGGGCGCCGCAAGCCTGTGCTGGACGAGGCGATAGCCGAGGCCGGACCGACACAGGCCAAGGCATTGGCGGTTGCCTGCGACATCAGCAAGGCCGGTCAGGTCGACGCCTTGTTCAAGCAAGCGATCGAGGCTTTTGGCCGGGTCGACCTGCTCTTCAACAATGCCGGCATGGGCTATAAATCGACGCTGATCGACGAGATCCCGATCGAGGTGTGGAACGATATCGTAGGCGTCAATCTCACTGGCTCGTTCCTGTGCGCCCGCGCCGCCTTCGGCGCCATGCGCAGGCAGACGCCGATGGGCGGTCGCATCATCAACAACGGCTCGGTGTCGGCCTATGCGCCACGGCCGGGCTCGGTCCCCTACACGGCGACCAAGCACGCCATCACGGGGCTGACCAAGACGCTGGCGCTGGACGGCCGGCCCTTCGACATCGCCTGCGGCCAGATCGACATCGGCAACGCGCTGACCGAGATGGCGCAGCCGATGACGGTCGGCGTGCCGCAGGCCAACGGCACCATCGCCGTCGAGGCCGTGATGGACGTTCAGCGCGTCGCCGATGCCGTGCTCCACATGGCCAGCCTGCCGCTCGACGCCAATGTGCTGTTCATGACGGTGATGGCGACCAAGATGCCGTTCGTCGGACGAGGGTGAGCGGCGCGCCTTGGCGGGGCATTCGCCGCCGGTTCATTTGCCCGCCAGCGGCACTCCGGGCTTGAAGAGCAGAATGGGCCGGATTTCGTAGACGGCGGTCGCATTGACACGGCGAAGGTCGCGAGCGATCGCGATTGCTTCGTCTCGGGTAGTGCAGTCGACGATATAGAAGCCGAGCAGCTGTTCCTTGGTCTCGGCGAAGGGGCCGTCGATGATCACGCCGTCGCCCGGGCCGCGCAAGGTGCAGGCATCCTGTGTCGCTCCCAGGCGCGCGGATGGCCCAAGAGTACCTTCCTCGTGAAGCCGGATGTTGATCTCCAGTAGGTCGGCCATCAGCGCCGCATCCTCCTGCGGCGTCATCGCCACGATCGCGCCTTCCACGTGATAGGCAAGGATTGCATAGAACATCGAGCTTCCCCCTTTTTTCAATCATGAGCATCCGGGACGGTCGATCTCAGTCCTGGACCTTCCACCACGTCACTTCGCCAGGAAAGCCCGGATCCGTTCCAGCGCGCGCAAGATGTTCTCTTCGGAATTGGCGTAGGACAGCCGGATGTAGCCTTCGCCGAGGATGCCGAAATCGGGGCCGCCGATCAGCGCCACGCCGGCATCGTCAAGCAAGGCGGAAGCCAGCTTCTTGGCCTTCCAGCCGGTCTTCGACACGTTAGGGAAGGCATAGAACGCGCCCTTCGGCGTGATGCAGGAGATGTTGGGCAAGGCGTTCAGCCCTTCGACGACCACTTTCCGCCGCCGGTCGAAGGCGCGCATCATCGTGTCGACGTCGTCCTGCGGACCGTCTATCGCGGCAATGCCGGCAAACTGGCTGGGAGCGTTGACGCAGGACCAGCAATTGACGGCAAGCTTGCGCACCTTGTCGTAGAGATGCGCCCCCTTGTCGCCGTTCGGCCAGATCGACCAGCCCATGCGCCAGCCGGTCATCGCCCAGGTCTTCGACCAGCCGTTGAGCACGATCAGCCGGTCGCGGATCTCCGGAAAGCCGAGCAGCGAGCAATGGGTCTCGCCGTCATAGGTCATCACGTCGTAGATCTCGTCGGAGAGGATGGCGACATCAGGGTGCTTCTCCAGCCCCTTGACCAGCTTCTCGATCTCTGCGCGAGGCGTGACGCCGCCGGTCGGGTTGGCAGGCGAGTTGAGGATCAACAGCCTCGTCTTCGAGGTGATCAGCGCCAGCGTCTCCTCGGCCGAGAAGGCGAAGCCGTTCTCCTCGCGCATCGGCACGGGGATGGGCGCGGCACCCGTGAACTCGATCATCGAGCGGTAGATGGGAAAGCCGGGATCGGGATAGAGGATCTCCGCGCCCGGTTCGCCGAACATCAGGATCGCGGCGAACATGGTCGGCTTGCCGCCGGGCAGGATCATCACTGTCTCCGGTGACACCTCGACTCCGGTGGTGGTCAGCGTGCGCCGCACCACCGCTTCCCGCGTCGCCAGCAGGCCATTGGCCGGCGTGTAGCCATGATGGCCGTCACGCAGGGCCTTGATCGCCGCCTCGACGATGTGCTGTGGCGTCTTGAAGTCGGGCTGGCCGATGCCGAGGTTGACGATGTCGCGGCCTTGGCTCGCAAGTGCCGTGGCACGTGCGAGCACCGCGAAGGCATTTTCCTCGCCGAGACGGTCGAAGGCCGAAATCGTGTGGAGCATTTTTCCCGTCCGTGTGGTTCTTGCTGTTGGGTCGTGTTTTTGTGAGCCTTGGCCAGCAAATGTCAAACGGATTGGAGTTCTTGGTGTCTGAAAATCTCAAGGATTGGCAGCCGCGCCCTCGGCCCGAACGCAAGGCGCTGGACGGCCGTTATGTCCGGCTGGAGCCACTAAGCGCGGCAAGGCACGGCGACGGTCTGTATGAAGCGTCCTCGGTGTCCGATATCGGCGGCCGTTTCGCTTGGCTGCCCGACTATCCGCCGCAAACGCGGGCCGACTTCCAGCCCTGGCTGGACAAGGTGGAAGCCAGTGAGGACCCGCTGTTCTTCACCGTCATCGACAAGGCCAGCGGCAAGGTCGCGGGGCGCCAGACGCTGATGCGCATCGATCCGGCCTATGGCGTCATCGAGATCGGCAACATCTATTGGGGGCCGGTCATGTCGCGCAAGCCTGCGGCGACGGAAGCGCAGTTCCTGTTCATGAAGTACATCTTCGACGATCTCGGCTATCGCCGCTACGAATGGAAGTGCAACAACCGAAACGAGCCGTCCAAGCGCGCGGCCGAGCGGTTCGGCTTCAAGTTCGAGGGCATTTTCCGCCAGCATCTGATCGTGAAGGGCGAAAATCGCGATACCGCGTGGTATTCCATCATCGACAAGGAATGGCCGGCGTTGCGCAAGGCCTATGAGGCATGGCTCGATCCGGCCAATTTCGACGGTGACGGCCAGCAGAAGCGGCGACTCGAGGACTTTCGCGCGGAGTTTGGCGCGTAAGATATCGACGCTTGGGGAGTTCGCGGATGGCACATGCCCACGGCTCGCAGGGCCATGATCACGGCGCCGGGCATGTCCACGGTGCGACCGACAAGAAACGCGTGCTGATCGCGGGCTGCCTGACAGCCGGCTTCATGGTCGCCGAAGCGCTCGGCGGCCTCTTCACGGGATCGCTGGCGCTGCTCGCGGATGCCGGCCACATGCTGGCCGACGCGGTCGCGCTCGGCCTTGCCTGGTATGCTTTCCACCTTGCGGACAGGCCGGCCACCGGCCGTCTCACCTATGGCTTCGGCCGGGTCAAGACACTGGTTGCCTACACCAACGGCATCGCCATCTTCGTCATCGCGCTGTGGATCGTCTACGAAGCCTGGGGTCGCCTGGAGGCACCGGCGCCGGTGCGCGCCGGGCCGATGCTGGTGGTGGCCGGCCTTGGCCTGCTGGTCAATATCGGCTCGTTCCTGGTGCTGCATGGCGGCGACCGCGAGAGCTTGAACATGCGCGGCGCCATCCTGCATGTGCTCGGCGACCTCCTCGGTTCGGCCGCGGCCATCGTGGCGGCGCTGGTCATCCTGGCGACAGGCTGGACGCCGATCGACCCGATCCTGTCCGTCCTCGTCTCGGTGCTGATCCTGTCCACCGCATGGTCGCTGATGCGCGCCGCCGCCCATGTCCTGCTCGAAGGCGTGCCGCCAAACCTCGACCGCGACCTTATCGCCAGGGATATCGAGGCGTCGGTCAAGGGCGTGCGCGAAATACACCATATGCATGTCTGGTCGCTTGACGGCTCGAGCAACATGGCGACGCTGCATGCCTGTCTCGACGAGGGCGTCGATGCCCAGCAGGCGGTCAGCACCATCAAGAAACGGCTTGCCGCCGAGCATGACATCAGCCATGCCACGGTGGAGCCCGAATTCGGCCAGTGCGCCGACGGCCACGAAGAACACGATGATGGTGATCATGATGCGGCTGCGCATCACGGCCACCACCACTAGCGCCGGGAGTTCCATGGCCTTGAAGATATCAATGATGAGCCGCTGCCGCAGCGAGGCGGCGTGATGGACCGCGATACCAGGAATGCGGCGATCGCGGCATTTTGGATCATGCTGCTGTTTGGCATCGCCGCCTACAATCTGCCGAAAGTGATGCAGGCGGCAGGCAGCGTCTCCACCATTCTCGCCGTCGTCGTGGCCGTCATTTTCCTGTTCGGCTTCTTCGCGGTGTTCTGGCTGCGGAGCCGCAGCCAGCGTAAGAACCAGGACAAATAGGGGTCTTCGACATGCGTATCCTGATCACTGGCGCGGCAGGCATGGTCGGCCGCAAGCTCATCGCGCGGCTGGCGAGTGACTGCACGCTGCGTGGCCGCAAGATCATCGCGCTCGACCTGCATGACATCGTGCCGCCCCAGGCGCCGGCCATGGACGGTGTGAGCGTCACCGCTCACACCGGCGACCTTGCATCCGCAGGGTCTTCGGAGAGCCTTGTCGCCTCGCGGCCCGATGTCGTTTTCCATTTGGCCGGCGTCGTGTCGGGCGAGGCGGAAGCCAATTTCGATCTCGGCTACCGCGTCAATCTCGACGGCACGCGCGCGCTGTTCGACGCGATACGGCTTGCGGCAATTTCGCCGCGCGTCGTCTTCACCTCGTCGATCGCCGTGTTTGGCGCGCCGTTCCCGGATGTCATTCCCGATGAATTCCACCCGACGCCGCTGACGTCCTATGGCGCGCAGAAGCTGATGAGCGAGGTGCTGCTTGCCGACTATACGCGGCGCGGTTTCTTTGACGGCATCGGCATCCGGCTGCCGACCATCTGCGTGCGGCCGGGCAAGCCAAACAAGGCGGCATCCGGCTTCTTCTCCGGCATCATCCGCGAACCCTTGGCCGGCCAGGAGGCGATCCTGCCGGTGCCGCGCTCGGTCGTGCATACCCATGCCAGCCCACGCTCGGCAGTCAATTTCCTGATCCATGCGGCCGGGATCGACGGTGCTGCCGTCGGCCCACGCCGCAACCTGACGATGCCCGGCGTTGGCGTCTCCGTCGGCGAGCAGATAGAAGCGCTGGAGCGCATCGCCGGTGCCAACACGGTAAAGCTCATCCGCGAGGTGCCCGACGATACGATCTGGGCGATCGTCAAGGGCTGGCCGACACGCTTCGAGGCGCGGCGGTCAAGAGAGTTGGGCTTCGCCGCCGAGACGAGCTTCGACGAGATCATTCGAGCGCATATAGATGATGAGCTAGGCGGAAAGGTTCCCGCTTAGGGCCTGCCCACGCCGGCTTGAACCGGGTCGTCAGACACTGCCCGTCAGGCTGGCCGTCAGCAGCAGCAGCCCGAACAGGAACACGAAGGCCGCGCCGCCGATCTCGACGATCGAGTGGATGCGGTTGCCCATGCGCCCGTCGCCGGCGAAATACACCGCCCAGTTCTTGGCGGTCACGGCAAGCGTTGCCAGCGCCGAGACGGTGATGGCGGTGCCCAGCGACATGGCCAGCACCGACAGCAGGCCGCCGAGCCAGAGTCCGTTGAGCAGGGCGAAGCTGAGCACGATCAGCGCGCCCGAGCAGGGGCGGATGCCGACCGCAGCCACCGCCGTCCAGGCCGTGCGCCAGTCAAAGCGGTCGCCGGAAAGCAGTGCCGGATCGGGCGCATGCGAATGCCCGCAGGTGTCGCAGACCTCACCCGTCGCATGATCCTGGTGCGCATGGTCGTGTGCGCTGTGGTCATGGTGATCGTGCGCGCCATGGTCGTGATGATCGTGCGCATGATCATGCCCGTGGTCGTGCTCGTCATGAGCGTGAAGGGCATGGGAATGAGCTTGCGCCGCATGGGCATGGGCCGCATGCGAATGACCGGCGTGCGAGTGGCCGGCATGTGAATGGCCGCCATGCGAATGGCCTGCATGGGCGGCGGACAGGCTGTAGGCGGGGGCTCTTCCAAACAGGCGAAGGATGGACGGGCCGAGCTTGCGCCACAAAAGCCAGGCGCCGAATAGCGTGACGAAGACAAAGCTCATGATCTCCATGAACCATGCCGCGTCGGTCATCGAAATGGCGGTGCCGCGCAGGACGAAATAGGCCAGCAGCATGATCACGACCGCCGTAAGCCCCTGCAGCAGCGCCGAGACGAAGGACAACAGGATGCCGCGCCGCAGCGCCACTTCATTGGCCACCATGTAGGAAGAGATCACCGCCTTGCCGTGACCGGGGCCGGCGGCATGGAAAATACCGTAGGCAAAGGACAGGCCAATGAGCACCCCGATCTTGCTGTTGTCCTGGCGCATCGCCTTCATCGCAGACGCCAGCGAGCGATAGAATTCCTGCTGCCACCGATTGATCCACATCAGGATATGGGCAAATGGACCCGTGGTCGGGGCCATGCCGTCATTGACGCCGATGCCAAGCGAACTCTGAGCATAGGCCATATCGGTGAAATTCACCATCACAAAGGTGACGGCCAACAGGCCGAATGCCAGGCGCAGGGACGGTTTCGTCACCGGGGTCATCCTTCTGGTTGACAGTTCAGTTCAAGCTTGGTGGCAAAGATCTTGCTCATGTCGGTGCCTGTCGGATCGTTGAAGAAGGCGTCCGTAAGGGTCTTCTGGTTCTCGGCGATCGCCTCGTCGGCATCGGGACGAATAACCTTGCTGGTGCAGTTCGGCGGCAAGCCGTCGACATGCATGTTGGCGTCCTCGGTGAAGTCGATCGCGGTGTAGAAGGTCGGGTCGTAGACGCCGATATCGATCTTGCCGGCCAGCTTGATCGGCTTCTTCGGTTCGGATTCGAACAGGATGATCAGCTGGTCGTTCTCGAAATTGGCCATCAGGTGCGGTGGCGGGGTCATCGGCACGTCCTTGCCGTCGACCGTGACGAGCTGGAAGTAATTGTAGTCGGCCAGCGACGCATGGACGGTGTCGGCGACATCCTTCAACTCCTTGGCGTCGAGTTTCAGGTCGGAGTTCTTGTCGAACTCCATCAGCACCGTACTGGAAAACAGCTCGTCGAAGCGCCAGACATGGCGCAGCGATTTCACACTTTGGTGATCCGGGCTGAGGATCACGTCGAGGCGGGCCTCGGCGAAGACATGCGGATGCACTTCGGCGGGTTCAATGGCGACAAATGTCACCGCCAGGGCCGAAGCCAGCACAATAGCTCGCCTTTTCAGGTGCATTCTTGATCGCGAATCCATGGGCCCTCGGGAATGCCGACAGTTACCAGAAAGGGGGCGAAATTGGGACTGCCAGGGGGTGCGGGCGGGGCCGGCCGTTCACTTGTCCTTGAACCACTGCACCAGGTAATCGACGAAAACGCGAACCTTTGCGGGCAGATAACGCCTATGCGGATAAACAGCGAAGATGCCGCCACCCGACAGGACGCGGTCATCCATCACGGTCACCAACCGGCCACTCGCGATGTCGGGCGCGGCGATGAAGTCCGGCAAGATGCAAAATCCAAGCCCCGACACGGCCGCGGCCCGCGCGGCCATCGGGCTGTTGACCTCGATGGGGCCCGACACCGCGACGCTCAGCTGATCGCTGTTGTCGCCCTTGAACGGCCAGTTGTTCAGCCCGCGGCCGTTGGTGTCGATAATGCAGGGCATGCGGCCCAGATCCTGCGGCCGGGTCGGCATGCCGTGCTTGGCGATCAGTTCGGGAGAGGCGCAGAGCTTTATCGAGAATGGCGCCAGGCGCCTTGCGATCAGCGACGAGTTCTCCAGTCGCGAGATGCGCACCGCAAGGTCGAAGCCTTCCTCGACCAGATCGACGAAGCGGTCGTCGAGCTGAATGTCGAGCACGATATCGGGATACTGCTTGGCGAAGTCGATCAGCGACTGGCCGATCGGCGCGTCGGCGAAGGTCCTTGGCGCCGAAAGCTTGATCCTGCCGCGTACGTCGCCGGAGGATTCGCGTACCGCATCGGCGAGGCTGTCGACCTCGCGAACGATCTCCGAGGCGCGGCGATAATAGGTATGGCCCGCTTCGGTCATCGAGAACTGCCGCGTGGTGCGGTTGAGCAGCAGCGCGCCGAGCTCGTCCTCCAACTCGCGCACATATTTCGACAGCAGCGCCTTGGAGCGCCCAATCTTGCGCGCCGCCGCCGAGAAGCCCTCGGCCTCGACCACGTCGATGAAGGCGCGCATGCGGGTCAATGTGTCCATGTCATCAGCCTTTCCGCCAGGCCGCCAGGATGCGTGCGGCCAGTGCCATCAACTGTCTGTCGCTGTTCCTCGGTCCCATCAGCGAAAGGCCGAAGGGCGCGCCATCGACTGAACCCAGCGGCAGCGTGACTTGTGGGAAGCCTGACAGGCCGGAGAGGCACAGCAGCCTTAAGGCACGTTCGCGCCAGTTCTGCAAATCCTCGATCGGAGCCTTCTTGAGCGGGGCGGCGCCCGGAACCGTCGGAAGCACCAGAACGCCGTCCTCGCCAAGCAGGGCAGCAAGTTCGCCGCGGAAGGCCTCGCGCCGCTGCGTTTCGCGTTGCACGGCATCGGCGCCGCTCGTCGCGCCATGCTCGAAGCGCTCCTTGACGAACGGGCCGAGCGCACTGCCGCTCGCCGATATCCAGGCGCCATGGCTTTGCCAAGCCTCATATCCCTGCAGCGTACGGAAACACCAGTAGAGATCATCGATGGAATGCGACAGCGGCTCGGCGGTCTTCGGCGCACCCGTCACTGACGCGACAGGCCTGATCATATCGCGGTAGGCATCGGCCTCCTTCTGGCCGAGCATGAGCGCGTCCAGCACATTCAAGGCGAGCGGGCGTTTCAGGTCATGGCGGTGGGCATCCTCGCCCAGCAGCACAGCACCGACCTTCTCATAGCTGGCCATATCCCTGGCAAACCAGCCGAACGTATCAAAGGAGGGAGCGAGCGGCATCGCGCCATCGAGCGAGATGCGACCGTGCGTGGCACGCAACCCGATCAGGCCGCAGAAACTTGCCGGTGCCCGGATCGAGCCGCCCGTGTCCGAGCCGGTGGCGATGTCGGCCAGCCCGCTGGCGACCGCCGAGGCCGAGCCCGAGGATGAACCGCCGGTGATGCGGCTGGGTGCCGCCGGATTGACCGGCGAGGGGAAGTGCGCGTTCAGACCCATCAGCGAGAAGGCCAGTTCGTCGGTCTGCGTCTTGCCGACGAAACGCGCGCCGGCATCGAGCAGCGCCTGCACGGCGGGCGCTGTGGCAATTGCTGGCAAAGCCTCCTCGAATTTTTGCGGATTGCCGCAGCCGGTGCGATAGCCGGCCACGTCGAAGATATCCTTGACCGCCAGCGTGAGCCCGGCCAGCGGGCCGGATGGCGCGCTGGCGACCGGGATATCGTCGAGATCAAGAAAAGCGTTCAGCGGGCCGCGCGTCGATGGCATCGTTCAACATCCGAATACGTTGGGCCCAACATTGTTCGATGCCAGAAATTTTACAACCTGAGATACGATTTTTATTGATTGTGACGGTCACCGGCCATATATCGCGCTTGCCCAAAGTCGCACGTGCCTGTGGGTGTCCGCCGATCCTCGAATGGTGAGGGAAATCGGTAAGGTAACTGGAGCCAACCCCTCCAGTCGGTTTAGCGGCCAACCGCCAGACCGAGGACACCTTGAAGCAACGACGGTGCGGGCCTTTCTGGTTCTCTGCCGGTTGTCCAAAGACCGGGGTTACTGAAGAGGCACACCTTCATTGCCGGCAGTGCGGAAAGGGGTTCTCCCAATCCAAGCCAAGGCAGACAAAGCGAACCGAAGCCGGGCAAGGCTGAGGTTCATCGCCGCGAGACGGCGTTTCATGGTTCCGGGGTCTCCACCGGCTGGTTCCATGGAATTTTCGTCCCGCCTTTGTTTGATCGCGTGTTCGCGAGGCGACAGCCCGCGTCCGCACCCTTGTGCGCGCCGAAAGGCGTGTTGGAGAAACCACGATGGCTACCCAGCGCATCCTCGACTTCCTCGCCACCCGACGTCCGTCCGGCCCCTGCCTCGTCGTCGACCTCGATGTCGTGCGTGACAATTTCCGCGCCTTCGAGAAGGCGTTGCCCGATTCCAGGATCTACTATGCGGTGAAGGCAAACCCGGCGCCGGAGATCCTGCGCCTGCTTGCCGCGATGGGCTCGTCCTTCGACACCGCTTCCGTTGCCGAAGTCGAGATGGCGATGGACGCCGGTGCGCCGGCGGACCGCATCTCCTTCGGCAACACCATCAAGAAGGAGCGCGACATCCTGCGCGCCTACCAGCTCGGCATTCGCCTGTTCGCGGTCGATTGCGTCGAGGAGGTCGAGAAGATCGCCCGCGCAGCTCCAGGCTCCCGCGTGTTCTGCCGCGTGCTGACCGATGGCGAGGGCGCCGAATGGCCGCTGTCGCGCAAGTTCGGCTGCGTGCCGGCGATGGCCGTCGACGTGCTGCGCAAGGCCAAGGTGCTCGGTCTGGATGCCTATGGCGTGTCGTTCCACGTCGGCTCGCAGCAGACCGACCTGACCGCCTGGGACCGGGCGCTCGCTGACGCCAAGAAGGTGTTCTCGACGCTGGCCGAGGAAGGGATCGTCTTGAAGATGGTCAATATGGGCGGCGGTTTTCCGACCCGTTACCTGAAGGACGTGCCGGCGGCGCAGGCCTACGGCCAGGCGATCTTCTCGGCGCTGCGCAAGCATTTCGGCAACGCGCTGCCCGAGACCATCATCGAGCCGGGCCGTGGCATGGTTGGAAACGCCGGCGTCATCAAGTCGGAAGTCGTGCTGATCTCGAAGAAGGCCGACAATGACAATGTGCGCTGGGTGTTCCTCGACATCGGCAAGTTCGGCGGTCTCGCCGAGACGATGGACGAGGCGATCCGCTACCCGATCGTCACTTCGCATGACGGCGACGAGACCGCGCCTTGCGTGCTCGCCGGCCCGACCTGCGATTCGGCCGACGTGATGTACGAGAAGACGCCGTATCCGCTGCCGCTGTCGCTGACCATCGGCGACGAGGTGCTGATCGAAGGCACCGGCGCCTACACGACCACCTACTCGGCGGTCGCCTTCAACGGCTTCGAGCCTCTCCGATCCTACGTGATCTGACGGTTCGAAAGAACCGATCAGATCATCCGGCGCGGGCGAAGAGATCGCCAGCCTCGGCTTGCCTGTGGAACATATCTCCGCTCGTGAAGGATCGCGGAAATGGACGTTGTGAATTTCATTGTTGAGGACGCCGCGCGCGGGATCTCCCCCCTTGAGGGGGAGATGGCCACGAAGTGGTCAGAAGGGGTCGGTTCGACCGGATGCGACCTCCTGCGGCGGATGGAGGTTGGTGCTTCACGCGCGGCGACCCCCTCTGTCGCCTTTGGCGACATCTCCCCCTCGAGGGGGGAGAGTGCCCGTGCTGTTGCCATCGTCGCCGAAACCGCCGCCGACATCGCGGCGCGCGAAGTCCTGCTCGATCTCGCCATGGGACCGAAGCGCAAGACAAAGTCGTCCGAAAAACTGCGGCGCGGCCGCAGGCCTTCGGAGGGCCTGGCTTTCGTTGCGCGCGACGCGAAGGGCGCCATCATGGGCTCGGTGCGGCTGTGGGATGTGACGCTGGGCGAGGGCGGTCCGGCCGCCCTTCTGCTTGGCCCGCTCGCCGTCGATCCGTCGCTCAAGAACGCCGGCATCGGCTCGGCCCTGATGCGCCATGCGGTGGCCGAGGCGGCGCGCCTCGGTCATGGCGCCATCCTGCTGGTCGGCGACGCGCCCTACTATCAGCGCTTCGGCTTTTCCTCGGAAAAGACCGGCTCGCTGGCCATGCCAGGCCCATATGAGCGGCATCGCCTGCTGGCGCTGGAACTGGTCGATGGCGCGCTGGAAGGCACTCGCGGCACGCTGAAGGCAGCGGGGCGCAAGCTGAAGGCGCAGACGGTCGCGGCCTGAGGCCGACATCCTGTCGCGTTCCGCCTGAAACAAAAACGCCGCCTCAAGGGCGGCGTTTCGTTTTGGAATGCTGGTATCAGCCGATCAACTGGCTGAGCGCCATGGCAACGCTCATGTCGCCCTCGACCTTTATCTTGCCGGTCATGAAAGCCATGGTCGGGTTGAGATCGCCGGCGATGAGCGAATCGAGATCGTCGAGCGAAAGCTTGATGGTGCAGTCGGCAGGTGCGTCGGTGGTCGATACCGTCCCGCCGTCGATGACGATGACGCCGTCGCTGCCGGTGTCGAACTTCACGGAACGGTCGAATCCGGCGCTTGCCACGCGCGAGCTGATCTTGTCGGCAATCTCCTGAACGCCCATGGCGGATCTCCTTGTCTCGTTGGATCTGTCGAGCATTGGCGCTTCGGATCGTCCAAAATCACCGTGCCACGCATTTTCGCGATCAAATTCGCGGGCGCATTTAGCTGCGAGTTGACGTTTACGTCAACGCGAAACCCGATTCCACGGATGGGTTCTATCGACGCAGCCGAACGGGCCGGGTCAATGCGCGGCGGCAGGCTTGGCCGTTTCAGGCGCTGACGCGGCGGCGTCCTGCCGGCGGCGCAGCCAGTTGTTGCGGATTTCGTCCTTGGACAGGAAATTGAGCTGATCGATCAGCACCTCGTGCACCAGATTGGCGCCGACGCGGCTGTTGACAGTGTCGCGGATGGCGGCACGGAAGGCGTTGAGGTCGATCGTTGCCTTGTTGGTGAAGTCGATCTGCGGGTTGGAATAGAGATAGCTATAGACCTGGTCGATGATCAACGCGTCGGCGGGGATGGACAGCTTTTTTATCTCACTGGGCTCGACCGTGTAGACGAGCTTGGTCAGGAAATAGCCGTCGATCTTGGCATTGTGGATGAGGGGAACCGAGATGACTTCGGTCTTGATGTAGTCGAGCCCGCCCAGCATCGGCTTGGGCGTCTCGCCCACGCCACGCGCGCCAGCGGCCTGGAATGAATAGAACACCGCGCCAAGCGTGGCGGCGCAGATCCAGATGGCGGCGGCTATGAATTTGATCATCCCCGGGCCCTAGGTCTGGCGGAACCCGAAATGGCTCCGTTTCCATGTCCAGGCATGATGCTTGTGGCGATCATGCCCTGGCCCAGCCGAACTCGTTCGCCGAATAGGTGCCATCGGCTTCCGAACGCTGGATGGCATTCTTCAGCAGAGTGGCCACCTCGTTGACCGCGTTGAGGTGAGCGAGGATAGCCGCCTCGTTCCTGGCCAGCTTCTGGCGCAGTCGCGTCAGACCCTCGCGGTGCTGCTCGAGGAACTCGGCTTCGCTGCCGCCCTTCATGGCGCGGGTCAGTTCGTAGAGATAGCGACTCTTGCGGGCATTGGATGCCTTGAGATCATAGCTGGTGTCGTTGCGCAGCCCCGCCGTCTCCTCGTCGATCGCCAGTTCGATGCGACCGATGATGGCGGCGAGGTTTCCCGGCCGCGCGAACGGAATGACCGCTTCCGAAGCGGTGGTGCGTGCTGGCAGGTTGGAGGCGAGTTCCGATTTTTCGGCCATGATAATCCTGGTCTAAATCTTGATGTCGGTTTTGATGGTCGTTTCGTCGCCGGTGATCGACCGCGCGGCCTTGCGCTGCAATTCGTGCACCAGCGAGGTGGACAGGCTGGCCTGCTGGTCGATCTCGGTCTTTTCCGGTCCGCCCGAAACCGGGCCGATCGGCACCTTGCGCTTGCCGTCGAGATAGTGGTCGGCCAATAGCGACTTGGCGATGCCGATGCCGCCGCGATCTGCCATGACATCGGCGACGCGTTCGGCAAGCTGCGATTTCCACATGTCGCCGGCCAGACCCTTGCCGTAGACACCTTCGGTGTCCTTGGGCAGCATGTTCTGGATGAAGGTCTGCAGCACCATGGCCTCGAAATGTTTGAACTTCTTCGAGGGGTCGGTGACGGCGGCCTTGTCTGCAGTGGCGCGCGATAGCATCGAGCCAGCATTGATCGAGCTGGCGGTGTCGACCGAGAAGGTGCCGACGGCGCCACCGGCCCGCTTGGCCAGTGCCGTTCGGGCAGCCTCGATGTCCGCCGGCTCAACAGCGCGGGCAACATCCAGAACGATGTCGCTGGGTGGAGAGATCGCCAAGAAGGTTCGCCCTTTTGTCGTTTCCGTGACCAGGACCATGCCTCAACAAGCTTGTGGCAGGCTTGCCAGCACGAAACCGTGATGACGGCACGTTTCCGTGCAAACCTGCCGTGCGCTTCAGTCCACCTCGGGAAGTCCGCTTTGCCAGTGTCCGTTGGGGACGGTGACCTCTCGCATGAAATTGACGAAGGCGCGCACGGCGGCTGAGAGCTCGCGCTTGCTCGGGAAGAGCAGATTGACCTCGACGGGCGCGATTGCCCAGTCGGCGAGCAGACGGACAAGGTGTCCTTGCGCGAAATCATCGAGGCAGAGATAGGTGGACAAGACACCCATGCCGGCGCCGTTTCGCACCAGCTGGTGGATGGTCAGCGCATCGTTGACGCTGACCCGGTTGCGCACATCGACGGTGGCCCGCTCATCGCCGCGCTGAAAGTGCCAGGTGCGGGTCCGGCCATCGCCACGCGGCATCTCAACGCATTCATGTCCTGCCAGATCGGCGGGTGTCAGCGGTGTGCCGCGTCGATGCAGATAGTCGGGGGAGGCGGCGAGGCAGCGCGGCACGCTGCCCAGACGCGTCGACACCAGCGCCGAATCGGGCAGCGGCCCCATGCGTATGGCGACATCGACCCGGTCGGCGATGAGATCGAGGTCGCGGCTCGTCAGGTCGAGCGAGACGTCGATGTTCGGAAAACGGGCGAGGAATTCCGGCAAATGGCGCGAGAGCACGTTGATGCCGAAGCCGATGCCGGCGCTGATCCGCAACAGGCCGCGCGGTTCGCCGGCCAGGCTTTCGACATAGGCGATCGTCTCATCGACCCGCGACATCAGTTCGATGCAGCGCGCCTGTAGCGCCTCGCCGGCGGCGGTCAGGATGACCGCGCGGGTGGTGCGCTGGAACAGCCGCACGCCTAGCACCTGCTCCAGCCTGGCGATGTTGCGGCTGACCGTCGACTTCGGCAGGCCGAGCGTCCTCCCCGCGACCGAGAAGCTGCTGGTCGCCGCGACTTTTTCGAACACGCGAAGGTCGTTGAGATCGATCACGCCGCCACTGTTCCATCAGGGGAACAGTGAGTCCAGCCGGTCAAACGAGCTTTTTGCCGCTTTGTCATTAGCTAGATGTCAGCTGCTTGCTAGAGCAGAATCTGATCATTCCGGCTCATATCCTGTTGCGGCGAAGTAGTTGGCGCACTCGGTTGGTGTGAAGCAAGGCAGTGCGGCGCTGATGGTATCCCACAATTCCGCGACGGTTCGTGCGGCGGCTTTGCGTAGAATCGATTTCAGCTTGGAAAAGGCGTTCTCGATCGGGTTGAAGTCGGGGGAATAGGGCGGGAGGAACATCATCCTTGCGCCGGTTGCTTCGATCGCCACACGGGCGGCTGCGCTTTTGTGCGCCGGCAGGTTGTCGAGGATCACGACATCGTCGGGCCGCAGCGTCGGCACGAGAACCTGCTCGACATAGGCGACAAACCATTCGCCAGTCATCGGGCCGTCCAGGACCATTGGCGCGGTCATGCCAGTGAGGCGCAGGGCGCCGGTGAACGTCGTCGTCTTCCAATGGCCATGCGGGATTGGCGATCGGCACCGCATCCCGCGCTTCGTGCGCCCCCGCAGTCGAGCCATCTTTGTCGAGGCTCCGGTCTCGTCGATGAAGACCAGATGCTCGGGATCAAGATCGGGCTGGGCGTCGAACCAGGCGTTTCGTCGCGCCGCCACGTCTGGCCGCTCCTGCTCGCTGGCGTGCGCCGTTTTTTTTGAAGGTCATGGAGTGACGATCGAGAAACCGCCAGATCGTGCTCGTCGCAAACGACGCGCCATGCTCCTGTCGCAGCAACTCGGCGAGTTCGACCAGCGTGATGTCCACCCGCCTCTCGATCGCCGCCAGGATGATGTCGCGATACGCTTCAACGCGGTGGGACCGCCTGTCGCCGCCCTGCGGCTTTGCGCAGGTGGCTCCGGTCTCGCGCCATTCCCGGACCCAACGCACCGAGCTTGCCGCCGCCACGCCAAATCGCGCCGCTGCCGCCCGTCGCGACAGGCCGCCATCAACCGCTGCGACCACCCGAGCCCGCAAATCTTCCGATAAGGATTTCGCCATGCCATGCCGGCCTCCGAATCCAGCAGATATGCTGAATCAGATTTCCAATCCCAACGAAACCCCTATCGATTCTATCCGCTCGGATTTTGCTCTAGTGTCGCGGTGAGCCAATCGCCCTCGCGTCAGTTGTCTTGCCAAGGAGGTTTCAATGCATGACTTCAAGATTCCCGCGGACGATCCCGGTCGCCAGCTGTCCATGGTCGATCCCGATGATCCTTCTCTGTCGCATCTGGCGGTGGTGGGTGACACCTACACCGTCCTGCTCACTGGCGAGCAGACCGGCGGACGCTTCTGCCTGATCGACATGAAGGTTCCCGATGGCGGCGGCCCTGGCCCGCACCGGCACGACTTCGAGGAGATGTTCCATCTTCTCGAAGGCGAGATCGAGTTCACCTTCCGTGGCGAGAAGCGGGTGGCGAGGGCCGGCATGACGGTGAACATCCCCGCCAACGCGCCGCATTCCTTCAAGAATGTCTCGGGTTCGGATGTTCGCATGCTGTGCATGTGCGCCCCGGCCGGCCAGGAGGTGTTCTTCGCCAAGGTCGGCACGTCCGTCGAAAGCCGCGTGGCCGTCGCGCCTGAGCTGACGAAGGACGCGTTTGGCGCCTTCCTCGCGAAAGCCGCTGCGCTCGCACCGGAGTTTCACACCGAGCTGCTCAAGCCTTGAGCGTCCTAGGCCCTACGAAGCGAGGTTTGTTCATGAGTGTCGAACATCCGAAAAGCCCTGGTGACCAAGCGGCAATGCAGGCGATGCGCGAGATGCTGGCCGGGCTGCCCACGCTGGAATTCGCGCCGCAATCGCGACCGGCCTTCAACGAACTGATGGAGCAGACGCCGGCCGCCGACGGCGTCAGTTTCGAGGCGGCAACCGTGGGGACCGTGGCGGGCTGGTGGTGCCGGCCCGTCGCCAGTGAAAAAGGTGCCGCGATCCTCTATTTTCACGGCGGGGCCTATGTGCTGGGCTCGGCTATCGCGCATCGCCATTTCGTCAGCCAGATCGTGAAGCGTGCCGGCGTACCGGCATTCCTGCCCGACTATAGGCTCGCGCCGGAACATGCATTTCCGGCGGCCGTAGAGGACGCGCAAAGCGCTTTTGCCGGCCTTGTCGAGACTGGATACGAAACGATCGCGCTCGCCGGTGACTCCGCCGGTGGCGGGCTTGCGCTGTCGCTGCTAGCCTTGGTGACGGCGAAGGCCACGCAGGGCAAGGGTGTCATGCCGCGTTGCGCCGCCCTGATGTCGCCGTGGACCGATCTTGCGCTAACCGGCGGCTCAATGACTGCGCGCGCCGACGCCGACCCTCTGGTGAAACGCGCGGAATTGAAGAAGGCCGCGGACCTCTATCTCAAGGGCAGCGACCCGACCGATGCGCGCGCCTCACCGCTCTATCAGGATCTCGGCGGGCTGCCGCCGCTGCTCATTCATGTCGGCGAGGATGAAATCCTGCTCGACGATTCGCGCCGCGTGGCCGAGGCGGTGACCAATGCCGGTGGCCAGGCAGCGCTGCATATCTGGGAGGGCATGACACATGTCTTTCCCTCCAACCTGTCCCAGCTTCAGGCGGCGAACGAGGCGCTCGATATGGTCGGCGCCTTCATCCGCCAGAATATCCAGGCTGGATAGGCGCAATACCTCGCCGTTACTCGTCACTGCGCTTCTGGGCGATCAGGTCGAGGCGCTCACGGTCGGAGCTTTCGCGCTCGTCGCGGCGGCGCACCTCCTTGTAGGCGCGCTCGACCATGTTGGTGCGCGCGGTCGCGGCGGCGATCAGGGTCACCTCCTGGCGCGCGCTTTCCAGATTGGTGTCCTTGCGCACCACGGCATTGGCGATGCGACGATGGTAGAGATCGGGAAACAGGCCGGAGAGGGCGCCGTCGGAATCGAAATGCGCAACCAGTTCGCGCGCCTCGGCGTCGGCCGTGGCAGCCGCTGCAAGGTAGGTGGCGTGGCGGGTCTCGTGCAGCGCCTTCAGCTGTTCCTGTACCTTGACCAGTTTCTTCAGTCGGTCCTTGCGCGTGCTCATATCCGTGACTCCATGGCCGGCCTACCTCGCCAGCGCGAGGTCGACGAAGCCATTGGCGAACAGCGACAGCATGGTGCCGATGGCGAAATAGAAGATGATCATGCCGCCGGCGATGACGAAGGGCAGCGAGATGAAATAGATGGGTATCTGCGGCGTCAGCTTGTTGACGAAGCCGATCGTCAGATTGACGAGAATGGCATAGGCGACAAAAGGGCTGCCAAGGCGGATGACCAGGAAGAAAGCGTCCGAAATGGTGTCGGTGACGTCGACCAGGGCCGCCTGCGGGTTGAAGAACACGTTGACCGGCGCGACGGTGTAGGAAGCGATCAGCGCCTTGATGATCTCGTGGTCGAAATCGAAGACGAAGAGCAGCATCAGGGCCGAGAACGAGATGATGGCGGCAAGCGCCGCCTGCGGCTCGGGCTCCTCGATGGCCGGCCCGCCGGAGCCGCCATAACCGATCAGCATGGCGATGGCCGAGCCCATGAAGCGCAACGCTTCCATGTAGAGCCTGGTCATGGCGCCGATCAGGCCGCCGACCAGAAGTTCGGAGATGATCATCGGCACGAGGATTTGCGGGCGGGGGTCGACGAATGGAAAGATACGGTCCCATAGGAAGGTGAGCAGGCCGCCGGTGGCGGCGACCGCGACGAACAGCCTGACCTGGACCGGAACGCGGGCACTCGACAGGCCGGGCATCAGCATGAAGCAGGCGCCGATGCGGCAGAAGGCGAGGAACGCCGCGATGACGACGCCTTGCGAGAGTGCGGTCACGATATGGTCCCGAGCACCCTGATCTCGACGCCCTTGGCGATTTCGACATGGCTGAGCACCGGCAGCGTGGTGAACAGGCGCTCGATGATCATGCGCACATAGGGGCGGGCGTCGGGCGCGGTGACCAGCACGAAACGCTCGCCGGCCTCCAGATGCTTCTTGATCGCCTTGGTGGCGTCCTGGCCGAACTCCTCGAGCTGGCGCGGGTCGATGTCGAACTCGCGTACCTCGCCCTTGGCGTCGCGCTTGAGGCTCTGGTGGAAGGCGAGATCCCAGCGGTTGCCGAGGCGCAGCACCTTCAGCACGCCGCCCTCGGAGAGGTCGCCACAAATCTGCTGGGCCATGCGGATGCGCACATGCTCGACGATCTGCTCGGTGCGGCGCACATGCGGCGCGATCTCGGCAATGGCCTCGATGATCAGGTGGAGGTTGCGGATCGAGACGCGCTCGGCCAGCAGAAGCTTCAGCACCGCCTGCAGGCCGGGGTAGGAGATGTGCGTGGTGCAGACTTCATCGGCGAGCTTGCGGTATTCCGGGTCCTGACGCTCGAGTAGCGCCTTCATGTCCTTGTAGGACAAGAGTTGCGGCAGGTTGTTGCGGATGACTTCGGAGAGATGGGTGAGCAGCACCGACATGTTGTCGGCGAAGGTGAAGTTCTCGCGCTTCAGGTCCTCGGCGAAGGTTTCGAGCACTGAATAGGCGCGCATGCCGAAGGCCGGCTCGCGGATTTCCTCGCCCGGAATTTCCGGAATGTCGCGGGTGCCCAGGAGCACCATGATCTCGCCAACGCGCATCTGGTATTCGGCGACGACGGTGCCGTGGACCTTGATCTGGTAGCTCTTTGGCGGGATGCCGTAATCGTCGGTGACGCGCACTTCCGGCACGACGAAGCCGTATTGCGTGGCGAACTTCTTGCGCATCTTGGACATGCGGAAGACCAGCTCCTGATGCGATACCAGCAGCCGCGTGGACAGTTGCTTGCCGATCAGGAGTTCGATCTCGGCGGTGGCGAGCGAGGCCTTGACCGAATTCTTTTCTTCCTCGACCTTGGTCGCCTTCTCCTGGTCCTTGATGGCGGCGGCGGCGGCGACCTCGCGGTTGTGGCGCAGCGGGATGACGTAGCCAAGGGCAGCCATGCCGCCGGCGAGCGCGAAGAACGGGAACAGCGGCAGACCGGGCATCAGGCCGAGCAGGACGAGCAGCGACGCCGCCACGTAGAGTGCGCGCGGATGAGCGCCGAGCTGGCCGAACACCGCCTGGTTGGTCGAGCCACGGGTACCGCCCTTGGAGACGAGCAGGCCGGCGGCGAGCGAGACGATGAGCGCCGGGATCTGGGTGACGAGCCCGTCGCCGACCGACAGCTTGATGAACACATCGGCGGCTTCGCCCATGCCCATGCCGTGGCGGATATAGCCGATGGCGATGCCGCCGACGATGTTGATGGCGGTGATGATGAGGCCGGCGATGGCGTCGCCGCGCACGAACTTCGAGGCGCCGTCCATCGAGCCGAAGAAGGAGGATTCTTCTTCCAGCTCGCGGCGCCGAAGCTGCGCGGTCTTCTCGTCGATCATGCCGGCGGAGAGGTCGGCGTCGATCGACATCTGCTTGCCGGGAATGGCGTCGAGGGTGAAGCGCGCGCCGACCTCGGCGATACGGGTGGCGCCCTTGGTGATGACGATGAAGTTCACCACGATCAGGATCATGAAGACGATGAGGCCGATGACGAAATCGCTGGCCATCACCAGTTTGGAGAAGCCGGCGATGACATAGCCGGCGGCATGCGTGCCCTCATTGCCGTGCGACAGGATCATGCGTGTCGTGGCGATGTTGAGCGACAGTCGCAGCATGGTGGCGATGAGCAGCACGGTCGGGAACGAGGAGAAATCGAGCGGGCGCTGGATCCACAGCGCCACCATCAGGATCAGCACCGAAAGGGCGATCGAGAAGGCCAGGCCGATGTCGATGAGAAAGGCCGGGATCGGCAGGAACAGCACGGCCAGGATGATGATGATGCCGAGCGCGAAGAAGACGTCGCGACCGTTCTTGGCCGCCGCGCCGGGCTGAATGCTTTCGCTGATCGCCATGTCGTCCCCAAATCACAAAAGCCGCCGAGCGCGCGACAGCCTGACGACCCTAGTCAGCCAAGCTTGCGCGAGGGTGGGAGATCGCGGCAATGTCCGGCCGACGCGCGGTCTGGCCGCGCCTGGCAAAGGGAAATGTTCATGCTGGTGATCGTCGGTACGGTGCGCTTGCCGCCGGAAATGCTCGGGGAGGCAAGGCCGGCCATGGCCTCGATGATTTCAGCCAGCCGCACTGAACCCGGCTGCATCGAATATTCCTACGCGCAGGATGTACTTGACGCGGGCCTCATCCATGTGACCGAGGTCTGGCGCGACAGGGCCGCGCTGGACGAGCATTTCCGCTCGGCGCACATCGCGCGCTGGCGCGAGAGCTGGCCGGCGCTCGGGATCGGCGATCGCAATCTCGTTGTCTACGAGGCCGGTGAAGCCAAGCCGATTTGAGTTCGGACTGCTGTCAACGATCATCCCGTCGTGCTTGCGGTGGCCACGGCGACCAGCCAACGCCTGACCGTACGCTCCTCTTCGCCGGAGAGATCGCGTGCAAGTTCCTTTTCGAGAGCATGAACGCGCTCGCGGCAGGTTTTCAGCAGCGCCGTGCCGCTGTCGCTGAGATCGAGATGCTGGATGCGGCCGTGGACGGCATGCGGTTTGCGGACCAGTGAACCGGCGCGCTCGAGATTGGCGACAATGACGCTCACCGTCTGCGGGGTGAGCAGCGCAAGCCGGGCGACATCGGCATTGGAGAGACCGGGATACGCCGCCAGCATGGTCAGCACCGCGAATTGCGGCTGGGTCACGCCGAGATCGATCAGCGCCCGTTCCAGCCTGAGCCGATGGGCGCCCGCCGCCTGGCGAAGCAGATATCCCATATAGCCGTCTTCACCTCGCTTGCCCTCTCCCGGGGCTGGGATCGATGGCGGATTTGTCTTGCGCATGATATCAGGGCTCTTATATGTTGTTCGAGCACTGATATTATAGCCAGACCGGACCGATGACGATGGGTTACCGAATTTTTCTTGCCGGCGCCTCGGGCGCCGTTGGACGGCGGCTGATCCCGCAATTGCTGAAAGCGGGCCATCAGGTGACGGGAACCACGCGGCTTGCGGCCAAGGCCGAACAGTTGCGTGTGCTTGGCGTCGAGCCGCTGGTTATCGACGTCTTCGATGCCAATGCTCTGTTACGAGCGATGGCTTCCTCAAAGCCCGACATCGTGATCCATCAGCTGACCGATCTGCCGGCGGGTCTCGATCCCAGTCGGATGGGCGAGGCGATCGTGCGCAATGCCAGCATTCGTGACGAAGGAACGCACAATCTGGTCAAGGCGGCGATCGCGGCCGGTGCCCGCCGGATGGTCGCGCAAAGCATAGCCTGGGCCTACGCGCCGGGTCCCGAACCGCACACTGAGGCCGATCCGCTGGATAGCGAGGCCCAAGGCGATCGCGGCATCAGCATGGCCGGCGTCATCGCGCTCGAGAAATGGGTCCTGGCGTCGCCACCGCTCGCCGGCGCCGTGCTGCGCTACGGCCAGCTTTACGGCCCTGGCACCGGCAGGGATGCGCCCGCCGGATCGGCGCCGCTGCACGTGGATGCGGCGGCTTATGCAGCCTTGCTTGCCGTCGACAGCGCGCTATCCGGTGCTGTCAACGTCGCGAAAGCCAACACCTATGTCTCGACGCAAAAGGCTGTCGGAGAGCTCGGCTGGCACGCGGACTATCGCCTGCCGACCTGAACGCGGCGCATGCGGGAGGTGCTGTCATCATGGCTCTGATGCAAAATCAGCCCAGGTTCCACCCAGGCAAGGGTCTCGCCTTGCTCTGCCTCGCGTCGTTGGCTGCCTTGGCCGTGCTTGCCGCTCAGGGCCAGCGAAACATCGCGACGACGATGCCGGCAGCCGGCGGCGCGCATATGCATATGGCAATGACGAACACGGGGAGCGGCGCCGAAATGCGCCCGACGACCACGGTCAAGCCGCTCTCTTGCGAGAGGCTTCCCAACGTGCCGGGAAAATCCATCACCACCGCCCTCGTCGAGTTTCCGCCAAACGCCTATACGCCCCGGCATCGGCACCCAGGATCGGTGACTGCTTTCGTGCTCAAGGGAACGGTGCGGTCGCAGTTGGAAGGCAGTCCCGCCGGCACCTACACAGCGGGGCAGACCTGGTTCGAGCCGCCCGGCGCGATCCATCTGTTCGCCGAGAATGCGAGCGCCGGCGAGCCCGCGGAATTGCTTGCGATCTTCATCGCCGACGACGATTGCGGCCCGCTGACAATTCCTGACCGGGACCCCGTGCCTCACTAATCAAATCCCGCGCCAAAATGGCGCTTCGCCGGTGTGGGGCATTTTGGTTGCCATGTGATGGCGTCGGGCGTATCAGGCACGACGGCCTTTTACGGGCTTTTTATGGGCGAGCCACCCGGTGCTTTCCAGGAACGAACCACAAGTCTATGCCCGCCGGCTTCGCGCGGTGCTTGTCAGATCGCTCCCGCTGCTGGAGGCGCGCGGCATTGCCGTGGTCATGCTGGCCGGCGTGGTCGGGGTGATGGCGGGCATACTGGTCACCGCGATGAGCCAGATGGTGCAGGACCTGCACGGGCTGCTCTATGGCGTCCAGCCGGGCGGCAGGCTTTCGGCGATGTTTTCCCTTGCCGATCCGATCCAGGCGGCCGTACCGGCCATCGGCGGCATCCTGCTCGGCCTGTCGCTTGTCTGGCTCAGAAAACGCAAGTTCCGCACTCCCGTCGACCCGATCGAAGCCAACGCGCTCTATGGCGGGCGCATGTCGCTCACCGACACGTTCATCATCGCGGCGCAGACGATGATTTCGAGCGGATTCGGCGCTTCGGTCGGACTGG
Organism: Mesorhizobium sp. PAMC28654; assembly: GCF_020616515.1. GTDB lineage: Bacteria > Pseudomonadota > Alphaproteobacteria > Rhizobiales > Rhizobiaceae > Mesorhizobium. The sequence continues at coordinate 5,281,639 of NZ_CP085135.1, forward strand.
AAGCCGGCTACACGCAGGTCGGCTCCGGCCTCGCGTCGCGGCTGGCACGCATCTTCAAGCTGCGCCGCAATGATGTGCGCACGCTGGTCGGCTGTGGTGCGGCCGGCGCCATCGCCGCGGCCTTCGACGCGCCGCTGACCGGCGCCTTCTATGGATTCGAACTGGTGATCGGCATCTACTCGGTCGCCATTGTCGCGCCGGTCATGACCGCCGCGATCTGCGCCTCGCTGACCGCCGAGGTCTTTGGCGGTGTGCCGTTTCCGCTGGAGCTATCCGGCCTGCCGGCGCTGACGGTCAGCCAGTACCTGCCGTTCCTGCTGCTCGGGCTGCTCGGGGGCGCTGCTTCCATCGCCATCATGCATCTGGTGACCACGATCGAGCGCGGCTTCGTGCGGCTGTCGATCGATGCATCGCTGCGCCCCTTCATCGGTGGTATATTCGTGGGCCTGCTGGGGTTGGTGACGCCGCAGGTCCTGTCCAGCGGCCATGGCGCGCTGCATCGCGAATTCTCGATGAACTACCCGCTCGCCGTGGTGGCCAGCGTCTTCGTGCTGAAACTGGCGGCGTCGGCGATATCGCTTGGCTCTGGCTTTCGCGGCGGATTGTTCTTCGCCTCGCTGTTCCTCGGTGCCCTGCTCGGCAAGGCTTTTGCCGGCGTGATGGCTTTGGTCTCGCCGGCCACGGGCATCGATCCGGCGGTTGCCGCCGTCGTCGGCATGACCTCGCTGGCGGTCGGTGTCGTCGGTGGCCCGCTGACGATGACGTTCCTGGCGCTGGAATCGACACGCGACCTGACACTTACCGGCGTGGTGCTGGCGGCTTCGATCATGTCGGCGATCCTGGTGCGTGAAACCTTCGGCTATTCCTTCTCGACATGGCGTTTCCACCTGCGCGGCGAGACGATCCGCAGCGCGCATGATGTCGGCTGGATGCGCAGCCTGACGGTCGGGTCGATGATGCGCGAGGACATCAAGACCATCGATGCGTCGACGACGCTGGCGGCGTTCCGCAAGGAAGTGCCGCTCGGTTCGGCGAAGCGCGTCATTGCCGTTGATCCGGGGGATCAATATGTCGGCGTGCTGATCGTCGCCGAGTTGCACAGCGACCCAGCCGCCGACGACACGCCGGTGCGGTCGCTCGCCCAGTTCCACGACGCCGTGCTGGTGCCGAGCATGAACGTCCAGACCGCCGCCGAGACCTTCCAGCGCGCGGGCGCCGAGGAACTCGCCGTGGTCGAGGATTTCTCCGAGCGCATTGTGCTCGGGCTTCTGACCGAAGGCTATCTGATGCGGCGCTACGCCGAGGAACTCGACAAGGCGCGCAGGGATCTGGCGGGCGAAGGGTAGGCAGCCCTCGTCAACACCGAGGCTTCGCCCATTGGCGGGGTCGCCAGCGCCCGTTGACGGGTCGCCGGCGCCCGGATCAATGCTCGATCGGCCCCTTCGCCATCACCAGCGCCGTGCCCGCTGTCGTCGGGCGCTCGATCATGCGGCGCACATGGGGCGGCTCGGCACCGCTGTGCAACGCGCGAATGCGCTCGCCGATGACCGCGTCGGCATGGGTGGCCCGGCCGTTGTGGCGGATATATTCGAGCCATGTCGGCGTATGGTAATGCTCGATCCATATGGACGGATTTTCGAGGTCGCGCGCCAGCGTCCAGTTGCGGGCGCCGTCGCGGCGGCGGATGCGTCCGCGCTCCGCCATGATGCCGAGGAATTCCGACACGTCCTCCTCACGGATCACATACTCGATCATGATGGCGATCGGGCCGCTGCGCGGCTTGAGGTCGAGCGCGAGATGCGGTTCCTTGAAACGGTTGAGCGGGTCGAGGTTGAGCACCGGCTGCTGCGGCAGCGGCAAGAGCAGGCCAATCGCGCCGCCCACCAGCATCGTCACGCTCGCCGCGATCAGCGCGGTTTCGGCGCCGTGCACATCGGCGACAACGCCCCAGACCCAGCTGCCCAGCGCGATGCCGCCAAAGGTCGCGGTCTGGTAGACCGACAGCACCCTGCCGACCACCCAGCGCGGCGTCGACATCTGCACGGTGACGTTGAAGTGTGAAAGGGCGATCACCCAGCAGGCGCCGCCGACGAGCAGCCCGAGCGAGGTCTGCCAGGCATGAGTGCTGACGGCGGCATTGAAGGCGCAGATCGCGAAGCCGACGAATGCCGAGCGTACCATGGCCTCACTGGACAGCAGCTGCCGCAGCCGCACGCTGATCAGCGCGCCGCCGACCGCGCCGATGCCGAAGGCGCCGAGCATGATGCCATAGGTCAAGGCATCGCCCTTGACCACGTCGCGCGCGACCAGCGGCAGCAGCGCCAGCACAGCGCCGGCGCTGAAGCCGAAGGCAGCACCCCGGACCAGAACCTTGCCGATATTGGGCGACATGGCGACGTAACGCAGGCCCGCGCCCATGGCGGCGCCCAGCGACTCGCGCGGCAAGGTGGAAACCGGCAACTCCGGCTTCCAGCGCGACAACACGACGATCAGCCCGACATAACTCAAGGCATTGGCGGCAAAGGCGGCGGCCGCGCCGGCGGCGGCAACGATGATGCCGCCGATCGCCGGACCGACGCTGCGCGTCAGATTGAAGCCCAGCGAGTTGAGCGCGACCGCCGCCGGCACCTTGTTGCGCGGCACCATGTCACCGACCGAGGCTTGCCATGACGGACTGTTGAGCGCCGTGCCGCTGTCGATCAGGAAGGTGAAGGCCAGCAGCGTCCACGGCGTTATCAGCCCGAACCAGGTGAACAGGGTCAGAAGCAGCGAGACGACCAGCATGAAGGTCTGCGCGACCAGCATGATCTTGCGCCGGTTGAAGCTGTCGGCGATGGCGCCGGCGACGAGCGCGAACAGCATGATCGGCAGGGTCGTCGAGGCCTGTACAAGGGCGACCTGATAGGGCGAGGTGGCGATGGTGGTCATCATCCACGCAGCGCCGACGCCCTGGATCAGACCCCCGAAATTCGAGACGAGGCTGGCGGACCACACAGCGCGGAAAATGCCATGCCGGAATGGCGCAAGCGCTGAGGCGCTTTCGCTTTCCGGCTTTTCATCGATCATGGATAGTTCCCCGCTTTCGCGCGCCGTACCGTGGCGGCGACTCGTTTCCCCATGCCACGTGTTGAAATTAGGGCATCGCGCAAAAAAGGGCGAACGCCTCCTGGAAAAAGGTCATGGTCCAATGACGGATGCAGCTGATTTCAAATCAGGCTGGATCCCGCTCCACCTGGAGCCTGATCTCTTTTGAGAACCGATCCCCGCCGTCCGGCCAGGCCGAGGACTCGCTTCTGGAGACCATGCGCTGGCTAGAAGCCGTGCTGGATGCGCTCGAAGATGACGTTGGTGAAGGCCGAAATCTGGCCGCCGATGAATGGACCGGTCAGCGCCACCACCAGCATGATGGCGACGATCTTGGGCACGAATGTCAGCGTGATTTCCTGGATCTGGGTCAAGGCCTGGATCAGGGCGATGCCGATGCCGACCGCCATGGCGACCAGCACGACAGGGGCGGAAGCGGTCAGCACCGTCCACACCGCGTACTGGACGATGTCGAGTGCGTCGGCCTCGTTCATGGGATCGTCCTTGCCGGAACGGTCAGCTTGCCGCCTTGACTGAGACGCCAGGGCCAACCGGAACTTCGGTGCCGTTCTGCAGCACGGCAATCAGGCCGCTGCTGGCGAGGCGCACCGAGGCCACCGTGCCCGTGGTCTTGCCGTCGGCCGAGGTGATGTTGCGGCCAATGAGAGCGTCGGCCTGCGACAGCGCCGACGACTGCATGATCTGGTCGAGCTTGGTGTTGGTCTGCACCGATTGCTCGACCTGCGAGAAGGTCGCGAGCTGGGCGACATACTGGGTCGAATCCATCGGCTTCGTCGGATCCTGGTTCTTCATCTCGGCGATCAGAAGCTTCAGGAAGGACTGGTAGTCGACAGCGGTCTTGGAAGTCTGCTGGCTGGTCTGGTTGGCGCCAACCGGTATCGTCGTCGTCATGTCCACGGTCATCAGTATCGGGCTCCCACGGCCAGCGGGCGCGGGGCGCCCGGAACATCATCATTGCCGCCAAGCGCGCGGCGCTCTAGCGGATAGAGCGAACGGATCGCCTTCAGCGCCTCGTAGATATGGCCTTCGCTGACCATGCGGTCGATCTGCTTCAGCTCACTGCGGATGCGCTCGTCCTCGAAGCTCGCCAGAAGCAGCGGCAGCGAGTGGCGGAACATGTCGCGCGCCTCGATCGCGTCCGGCGGGCTCATCAGCATGACCTGCAGTATGAAATAGAGCTGCTTGAGCGGCGTCGAGGCTTCGTCGGCCTGGATCACATGGTTCTCGAGCAGGAACTGCACGTCGTTCATCAGCTCGACGGTGACCTTGCGGTCGACACGGATGACGGCGCCGTTGATGTAGATCTTCTCGCTCGGCTTCAGTGAAATCTTGAACGTGTTGCTCATTGAATACCATCCCTGATGATCTGGGACACTTCGATCAGGCCTTCGAAATTGTTGGTCCGGCCCTGGCGGATATCTTCCGTCTCGCGCAGCAGCCACAGGCCGATGGAGATGAGGTTGGCGCGGATCTCCTTGGGCAGGGCGTTGTCATTCGATCCGAGATCCTCGAGGAAAGTCGACCAGACGCGATTGGTGAAATACAGCGCCTCGACCGCCTCCTGCGAGCCGTGGCCGACGGCCGCGGCCGCCGACAGCATGTCGATCGAGCGTGTCAGAAGGTGCCGTTCCCGGTCCCTTGCGTCTCCGACGGAGTCGGCCTGGATGTCGTCATACGAGAATTGATACATCGGTGAGCTCTACCGGTCCGCTGGAAGTTATCAGGTCAGGTAATTCAGCAGGCTGAGCTGCTGGAGGCGTGCCGTCAGCGCAAAAGAGTTTTCGATATGCTGCGTCAGATTCGCGACCTTGGTGGCAGCGGCGGCGGGATCGACACCTTCAAGATCGACGATGTGCCGCTCGAACAGGTCGACCTGCGTCTTCATCCGATCGCTGGCGTCGGAGACACGCTTCTGGACGATGCCGGTTTCCGACTGAACCTGGGCGATACCGCTCAGCGCTTCGCCGACCAGCGTCTGCGAACGGGTGACGATCGTGTCCTTCGCTGCCTGGCTGATGTTGCTGGACATCAGGCTGGTGACCATGGCGGCCGCCATGGCCAGCTTCCTGATGCCGTCGCTGTTGGCACTGGTCGAGGTCGCGGTGGTTTCGTTGAGCGCAATGCGGCTGACGATCTGCTGGTCGGTCGCATTCGACATGTTGGTCTGCCAGCCGGAGCCGAGGAACTGCGGCGCGACGCTGTTGGTGATGAAGTCGTCCATCTGGGCGGCGGTGATGTTGGCTGCGCCCGGGTCGCTGGGCGTGAAGCCGAACTTGGCGACGAAGGAGGCGTCGAAGGCGGCCTTGGCGGTTGAGCCGGGCGCCGTGAAATCGTTGATCGGCTTGACGTCGGTGTTGGTGCCGGCGAACAGATATTCGCCGTTGACGCTGGTGTTGAGGATCGAAGCAAGTTGCTGGATGGTCGTCTTGCCGGCGGATTGGGTGAGGCTCTGCGAGGAGTCGCCCGATGTCGCTGACGTCAAGCTGGACAGGAAGGTCTGCGCCACGCTGGAGAGCTGGCCGAGCGAGGTCTGCGTCGACGAAAGCCGGGCGGCGACCAGTCCGTTGGAATCGATGATGACGTTGAGCCGGTCGAGATCGCGCGAGAAGGTGACGGACTGAGCGGTGCGTCCGCCCAGCGCCAGGCCGACATCGGCGACCTTGCCGGTCGAGGATTCCTTGGTGGCTTTGACCAGTTCGGACTGCATGCGCATCTGTTGATAGCGCATGGCGTTCGTAAGGGCCGCTGAGGAAACTGAGGTCATGGCTTATCCTACCGCGTTCATCAGGGCCGTCATCATGTCATCGACGGTTTTCATCATCCGGGCCGATGCCTGGTAGCTGTGTTCGAGATCGAGCATCAGCGACATTTCCTGGTCGATATTGACGCCGGTCGCGTTGGACAGCGCGTCGGCGCTGCGAGCCGCCAGCGCTTCCTTGGCGTCCGCGGCCGTCGAAGCCGTCTGTCGCACGCCCTGGAACCAGCCGATCGAATTGGCGGCGTAGTCGGAAACGCTGGACGTTGCTGAAATCCCGGCGGCGCTGTCGAACGCCATCGGCTTGTCGAGCCGGTCGCCATAGGCAATGAGAAGGTTGGAATAGGATGCTCCGCCAGTGTTGGCGACATAGGCGGCGCCATTGGCGCCACCGTCGCGCAGCAACGTCGGATTGCCGCCGGTGCTCGGATCCATCGCGGCATTGATGCTGATGGAAGCGGCAAGGCCGTTGACCAGCGTGCCAGCGGCCGGCACGGCCGGCGCGCCCGACCAGGTGAACAGGCCGGCGGCATTGGGCATCGAAGGCGCGGTCTCGGCAAAGGCCGTGATCAGGCCGCGCGCGGTCTCGTCGAGCTGGCTCTGCATTTTCGAGGCAACGTCGTCGCGCAATTGCAGCAGGCCAGCAAGCTTGCCGCTGGCGCTGGTATTGCCGCCGGTTCCCGCCGAGATTGGCACATTGTCGATATAGACGGTGTTGCCGGCGACGCCAGCGGTGGAGCTCGATGACGGCGTGAAGCTGACGGTGCGCGGTATGGTTTCGAACAGCGTCGTGCCGTCGCCCGTGGTGATGACCATGTCATTGTCGCCACGCGTGAAGGTCGAAACGGGAACATAGTCCGAGATCTTCTTCAACAGCCCGTCGCGCTGATCGAGCGCATCGGAAACATCGGTACCGGAACGGGTCCCGGAAATGACCGCGGTGTTGGCATCCTGGAACTGGCTTAGCAGCGAGTTGAGGTCATTCACGGCCGTGGCGATCTGGCCGTCGGTCTGGGTGCGGAAATCCTGGATGGCCTTGGAGCCCTGGCTCAGGGAGCGCACAACCTGCTTGGCCGCGTCAATGACGCTGGAGCCAAGGTTCTGGTTGGATGGCGAGGTGGCGTAGAGCTGCAACGCCTGCTGCAGACTGCCGATCGCGGTCGAGGGCGAGGACGCATTGTCGACGCCGTTGACCGCGACGTCGAGCTGATCCATGCCGTTGTAGAGTGCGCTCTGGCCGCTATAGGCGGACAGGGCGCTGAGGTTCTGACGGAAGAGCAGGTCGTTGGTCTGGCGCTGGATATCAACCGTACGCGCGCCGGGCGCCGTGCTGACGACGACGGAGATACGGCGCGTATAGTTCGGGTTGTCGGCGTCGGAGACGTTGCGCGAGACAACGCTGGTCTGCCGCGCGGTGTTCATAAGCGCCGATTGGGCGATGCTCAATGCGGTGGATAGCGACATGCAAGTCCTTCACGGGCGGTGCCCGGTTTTATCTCTTCAGGTTGACAAGGACGTCCATCAGGTCGGAACCGGTCTGGAAGACTTTCGAATTGGCGGTGTAGCTGCGCTGCGCCGCGATCATGTTGGTGAGTTCCTCGGCGATATCGACATTAGAATTCTCGAGCGCGCCAGAGACGATGCTTCCAAGCTTGCCCTGATTGGCGAAGCCGATGCGCACGGTGCCGGAATCGGTGCTCTGCGAATACACGTTGCCTGGCAGTGCGGTGAGCTGGTCGGGGCTCTGAACATCGGCCAGCGGAATCTTGTAGAGTGGCTTGGTCGAGCCATCCTTGTACTGCGCGTAGATGGTGCCGTCCGTGCCGATCTCCACCTTGTCGATAGCGCTCGGCGCGTTGCCGTTGACCTTCGCATCCGTGACGGTGAAGCTGCCGCCGAACTGGGTGAGCTTGGACAGGTCAAGATTAAGGCTGGCGCCGTTCGGCACGGTAACCGACACGCTGGAGGTCGTGCCGGTAAGCTTGCCGGTCGTGGTATCGAACGTCAGGTCAGCCGTGCCAAGAGAGCCGCCGGCCGCATAGGGGAAGCCGGTCCCCGGCGTGGCCTTGGACTGATCGAAGACAGCGGCTTCCCAGGTGCCGGCGCCGGTGTTGGTGAAATAGACGTCCAACAGCACCTTGTTGCCCAGGTTGTCGTAGGCGACCAGCGAGGTTTTCGATGTGTATTGCGAGGTCGCGCTGTTGTCCGACGGCAGGTTTCCGGTCGTCGTGACCGGGGTCGCGCCGGCGGGAAGATTTCCGTTGAAATAACCCGCTGTGCTGGGCGTCGCCGTCATTTCCTGATCGGATATCTGCACGGGTACCAGGCCCTCGAAACCGTTGGCCGTGGCGGCCGGAACGCCATTGGCGTAGCTGTAGGCCATCAGCTGGTAGCCAGCCGCATTGACCAGCCGGCCCTGTGCATCCGGAACAAAGGAGCCGGCGCGCGTCAGGAACGGCGTTCCGTTGGCATTCTGGACGACAAAAAAGCCGTCTCCATTCACCGCCAGATCGGAAACCGAAGTGGTATACTGGAGCACGCCCTGCGAACTGACCGAGGTGCGGATCGTCGTGTTGACGCCACCCGAATTGTAGGCGCCGCTGGTGTTTGGCATGACCAGCGTCGAAAACTCGGCGGAGGACCGCTTGTAGCCCGTGGTATCGGAGTTGGCGATGTTATCCGCAACAGCGGAAAGGCGATTTGCCTGGGCATTCATACCGGAAACGCCGGTCCGCATCATTCCGTAAAGGCTCATCGACGGGTCTCCTCAATGCTTTGGCCACTGGCCACGAGGCTACGCTTTGTGTCTTGCGCGAAGCTGGCGCAAAGGCGGTTCCAGGGCATCAGAAGACGAGCCGGTAACCGAGGAACCGCTTGGAATCGATGGGGTCGGTGCCGAGCTTCTCCCGCAGCTTCTTGCGCAGCTTGCTGATATGGCTCTCGACCACGTTCTCCTCGACCTCTTCGTCGAAGATACCGTAGATGGCGTTGAACACCTGGGTCTTGGTGACGCGACGTCCGCGATTGCTCGCGAGGTATTCGAGGATACGGCGCTCGCGGCGCGGCAAGGGCAGCGGCTGGCCGTCGATTTCCGGGTCGCGGCCGTCCATGAAGATGCGCATGGCGCCGATCTCGGTAAAGGAGACGTCTTCCTGGGCGCGGCGGCGGATGGCGGTGATGCGGGCCAGGATCTCGCGGATGTGGACCGGCTTGCGGATGACGTCGTCGACGCCGCTCTCGAACAACCGCAGTGTGTTTTCCAGGGAATGCTGCTCGCTCAAGGCGATAACCGGGGCACCGGTGCGGTCGCGGATCTGGCGGGGTGAGATGGTGCCTTCCCGGCAATCGCCGATGAGGAAGGCCCGCACCGACTTCAGGTCGGTATCCGCCGCCGAGCTTACCCATTCGCCGAATTCGCCGGGAGCGAAGCCCGCGCAGGCGATGCCCTCACGGTCGAAAAGTGAATTATAGCCTTCGGTTACGAGCTCTCGCTCGTCAACAATAACAATCATCGGCCCCGCCTCCGAATCAGATCATCTGCTTCGTGTCGAAAGGGGTAGCCGCTGGCGAGAATCCTGAACAACCGTCATTTCTTGTAGCTAGTTTCTTGGGAGTCGGGAATCGTGCTGGTTGCATTAGTGTGTGCTCGTACGTACCGGCCAGGGATCGCGCGGGTCATGTTGGAAAAGCGCTGGAGGTGCGGAGCGGGAGGCATGGTCGAGCGGGCGAAAGCAGCTACGGGTTGCAGAAGGCGCGAGCGTTGGAAGTCCATTTTCCAAAGCCTGTGGCGACCATGTTGGCGATGACGCGGCAGACATAGATCTTTTGCGCCGGATTGTTGTCCGGGCCGGCATGGTAGCGGGCGACCGCCATCGACCAGGTCTCGTGGCGGGCGTGGAGGCTGGCCAGGAAACGGGCCGCGTAGTCGACGTTCTGACGCGGATCGAGCATGTCCTCGACGCTGCGAAAATGCGATGCGTGGTAGTGGTGGTTGATCTGCATGCATCCGAGATCGATCAGCGTCTTGCCGTCGCGCCGCGCCGCCTCGAAGGCGGCAAGCGCCTCGCCCCGGTTTTTAGGGAAGACAGCTTTTCCTTCTATATTCATGGCGTTAGGTTGAAGGCTGCCCTTCCTTCCCGTTTCGGCAAGACCGACGGCATAGAGAATGCCCGCGGGCACGCCATAGCGATCGGCGGCACGCAGGATCTCCGGCTCGCAAGGGTTGGTGGCGGCGTTTGCCGCGCTGGCCGCGAGGCTAGATAAACATATCGCCGCCAGTGCGCTCACGAGCAGGCGAAGCGGGGCGGCCGAACTCTTGCGGATCATTGTCGCGGTTCCTTCCCGACTGCTGGCCGGCGCCACCGTCATTGTTGCCGCTCGAATTGCCGGGCTGAAAGGACGACTGATCGCGGCCTGCCGTTGCCTGCGTGTTGGCGCTGGCATCGGTGCGGGCCGCGGCCGGGACTGCTATCGAGGGTTGTAGGATCGTAACCTTGTCGACTTCGAAACCAAGGCCGCGCAGCGACTTGACGATGGCCTCGCTGTCGGCGGCGAGCCGGCGATAGGCCTCATGGGTTTGAGGCTTCAGTTCAATCGAAAGTTGCTCTCCGGAAAGGCGCAGACTGGCGGTGACCATGCCGAGTTCAGCCGGATGAAGTTCGATCTTCAATATGTGCACCGGAGCGGCCACGGAAGAGGTCACCTGGGGCGCTGCCGGAGTGGTTGAAAATGGCTGCCGAAGGCCGCTGTCGGCCTTGATCGCGTCGATCAAGGTCGCCGCCGCCTGGCTCATCGGGTTCTGCGCCGGCGCGGGGAAACTCCGCTCGGAAACCACCTCGACGCGGTTTGCCGAAGAAGTCTGTTTTCCTACCTCTGAGCGCACTGAGGACAAGGCCTCGTCGAGGCTCTTGACCGGCAGCGAGGAGGGCTTCGATTGGGGAGCCGCATCGTCCGCCACGCTCTCCAGCGGCGAACCGAATGTCAGGCTGTCGTCATGCTTCACCGGACCGGTGGGCAGCTTGACCCCACCGGGTTGCTGTGGTGCCTGTTCGGCGGCTGTCGAGCCTCGCTCGGAGCGGGCCTCCAGCCCGAGTGCCTTCCCCGCATCGGTCGTTGACCGGTATCGCTTCGATAACGGGGCCTGGCTGTCAACCGCCGCCGGGTCCCCGGTGCCATCGCCCGGCGCGGTTTTGTCGGATTTGGCCGAGGCGGAGAATTGACGCAGATCGTGAAGCGCCATCAGCAGCGGAAGATGGTCCTGAAGCGATGATGCGCCGGTCGGGGCGTCCCCAGTTCCGGCATCGTCGGCTTCCTTGCCGGACGCGGTATCCCCACTGTCTTTGGCGGCCTTCAGAAGCAGCAATTTCGCCGACGAGATCTTTCGCGGATCGGCGGGTGCCGGTTCGTCCTTGCCGTCGGCTTCAGCATGGCCCGAGGAAGCAGGCTTGCCCCAGCGCTGGTCACGCGACGTGGTTTCGCTTGCGGTCTGCCTTTCCGACCGGGCCTGTTTTCCCGTGCCATGCAGCATGTTGCTGAAGCCCGTATCCGCGCTTTTTCCGCCAGCGGCGGGCTGCTCGGAGGCGGCGCGCATGGAAGCAAATCCCGGCAAGGCGGGGCCGACGCTGGTGGTCATCTGGGAGCGGCTCCAAGCATCTGGTCAATCAAATCGAGCTGCCGACGCGCCTTGATCATGGCGGCATCGGCCGGGTCGGAGGGGTTCAGGCCGGTCGCGGGCGCGAGTGCGGGTGCGGGTGCGGGTGCGGGCAAGGTCTCCGCCCCATCCGACGAGGCAGCGGCGACGGCCGTTGTGTCCGACGTGCTGGCGGCGGGTTCGCCGGGTGCCGGGGCCGGCGGCTGTTCGGGCATCGCGCCTTCGACCGGAGGCAGCCCAGCCTCGTCGGATGTCTGCTGGCCGGAGGTCCGGGCACTGGCGTTTTCGACCGCGGGGGGCTGTTCGACGGCGGCGAGGGCCGGCTTCCTGGCGGGCAGGGCGGCAGGCGGCGCGACCAGTTCGCCGGCAATGGCGCGGGCCGCATCCAGCAGAGCGCGGTCACCATCCGACAGTTTGCCGCGGTCGATCCTGTCGAGCTTGGCGTGGACCTCGTCGACAGTGCCCGATGTCATGGTGGAAAGGCTGGCGTAGAGCAGGGCGCGTGGATCATCCTGGTTGCTGATGCCGTCGCGACCCCGCTCGGCTCGCGCCGCGGCGAAGGCCGAGAGGTCGTTCAGGCCGTCGATCGCGGCGCGCCGGGCAATGCGCAGGTAGATCACCTTCTCGCGCTCGGGGTCCATCATCGAGGTGATGTCGCCGAGCTTATCCTGGCTGATCGACATATGCAGCGCGACGACGCCGGAGACGAATGAATCGGCGAACTGGCTGGCATAGGGCGAATAGAGGTAGCGCTCGACATACTGGGTCGAGGCAAGCGCGAAGCGCGCGGCATCGCCCTGCGTCACGGCGATGCCGACCGAGCGACGCAACGCCGCCTCCTCGACCAGCGTGCCCGGGCTGAGCAGCCTGGCTTCGTCGAGCAGGACCAGTGCGGCGGCCGGCTCGTCTACGCTGAGCAGGGAGCCCTTGACCAAGGCGAGGAAGGCGCCGAGGTCGCTCGGCAGCGTCATCGGGTCTATCGGCCGCAGCGTTTCGATAGCATCGGCGGGACGTCCGTTGAGATAGCTGATGATACCCTTGGCGATGGCCAGTTCCTCGGGCGCCACGGTGGCGCGCGACACGGCCGTCTCGACAGTGAGCGGGTTGCCGCCGCTCATGCCGTAGACAAGAAGAGCGCGGAAATTCTTGGGATCCTTGAAATCATCCGCACCCGTGTCGCGCAGGCGCGCGTCCACCATCTCCAGCAACTTGGCCTGCATCGGCATGGCGGCGTGGTCACCGGCCGCGATACGGTCCTGAACGAGTTGCAGCGAGCGCACCAGCTGATAGGGCTGCAGTGCGTCCTGCGCGAAGCCGACCGACGGATGCCCTGCCGCCAGCAGGAGCAGGCCGATCATGCGATGGAGGACGGCGCGCGTCATCCTCCGGTCGCCATCAGGATTTCGATGCGGCGATTGGCGGCGGCCATCGGATTGGCTGGATCCTTCGGCTGGCGGTCGGCAAAGCCGGCGACCTCTGTGATGCGGCGTTCGTCGACACCGCCGCGCACCAGCATGTAGTAGGCCGAATGCGCGCGGGCCGTCGACAGCCGCCAATTGTCGTAGGTGTCGCTGCGAAATGGCCGGGCATCGGTGTGGCCATTGATGCTGATGGTGCCCTTCTGGCTGTTGACGATGCGGCCGATCTTTTCCATCGCCAGCACCAGCTCGCGGCTGGGCATGGCCGAGCCGATCTCGAACATGCCGAAATCGAGCCGGTCGGTGATGGAGATGACGACGCCCTTGTCGGTGGCCTCGACCGAGACACCATCATGCAGCTTGTCGCCCGGCTTGAAGGCATCGTTGAGCTGTTGGCGCACTTCGGCGGCCGCCTTCATCGCCGCGGCGGCAGGAGCCTTGTCCTTGACGTCGCGATCGAGGGCATCTCCATCGGGGGCATCGGGCTTGGCCGACGCCGACCCGGCGCTATCGCCGGCCTTGGCCATCGCTGTTTTCGGTGCCGTCGCTTCCGGTTCGGTCTTGGCCAGCGGCTCCAGCGGCGCGGCCGTCAGCTTCGGCATGGGGGGCACGGCCTTGACCTTCGGAACCTGGCTGTCGGCGACCTTGTCGCCCGGCTTGACCGGATCACCGTCGATCTTCACGCGTTCCGCACTTGCTTCGGCACCAGGCGATGCGACCTGCTGCGACCAGAAATCCGGTTCGAAGGGATCGCGATAGGAGGCGCCGCCGGATGCGCCGGTCGCTGGACCGGCGTTCTGCACGCCGCCATCGCCGCGCTGGCTGATATTCTGCATGACGCCAGTATCGGTGGCGATCTCCGACAGGACCGCATAGGGATCGGCAAACAGACGCTCGTCGGTGCGTTCCGTTTTTTGCGGCGCCTGCTTGTCCTGCGTCTTTTCCGAGGAGCCAGCGCCACCGACGCCTTCCTGACCGGCCTTGCTGGCGGCTTCCTGCGGGTCGTCGGCCGTCAGTCCGACCGAGCGGGGACCATCGCCAAGATCCTGGAGGCCCTTGCGGCTCGAATTGCGATCGATCAGCTTGACCGGATTGAAATAGCTGGCGACGGCTGACTTGGTTTGCTCATTGGCGGCGTTGATCAGCCACATCACCAGGAAGAAGCACATCATCGCGGTCATGAAATCAGCGAAGGCGATCTTCCAGACACCGCCATGGTGAGCGTCATCGTGATCGTCACGACCACGCTTGACGATGATGATCTCGTGCCTGTGTTCCCCGGCCGCCGCTATGCTCATGACAGTGCCTCGGAGAGGGTTGCCGACCATTCGGCCATGCGTGTCTCGAACACCGCTTCGTCAATGGTGACTGTGAGGTCGAAGCCGGGAGCTTCGACAAAGTCGAGATTGGCCGCGCGGGGACCGAGCGCCGTCCGCAATGTTTCGAACAGCGAAAGCGGTCCGCGCACGCCGACGCGCACCGCCTCGGAATCACCCACGGCCTCGTGGATCGAACGGGTGAGCGCTTCAAGCGAGCGTTTCTGGAGGTTGTCACTGACGATGCCGCCGATAACACGGGCGACCGTGGCTGCGACAAGCTCGGTCACACGCGTTTCCATCATGTCGATGCGCAGGGCGACCGTCTTGCCAACATCGTCGCCAATGCCTTCGAGAAATGCCTTTGCCTCGTCGGCGTTGGCCTGACGCTCGGCATCGAGCTCCGCCTTGTGTGCCGCGGAAAGGCGCTCTGCGAGCTCGGCCTCGGCGAGGGCGACCGCCTCGGCGATGAGTGCGCCGATATCGGCCTGAGGCGCCGGCGCATCCGGCTTGTTGTCGTGTTCGACTGTGGCCCTGGGCTGGGCGCTGTGCTGGGCACGCGCGCCGAAGTCCGGCAGCAGGTCGAAGAGGGCGGCTGAGGGCATGGCTTAGGCCGCGACTTCCTGGGCCGCCCATTTGCGCAGGATCTGCGCGGTGCGCTCCTCATTGAGGTCAACCATGCGGGCGAGCCGCTCCTGTGGCGCCGGCCTGATCTTCTGGCGAAGATCGTCGAGCGGCGTGGTACCGGAGCGCGAACCCGACAATGTGCCGACGTTGGCGGGCCCCTCGATCGAGGCCGTCCCATCCGGCGTGGGCAGGGAGCGCTGGACTTCGTCGAAGTTGGGGCCGGCGATGGCTGGCGTCGCCTTCGCCGTCAGTGCGGCGGCCATCGGCCTGAGGCCGAAGAACGCGACCATGAACACCACGACGATGAAGGCGCCGGCGTTGATGAGCGTGCCGGCATGTTGGCCGACCGAATCGAGCATGCTCACTTGCGGGAGGGCCTCGCCATCCAGCCCATCGATGAATTCCACCGCCGAGACGTCGATGATGTCACCACGCTTCTCGTCGAAGCCGGTGGCCGACGTGACCATCTTCTGGATTTCGGCAACGCGCTTGGCGATCTGTTCGGGGGTGGCGTCCTTGCCGAGGATCGACGCCAGGCGCTGCTGGTTGACGACCACCGCGATCGACATCTTGGTGACGGTGTAACCGTTGGAAACGGTGGCGATCTTCTTTGAATTGATCTCGTAGTTGGTGATCTCTTCCTTGCGGTCGTTCTGCGAGGATGACTGCGGCCCCTCGGAGGTGGTCGCCTGGGTTTCAGGCATGTTCTGCTCGACGCTGGTCGGAGTGGATGCCTGCTTCTGATTGCTGTTTTCATTGTTGCGCACCGACTGCACCGAGCGCTCGACACGGGAATTAGGATCAAAGATCGTTTCCTCGGTCTGGCGGGTGTCGGTGTTGACGTCGGCCTTGACGCTGGCGCGGAAATTGTCGGGGCCGAGATAGGGTGCAAGGGCGCGGCGGATGTTGTCGCCGATCTGCGCCTCGACGGTCTGCTCGACGCCGAGCGTGCGGGCGGCACTGGTGTTGGACGGGTCGTCACCGGCGGCCAGAAGATTGCCGTTGGAATCGAGCACGGTGACCTTGTCGGCGGACAGGCCGGGCACGGCGGCGGAGACGAGATGGCGGATCGACATCGCGCTCTTCTCGGCGTCGATGCCTGCGTAACGGATAACCACGGAGGCGGAGGGCTGCTGCTCGTCGCGGCGGAAATTGGCGCGCTCGGACATGACAATGTGGACGCGCGCGGCCTTGATGCCCGAGATCGACTGGATGGTGCGGGCAATCTCGCCCTCCAGCGCGCGCACCCGGGTGATCTGCTGCATGAAGGAGGTGAGGCCGAGCGAGCCGACATTGTCGAACAGTTCATAACCAGCATTGGCGCTGGTCGGCAGGCCCTTTTCGGCAAGCAGCATGCGTGCCTGCGCCGTGGTGCCGGCCGGCACCAGAACCGAGGTTCCGTCGGCGCCGACGTCGAAGCCGAGGCCTGCCTCGCCCAGCACCAGGCCGATCTGGTTCACGTCGGCGCGATCGAGCCCGACATAGAGCGTGTCGTAGGCCGGGCGGTTGAGATAGACCGAAGCCACGCCGATGACGCTCATGACCAGAACGGCGATGCCGGCCAGCATGGCAAGGCGCCTTACGCCGAACCCCTGGAGATTCGAGATGATGCTCTGGATTTGTACCGGCACGATTCGACCACTCCCAGCGTTAACGTCCGCCAGGACACTAGACCTCGAAGCTTGTGCGAAGATGATAGGCCGAAACGAAAAGGCCGCGCTTGGAGCGCGGCCTTGCGGATGTGGCAGAGCGACGACTGCTGGTCAGCCAGGAAAGTCTCAGCCGCCCTTGAACAACGACAGGATCGACTGCGAGGAGCTGTTGGCGATCGACAGGGACTGGATACCGAGCTGCTGCTGAACCTGGAGAGCCTGGAGCCGGGTCGATTCCTTGTTCATGTCGGCATCGACGAGCTGGCCGACGCCACGGTCGATGGAGTCCATCAGGCTCGAGGTAAAGGTCTTCTGCAGGTCGATGCTGCTCTTGGCCGAACCAAGGATGGTGGCGGAGTTCGTCAGCTGGCCCATGACGTTGTCGATCTTGGTGACCATCTGCGTGATGATGTCGTCGGTAACGCCGGGTGCGGTGATGTCCACGTTGAAGGCGGAGACGTTGTCGATCTTGGTGGGGGTGCCGGTGACGGCGGCCTGCGCGGTGGTGTTGGCCAAGATGTCCGTGGCGCCGCCGGCGATCGCGGTCGCATAGGCGGTGTCATACTGGGTCTGGGCAGCGCCGGTGGAATAGATGGAGGTCTTGCGATCGAGAGTGCCGGCGTTCTTCACGGCGGTTGAAAGGCCGGAATCGAACAGCTTGGTGCTCTCGACATCGATATCGATGGTTCCGAGCTGGACGGCGCCGGATGAGGAGCGGTTGAACGACGAGACGATCTTGGCATCAGCCTGCACGCCGTCATTGTTCACGGCGACCTGCTTGGACGTCACCGAAAGGAAATTCGAACCGGAAAAGGTGGCGCCATCGGCGAAGGACTTCATCTGCGCCTGAAGCGCGGTGATTTCGGTCTGCGTCTTTGCCTTGGCGGCATCCGTCTGGCCGACGGTCGAAAGCAGCTTGGTCTTGATCTGGCTGATGGTCGTCAGCACGTTGGTCATGCCGGTGTAGGCGGTATCGACTTTCGAGGCGCCGAGGCCGAGTGCGTCTTGTACCGTCGACAGGGCCTGATTGTCCGAGCGCATGGTGGTGGCGATCGACCAATAGGCGGCGTTGTCCGAGGCCTGGGAGACGCGGTAGCCTGTCGAGATGCGGGCTTGCGTCTGCTCAAGCGACTTGCTGGTCGCGTTGAGGCTTTGAAGTGCGGTCAACGCCGCGGCGTTGGTCATGATGCTCGACAAGAAAGTCGCTCCTTCTCAAAAATCCCGGATAGGCCTGTTCGACAGTGGCATCGGCCTTGGGGAGGCTGATTCGCCTAGCTGTTGTAAGCTATTCGTTAACCATGACTAGCGCCACATGGTTAACAGCCTATTAAAATCGGTATTTTGAAGATTAAGACGACGAGCGTTCGCATCCGTTACTTCGTCCGCGAGAGACCTGGGGCGTCGCACCCGGAAACGGGTTCGTGCGACGCGATCGGACGGGACATGTATCCGCGGACTGTTGGGCACACCGGGGCAAGCCTAGCAAGCTTTCCCGGGCGACATGCTGCAGGCAAACGCAAATCGGGCCGCGCTTGTGGCGCGGCCCGATTTTCTGGCGCTGTTCGTTGTTAGACGAGAGCGGATTAGCGGAAGAGCGACATGATCGACTGCGTGGAACTGTTGGCGATCGACAGCGCCTGGACGCCGAGCTGCTGCTGGACCTGCAGGGCCTGCAGACGGGTCGATTCCTTGTTCATGTCGGCATCGACGAGCTGGCCAACGCCCCGATCGATGGAGTCCATCAGGTTCGAGGTGAAGGTCTTCTGCAGGTCGACGGAGCTCTTGGCGGCGCCGAGCGTGGTGGCGGCGTTCGTCATGTCCTTGAGCGCGGCGTCGACGACCTTCATCTGGTCCGCGATCTGCGAGTCGCTGAAGCCTTTGCCCGTGGCTGAGTCGTAGACCTTCAGCGTGGCGACCGAATAGGTGTCGGTAGCCGTGGAAGCAGCGCCGGCGGTCGGATTCACTGCGGCGGTGGTAACGGCGGCACCGGTGCTGCCGAGACGGTCCGCGTCAAGAATGCCCTTCGCCGTTGGTGCGGCACCGCTGTCATACAGCTTGATGCTTTCCACATTGACGTCGATCGTCGAGATCGACGACGCACCGGAAGCATCGCGGTTGAAGGCGGAAACGATCTTGACGTCGGCTGCCGTGCCCGAAGCGGTCGACACCGAGAGCATGTTGGTGCCGGAGAAGGTGGCGCCATCGGCGTAGGACTTCAACTGCTTCTGAAGCGCGGCGATTTCGGTCTGGGTCTTTTCCTTGTCGGCGTCGGTCTGGCCGTAGGACGCGACCAGCTTCGTCTTGATCTGGTTGAGGGTGTCGATCGAGCTGTTCATGCCGGTGTAGGCGGTGTCGACCTTGGAAGCGCCGAGGCCGAGCGCGTCCGAAACGGTGGACATCGCCTGGTTGTCGGAGCGCATCGTGGTGGCGATCGACCAGTAGGCGGCGTTGTCCGAGGCCTGCGAAACGCGGTAGCCGGTCGAGATGCGGGCCTGGGTCTCCTGGAGGGATTTGCTGGTGGCGTTAAGGCTCTGCAGCGCCGTCAACGCGGCGGTGTTCGTCATGATGCTGGACATGGTACTCGTACCTTGATTTTACACGTCTTTTTTTCATACCGGCTTTTCCGGTATGACGGTGCGGCATCATGCCAATGATCGCTCAATTCGATCACCCGCCATCTGTCAGTGACTATGCGGGCAAGTTCCTACCAAAGGACTAAATCCGAGGGTTAACCGGAAATATCTTGCGTAAAATTTTGGGCGACTGACGCCATGCGCCACCCGGGCGCTTGGCGCGCCCTGGCCAGATGCCGCATCCGGGCTACGGCGGTCAGGTGAAGGAGCGCACCAGGCTTCCGACGAGCAGGTTCCAGCCGTCGATCAGGACGAAGAACAAGATCTTGAAGGGCAGCGATACGACCGTTGGCGGCAACATCATCATGCCCATGGCCATCGTGATGGTGGCGACGATGAGATCGATGACCAGAAACGGCAAGACGATCAGGAAGCCTATCTCGAAACCGCGCCGGATCTCGGAGATCATGAAGGCGGGCACGAGGATGCGAAGATCGACGGTTTCCTTGGCGACGACCTGGCCGCGTTCACGCGCGAGATCGGCGAAAAGGTCGAAATCCTTGTCGCGCACATTGTGCAGCATGAAGGTGCGGAACGGGTCCGATATCTTCTCGAACGCTTCGGTCTGGCTGATCTGGTTGTCCATCAGCGGCTTGACGCCGGTGTTCCAGGCCTGATCGAAGGTCGGCGCCATGACATAGAAGGTCATGAACAGCGACAGCGAGATGAGGATCAGGTTGGCCGGCGTCGACTGCAGGCCGATGCCGGCACGCAGGATCGAGAAGGCAATGACGAAGCGGGTGAAGCTCGTCACCATGATGAGCAGGCCCGGCGCCACTGACAGCACGGTGAGCAGGCCGAACATCTGGATGATATAGCCGACCGTGGTGCCATCGGCCTTGCCGATGCCGCCGAAGTCCAGTTGCTGGGCGCCGGCGACGGAGGTGGCGGCGACGATGAGTGCGGTGGCGACGATGAGTTTTCTCATTCGAGCAGCAATGTCCTGATGAGAACCTGTTTGACGTGACCGCCGCCGCGGATCGCGGCGCGTTCCTCGAGGTCGGCCTTCAGATGCTGATAGCCGCTGGCGCCTTCGATCTGATGCATCTTCAAGGTGCGCACGTAGGCCATGAGATCCTGCTGGATCTGCTCGGCAAGCGCGGGCGGCTGTGGCGCGTCATAAACCACGGAGACCTCGAGCCGTATCCACATGTCGGCCGGCGAGGCCAGGTTCGTGGTGATCGGGGCAAGCGCGACAAGCGTCGATGCGGCAGCCGCGCCATGCGCGCCGCCACCTTCGGGTTTCGCGCCTTCGGTGTGCTTGGCTTCGGTCGCGGTGGCCGGAGGCACGACATCCGGGCCCTGGGCCGCCTTGAGGTAGTCTCCCGACATCCAGCCCATGCCGATGGCGGCGACCGTCACCGCCATGAGCATGGCGATCTGGATGACAAGGGAAGGACCCTTGCCGGGCTGAACCTGTTCGACATTGGCCATGGCGATTTCTCCGGGCCTAGAACGGCAGGACCTGGTCGAGAATCTGCTGACCGTAGGCAGGTTGCTGGACCTCGGTGATGCGGCCGCGCCCGCCATAGGAGATGCGCGCTTCGGCGATGCGTTCGTAGGGGATCGTGTTCTCCGCGCCGATGTCGGCTGGCCGCACGATGCCGGCGATGGTCAGCACCCTGAGTTCGGCGTTGACGCGCACTTCCTGCGAGCCCTTGATCATCAGATTGCCATTCGGCAGGACGTCGATGACGATGGCGGCGACATTGAGTTCAAGCGTTTCCGATCGCTTGATCTCGCCGTCGGCGGTCGTGTCCGTGCCGGAGCTCAGAGCGCCAGAACCCTTGCCGGCGGTGCTCAGCTTGTCCCATTGCGCGCTGATGTCGAAGCCGAGCTTGCGGTTGGCGGTGCGGCTCCTGTCGTTCTGGTTCTTGAAATTGGCCCTGTCGTTGATCTTGATCTTGACGGTCAGGATGTCGCCCTGCGACAGCGCGCGCGGATCGGTGAACAGCCGGCTCTGGCGGTCGTCCCACAGCGAGAATTTCTTGACTGGCGGCGCGGGCGACTGTGGATAGCGGTAGAGCGAGCCGGTTGTGCCGTCGGCGATGCCGGAGCCGACCGGCGACAGCGACGGTTCCCGGCCGACCTCCCTGAGATCGGTACCGCAGCCCGACAGCATGGTCACAGCAAGCAGGATGAACGTTTTGCGGATCATGACGGATCTACCCTTCGGGCTGCGCTGGCCATGATGCCGGTGAGCGTGGCCGCCGCCTTCTGGTCCATTTCGTTGAGGATGACTCCCGCCTTGCGCGAATCGAGCTTCATCAGGATGGCTGCCGCGAGGTCGGCATTGACGATAGCCAGGCGTTCGGCCGCGGCATCGGGCTTCATGTCGGCATAGATCTTGACGATGCCGTCCTGGGCGCGGGCCAGGAAGACCTCGCGCCGTTTCAGCCATGTCTCGTATTCGGCCCGCTTCTCCTCCAGCGCCTTCATGCGCTGGTCTATGCCTGTCTGCAGCTGTTTCAGCTCCTCGGCCTGCAGGGCATAGCGGCGATCGCGCGCGGCGTCGGCGATGTTGGAACAGAAGCGCTGGATTTCGCTTTCGTCCGGCTTGGCCTCGCGGGCCAGCTGCCGCGACGCCTCGGCTGGCTGAGCTCCGGGCAGCACCTGGCGAACCGTGTCGTCGCCGCGTGCGGGACCACCCACTGAAAGTGCCGCTGCAAGCACCGGCGCGGCGAGGGCCAGCCAGGGAATGCGGCGACTGTGCTTGTGAGGGAGGGAGGGGGTCATCGGCGTCGCCTATTGGAGAACCAGGTCGGCCTGCAGCGCGCCGGCCGATTTGATGCCTTGGAGGATGGCGATGATGCCGTCCGGCTTGACACCGAGACGATTGAGGCCGGACACGAGCGTCTCGAGATCGGGCCCGTCAAGCACGGCGATGCGTGCGTCGGGCCTGGAGGCATCGATGGCGGTGAACGGCTCGACGGCGGTCTGGCCTTTCGAGAAAGGCTCGGGCTGGACGACGCGCGGCGCTTCTGTGATGCGCACGGTCAGCGTGCCATGGCTGATGGCAACCCGCGAGATCTTGACATCATTGCCGATGACGATGGTGCCGGTGCGTTCGTCGATGACGACACGGGCCGGCCCGTCGGCCTCGACCACCAGGTTTTCGATCTCGGCATAGAAGCGCGCCGCCGAAACATTCTTCGGCCGCCTGATCTGCACCGTGCGCGCGTCGCGCTCCGCGGCCACGCGCATGCCGAAGCGTTGGCTGGTGTAGTCGTTGACAGCGTCGGCGATGCGCACGGCGGTCGAGAAATCGGGATTGCGAAGCTGCAGGGTGAGCGTCGCCTGGTCGTCGAACTCAGCCTTCACGGCGCGCTCGACGATGGCGCCGTTCGGCACGCGGCCGGCCGTCGGCACGCCCTGTGTCAATTGCTGGGCCTGGCCCTGCGCGGTGAAGCCCGAAACGATGACCGAGCCCTGGCCCACGGCGTAGATCTCGCCGTCGGCGGCTTTCAGAGGCGTCATGATCAGCGTGCCGCCGGCGAGCGACGTGGCATCGCCCATCGAGGACACGTCGATGTCTATACGGGCGCCCGACTGGACGTATGGCGGCATGTTGGCGGTGACGATGACGGCCGCGACGTTCTTGGCGCGGGCGCTGCCACCCTCGGTGGCGATGCCGAGATTCTCGAGCATGGCGCGGATCGACTGTTCGGTGAATGGCGAGTTGCGCAGGCTGTCGCCCGACCCCGCCAGGCCGATCACCAGGCCGTAGCCGACAAGCTGGTTGTCGCGCGAGCTCTGCAACTGCGCGATGTCCTTGATGCGTGAGGCGACCTGGCCGGGCGGAAGCGAACTTGGCCCGGACGAGACGCGGAACATGCGGCTCGTGGTCGCCGGATCGTATTCCGGATCGTTGAACGCGCCGCCATCCCTGGCGGCAAGCTCGCGCTTGGCCTTGGGGGTCAGGCCGTCGGCCAGCGCCGGCTGCAGCCCAAGCAGCGCCGCGAGCGCAAGGACAAATCCACGTTTCATGAGGCGCTGACCCGGATGGTTCCGTCGGCCATGACCGTGCCGGAGAGGATCTTGCCGCTGTCGATGTTGCGAACCTTGACCAGATCGCCGGCGGCGCCCGGCTGCAGCGTCACGGCGGTGGCGGAAATGGTGAGCGTGCCGGCGGTGAAGAAGACCTGGACGGCGGCACCCTGCTCGACCAGCCAGGCCTCGCGGATGGCGCTGGTCGGTATGTAGCGGCCCGGCAGCAATGTACGCTTGGCGACCTTGCCGTCGAGTTGTTGCGCACGGGTCGCGACCGCGTCGGGCTTCTGCCTGCCCGGCATCAGTGTCACCTCTTTCAAGGCGTCGGGTCCTATGGTCTCGCCGGGATAGATGACGCGGTTCGGTATAAGCACGACCTCGCCCGCCGCCTCATTGGCGGCCGGCTTTGCGGCATCCTGGGCAATGGCGGGCATGCTGGCGGTTGCCAGTACGATGGCCAGTGCGACGTTGCGGAGGATGCGGGTCGGCGCGAACATCTTTGTTTACCTGATGTTCTTGGAGACGACGGACGCCATGTCATCGGCCGCCTGGATGACCTTGGAGTTCATCTCATAGGCGCGCTGCGCCGAGATCAACTCGGTGATTTCCTTGACCGGATCGACGTTAGAGGCTTCGAGATAACCCTGCTGGACCGAGGCAAAGCCTGGATCGCCCGGCACGCCGACATTGGCCGGGCCCGAGGCCGCCGTTTCCTGGAAGAGGTTATCGCCGAGCGGCGCGAGGCCCGCTTCATTTGCGAAATTGGCGATCTGAAGCTGACCGAGGGTCTGCAGATTGGTCTGGCCGTCGATGCGCGCGAAGACCTGCCCCGTCTTGTTGACGATCACTTCCACCGCGTCGGTTGGAACGGTGATCGCCGGGATGACGTTGGCGCCATTGGCGGTCACCAACTGCCCGGTGGCGTTGGTGTTGAGGGCGCCGGCGCGGCTGTAGAGCGTGCCGCCATCCGAGCCTTCGATCTGGAACCAGCCGCGGCCGGTGAGTGCAAGGTCGAAACTGTTGCCGGTGCTGGTCAGTTCGCCCTGGGTGTGCACGTTGCGCACCGCGGTCGTCTTCACACCGAGGCCGATCGAAACGCCCTCGGGAACGAGAGACGCATTGGCGCGGTTGGGAACGCCCTGCGTGCGGTCGACCTGGTAGAGCAGATCGGAGAATTCGGCGCGGGCGCGCTTGTAGCCGGTGGTGTTGATGTTGGCGATGTTGTTGGCGATGACTTCCAGGTTGGTCTGCTGGGCATTCATGCCGGTGGCGGCGATGGCGAGTGCTTTCATGATGTCCTCAGATGCCCATGCGGCTGACTTCTAGATACGCGGAGACGACCTTGTCGCGGATGGCGACGGCCGTCTGGAGGGCTTGCTGGGCGCTCATGACGGCGTCGACCACCTGGCGGGTGTCGGCATCGCCCTTCAGCGCCTGCATCGACACCTGCTCGGCATTCTGCAGCGTATTGACTGTCTTCGAAGCCGCCTGGCTGACCGCCTCGGCGAACGTGGTGCCAAGGTTGCCGCCGGCCTGCGATGTGGCGGCGCCCGGAAACAGGCTCGCCCCGTCGGCGCCGTCGGTCGTGGGGTTCAGTTTCAGCGCGCCGATGCCGGTTACGATCATTGGTTCCTCATCAGGTCGATGGTCATGGAAATAAGGTCGCGCGCCTGCTTGATGACCTGAAGGTTAGCCTCGTAGGAGCGGTTGGCCTCGGTCATGTCGGCCATTTCGATCAGCGGGTTGACGTTGGGCATCTTGACGTAGCCCTTGTCGTCGGCGGCCTCGTTGCCCGGCTGGAATTCGACGGGAAAATCCGAGGGATCGCGATCGATCGAACCGACCTGGACGAGCGAACCGCCCGTTGCCTGGTCGAGTTGCGAGACGAAGCTGATGGTCTTGCGGCGATAGGGCTCCGAACCCGGTCCGGTGCCCGTGGACTGCGCATTGGCAAGGTTTTCCGAAACCACGCGCAAGCGTTCCGATTGGACGCCGAGGCCCGATGCCGCGACTTTGAGTGCTGCGGTCAGTGCGTCCATGGTCAGGTCTTTACCGCCATCATCATCATCGAATGGAATGCCTTGACGATCGCGGTGTTGAGCTCGAAGGCGCGGCGGACCTCGCCGGCCTTCATCAGTTCGTTTTCAACGACGACCGTGTTCTTGGATGGCAGGATCACGCCGTTGGGTTCGTCCGGCTTGACCCTGAAGCCTGCATTGGTCGCCTCGCCGCCAAGATGTCCGGCCTCGGTTGCCTGCAGCGACACCGCCGCGCGGTCGAGCACCTTCTCGAAGGGCTCGACATCATTTGCCGTGTAGCCTGGCGTGTTGGCATTGGCGATGTTGCCGGCAATAGCCGACTGGCGCACGGCCAGCCATTGCGACTGCTTGGTGGCAAGATCGAAAAGGGTAACGGGCTCCATGGGAATCTCCGGGGTAGGTGTCCCGAAGACTAGGCCGCCAGTCTTGCGCGGACCTTGCGGAGAGCCTGGCGCCGTCTTCGGCGCCGAGCCGGATTATTTGGAGAGTTCGATCACGTCATTGGTGCTGGTGACCATGACCCATTTGCCATGGCGCTGCTCGATCGATGCGACGCTGCTGGCGTCCGGCAGTCTCGAGCCGCGCTGGACAATCCACAGGCCTGTATCGTCCTCGATCATGGCGCGGCCGTTGGCGACATGGACGAGATGGAATTTTGGATCCGCGGGAAAGGGCTGCTG
The DNA here is from genome assembly GCF_020616515.1 of Mesorhizobium sp. PAMC28654. Taxonomy (GTDB): domain Bacteria; phylum Pseudomonadota; class Alphaproteobacteria; order Rhizobiales; family Rhizobiaceae; genus Mesorhizobium. The sequence continues at coordinate 5,307,504 of NZ_CP085135.1, forward strand.
GTCGATTCCCGGCGCCTGGGCGGGATCCTCGGCTTTGTCGGCTACGGTTGCCGTGGCAAGGAGATCGATATCCATGGCCGGAACGTCCTTCGCGGTGAGCGGCGCGCTTCGTTCGGCCACGACGCCGCCGCCAGTCCGTCCGGAATTGGTGCCGGTGCCGCCGAACTTGATGGCCTGGACGCCGAACTGCTCCTGATTGAAGAAAATGTACCAGGGAAACAGCGCGCAGATCAGGCCGAGCGTTACGCCGAGCGCCGCGATGACGAAATCGCTGCGCCGGTCTGCCTTTTTGCCCAATTTGGGAAACTGCGCCTTTGGGGGTTGCGGCCATTCGGCGGCGGGAAACAGGTCGTCGATAGCCGACTTGCGGTGCTCCTCGGCTTCCTTGGCAGCCTTGTCCGCTTTCGCCCTCTTGGCAGCCTTCGCCTCGACGACGGCATCCTCGGCGGCCTTCGCCGCATCCAGCATCTCGCGCAGGAGGCGTTCGGTGTACTGACGCTCAGTCTCCTGCATCTGCACTCTGCTTTCCCTTGAGATGACGGGCGAGGTCCGAGAACGGATCGGCCGACGGGCGGTCCTTCGGCGACTGGGTCAACGCTTCGTAGATCAGCGGCACCTGACGCACCGCCATGTCCAGTTCCGCGTCAGCACCGCCCTGGTAGGCGCCCAGCAGGCGAATATCGCGCGTATCCTCGAAGCGGGAGATCATCGCCTTCAGCATGGTCACCAGAGCGCGCTGCTCGGCGCTCCAGGCCTTGCCCGCAAGGCGCGATATGGATGACAGGGGATTGACGGGCGGGTAGCGGCCCTGCTCGGCGATCGCCCGGTCAAGCACGACATGGCCGTCGAGGATGCCGCGCACCGAATCGGCGACCGGGTCGTTGTGGTCGTCGCCATCGACCAGCACCGAGATGATGGCGGTGATCGATCCCTTGCCTTCGGCGCCAGGCCCGGCACGCTCGAGCAGCTTGGGCAGTTCCGTGAAAACCGATGCGGGGTAGCCGCGGGCAACCGGCGGCTCGCCGGTCCCTGTCGACACCTCGCGCAGCGCATGGGCGAAGCGGGTGATCGAATCCAGCACCAGCAGCACGCGATGGCCCTGGTCGCGAAAATGCTCGGCGACGCGCATGGCGGTGTCGGGAGCGCGCCGGCGCATCATGGCGCTCTCGTCGCTGGTGGCGACGACGGCGACGGTCTTGGCCATGCTCTCGCCGATCGTGTCCTCGAGGAATTCGCGCACCTCTCTGCCCCGCTCGCCGATCAGCGCGACGACAACGGTGTCGAAGGCGTCGGCCCCGGCAAGCATGGCGAGAAGCGTCGATTTGCCGACGCCGGAGCCGGCGAAGATGCCGAGGCGCTGGCCGAAGCACAGGGGCGTGAAGATATCGATGACCCGCACGCCGGTCATGAATGACGTTCCCACGCGCTGCCGCGACATGGCGCCGGGTGTCGCGCCATTGCCGTCATTGGCGTCGTCGCCCCTGAGCAGGGCCGGGCCGCCGTCGATCGGGCGGGTGAGGGCATCGATGGCGCGCCCGCGCCACGAGACGTGTGGCGTCACGGTGAGCGGACCCCGGCGGAACACGGCGTCGCCGATGCCGGCGTCCGAGCTGCGTTCGAAGGGGGCCACGACGATCTCGTCGCGAGCGATCTTGACGACTTCGCCACGGCGCGTACCGGCATGGCCGCGGTGCTCAACAAGGTCGCCGAGCCTGGCGACTTCGGAGAGGCCGCGCACCTTGTAGTGCGTCGAGGAGACCTCGGTGACCAGGCCGCCACGCTTCAGCAGCGCTTGCCCATCGCCGAAACGGTTCAGCATCCGTTCCAGCACGGCAAGCCGGTTTTCCGGTTCCGAGTGCTTCTCAGGCGCACGCATCATGGGCTGGGTGGACGACATCCGCTACTTGGATCCAAGCGTCTTGATCGCCTCGTCGGCGGACGAATCGTTCTGGCGCAGCAGGGCCGCCGTGTTCTCAAAGGCGCGCTGGACCGAGATCAGCCGGGTCATTTCCATGATCGGGTTGACGTTGGACTCCTCCACGAAACCCTGGGCAACACCGATGTCGGACCGGTCGGTGACCGGCTCGGGCGTCCTTGCGGGGACGATGCCGGAATTGCCGTAGCGGACGAAATTCTGGCCCGGGTCGAATTCGTAAAGGCCGATGGAGCCGACGAGCTGGTCGTTCTGGCGCAGCGAGCCGTCCGCTCCGGCCGTGGGCGGACCGTTGCGGGTCGAGTTGGATCGGCGCTCCGCCGGCATCGAGCACCGGATGACCCTCGATCGACATCAGTTCGCCATTTTCGTTCATCGAAAAACGTCCGTCGCGGGTCATGACGGTGCCGACCGGTGTTTCGATCGCGAACCAGGCGTCGCCCTGGATGGCGAAGTCGAACGGATTGCCTGTTTCGGTTATCGAACCGTGCGCGCCCGAAAGGTAGGTCTTCCCCGAGGACGCGAAAGAAACGGATTTGGACCCGGTGCCGCTCACCACGTCCTCGAACTTCACGCCGGTGGCGCGAAAGCCGATGGTCGAGGCATTGGCGACATTGTCGGCAATCGTGTCGAGGCGGCGTTCAAGCGCGATCTGCGCTGAAAGGGCCACATAAAGGCTATCCCGCATGATCGCTCAGGACCTCAGCTTCAGCATGGCCATCATCAGGTCGGTCGAGATGCCGACAGAGGTCGGTTGCGCGAAGAGCACGCTGACCGATGTCACGGCTGGAGAGGTTGGATTGTTGATCTCCCACATGCTGGTGAAGCGCGTCAGGAACTTGCCGAGCTTCGTCGGGTCAGTGAAGTCCGTGAGGTTGAGCTTCTGTCCGAACAGTTGAGCCTGCTTGTCGACGTCGGCCGTGGCGAAGGAATCGGGTAGGCCGAGCGCGGTGCGCACGACGCTGGCAAGTGCGGTGTCCGCCAACACGCTGTACCAGTTGGTTATGGTGGGCGCCTTGCGCTGGAAATAGAGGGCCAGCCGCACACCCTGGTTGGTGTTGCCGGCATCCTCTTCCAGCGTTTGGCGCAGGTATTTGTCGACGGTCGACTGCTGTGCCGGATTGTTGGTGGTGGCGGTCTCGCCGTACTGCTCGAAGTTGAAAGCGGCTGCGAGTCCGGCATAGGCCTTGTTGGTCAGCTTGTTGGCGACGCTGTTGGGATCGCGGATGCCGCCGGCCAGGACGCTCTGGATGAGATCGCGTTTCTCCGTCGCCGGGTTGAGCCCATAGGCGGACAGTGCATAGTTGTACAGCCGGCTGTCGGCCATAAGGTCGTCGACGGATTTCACCTTGGTGATGTTGGCAAGGTAATAGGCGGTCTCTGACTGGATATAGGCCGCGTTCGGCTTGATGAAGCCAAGCGCCGACTCGGTGGTATAGATCTTCAGCGTATCTTTCTGCACCTTGTCGCGCGCGGTCGTCTGTTGGCCATATTGGGCAAAGTTGAAGGCCGTCACAAAAGTGGCGTATCTTTTGTCGGTCGGCTTGTTTGCAGGGCTATTGGGATCGCTGACGCCGCCTGTCAGCATGGCGCGGACTTGCTGTGGTGTTTCGGTTGCCGCATCCAATCCGTACGAGGCCATGGCGAAGGTAAGCAAACGCTTGTCCGCCATGAGATCGTCGATCGATTTCACCTTGGAGATGTTGGCCGCATAGTAGTCGGCTTCCCCCTTGATGTACTGAGCGCTCGGCTTGACCAGCACCAGTCCGGTTCCGGTCGCGTATCCCGCCGGAACCGCCTTCTGGACCGCATCGCGCGAGGTTGCCTGGTCGCCATACTGGACGAAGTCGAAGGCCGAGACGAAGGCCGCGTATTTCTTGTCGGGCAGTTGGTTGGCGGGACTGTTGGGATCGGTCACTCCACCTTCGAGCATCGCCCTGACGCGTGCAGGCGGTTCGGTTTTCGCATCAAGCCCGAATGCAGCCATCGCGTAGGTCAGCAGGCGGTTGTCGCCCATCAGGTCGTCGATCGATTTCACCTTGGAGACGTTGGTCACGTAGTATGACGTCTCGGTCTGGTAGTAGCTGAACCCGGGCTGCGAAGCACCGATATTGACCTGGAGCGCGTAGTTCGTGGCAACGCCCTGCTGGGCTGGATTGTAGCTTGTGGCGGCGCTTCCCCTGGCTGCGAAATTGAAGGCCGACACAAAGTCGGCATAACGCTTGTCGGTCAGCTTGTTGGCAAAGCTGTTGGGATCGGAGACGCCTTCCTTCAGTGCCTTGACCATGAAGGCCTTGGCGTAGTCCATATCCTCCAGCCCGTAGGCCTTCATGGCATATTTGAACAACCGATCGTTGTTGACGAACTCGTCGATTGATTTGACCTTGGTGATGTTGTCCAAATAATATTTGGTGTCGCGATCGACCACAGGCTGCTTGCTGATCTGGCTGATCGACTTGTTAATGTCTTTTGCTATGAGCTGGTAGCTGGTAAAAGTATTGAGCAAGGACGTGCCTCCGGCAGAAGCTAATCCATGAAGGATAGCCTCACTTCCTTGCGCGAAGCTGAATCGCCGGGCGTCTGGGTGCGGCACATCCAGCACCCGGCAATGCGTGGGATTCAAGCCCCGCACAAGGCACGCGGACTATCCATGAGCGCAAGATTAATGCGGAAGGACCGTTCGTGGGCATTCTGATCGGACTTGTGGTGACGCTCGGCTGCGTCCTTGGTGGCTTCATGGCCATGGGCGGGCATCTGCAGGTGCTTGTCCAGCCCTGGGAAGCCGTGGTGATCTGCGGTGCGGCGCTCGGCACCTTCCTGGTCGCCAACCCGATGAAGACGGTCAAGGATACCGGCAAGGCTATCCTCGAGGCGTTCAAGCAGGCGGTGCCGAAGGAGCAGGACTATCTCGAAACGCTCGGCGTCCTGCACAGCCTGATGCGCGAACTGCGCTCAAAGTCGCGCAGCGAGGTTGAGGCGCATATCGACAATCCCGAGGAATCGGCGATCTTCCAGGCGTTCCCGACCGTGCTCAAGAACCACGATCTCACGCATTTCATTTGCGACTACTGCCGCATCATCATCATCGGCAATGCGCGCTCGCATGAGATCGAGGCGCTGATGGACGAGGAAATCCACACCATCAAGTCTGACAAGATGAAAGCCTATCACGCCCTGGTGGCGGTGGGTGACGGCCTGCCGGCGCTCGGCATCGTGGCCGCCGTGCTCGGTGTGGTCAAGGCGATGGGCGCGCTCGACCAGTCGCCTGAAATCCTCGGCGGCCTCATCGGCGCCGCCCTTGTCGGAACCTTCCTCGGCATCTTCCTGTCCTACGCCGTGGTCGGACCGGTCGCCACCAAGGTCAAGACGGTGCGCGAGAAGAAGAACCGCCTCTACATCATCGTCAAGCAGACACTGCTGGCCTACATGAACGGCGCACTGCCGCAGGTTGCGATCGAATTCGGCCGCAAGACAATCTCATCCTATGAGCGGCCGACGATCGACGCCGTCGAGCAGAGCACGATGAATACCGGCGCCGCCGACAAGAAGGCCGCCTGATCCATGCGCGACGACACAAAAGGCCGCGCCGCATCATGACGAACCCGGATAGTGCGGCGCAAATCCGCTCCCTCGTCATCGAGCGTCTGGTCGGCGACAGTGGCGAGGCCGCGCAGGTCATCGGCGCCGGCCGCACGATGGCTGAGAATGCGGTGCCGTTGCTGCAAAAGCGCTTGGCCAGTGAACTCGGGGCTCCAGTCATCGTCGATCTGCGGGCAGTAGAGGTCAGCCGCGTCACTGACGCCCGCGAGCATGTCGGCGAGACTTTCGCCATGACCGTGGTCGCGTCGCCGGCGTCCTCCGACACGATGACCCTGGTGATCGACGCTCCGGCAATCGCCGTCATGGTCTGCGCGCTGTTCGGCGGCGACCCGGACCTGCCGGTTTCGCCGATCGAACGGCCGTTGTCGCAGATCGAGACCGATGTCTCGACCCTGGTGTTCCAGGAGGTGGCGCAGGCCTTGAACAATGCCGGCCGACATTCACTTGAACTGCGCCTGCCGCTGCCTCGCGCGATGTCGGGCATGGAAGCGAAGCGGTATGTGCTGCGCGACGGCGCGGCGGTCCGCATCGTCCTCGGCATCTCCACGCCAACCGATACCGGTACGGTCGCGGTGATGATCCCGCAACGCATCCTGCTGGGCACCCATGCGGGCACCGATAGCCCGGCGACGAATTCCGACTGGCGCGCGCGTTTCTCCGAAGAGGTGATGCGTTCGACCGTGGCGCTCGAGGCAACCATGCCGCTGGCGCGGCTGACGCTTGGCGACCTCGCCAATTTCGAACCCGGCCAGGTCATCGAATTCGAGGAAACGGCGCAGTCGCGGGCGCGGCTCAGCGCGCGCAACAAGACGCTGTTCGTTTGCGAGTTCGGCAAGCTGGGACAGAATTACACCGTCCGCATCAAGCATCCCTACGATGCCGGACAGGACTTTATCGACGGGCTGGTGCGGGGCTGACGCCCGGCAAGCCCGTGCTTTTGGAGACGATCGATGGCCAAGACCAAGGTAGAAGCCGAACCCGACCAGCCGGACGAGCAGCTCAACCGCGCCATAGAAGAATTGCGCGGTGTTCTCCAGGAAGAAGAGAAGCGCCCGGATGCAAAGGCGCCCGGCGCCAATTCGAACATCATCATGAACATCCCCGTCGATGTGCAGATCATCCTCGGCAGCACGGAGATGCCGGTGTCCGATCTGATGGCGCTGCAGAAGGGTTCGACAGTGGCGCTCAACCGCCGAATCGGCGAACCTGTCGACGTGGTGGTCAATGGCCGCAAGATCGCGCGCGGCGAGATCACGGTGCTGGAGAGCGATCCGTCGCGCTTCGGGATCAGGCTGACCGAAATCATCGCCGGGGCGAAGGGCGCATAGGCATGGACAACGGGCGTTGCCAGGGGAACCTGAGGCATAGGGCATGACGACGCTGGCAACGTTGACGCGCGCGCAGAAGGCCGCCGCCATCCTGGTGGCGATGGGCAAGCCGTCGGCCAGCCGCTTGTTGAAATTCTTCAAGCAGGAGGAACTGAAGGCGCTCATCGAGGGCGCCCGGCTGTTGCGCACGATTCCGCAGAGCGACCTCGAACGCATCGTCGCCGAGTTCGAAGCCGAATTCACCGAGGGCGCCGGCCTGCTCGATTCCGCCGACCGGATGGACACCATCCTCAATGAATCGCTGTCGCCGGAAGAGATGAGCGCCATCATGGGCGACAAGCGGTTCGAGGTCGCGCCGGAAGGACCGCCGCCAATCTGGCCCGATCTTGAAAAGCTGGAGCCGGCGCGGCTTGGCGCATTCCTGGCCGGCGAGCATCAGCAGACCTCGGCCATGGTGTTGTCGAAACTGTCGCCGCAGGCAGCCGCGAACGTGCTGCTGACAATGACAAAGCCGATGCGCGGCGAGATCATCAAGCGCATGGTGACGATGGCGACCATTCCCGAGGCCGCCGCCAAGATTGTCGAGAACCGGTTGCGGACCAGCGTGCTGACGGAAACCTCGACCAAGGACACATCGGCCGGTCAGGCGCGTGTCGCCAGCATGCTCAACGAGATGGACAAGCCGCAGCTCGAGGAAATGATGCAGGATCTGGAGGCGGCCGGCACGCCTGACCTCGACGGGGTCAGGGCGCGGCTGTTCGCCTTCGAGGATATTCCCCAACTCACTCAGAAAGCCCGGGTGTTGGTGTTCGATGGACTGTCGACCGAACTGGTCACGCTGGCCTTGCGCGGCACGCAGGCGGGGCTGGCCGAATCCGTGCTGTCGGCGATCGGCGCGCGGTCGCGGCGCATGATCGAATCCGAACTCGGCATGGGATCGGAAGGGATCGCCGCCGCCGACATCGCGGCCGCTCGCAAGACGATCGCCACGACGACGATCCGCCTTTCGCGCGAAGGGGCTTTCGAGCTGCCCTCGACCCAGAACGCCGCGGCCTGACGCCGCGCGGCTAGGGCACGATGTCTGACGCGACCGACAAGGACTCGAAAACCGAAGAGGCGACGGAAAAGAAGATCCGCGACACGGTCGAGCAGGGCAAGCTGCCGCATTCGCGCGAAATCCCCATTCTCGCCTCCTTTGTCGCCATCCTCGTCTTCACGGTCTTCTACGCCAAGGATGCCATCATCGACCTCGGCATGTTCCTGTCGATGTTCCTGGAGAAGCCGGAAGCCTGGCCGATGGACACCGAGAGCGATGTCATCGCACTCTACAAGATCGTGCTCATGGAGATCGGCCGCGCCGTCGTCAGCCTGCTCGCGCTGCTCATGGTTGCCGGCATCGGCGCTTCGGTGTTCCAGAACATGCCGCAATTCGTCGGCGAGCGGATCAGGCCCCAGATGTCGCGCATCTCGATAGCCAAGGGCTGGAGCCGGATGTTCGGGGCCCAGGGCTGGGTCGAGTTCCTGAAGTCGCTGGGCAAGGTTGGCCTCGCCATCACCGTGCTCGTCTTCACGCTGTCGGAAGATCATCGCAAGCTGCTCGCCGGCATGATCACCAACCCCATTGCCTTCGGCCTCGTCATCCGGGGTATCGCGGTCGACATCCTGGTGGCGATCGTGTTCGTCATCGGCCTGATCGCCGCGATCGACCTCGTCTGGTCGCGCTTCCATTGGAAGCAGGAGCTGCGGATGAGTAAGCAGGAAGTCAAGGACGAGATGAAGCAGTCCGAAGGCGATCCGGTCGTCAAGTCGCGGCTGCGGTCGCTGGCGCGCGATCGCGCGCGCAAACGCATGATGACGGCGGTGCCGCGCGCGACGCTGATCATCGCCAATCCGACGCACTTCTCGATCGCCTTGAAATATGTGCGCGAAGAGGATTCGGCGCCGCTGGTGCTGGCCAAGGGGCAGGACCTGATGGCGCTCAAGATCCGCGAGATCGCCAAGGAAAACAACATCCCGATCTTCGAGGACGTGGCGCTCGCCCGCTCCATGTACAAGCAAGTTTCGGTGGATAGTGTGATCCCGTCACAATTCTATCAAGCCGTCGCCGAACTGGTGCGGATCGTCTACTCGAAGAAAGCTGAGCGCAGACCGACCTCATGAACCGGCAACCGCATGCAAACTCCCGCGAGATCATCGTCGCCAACGCCATCGAACAGGTGGTGGGTGAACTGCGGCTGATCGATGTCGCCGACTATATCGCCTTCATCCGGCTGGAGCATTTCGCCTGCCTGTCGGACCTGGTGGATTCGGCGGCGGAGCTGTACTTCCACGCGGGTACGCTCAGGCTTGGTCATGGCGGCGAGGCCCATGTCGACTGGAGCGGCAGCCCGCGCATCGTGCTCGATCTGGAACTCAGGCCACCCGGCGCCACCGTCTATTTCCAGCTGACGCTGAGCGAACACGGCGCCTCGGTCGTGGTCAACTACGTGTCTTTCGAGAAGCCGAGCGAGGATCCAGAGGACAATACGGCCTTGCTGGCGGCGGTCATCGAGCAGGCCCGCATTCGAAAAGCCGAGCCGCTGGCCTATCGCTGAGAACCCAGGCCCCCGCGCATCCATGGGGCTGGCCTTGGGCGACAAGCGTCGTTCAACCAATACCGCTATTCAATGAGGCCCAGCCGGAGCGCCTTGGCCACGGCCTGGTTCCGGTTGACCGCGTTGAGCTTCTGGGTGGACTGGGTCAAGTACTGGTTGGCGGTATGGACCGAGAGCTTCAGCAGCCGTGCGATCTCCTCGCTGGTGTTGCCGTTGGCGGTCAGCTTCAGGCATTCGAGTTCGCGCTTGGAGATCGACCGCACCCTGCCGACGTCGCCTGGACGGATGCGGGCAACCGCGGAAAACAGCGAAAAACAGCGCGCGTGAATTTCGTAGAGCATGTCCTGCCGCAAGGCGATTTCCGAGCCCAGGAAGACGACCAGGCCGCACTGGCCACGATCCGCATGGACGGGAAAGGCGATACCGCTGGTGCCTGGCGCGAGCGGAGACATCTGCTCCGTCCAGGAAAGATTGCGGAACACATCGGCCGAGCCGGTCAAGCCGTCATCCGTCCACCAGCGCGGTTCGGTCGACATGCCGGTGTGGCGGACGATCTCCTCGCCATTGGCGCCCGAGATGAATTTCGTCGTGACCGCAACGCCGGGATAGTCCGAATCGAGGCATGGCACGAGACGTGCGCGCTCGGGTGAAGGACTGACGAAGAACAGCCCGAATGCCGAAGCGTTGATGTCGACGGAGATCCAGCGGCACCGGCGCACGGCATCCGGAATCGTGACGGCATGATGCGGTTCGGAACCCGGCGGGAGCGCGTCAAAGAGGTTCTGTTCGGTGGACGGGGCTTCGGCTCCGTGCCTGACGTCAGCATGTTTCAAATGATGCCGCTCCTGATTGCCGTCGCAATGGCCATGGCGCGGTTGCTGGCCGCGAATTTCTGGATGGCGTGGGTGATGTAGCTGTTGACGGTGTTCGACGAGACGCCAAGGATGACCGCCACTTCATCGGTGGTCTTGCCTTCGGAGACCCAGAACAGACATTCGCGTTCGCGGTCGGACAGCGGGTCCTGCATGGCGGCGGCCGCGATCAGCTGCGGAATGTGCGAGAGCGCGTAGCAGCATTTCAACTGCGCCTTCATCAGCGCCGGCCGGTCGATCCTGCCGGCCTCGGAGGCCGAAAACAGCGCGAACAGACGCTGGCGGCCGACATTCAGCCGCAGCGAATAGATTTCCGCGTGGCCGAGCACGTCGAGAAGACGCGCCTCCTCGCCGCTGACCAGGCCACCTGTATCAGGTGCCCGGGCAGCCACGAACGGTGTCGGCTGGATGCCGGGCGCCGCGGTGAGCATGCCTTGGGCAAGCCCTGCGATCAGCCTTTTGCCGATCAGCTCGATGGCGTCGAAGATCCAGTTGGAAGAAACGATGCGCGCGTCGTTGCGGTCCTGGTCATGGACGATGGCGACGAGCATGTAGCTGTCGGCGCCGATGTCGGCGGCAAGCTGCATGAAAAAGCTGGTGAGGTCGCCGCGCGACGCCAGGCGCGAGCCTGATGGGTCGGACTGAAGAAGGGCGGCGGGGCTGCTCATTTCAATGCTTTTGGCCGGAATCGATTCTGATGTCCGGATGCTGGCGTCACCAGCGGCCGAACTTGAACACGCGTTACTTTCACGAAGACACAACTCAAGGCGCGGAGCCGCACCCAATCGGACCGAATCCTTTCAGGGAACGCGAACCTGTCCGCGTCTGGTGCCGGAAAACTCCGGAACGTGAGACTTTGGGTGGTCGCCGCGCCCCCCGGCGGAACGGCTGATTCGGGTCTAATCTAACCCCAGTTGAATCCGACATCAAACACGAATTGACAGAATCGAATCTCATGGACTCGCGCCGACTCGGGAAGGCAGATTTCAAGGGCCCGACGCGTTGCTGTCACGAGACAATCAATCCTGCCGCGGACGTGCCGTGTCGTCAGCTTATCGGTTGCGATAGAGCGTCGCGCCGCCATTTTAAGGTGCAGGGACGCGCTTCAAGACTTTTGAAATTGCCTGTTGTGCTGTCCGAAATCGATTCCGGTTTGCGCGTCGGTGCTATAGGTTCCGGCCGCCGCAGCGGCGGGGAATCGTTGCGGTTTGCATGGTTTGGGGCGAGATCGGCCGCGTTGAGGCGCGGCCATCGGCAGGGGGTTTGACGATGAGTGATTCATTTCGCGAGGTTACATCCGTCTCGTGGTTCGGGCGGATCAAGCGTGCGGTCGGCGGTCTGTTCGTGGGGCTGCTGCTGATCGTGCTGATGGTGGCCGGTCTGTTCTGGAACGAGGGGCGCGCGGTGCAGACGGCGCGCTCGCTGGCGGAGGGCGCCGACGCCGTTGTCTCGGTCGATGCCAGCAGCGTCGATGCAGCCAATGACGGCAGGCTGGTCCACGCCACTGGCACCGTGACGGCAAGCAGCGGCCTTTCCGATCCGGATTTCGGCATCTCGGCGCAAGGGCTGCGGCTGTCGCGCGGCGTCGAGATGTACCAGTGGAAGGAGGAGCAGAAATCCGAGACCACCACCAAGCTCGGGGGCGGCGAGGAAACCGTGACCACCTACAGCTATTCGAAGGGGTGGGACGACCAGCCGATCGCGTCCTCGGGATTCAAAAAGCCGGACGGCCATGAAAATCCGCCGATGCAGATCAGGGGCAGGCAGTTCCAGATTCCGGTGGGCAAACTTGGCGCCTTCATGCTCGATCAGCCCGTGCTGGACCGGATCGAAGGCGATGAGGCGTTCGCGCTTTCGCCGGACCAGGCGGCTGCCATCGGCGGCGCGTATTCGGGAAACAAGCGGGTCAACGTCGTCGACGGCAAGATCTATCTCGGCGCCGACACCACGTCGCCGGCGATCGGCGACTATCGCATCGGGTACGATCTGGCGCCGCTCGGCGTGGTCAGCGTCATCGCGCGCCAGAGCGGCGGCCAGTTCGCGCCCTACCAGACGGCGGCCGGCGACCCGTTGCTGATGGTGGACATGGGTGCCGTGCCGGCACAGAAGATGTTCGCCGACGCGGTCAGCGAAACACGCTGATCACCTGGCTGCTGCGCGCCGCCGGCCTGTTGCTGCTGACGATCGGCTTCGCCATGTTCCTCAGCCCGATCGGCGTGATCCTCGACGTCATCCCGTTCCTGGGCAGCGTCGCGCGGATGGGAACCGGGATCATCGCCTTCTTCCTGGCGATCCTGGTTGGCACCACGACGATCGCCATCGCCTGGTTCTGGTATCGCCCGGTGCTGGCGGCAGGCATCCTGGCAGCCGGTGTGATCGCGGCGGCGGCCGTCTACTATCTCGGCCGCTCCCGCAAGGCAGCAGAGCCGATGTCCATGCCGAGCCCCAGCGCCGCGACCTGACCTGACCCTTTTTCTCTATACGTTGGTCCGAAGTACGGGCTCTACCGATCCTCGAAACCGGTGAGCACGCCGACGGCGTTGATGCCGATCTCCTCGACGGCATAGCCGCCTTCCTGGACGAACAGCGTCGGCAGGCCGAGCTTGGCGATGCGGCGGCCGATCTTGGGGTAGTCGGGGCTCTTCAGCTTGAACTGGCTGATCGGGTCCTTCTCGAACGTATCGACACCGAGCGAGACAACGACGACATCCGGCGCATAGGCGGCAAGCTTGGCGCAGGCATCTTCCAGCGAGGCGTTCCAGGTGTCCCAGGTTGTGCCGAAGGGCATCGGGTAGTTGATGTTGAAGCCTTCGCCCGCGCCGGCGCCGCGTTCGTCGGCATGGCCGAGGAAGAACGGATATTCGACCATCGGGTCGCCGTGCAGGTTGATGACCTGGACGTCGGCGCGCTCGTAAAAGATTTCCTGCGTGCCGTTGCCATGGTGGTAGTCGACGTCGAGGATGGAGACACGGCTGGCACCCTGGTCGCGAAACCATTGCGCGGCGACGGCGGCGTTGTTGATGTAGCAATAGCCGCCCATGAAGCCGGCTCCGGCATGGTGGCCGGGCGGGCGGCACAGCGCGAAAGCGGATGTCTCGCCGCCCTTGACCAGTCCGGCGGCGGTCAACGCCACGTCGTAGGAGGATTTGATCGCGGCCCAGGTGCCCTCGACGAAGGTGGCGCCGCCATCGAAGGAATAGTAGCCGAGCAGGGCATCGATACGCTTTGGCGGCACGTCGCCGCGCAGGCCACGCGTCGGCCAGGTGAAGGGCATTGCCGACCCCTTGAAGCCGGCCTCTACCCACTGCGGCCAGACGGTCGGCAGGAAGTCTATATAGTCGGCCTTGTGGATACGCTTGGCGGCGGCAAGATCATGCTCGACCGGTGCGATGATCGGGCCCAGCTTCTCGCTTTCGACGCGTGCCTTGATGAACTCCGCCCGCGAGGGCTTTTCGAAACCCGGCACGATGGCCGCGGTAACAAGTTCCATTTGGCCGGCATGTCCAGCATGAAGCGGCGAATAGACAGTCTTCATAAAATTCCTCTCGAAGTGCGAAATTAGTCAAGATTGAGATAGGGGCTCACCAGGGCGAGCCACATGGTTTCCACATCGTCCTCGATGAGGTCGAAGGTCCTGCGATCTTTCTTCAGTCCCACAAGCCGGCAGACGTGCCCGACCTCCATCATCACCACGCCGAGCCGGCTGGCGATCTTGTCTTCAAGAGCCGGGTTCACATGCCGCAGCCATGCGGCGTAGAGGGCAATGATCTGGTCGTCATATTCGTTCTGGATCGGCCTGAGGTCGGCGTTGCCGGATATAGCCTCGATCACCGGCATCAGGCTGGCGTTTTCGAGATAGAGCCTGGAGGTGTCGATGAAGAGCTTGCGCACTTCGTGCCGAAACTCTTCGCGGTTGGTGGGCGGGGCGACCTTGATGCGCTTCGCGATCACCTCGGGAAAGGAAGACAGCCAGCGCCGGGCGAGGTCCAGAAGAATGGCTTCCTTGTTGGGAAAGTATTGGTAGAGCGAACCGACCGACAAGCCCGCGCGCTGCGCAATGGCGAGCGTCGTTGGTGTCCTGGTTCCTTGTTCCCGCGTCAAGATCAGCGCCGCGTCGAGAATCCTGTCGACCACCTTGCTTGACCGTTGTTGCCGCGGCTGCTTGCGCGGTTCGAGCGCTATCCTGGTTTTGCGGTCGAGACTGCGCTTCACTGCTTGATGTCCTCGTTCCCCGCCTGGTCCCAACACAAGCGCAGGGTGCTGCCCACAATACATTCTAAATTCCGCATGTTGACAAACGCGAATGATTAGTCGCATTCTTTATCCACGCTGTCTTCAGGGATAACAAGGGGAATTTAGAAGACAGCACACTGGATCAATCTTTGTCCCATGGCGTCATTCCAGAGGAGTGGCAGGTCGTTGGAGACAGGGTTGCCGGTCTTAGTCAGTCGTCAAAAGCGCGGAGTCGCGATGTCTGTCACGGGTGCGGGTCACTATGCGGATCTGATCGTCATCAATGGTCACGTCCTGACCATGGACGATGACAATCCCGCCACCGAGGCCGTTGCCGTCAAGGACGGCGCCATCATCGCCGTCGGTAGCCGCGCCGCCATCGAAGAGCTCAAGGGACCGGCCACCAAGGTCATCGACGCCAAGGGCGGTTCGGTGGTCCCGGGCTTCATCGAAGCCCACATGCATCTGTTTTCGGGCGCGGCCGAGCTTGCCCATCTTCAGCTTGCTGGTGTTCATGGCTTCGAGGCGCTGCAAAAGGCTATCAGCGACTATGCGCCAACGCGGCCGGATGCGAAAATGCTGGTCGGGCAGGGTGTCGACTATACCGTGCTTGGCGACGAGCGGGTGACGCGCCACCATCTCGACCAGATTCTGCCGGACCGGCCTTTCGTCATGGCCGCTCCTGATCATCACACAATGTGGGCCAACACCAAGGCGCTGGAAATGGCCGGCATTCTGCATGGCCGCACGCTTGGTCCGGGCAACGAGATCGTCATGGGTGACGATGGCCTGGCCGCTGGCGAACTGCGCGAGGGCGAAGCCTTCGGCCCGGTGCTCGATCTTGCCGGCGAAAGCCGGGTGCGGCTGGGGCTGTCGACTGGTGGCGAGCCGGACCCAATGCCGACGCCGGCGGAGCGCGCCGCCGACCGGGACATCATGCGGCGCGGCCTCGCCTGGTGCGCGCGCCACGGCATCACCTCGATCCAGAATATGGATGGCAATCTCTATCAGCTCGAATTGCTGGCCGAGATCGAAGCCGAGGAAGGCTTGTCCTGCCGCGTCCAGATACCGTTCCACTACAAGAATTTCATGACGCTCGACATGCTGGAGAAGGCATCCGAGATGGCCAAGCGCTACGACAGCGAATGGCTGTCGGGCATGGTCAAGGTGTTCTACGACGGCGTGCTGGATTCCTGGACAGCCGTCATGGTCGAGCCCTATGCGGACCGCCCGGACTGGGTGGGCGAGCCGCTGTTCACGCCGCAGCAGTTCATCCACCTGGCCGTTGCCATCGACAAGCGGGGGCTCCAGATCGCCGTGCACTCGATCGGCGACGGCGCCGTACGCGCTGTCCTCGACGGTTATGAGGCCGCGCAAAAGGCCAATGGCAAGCGCGACAGCCGGCACCGGGTCGAGCATATCGAAGTCACCACGACCGCCGATGTGCCGCGTTTCGCCGAGCTCGGCGTCATCGCGTCGATGCAGCCGCCGCACCCGCCAGGCGCCATGGACTTTCCGCTGGAGCCGACCGTGTCGCGCATCGGGCCGGCGCGCTGGCCGCTGAGCTATGCCTGGCGGACGCTGAAGGATGCCGGCGCGCATGTCGTCTTTGCTTCGGACTGGCCGGTGTCGCCGATCGATCCGATCCTGGGCATCCAGGCGGCGGTGCTGCGCAAGCCATGGGCGCAGAGCGATCCGGACCAGAGTTTCTCGGTCCGTGAGTCGTTGGCGGCCTATACCGTTGAGGGCGCCTATGCCGAATTCGCCGAGCATCGCAAGGGCGCGCTGAGGCCGGGATACATGGCCGATCTGGTGGTGCTGTCGGCCGACATCGAGGCAATCGACCCCGAGATGATTCATCATGTGCGATCGCAGATCACGATCTGTGGCGGCAAAGTCACCCATCAGGCTTGATGGCGCTGGGGGCTTGCTTTCTCGATTGGGATCGGCTGAGGTGGTCGGGCTGACCAGCTTTCGGGAACAATCAAACAACAATCAGACCTGCCCCCAACGGCAGGCTAAACAATGGGGTAATCGTGCCGGATCAACCGGGTAAGAATGCAATTGAAGTTCGTGGCGTCCGCAAGGTGTTCGGCACCGGCGAGGCGCAAGTGGCGGCTCTCGACACGGTTTCGGTGTCGATCCGCGAAAACGAGTTCTTCACGCTGCTCGGACCTTCCGGGTGTGGAAAGACGACTCTGCTCAGGCTGATCGCCGGCTTCGACTTTCCAAGTGCCGGCGAAATCCTGCTCCATGGTCAGGACATCGCCGTGCTGCCGCCATTCAAGCGGCCGGTCAACACCGTTTTCCAGTCCTACGCGCTGTTCCCGCACATGACGGTGGCCGAGAATATCGGCTTCGGTCTGGAGATGCTGGGCAAGCCGAAGGCCGAGATCAAGGCGCGCGTCGCCGAGATGCTGAAGCTGGTCAAGATGGAAGCGCTGGCGGCTCGCCGCACCAGCCAGATCTCCGGCGGCCAGCAGCAGCGCGTGGCGCTGGCCCGGGCGCTGGCGCCGCAGCCGAAAGTGCTGCTGCTCGACGAACCGTTGTCGGCGCTCGACTACAAGCTGCGCAAGGACATGCAGATCGAGCTGAAGCGGCTGCAGAACGAGACCGGCATCACCTTCATCTTCGTCACCCATGACCAGGAAGAAGCGCTGACGATGTCGGACCGCATCGCGGTGATGTCGTCGGGCAAGATCCTGCAGGTCGGCTCGCCGCGCGACATCTACGACCGGCCGGCCGAGCGGTTCGTCGCCGACTTCATCGGTGAATCGAACTTCCTCAAGGCCGATGTGGTGGGCGTGTCCGCTGGCAAGGCGACGGTGAAGCTGTCATCGGGCGTGGAAATCCCGGCCACGCTGCCGGATGGCTTTACCCCGGACGGCAAGGTCACCATCGTGGTGCGCCCCGAACATTCGCAGTTGAGCGCGACCAGTTCCAGCGCCTCGCTTTCCGGCACGGTCGAGAACGTGGTCTATCTGGGCACGGACACCCATTTCCATCTTCGCCTTGATGATGGCGAACCCTTCATCGTGCGGCGGCAAAACAGCCGCGGCGTCGGCGACGGGATCGTGCAGGGCGGCAAGGTCGGCATCCTCATCGGTGGCGACGCCGCCCAGGTCCTGAAGGATTGATGATGGCGACTGCGGAAGAAGTCGCCAAAGCGGCGGAGCGGCGGGACATTCGTGACCGCTGGTTCCTGTCGGCGCCGGCGCTGTTGATCATTTTCTTGGCGGCGACCGGCCCGCTGCTGATCGTGCTGGTCTATTCGTTCCTGACGCCCGGCGCCTATGGCGACGTGAAGTGGCAATTCTCGCCCGACGCCTGGACATCGGTGCTGCTGGAACGCGATATTTTCGACGATACGCTTTCGCTCGCGGCGGCGCACGTCACCATCTTCCTGCGCTCGATCAAGCTTGCCGTCGTGACGACGATCGCCACTTTGGCGCTTGGGTTCCCGACCGCCTATTTCATGGCGACGCGCAGCGAAAAGACCAGGGATCTCTGGCTGTTCCTGATCACCATTCCGTTCTGGACGAACCTGCTGATCCGCACCTTCGCGGTGCTGCAGATCATCCGCAACGAAGGCATCATCAACACGATCCTGCTCAAGCTCGGCATCATCTCGGCGCCGATCCAGATCCTCTACACCGACACGGCGATCCTCATCGGCATGGCCTATGTCTATCTGCCGCTGATGGTGCTGCCGATCTACGCCAGCATGGAGAAGCTCGATTTCCGGCTGGTGGAAGCGGGCTATGATCTCTACGCGACGCGCTTCAAGGTGCTGCGCAAGATCATCTTCCCGCTGGTCAAACCTGGCGTCATCGCGGGTTCCATCCTTGTCTTCATTCCCGCACTTGGCGCCTATGTGACGCCGAGCGTGCTGGGCGGTGGCAAGAACATGATGCTGTCCAACCTGATCGAATTGCAGTTCGGCCAAGGCCGTAACTGGCCACTGGGTTCAGCGCTGTCGATCACCGTCATGCTGATCGTCATGGTGGCGCTGCTTGCCTATGTGCGCAATGCCGGAAAGTCGGGGGTGCGTCATGGCTAGCAACTTCTCCATCAAGCATCAGCCGGGATTCACCGCGATCGCGGCGACCTGTTTCGTGGTGCTCTATCTGCCGATACTCGTGCTGGTCGTTTACGCCTTCAACGCGGCAAGCTCGACGTCCGAATGGGGCGGGTTTTCGCTCAGATGGTTCCAGTCGGCATGGCAGAATACGCAGGTCATCGACGCGACGCTGCGCTCCTTCCAGATCGGCGCCATCGCCGCGACGCTTGCCACGATCTGCGCCACCATGGCCGCGCTCGCCACCACGCGCACCGCTTCCTATCCCGGCCTCACCTTCAAATACGCGGCGATCAACCAGCCGCTGATGGTGCCCGAGATCGTCACCGGCGTGGCGCTGCTGATCTTCTTCTCGCGCATCAAGATCTTCACCGGCTATTCCGGCCTCGGCTATCTGATCGCCGCGCACACGGCGTTCTGCATTCCCTTCGCCTATCTGCCGATCCGGGCGCGGCTGGAGAATATGGACCTGACGCTGGAACGCGCCGCCGCCGATCTCTACGCGACGCCGTGGAAGACCTTCCGGCGCATCACGCTGCCGCTTTTGTGGCCGGGCATCCTTGCCGGGCTGATGCTGGCCTTCGTCATCTCGCTTGATGATGTGGTCATCACCGAGTTCGTCAAGTCCGGCGGCCAGGATACGCTGCCGACCTACATGCTCGGCCAGATACGCCGCGGCATAACACCCGAGATCAACGCGATATCGACCGCCTTCCTGCTGCTTTCGGTCGCGATCGTCACGTTGTTTTTCATCATCAGCAGGAAACGAGACTGAACCGACAATGGGAGCTAAAAACATGAACTGGAAGACAACAGCAACCGCCATGGGGTTGGCGTTGCTCGCCACGACGGGCCTCGCCCGCGCCGACGGCGTGCTGAACATCTACAATTGGGGCAACTACACCAGCCCCGACGTGATCAAGAAGTTCGAGGCCAAGTACAACGTCAAGGTCACGATCACCGACTACGATTCGAACGATACGGCGCTCGCCAAGGTTCGCCAGGGCGGTACCGGCTTCGACATCGCGGTGCCTTCGCAGACCTACATTCCGATCTGGATCAAGGAAGGCCTCATCCAGGAGACCGATCCGGGCAAGATGGAAAACTTCAAGAACGTGGCGGCGGATTGGGCCAATCCCGATTTCGACCCAGGCCGCAAATACAGCGTTCCGTGGGCTTGGGGTACGATCGGCGTCGTCGTCAACACCGACGCCTACAAGGGCCCGGCCAATACATGGGGCATCGTCTTCAACACGCCGGACGAGCTGAAGGGCAAGGTCAACGTCGTTCCCGAAATGGGCGACGTGATGTTCGCCGCGATCAAGTATGTCGGCGGCCAGCAGTGCACGGACGACAAGGTTGTGCTGAAGAAGGTGCGTGACCTCTTGGTGGCGGCCAAGCCGAACTGGATCGCCATGGAATACAACACCATCGAGAAGATGGGCGCCGGCGACTTCAAGGCGACCAGCGACTGGAATGGTTCGGCGCTGCGCCAGCGGCTGGCCAACCCGGCCATCCACTTCAACTATCCGAAGGAAGGCTATGGCCTGTGGAGCGACAACGTGGTCGTTCTGAAGGAAGCCAAGAACGTCGAGAACGCCAAGCTGTTCCAGAACTTCATCATGGATCCGGAAAACGCGGCGGGTCTCTCGGCCTTCCATCGCTACGCCAACGCCATCACCGGTTCGGACAAGTTCATGCCAGCCGACATGAAGGATGCGCCGGAAGTCGTCATTCCGGCCGAAGACAAGCCGCTTGGCGAGTTGCAGAAGATGTGCCCGCCGGAAACCCAGGAACTCTACACCAAGATCTGGACCGAGCTGCAGAAGTAAGCTTCGCGCGTTCTACCAACATCATCGCGGCCGGGATCGATAAAGATCGATCCCGGCTGATCACCAGCGTCTTATCTGCGCTTTTGCAGAAGACGTCACAGGTAAAAAGGGAATATTGCCGTGAATTTGAAATTGTCCGCCGCCACGGCGGCCCTGGCCCTGTTGGCCGCAACCAGCTTCGCTCATGCCGATGGTGCGCTCAACATCTACAATTGGGGTAACTACACCAGCCCCGACGTCATCAAGAAGTTCGAGGAGAAGTACCAGGTCAAGGTGACGATCACCGACTACGACTCCAACGACACGGCACTCGCCAAGGTGCGCCAGGGCGGCAGCGGCTTCGACGTCGCCGTTCCCTCGCAGACCCACCTGCCGATCTGGATCAAGGAAGGGCTTTTGCTCGAGACCAATCCGGGCGGCATGGAGAACGCCAAGAACATCGCGCCTGAATGGGCCAATCCCGAATTCGATCCCGGCCGCAAATATTCCGTGCCGTGGGCTTGGGGAACGGTCGGCACCGTCGTCAACACCAGCACCTACAAGGGCGATATCAACACCTGGGGGATCATCTTCAACACGCCTGACGAGCTGAAGGGCAAGGTCAATGTCGTTCCTGAAATGAAGGACGTCATGACCGCTGCGATCCGCTATGTCGGCGGCGAGCAGTGCACGGCTGACAGGGACGTGCTGAAGAAGGCGCGTGACCTGCTGGTTGCGGCCAAGCCGAACTGGGTCGCGATGGAATACAGCGCCATCGACAAGATGAAGGCCGGCGATTTCCAGGCCTCCACCACCTGGAACGGGGCGGGACTGCGCATCCGGCTGGCGCGCCCCGAAGTCCACTTCGGCTATCCGAAGGAAGGTTTCACCTACTGGAGCGACAACGTCGTCGTGCTGAAGGACGCCAAGAACGTCGAGAACGCCAAGCTGTTCCAGAACTTCATCATGGACCCCGAGATCGCGGCCGGGCTTTCCGCCTATCACCGCTATGCGAACGGCATCGCCGGGTCGGAGAAGTTCATGCCGGCGGAGATGAAGGACGCACCCGAGATCATCATTCCGGAGGCCAGCAAGCCGCATGGCACGATGGCCATGATGTGCGCGGCGGAGACCGATGCGATCTACACCAAAATCTGGACCGAGCTGCAGAAGTAAGCCGACCATCAGAGCCTGGCACCGGCTGGTGCCGGGCTCTCCCATTTCAGGCTGGTGATGCCATGAGTTCCTACCGCAACAGCGACCCGCTACCGCCGATCATGCAGGGCTCGCCGCCAACCATGGTGCCGCCGAAGCTCGACTGGGACCGTGCACCCTGGAATCGCTGGGCCTTCCAGCATATCCGCGAAATCCTGCCGACCGTCGAGGTCTGGCGCGGCAGCGGCCATCGCCACCGCTTTGAGCGGACCGAGGTCGATCTCGACGCGCTGCCAGTAAGTGACAGCGCCGGCGCCGCCACGACGCTGGCCGGGCTGCTCGACGAGACTTATACCGACGGCTTCCTTGTGCTCAAGGACGGCAAGATCGCCTATGAGCGCTATTCCAACGGCATGACCGACCGGTCGCTGCACCTGTCGCAGTCGATGGCGAAGTCGATCACCGGCTCGGTGTTCGGCATATTGGTCGGGCGCGGCCTGATCGATCCGGCGCTGCCGGTAACAAACTACCTGCCGGAACTCAGCGTGACCGGATGGGCCGGCGCCAGCGTGCGGCACGTGCTGGACATGACGACCGGCGTGCGCTTTTCCGAGGCGTATACCGACCGCTATTCGGACATCGGCCAGGTCGATGTCGCGACCGGCTGGAAGCCAGTGCCGCCCGGCAGCGATCCGGATTTTCGCTGGCCGGCGCATATGTATGAGGTGATCCTCGGGCTCAAGGATACGGTCCGGCCGCATGGCGCGGCGTTCGAATATCGCTCGATCGAGACCGACGTGCTCGCCTTCATCATGGAGCGGGTAACCGGCAAGCGGCTGGCGCAACTGGTTTCGGAAGAGCTCTGGCAAAAGCTCGGCGCCGAGGAAAGCGCTTGTTTCACCGTCGACAGCGCCGGCTACGCGCTTGCCGATGGTGGCTTCAACGCGACGCTGCGCGACTATGGCCGCTTCGGCCAGCTGATCCTCGACAATGGGCGCGGTATCGTGCCGGCCGAATGGATCGAGGCAACGCGCACCGGCAGGCACGGGCCGGATTTCAGTTCGAGCCTGCCCGAAGGCAGCTACCGCAACCAGTTCTGGATCGAGAATCCCAGCTCGCGCGCGCTGATGTGCCGGGGCGTGTTCGGGCAGATGATCCATATCGACTGGAACACAGGAATGGTCGTGGTGAAGCTTTCGACCTGGCCGGATTTCAGCAATGTCGCCTATTCGGTGGCGACGGTGAAAGCCGTGCATGCCATCGCCGCCGCCCTGGCCTGAGCCCAGAAAAGACCAAGTCCTAAAAACGAGACCCGGAAGGAACCGCCATGACCGGCAAGACCGCGTTCGAAACCCGATATGGCTTTGCCCGCAACAAGGTGCAGCTCGCCAACTGGCGCGAAAACCCGTTCAACCGTTGGTCGTTCCAGAACCTCGGCGAACTGGTGCCGACCGCGCGCATTGCGGCAGCATCGGGCGCCAGCGAGGCCCCCGCGAAGGATCTGGGCGGACTGCTCAACGAAAAGGTCGCCATTTCCGGCGGCACCGAGACCGTGACCGGCTTTCTTGCGCGCTCCAGCACCGATGCGCTGACG
This sequence comes from Mesorhizobium sp. PAMC28654, assembly GCF_020616515.1. Classification (GTDB taxonomy): domain Bacteria; phylum Pseudomonadota; class Alphaproteobacteria; order Rhizobiales; family Rhizobiaceae; genus Mesorhizobium. Next base: position 5,330,702 of record NZ_CP085135.1, read on the forward strand.
ATCATGAAAGGCGGCAAGCTCGTCGGCGACTGGTTCGCGCCGCATATGGATTTCGGCGCGCGTCACATCGTCTTTTCGGTCAGCAAGTCGCTGACCGCCATCGTCGCTGGGATACTGGAGGGCGAGGGCGTTTTCGATCCGGAAGCCCCGGTGGCCAGGTACATTCCGGAAGCCGCCAGCTCGGCCTATGGCGATGCGACGGCGCGGCACGTGCTGGACATGACGGTCAGCCTCGATTTCGAGGAAGCCTATCTCGATCCGGAAAGCGCCTTTGCCCGCTATCGTCGCGCCACGCTGTGGAATCCGGGCGGCGGCAGTGAAAGCCTGCGCGAGTTTCTGCTGACCTTGCAGCGCCTTGCCGAACCGCATGGCCAGACCTTCCGCTACCGCTCGCCCAATTCCGACCTGCTCGGCCTGCTGCTCGAACGCGCGTCGGGCCAGCGCTTCACCGACCTGATGCGCGACAAGCTTTGGCAGCCGCTGGGTGCGGTCAGCGAAGCATCGGTGGGTGTCGACATGGAAGGCACGGCGCGCACCGCCGGTGGCATTTCGGTGACGCCGCGCGATCTGGCCCGCGTCGGCGAGATGATGCGGCAGGGCGGCATGGCCAATGGCCGCCGCGTCGTGCCGCAGGCCTGGGTCGAGGACACGACCAGCACCGGCGGCAGTTCGGATGCCTGGCAGCGTGGCACGATGGTGCCGCTGTTTCCGCAAGGCCGTTACCGCAACAAATGGTACCAGTCGGGCAAGCCGAGCGGCGCCTATTGCGGCATCGGCATCCACGGCCAGTGGCTCTATGTCGACCCGAAGGCGGAAGTGGTGATCGCCAAGATGTCGTCACAGCCGGAGCCTGTCGACGACCCGCTGGATATCGAGATCGTCGCGTTCTTCGAGGGGCTGACCCAACTGGTCTGACTGCTCTGAGGGTCCCAGCTCGGCTCGCTTTCTTGTGGACTTGTCCCGCCGGTCAAAACGCGGCGGTTGGCGGAGCTGTCGTCAGCGCCTATGGTCGCCGCTCTTTTCGACAGCAGCGGGAACGACATGGCATCCGACATCAGACGCATCGCAGCGATCATCGCCACCGAGATCACCGCACGGCCCGAGCAGGCCGCCGCGGCGATCCAACTGCTGGACGAGGGTGCGACGGTGCCGTTCGTGGCGCGCTACCGCAAGGAAGTCACCGGCGGGCTTGATGACACGCAACTGCGCCTGCTTGCCGAGCGGCTTGCCTATCTGCGTGAACTGGATGCCCGCCGCGACACAATCCTGGGTTCCATCCGCGAGCAGGGCAAACTGACGGCAGAGCTCGAGACGAAGATCATCACAGCCGTCACCAAAGCGGAACTGGAAGACATCTACCTGCCCTACAAGCCCAAGCGCCGCACCAAGGCCGAGATCGCCAGGGAGCGCGGGCTGGGTCCGCTGGCGGAGGCCATTCTTGGCAACCGTTCGCTCGTGCCCGCCGAGCTGGCCTCGGCCTATGTCAGCGAGGAGGTTGTTGACACCAAGGCCGCGCTCGACGGCGCGCGCGACATCCTGTCCGAGCAGTTCGCCGAAAATGCCGATCTGGTCGGCAAGCTGCGGGCCTACATGAAGGAGCGCGCCTTCATGCGCGCCAGGGTCGTCGACGGCAAGCAGGAGGCTGGCGCGAAATTTTCCGACTATTTCGACCATTTCGAGCGCTGGGCCACGGTGCCCAGCCATCGTGCGCTGGCCATGCTGCGTGGCCGCAACGAGGAAGTGCTGTCGCTGGACATCGACGTCGATGCTGACGACACGTCACCGGTGAAGCCGGTCGAGCGGATGATCGCCAATGCCTATGCCATTGGTGGGAGCCTGCCGGGCGACCGCTGGCTGATGGATGTCGCCGGCTGGACCTGGCGCATAAAACTGTCGCTGCACCTGACGCTCGACCTGATGCGCGACCTGCGCGAGCGCTCCGAAGAGGAGGCGATCCATGTCTTCGCCCGCAACCTAAAGGACCTGCTGCTGGCCGCGCCCGCCGGCTCGCGCGCCACGATGGGGCTCGACCCGGGCATCCGCACAGGCGTCAAGGTGGCGGTGGTCGACGGAACCGGCAAGGTGCTGACGACGACGACGGTCTATCCGTTTCCGCCCAGGAACGATGTGCGCGGAACGCAGGCCGAACTCGCCAAGCTCATCCGCCTGCACAAGGTCGAGCTGATTTCCATCGGCAACGGCACTGGCAGCCGCGAGACGGAGAAGCTGGTGGCGGACATGCTGTCCGATATGCCGGCGGATGGCGGCCCCAAGCCGCTCAAGGTGATCGTCAGCGAAGCCGGCGCGTCGGTCTATTCCGCGTCGGCAACGGCGGCGGCCGAGTTTCCCGACCTCGACGTGTCGCTGCGCGGCGCTGTCTCGATCGCGCGGCGCCTGCAGGATCCGCTGGCCGAACTGGTCAAGATCGAACCCAAGTCGATCGGCGTCGGCCAGTATCAGCACGATGTCGACCAGTACCGGCTCGGCCGCTCACTGGAAGCGGTGGTCGAGGACGCGGTCAACGCGGTCGGCGTCGATCTCAACACGGCTTCGGCGCCGCTGCTGGCGCGGGTCTCGGGCCTCGGCGCGTCGCTCGCCGACGCCATCGTCGCGCATCGCGACGCCACTGGCCCGTTCGCCAGCCGGAAGGAACTGCTCAAGGTGCCACGGCTCGGACCGCGCGCGTTCGAACAATCCGCCGGATTCCTGCGCATCGCCAATGGCAGCGAGCCGCTCGATGCCTCGTCCGTGCATCCGGAAGCCTATGGCGTCGCCAAGAAGATCGTGGCGGCCTGCGGGCGCGACGTCCGTTCGCTGATGGGCGACAGCGCCGCACTCAAGGCGCTCGATCCACGCGTCTTCGTCGACGAGCGTTTCGGCCTGCCGACGGTGCGCGACATCCTGGCGGAGCTGGAAAAGCCGGGCCGCGATCCGCGCCCCGGTTTCAAGACGGCGACCTTCGCCGACGGCGTCGATGACATCAAGGATTTGAAGCCGGGGATGCTCCTGGAGGGCACGGTGACCAATGTCGCCGCCTTCGGCGCTTTCGTCGATATTGGCGTCCACCAGGATGGGCTGGTGCATGTCTCGCAATTGGCCGACCGTTTCATCAAGGATGCGCATGAGATCGTGAAGGCCGGTGACGTGGTGAAAGTGCGCGTCGTCGAGGTCGACATCAAGCGCAAGCGCATCGCCCTTTCGATGCGCAAGGATGGTGGCGAGGGCGGCGGTGCATCGAGAGGCGGACCGCGTGACAATGGTGGCGGAAAGCCCGCGCCGCGTTCGCCGGCGCCGCAGCGCCAGCCGGAACGACCAGCACAGCAGGGAGCGTTTGGTGCCGCACTGGCGGATGCGCTGAAACGGAAGTAGCTACCACGCCAGAACAGCCGGCTCCTTCTCAACCTGGCCCAACAGCCAATCACGAAAACTCGCGACCGGCGGATGGCCGCGCTTGTCGTGTGGCACGACCAGGTAATAGGCGCTGCGGCTTTGCATCGGCCGGCCCCGTGTGGGCACGAGCTGGCCGCGCTGCAACTCGCCGGCGATGAGTATCTGCGGCAATAGCGCCACGCCGAGCCCGGCCATGCAGGCCTGCGCTGCCGTGCCGAACTGCTCGAACTGCATGCCCGGTCCGGTCGGCGCGCTCAGGCCCTCATATTCGAACCACTCGGTCCATGCACCGGGGCGCGTCGCCATGTGCAAGAGCGGCTGGCGGCCGATATCGGCCGGCGTGGCGATGGCACGGCCGACGAGGAATTCGGGCGAGGCCACCGGCGCCACGGTCTCATGCACCAGCAGCGTGGAATCGGCATCCGGCCAGTCCGGCAGGCCGTAGTGGATGGCGGCGTCCAGCCTTTCCCGGGTGAAGTCGAAGCGGCCAACACGGGTGACGAAGTTGATGGTGATATCGGGGTTGTTTTCGACGAAACCAGGGATCATCGGCATCAGCCAGCGCGTGCCGAAGGTCGGCAATATGGCCAGGTTGAGAATGCCAACATGCCGATTGCTCATCAATCCAAGGGCTGCGTCGCGCAGTTGCCCGAGTGCCGAACGCACTGCTTCCGCATAGATTTCGCCAGCGACTGACAGCCGGACATTGCGGCTATCACGCTCAAACAGCCGGCGACCGAACTGGTCTTCCAGCAGCTTGATCTGCCGGCTTACGGCCCCCTGGGTCAGGTCTAGCTCCTGGGCCGCGGCGGTGAAACTGCCCAGACGCGCCACCGCCTCGAAGGCGGCAAGCGCGCTGATATTCGGCAAAAGGCGGCGCTGGACGCTCATAATTCATTACTAACACTCATGGATTGGTGAGGCAATTTCGTTTGATTTTCTCGGACCGGAGGCCGATAAGCCGGGGCAATTCAGGATTTTTGTCTGTGCATGTTCCCTAGGATCGCTGATAGTTTTGGGGCGACACGCATGAATTTGGGAGAGAGCCATGGCCGGCGACAAGAATGCATTCGTCTGGGAAGATCCGTTCCTGTTCGAGGATCAGCTGTCGGAAGACGAGCGCATGATGCGCGACGCGGCGGCCAGTTTTGCCGCCGACAAGCTCGCGCCGCGCATCGAAGAGGCCTATCTCAACGAGACCGCCGATCCGTCGATCTTCCGTGAGATGGGCGAGGCCGGCCTGCTCGGCATCACCATCCCAGAGGAATATGGCGGGCTCGGCTCGAATTACGTGACCTATGGTCTGGTCGCGCGCGAAATCGACCGCATCGATTCCGGCTACCGCTCGATGATGTCAGTGCAGTCGTCGCTGGTGATGTATCCGATCCATGCCTATGGGTCGGAAGAACAGCGCAAGAAGTACCTGCCCAAGCTCGCCAGCGGCGAATGGATCGGCTGCTTCGGCTTGACCGAGCCGGATGCCGGCTCCGATCCGGGCGGCATGAAGACGCGCGCCGAGAAGACCGCCAACGGCTACAGGCTGACCGGCTCGAAGATGTGGATTTCCAACGCGCCGATCGCCGACGTCTTCGTGGTGTGGGCGAAGTTGAAGGGCGAGAACGGCAAGGACGAGATCCGCGGCTTCGTGCTGGAAAAGGGCATGAAGGGTCTTTCGGCACCGAAGATCGGCGGCAAGCTCAGCCTGCGCGCGTCGATCACCGGTGAAGTGGTGATGGAAGGCGTCGAAGTCGGTGAAGATGCGCTGCTGCCCAACGTCTCCGGCCTGAAGGGCCCGTTCGGCTGCCTCAACCGCGCCCGCTACGGCATTTCCTGGGGCGTCATGGGCGTTGCCGAGGATTGCTGGTTCCGCGCCCGCCAATATGGTCTCGACCGCAAGCAGTTCGGCAAGCCGCTGGCCGGCACGCAGCTGTACCAGAAGAAGCTCGCCGACATGCAGACCGAGATTGCGCTCGGCCTGCAGGCATCGTTGCGCGTCGGGCGGTTGATGGATGAGGGCAAGATGGCCCCGGAGATGATCTCGATCGTCAAGCGCAACAATTGCGGCAAGGCGCTCGATATCGCCCGCCAGGCCCGCGACATGCATGGCGGCAACGGCATCCAGATCGGCTACCACGTCATGCGCCACGCGCAGAACCTGGAGACCGTCAACACCTACGAGGGCACGCATGACGTGCACGCGCTGATCCTGGGACGGGCACAGACGGGGATACAGGCGTTTTTCTGAGCTGTGTCGATATTTAGATGATGCCGGCCTGCAAATAGCGGCTTCCTGCGCTTCCGGTGCTCACGTACTTTAAGTACGCTCCGCTCCGGTTCTCGGTATCAGCCATTTTCGGCTCGGCCTGACCTGAATCTCAACACGCCTTAAGCCGGCCATGGTTCTTTAATTTAGGTGCACCGCAACATCCGCTTGGAGATTGGCGGCCAGATGTGTCAGGGTTCAGCGAATTGGTTTAAACGCTGAATTCCGGGGCCCCATGGCAATTCTGGCAGCCGTCTATCACCTGACCCACTACAAATACGACCGGCCGGTGGTTCTCGGCCCCCAGGTTATCAGGCTGCAGCCGGCGCCTCACTCCCGCACCAAGGTGCTCAGCCATTCGCTGAAGGTCGAGCCGGCCAATCACTTCGTCAATCTGCAGCAGGACCCCTACGGTAACTTCCTCGCCCGCTTCGTCTTTCCCGAACCGGTGACGGAGCTGAAGATCGAGGTCGACCTCGTCGCCGACATGACGGTCTACAATCCGTTCGATTTCTTCGTCGAGCCGTCGGCGGAGATCTTTCCGTTCGAATATCCCGAAGACATCAGGGACGATCTGACGATCTACCGGACACCGGAGCCAGCGGGTCCGCTGCTGTCGGCCTTCCTGAAGACCATCGATCGCCAACCGACCAACACCGTCAATTTCGTCGTCGACCTCAATGCCCGGCTGCAGCGCGAGATCGCCTACATCGTGCGCTTGGAAACGGGCGTGTTCTCGCCGGAGGAGACGCTGGCCGCGGCCAAGGGATCGTGCCGCGATTCAAGCTGGCTGCTGGTGCAGATCCTGCGCAATCTCGGCATTGCCGCGCGGTTCGTCTCCGGCTACCTGATCCAGTTGAAGCCGGATCTCGTCGCGCTCGACGGCCCGCCGGGCACCGCCGTCGATTTCACCGATCTGCACGCCTGGTGCGAGGTGTATCTGCCGGGAGCCGGCTGGATTGGTTTCGATCCGACCTCGGGCCTGCTCACCGGCGAAAGCCATGTGCCGCTGGCGGCGACACCGCATTTCCGCAATGCCGCGCCGATTTCCGGCATGGCGAGCTTCGCCAATGTCGAGTTCGGCTTCGAGATGCGTGTCGACCGCATCGCCGAGCATCCGCGCATCACCAAACCGTTCTCCGATGAAAGCTGGCTGGCGCTCGACGCGCTCGGCAACAAGGTCGATGCCGTGCTCAAGGCCGGGGATGTGCGCCTCACGATGGGCGGCGAGCCGACCTTCGTTTCGATCGACGATTTCGAGTCCGCGGAGTGGAACACCGCCGCCGTCGGGCCGACCAAGCGCGAAAAGGCCGATGCGCTGATCCGCCGGCTGCGCGAACGCTTCGCGCCAGGCGGCTTCCTGCATTACGGCCAGGGCAAATGGTATCCGGGCGAGAGCCTGCCACGCTGGACCTTTTCGCTCTACTGGCGCGCCGATGGCGAGCCGGTATGGAGAGACCCGTCGCTGATCGCCCATGAAAAGAGCGAGTCTGATATCGGTCCGCAGCAGGCCGAGAGCTTGCTCACCGCTATTGCCGGCGAACTCGGCATCGAAAAGGCCATGGTCAGCGAAGCCTATGAGGATCCGGCCGAATGGCTGCTCAAGGAAGGCAAGCTGCCCGACAATGTCGATCCGTCCAATTCGAAGCTGGAAGACCCGGAAGAGCGCAGCCGCATGGCAAAGGTGTTCGAACGCGGGCTGACGAAGCCGTCGGGCTATGTGCTGCCGGTGCAGCGCTGGAACAGCCAGGCCTCGGGGCCGCGCTGGCGCTCTGAAAAATGGAAGACGCGGCGCGGCCGGCTGTTCCTGGTGCCCGGCGATTCACCAGTTGGCTATCGTCTGCCGCTGGGCACGTTGCCCTATGTGCCGCCGGCGCAATTCCCCTACATCGTGCCGGTCGATCCGTCGCTGCCGCGCGGACCGCTGCCGGCGCGCGAAGCCATCTTGCCCACCGCGGCTCCAACAGAACTGGAAGGCGCCGATGAAATGGCGCGCCGCCAGCAGGCGGTGTCGTTCACCGCCGCGACTGGCCAACAGGACCGGGTCGAGCAGGAGATCACCGAGATCGGCGGCGCGGTGCGCACCGCGCTTTCGGTCGAGCCACGCGACGGGCGGCTCTGCGTGTTCATGCCCGGTCGAGGCCCTGGAGGATTATCTCGAACTCGTTGCCGCGGCTGAAAACGCGGCAAAGGCAATCGGCCTGCCCGTCCATATCGAGGGCTATGGGCCGCCACACGATCCGCGCCTTAACGTCATCCGCGTAGCTCCGGATCCGGGCGTCATCGAGGTCAACATCCATCCCGCCGCCAATTGGCAGGATTGCGTGGCGACGACGACGGCTGTCTATGAGGAGGCGCGGCAGACGCGGCTTGGCGCAGACAAGTTCATGATCGACGGCCGTCACACCGGCACCGGCGGCGGCAACCATGTCGTTGTCGGCGGCGCGACGCCCAACGACAGCCCGTTCCTGCGCCGGCCCGATCTGTTGAAGAGCCTGGTGCTGCAATGGCAGCGGCGTCCATCCTTGTCCTATCTGTTCTCCGGCCTGTTCATCGGCCCGACCAGCCAGGCGCCGCGTTTTGACGAGGCCAGGCATGACTCGCTCTACGAACTCGAAATCGCCATGGCGCAGGTGCCACATCCCGATCAAGGCAATGCGCCATTGCCGTGGCTGGTCGACCGGCTGTTCCGCAACCTTTTGACCGACGTCACCGGGAATACGCACCGTTCGGAAATCTGCATCGACAAGCTGTTTTCGCCGGATGGCCCAACCGGCCGGCTGGGGCTGGTCGAGTTCCGTGGCTTCGAGATGCCGCCCAATGCGCGCATGAGCCTGGCGCAGCAGCTCTTGGTCCGCGCTATTATTGCCCGCGCGTGGAAAAACCCGCTCGACGGCCGCTTCGTGCGCTGGGGCACATCGCTGCATGACCGTTTCATGCTGCCGCACTATGTCTGGGCCGATTTCCTCGACGTGCTCGACGACCTCAAGCTCAATGGTTTTGAGTTCCGCCCCGAATGGTTCGACGCCCAGCTCGAATTCCGCTTTCCCTTCTGCGGCGAGGTCCAGCACGCTGGCATCAAGCTGGAACTGCGCCAGGCGCTGGAGCCGTGGCATGTCATGGGCGAGCAGGGCGCGATTGGCGGCACGGTACGCTTCGTCGATTCCTCGGTCGAGCGGCTGCAGGTGAAGACCGAGGGGTTGAACCCCGAGCGTCATGCCATCGTCTGCAATGGGCGCATTGTGCCGATGCGGGTGACGGACAACCGCGAGGTCGCGGTGGCCGGCGTGCGCTTCAAGGCCTGGCAGCCGGCATCAGGCCTGCATCCGGCGCTTCCGGTCAACACGCCGCTCGTCTTCGATATATATGACCGTTGGTCGGGCCGGGCTGTCGGTGGCTGCGTCTATCATGTCGCTCATCCCGGCGGCCGCAGCTACGACACATTTCCGGTCAATGGCAACGAAGCGGAGGCGCGGCGGCTCGCCCGCTTCGAGCCGCGTGGCCATACACCGTCCGGTTATGTGCCGCACAGCGAAGAACCCGCTGAAGATTTCCCGATGACCCTTGACCTCAGGCGCCCTCCAAGACTCTGATCGACGATGGCAAAGGGGAATCACAAGAAGGTACGCGGCAAGCCGCACAATCTGCTGGAGCACTACCGGCCGATCGACGGCGTCGTCGACGAGATGGTCGACGCCTCTGGCAATCCCCGCCCGGTCTGGAAGCACTTCATCGAAGCGCTTGAGGCACTGGGGCCGGAAAAACTCGGCCAGCGCTTTGCTCGCGCCGACCAGTATCTTCGCGATGCCGGCGTCTACTACCGCGTCTATGACAAGGCCGGCGCCGAGAGGGAATGGCCGCTGGCGCATGTTCCCGTGCTCATAGGCGAAAAGGAATGGGCCGACATCAGCGCCGGGCTCGTACAGCGCGCGGAATTGTTCGAGGACACGGTCGCCGATATATACGGGCCGAACCAGCTCATCGAAAAGGGCATCCTGCCGGCCCGGCTGATCGCGGCCAGCCCCGAATATCTGCGGCCCATCGTCGGCACCATGCCGGCCAGCGGCCATTTCCTGCATTTCTGTGCCTTCGAACTCGGGCGTGGTCCGGACGGCCAGTGGTGGGTTCTGGGCGATCGCACGCAGGCGCCGTCAGGCGCCGGCTTCGCGCTCGAAAACCGCGTCGCCACCACACGTGCGCTCTCCGACATTTATGGCGAGATGCACGTCCATCGCCTCGCCGGCTTCTTCCGCCGCTTTCGCGACGCGCTGATCGGCATGGCCAAGGAATCCGAAGGTCGTGTCGCGATCCTCACGCCGGGGCCGCTCAACGAAACCTACTATGAACACGCCTACATCGCCCGCTATCTCGGCATCATGCTGCTCGAGGGCGAAGACCTGACAGTTTCCGGTGGCAAGCTAATGGTGCGCACCGTGTCCGGCCTGATGCCGGTCAGCGTGTTGTGGCGGCGGCTTGATGCCGCCTTCGCCGATCCGCTCGAACTGCGTCCGGATTCGCAGATCGGCACGCCGGGGCTGGTCGAGGCGATCCGCCAGGGCGCAGTTTCGACTGTCAACGCGCTGGGTTCCGGCCTGATGGAGACACGGGCGCTGCTCGCATTCCTGCCGAAGATCGCGCGCGCCTTGCGGGGCGAAGAGCTTCTGCTGCCGAGCGTCGCGACGTGGTGGTGCGGGCAGGAAACCGAACGCGAGCACGTGCTGGCCAATCTCGACCGCATGGTGGTCGGCCCCGCGCTGTCGACGCGGTTGGCCTTCGAGGATGACGACCAGACCCGGCTTGGCTCCACGCTGTCCGCGCAGGAACGAGCTGAACTCATCGCTGGGATCGAACGCAGTGGCGGCGACTTTGTCGGCCAGGAAGCGGTGACGCTTTCGACCACGCCCGTCTATGCCGACGGCAGGCTGGAGCCGCGGCCGGCGAGCCTGCGCGTCTATCTGGCACGGACGCCCGGGGGCTGGACGGTGATGCCCGGCGGTTTTGCCCGCGTCGGCCTGTCGCTCGACCCGACCGCCATCGCCATGCAGCGCGGCGGCCATGCGGCGGATGTCTGGGTGGTCAGCGAAAAGCCGGTGGAGCGCGAGACGCTGCTGCCGCAGGAGGGCGACAGCTTCACCCGCACCCGGCCGGGCAGCCTGCCCAGCCGGGCGGCCGAGAACCTGACCTGGCTCGGCCGCTACATCGAGCGCTCGGAAGACACGGTGCGCATCCTGCGCGCCTATCATGTGCGGCTGGCCGAGACCTCCGATCCCAAGATGCCGCTGCTTACCGACATCAGGGATTATCTCGACCCCTTCGGCATCGACGTTGATTCGGCCATCCCGTCCGGGCTGATCGGCACGCTGGACAGCGCCGTCTACAGCGCCGGCCAGATTCGCGACCGTTTCTCGCCCGATGGCTGGCTGGCGTTGAAGGATCTGTCGAAGACCATCCATCAGTTCGCGACCACCGTGGCGCCCGGCGACGACGCGACCAGGGCGATGACGGTGATATTGCGCAAACTCGCCGGTTTTTCCGGCCTGCTGCACGAGAATATGTACCGCTTCGCGGGCTGGCGCTTCCTCGAGATCGGCCGACGCCTGGAGCGCGGCATCCAGATCGCCCGCACACTGGCCCGGCTGACCAGCGCCAAGGCGCCGGACGGCGCCCTCGACATGATGCTGGAGATCGGCGACAGCGTCATGACCCATCGGCGGCAATATCCCGTGCAGGCCGGTCGGCGCACGGTGATCGATCTCCTGGCGCTCGATCCGCTCAACCCGCGCTCCATCCTGTTCCAGCTGGAAAGGCTGAAGGCCGAAATCGCGCTGTTGCCGGCGGTTGGCGGAGAAGGGCACATGTCGACGGCGGCAAAGGAAATCCTGCAGCTCAACACGCAGATCGCCATCAAGGAGCCGGCGGACATGACGACAAAGGCGCTGGATGATCTCGCCTATGAGATTGGCGGCCTCTACAACAGCCTCGCCAAAGCCTATTTCGGGTAAGCAGGTTCCGAAAAAGTGTCGCACGGTTTTGCGACAAGAACCTGCGCCAAGACAAGAAAAGTAGCGCATGCTTTACGACATCAGGCTTCATCTTCATTACGACTACGCTGCGGCGGCTGGCGGTGGCCGCCACCAGGTGCGCGTGCTGCCGTCGACGATTGCTGGCATTCAGCGCGTCATCGCCGCGTCGCTGTCTTTCGCGCCGGCGCCCAACGAACGTTCGGATTTTTCCGACTTCTTCGGCAACAATGTCACCTCGATCGCCTTTCGCGATGCGCATGATGAACTCGACATCAGGATGAGCGCGCGCGTGTCCGTGTCGCGGCCGGAACCGGGGCTCGACGTGTCGCCCGACATTCGCCGGCTCCGGCAGGAACTCGGCGCGGTGCGGTCGCTGTCACCTGCTTCGCCGCATCACTTTCTGGCCGCGAGCGCGCATTCGAGCATCGACGCCGCGATCACCGCCTATGCGCAGGACAGCGCCAAGGGCTCCACCGTGGGCACGGCGATCGATCTGTGCAACCGCATCCACCACGATTTCACCTATGACGGCGACGCAACCACGGTTCGAACCAAAGCCAGCGATGCCTTCAGGCTGAAACGCGGCGTATGCCAGGATTTCTCGCACATCATGATCGCCGGCTTGCGCGGGCTCGGCATTCCAGCCGGCTATGTCAGCGGCTTCCTGCGCACCATCCCGCCGAAGGGCAAGCCCCGGCTCGAAGGCGCCGACGCCATGCATGCCTGGGTGAAGGTCTGGTGCGGCCGTGATGCGGGCTGGCAGGAGTTCGATCCGACCAACGGCATGCGGGCCAGCAACGACCATATCACCGTCGGCTTCGGTCGCGACTATTCGGACGTGGCGCCCATCGTTGGCGTTCTCAAGACCACGGGCGGGCAGGTGGGCGAGCAAGCGGTCGACGTGATCCCCGTCGTGCTTGAAAAGGCGTGACGTGCTGAAACCCGAGACCGCACAGAGATTGCTTCTCAAAATGGAGTGCGGCGGTTATCTTGTATTCGTACGGGGGACAAACTGCCAACGCATGTATATGACGCGGACACGCGGAGTTCGTCGTATTGAAATCAGTCAGCATCATCATCCCTGCCCATGATGCAGCGGCAACCATAGCGGGAACGCTGGCGTCGCTTCGTGCAGAGATCGAAATTATCGGCGAGATTTTGCTGGTCGACGATGCCTCGTCGGACGGGACGGCGGCGGTTGCGCAGAATGCAGCCGCGCAGTTGGGACTTCCGCTGCGCGTGCTGCCGGCCAGTTGCCGTGACGCGGGCGCTGCCCGCAACCTTGGCTTGGCGGAAGCGCGGTGTCCATGGATATACATGATCGACGCCGACGACCTGCATATCGAGGGCGGCCTTCGATCCCTGCTGCTTCGGTCGGAAGCCCAGCCAAAGGCGCAGATGATCGTCGGCGGCTTCCGGCGACGGGTCAATGGCAAGGATCGGCAGATCAAGGTGCCCGGCGGCTACACGACCGCCTGTCTCGCAAACGCTTTGGCCTATGTGAGAGGCGATATCCGATCGGTCGCCGTGGGCAGCGTACTGGCGTCCCGAATCGCCATAGGCGACACGAGGTTCCCGGTCGGACTGGCCTATGATGAAGACACGCTTTTCTGGGCGCGGTTGATGAGCAAGGCGTCACTCGCCATGATCTCGCAACCCGTGATGATCTATGAGGTTTCGCCGGAGCGATCCGACAATCGGTTCACGATCAAATCGGTACGACGCTTCCTGGACTGGCGCCGGGAACTGCGCACGCTTACCGATTGCGGTATTCCGAAATCGGCGCTCAAGACAAGGGAAGGGCTCGTTGCCCTGAAGATTGCCCGGGTCCACTACGCGCGCGGCGATCTGGAGACCGCGGCACGATTCCTGACTGTTGCGGCGGCGGCGCCGAAAGCGAGATCGGAAGCCTGGCGCTGCCTGCGTTATCAGTTCAAGCTCGCGGCACGCCGGCGGTTCTCCATCCCGAAAGTCCACCTGCGAAGCGCTCTATAGCTTCGGTCCACGAGGTTCACATCCCGGCCCGGTTTCGCGAGGCGAGGGAACCAGCGGGCGGCAAGCAGCTTATCCATGGGAAAATTCTCATGGAGGAAGCATGCTTGACAGGGCAGGGTCGCCGTTCGCTGGGGAGGCCGCGCCGAAGAACGGGGCGCAGGCTTGCGCCGGTCGAGCCTCGTTGGCCTATGTCAGTGATGCCGAGCCTGGTATTCGCCGCCTGCGTGCCGGAAAAGGGTTCACGTACAAGGCTCCCGACGGTCGGACCGTGGGCAAAAGCACTGTTGATCGTATCAGGGCGATCGTCATTCCACCGGCCTGGACGGATGTATGGATTTCGCCCGATGCCGACGGTCATATTCAGGCCACCGGCAGGGATCAGCGCGGGCGCAAGCAATATCGCTATCATCCGCAATGGGCTGATGTGCGCGATGGCGCCAAATATTCGAGCCTGATCGCCTTTGCCGAAAGCCTCCCCGAATTGCGGCGCCGGATCGATGCCGATCTGCGCCGCCATGGCCTGCCGTTCGAAAGGGTCGTCGCGGCAATCGTCTGGCTGCTCGACAACACGATGATCCGGGTCGGCAACGCAGCCTACGCCCGCGACAACAAGAGTTTCGGGCTGACCACGCTGCGCGACCGCCATGTCAGTATCGAGGGGTCAAGCCTGCGCTTCGCCTTCAAGGGCAAGTCCGGCAAGGAATGGAAACTGAAACTGGTCGATCGCCGCATCGCCCGGATCGTGCGCGACGCCCAGGACCTGCCGGGCCAGAAGCTGTTCCAGTACCTAGACGAAGACGGGAACCGGCACCCGGTGCGGTCGGACGATGTCAACCGCTACATCCGGGACGCCGTCGGCCCGGATTTCAGTTCCAAGCATTTCCGGACCTGGGGCGGTACCATCCATGCCGCGTCCCTGTTTGCGCGGACGGACCTGCCCGATAGTCGGGGGCAACAGAAAAGAGTGATGAACAGCACCATCGACAAGGTTGCCGAACGGCTCGGCAACACGCGCGCCGTATGCCGCAAATGCTATATCCATCCGCAAGTCTTCGAGGCTTGGACCGAGGGGCGATTGCTCGACGAGATGATGGATGCGAACTGGACTTGCTTCGGTAAAGTGGAGAGCGGGTTGCTCATTCGGCGGCGTTTCGCTCGAACTGCATCGGGCTGATGTAGTCGAGCGCGGAATGCCGCCGGATGGGATTGTAGAAGCCGTCGATATATCGGGCAATGGCGGCTTGGGCATCGGCGCGGGTAAGGAAAGAGGTGCGCCAGATCAGTTCAGTTTTCAGCGTCTTGAAGAATGTTTCGACCATGGCGTTATCAAAGCAATTGCCCTTGCCTGACATTGAGATGATGACGCCGGCGGCACGCAATTCGGCTTGGTAGTCGATAGAACAATATTGGCTGCCGCGGTCGGAGTGGTGAATGAGGCCGGGTTCCGGCTGCCGCATGACGAACGCCTTGTTGAGCGCTGCCAGAGCCAGGCTGCGGTGTAGCCGGTTGCCAGCAGCCCAGCCAACGACCTTGCGGGCAAACAGATCGATGACGACAGCAAGGTACAACCAGCCCTCCCGCGTCCAGATGTAGGAGATGTCGGCACCCCATTTCTGGTTGGGACCAGTGGCGGCAAAATCCTGGTCGATGACATTGGGGGCAACCGGAAAGGCGTGTTCGCTGTCCGTCGTGCGCTTGAACCGCCGCTTCTGTCTTGCCTGGAGGCCATTCTCCCGCATCAGACGCGCCGTTCGTCGCCGGCCAATGGCAAAGCCATTGTCTTGCAGTTCCCGCGTCATGCGCGGGCTACCATAGGTTCCGTTCGACAGCGCGAACGACGATCGCACATGCGCCAGCATTATCATGTCGTCGCGCTGCCGGCGGCACGCCGGCCGGCGCCCCCAGGCAAAGTAGCCGCTCGGGCTGACACCCAGCGTCGCGCACAAACGGTCCACAGGGAAATCCTTCTTCGCCTGGTCGATGAGCGCGAACCTCACCGACTTCCCTCCTTGACGAAAAAAGCCGTCGCCCGTTTCAAGATATCCCGCTCCTGCCGAAGGATTTCATTCTCCCGCCGCAGCCGTTTCAATTCAGCGGCGACATCAGCATCAGGCGGACGCCCAGGATCGCCCATCTCACGATCCAGCTGCCGACCCATCCATCGCGTCAGCGTCGAGAAACCAACACCAAGATCCTCCGCGATCTGCCGCTTCGTCCGACCGCTCGTTCGCACAAGGCCAACCGCCTCCGCCTTGAACGCATCCGTAAACTGTCTCTGTTTCGTCATCGAGGTCGCCTTTCATCAGAAGGAAACTCTCCACTTTTTCGGGGCAAGTCCAAACAGGCACAAGCGGTCGATAGATGGTCTCGACGATGAAGAGGCGCTGGCTCTAAGATGGCTCAGGGCCCGGGAGGGCTGACTGAAGCTCAGATCGAGCTCCGATGCCTCGCAGGTGGAGGATTTTTTTATCGACGCCATGTCGGGATCGGTCCTACTGTTTCGTCCTTTGATCGAGAAAAGGACTGACCATGCTCTACGCCATCCTCTGCTACGCCTCCGAAGACGTCGTCTGCTCCTGGAGCAAGGAACAGGACGACGAGGTGATGGCCAATCTCCTCGACGTCCAGGAAAAATATGCTCAAGCGGGCCGGCTTGGCCCGGTGGCGCGGCTGCTGCCGACGACGGCGGCGACGACACTGAGGAAAGTCAAGGGTGAGGCTGTCGTCATCGACGGGCCGTTTGCCGAGACCAAGGAACAGTTTCTCGGCTTCTACACGCTCGAATGCGCCGATCTCGACGAGGCTGTCGAGTTCGCGCGCGAACTGTCCGAGGTCAATCCGAGCGGCGGTTCCTATGAGATACGGCCGGTTTCCATCTTCAATCCCGCCAGGGTTCCAGCATGACCGAACTCGCCTGGATCAGCACGGCGATCAGCACGGCGCGCCCTCAGGCGATGGGCGCGCTGCTGCGTTATTTTCGTGATCTCGATGCGGCCGAGGAAGCCTTTCAGGATGCCTGTCTCAAGGCGTTGAAGAACTGGCCGCAGAACGGACCGCCGCGCGATCCGGCCGCCTGGCTGATCTTTGTTGGCCGCAACAGCGGCATCGATGCGGTGCGCAAACGCGCCAAGCAGGCGCCGATGCCGGAAGAGGATCAGATCTCTGACCTCGAAGATGCCGAAAGCGATATCGCCGAACGGCTTGACGGCGCGCATTACCGCGATGACATCCTGCGGCTGCTGTTCATCTGCTGCCATCCGGACCTGCCGGCGACGCAGCAGATCGCGGTGGCGCTGCGCATCGTCTCCGGCCTCACGGTCAAGCAGATCGCGCGTGCCTTCCTCGTCGGTGAAAGCGCCATGGAGCAACGCATCACCCGTGCCAAGGCGCGCATCGCGGACGCCGGCGTGCCGTTCGAGACGCCAGGAGCGGTCGAGCGTTCCGAACGGCTCGCTGCCGTGGCCGCCATGGTCTATCTGATCTTCAACGAGGGTTATTCGACCAACAGCGGCGAAGCGCCTGCCCGTGCGCCGCTGTGCGAGGAAGCGATAAGGCTGGCCCGTTTGCTGCTGCGGCTGTTCCAGACCGAGGCCGAAATCATGGGGCTGACGGCGCTGCTGCTTCTCCAGCACGCCCGTGCCCCGGCGCGCTTCGATGAAAACGGCGAGATCGTGCTGCTCGAGGTCCAGGATCGCAGCCTGTGGAGCCGCAAGATGATCGACGAAGGGCTGGCGCTGGTCGACAAGGCTTTGCGTCATCGCAAGCCCGGCCCCTATCAGGTGCAGGCGGCGATCGCGGCGCTGCACGCGCGCGCCGTGCAGGCCGACGACACCGACTGGGTGGAAATAGACCTGCTCTACGGTCTGCTCGAGCAGATGCAGCCCTCGCCGGTGATCACCCTCAACCGCGCGGTCGCGGTTTCCAAGGTGCGCGGACCCGAGGCGGCGCTCGCCATGATCGAACCGCTGGAGCAGAGGCTGTCCGGCTATTTCCACTTCTTCGGTCTCAAGGGCGGCTTGCTGATGCAGCTTGGCCGGGGCGAGGAGGCGCGCATCGCCTTCGACCGTGCCATCGCACTTGCCAACACCGCCGCCGAGGCTGCCCATATCCGGATGCATATCGACCGGCTGATGAAGGAAGGTGCCGCGACGGGCACAGCCCAGACGGCGCACTGAACCCCACCTGGCTCAATCCTGCCGTCCAACCTTGGACCATGCCGGGGTGGCGATCTCTCCCCCAAACGAGTAATGCCAATCCATCAACGCGCCTCGCATGCCCATGGGCACCGTGAAGGCATGGCGCAAGGCTTTGGCCGAGGCCATATAAGCGGCAGGATCTGAAAGGGATGAACATGACGATAGCGAAGGAAACGGCCGGGCTTCTGGGCAAGCTTGGTGTTGCCGGTGATGTGCTCGAGGGTGGCGACCTGATCGTGAAGAGCCCGGTGACGGGCGAGAAGATCGCGGCGCTGAAGACGATTTCGCCGGCCGATGCGGCGAGGGCGATCGACGGCGCCCACAAGGCGTTCCAGGCGTGGCGGATGGTGCCGGGCCCCAGGCGCGGCGAACTGGTGCGGCTGCTGGGCGAAGAACTGCGCGCCCACAAGGCCGAACTCGGCCGCCTGGTGTCGATCGAGGTCGGCAAGATACCGTCCGAGGGCCTGGGCGAAGTCCAGGAGATGATCGACATCTGCGATTTCGCCGTGGGTCTGTCGCGCCAGCTCTATGGCCTGACCATCGCCACCGAGCGTCCCGGACATCGCATGATGGAAACCTGGCATCCGCTGGGCGTCGTCGGTGTCATCTCGGCCTTCAATTTTCCCGTAGCGGTATGGTCGTGGAATACGGCACTTGCCCTGGTCTGCGGCGATGCGGTGGTGTGGAAGCCGTCGGAGAAGACGCCGCTGACCGCATTGGCCTGCGCGGCGATCTTTGCGCGCGCGGTCAAGCGTTTTGGTTCGGATGCGCCCGATGGCCTGGTCTCGGTGCTGATCGGTGATCGCGCCGTCGGCGAGATCCTGGTCGATCACCCGAAAGTGCCGCTGGTCTCGGCCACCGGTTCGACGCGCATGGGCCGTGATGTCGGTCCGCGCCTGGCCAAGCGCTTTGCCCGTGCCGTGCTGGAGCTTGGCGGCAACAATGCCGGCATTGTCTGCCCGACCGCCGATCTCGACATGGCGTTGCGCGCCATTGCCTTCGGCGCCATGGGCACGGCCGGACAGCGCTGCACGACGCTGCGCCGCCTGTTCGTCCATGACAGCGTCTACGACCAGCTCGTTCCCCGCCTGAAGAAGGCCTATCAGAGCGTCTCCGTCGGCAATCCGCTGGAGACCACGTCGCTGGTCGGTCCGCTGATCGACAAGGCCGCCTTCGACGCCATGCGGAAGGCGATCACCGAAGCCACCGCCCATGGCGGCAAGGTGACCGGCGGCACGCGGGTCGAGAATGGTCATCCCGATGCCTATTACGTTCATCCGGCGCTGGTCGAGATGCCCAAACAGGTATCGCCGGTGACCGAAGAGACCTTCGCGCCGATCCTCTATGTGATGAAGTATTCCGATTTCGACGCGGTGCTTGACGAGCACAATGCGGTGGGTGCCGGCCTTTCCTCGTCGATCTTCACGCGCGACCTGCAGGAATCCGAGCGCTTCCTTGGCGTCGACGGTTCGGACTGCGGCATCGCCAATGTCAACATCGGCACGTCCGGCGCCGAGATCGGCGGCGCGTTCGGTGGCGAGAAGGAGACGGGCGGCGGCCGTGAATCAGGTTCCGACGCCTGGAAGGCCTATATGCGCCGCGCCACCAACACGGTGAACTACTCCAAGGCGCTGCCACTTGCCCAGGGCGTCTCGTTCGACATCGAGTGAGGAGATGACTACGCCGGGGCGGCTGCATGGCCGCCCTGGTCTGTTTCCGCTCAATCGCTTTTTGGAAAAGCGTCCGAGAAGGCCGCATCGATGATGGCCAGCTTCACGGCTTGGGCGGCCATGTATTCCTGGTAGAAATCGCTGGACACCCACATCACCGAATTGCCGCGCTGGCCGAGCCAGCCGATGCTGCCGAGTTCTTCCGCGGCGCGCAATTTGCGCGTCAGGTGGGTTCGCGAGAGCTTGAGCCAGTTCGCGAAGTCGCCGATCGAGAGCACACCAGTCGGAATCTGGCTGAGGCCGGCATTGTCGGGATCGACGCCCGATATCAGCCAATCCATGACGACGCCGCCATTGTTCAGCCAGGTGAACAGCGAGAAAGTCCGTTTGGGCTCGCGCACCGGATTTGACGATAGCAGGCCGTCGGCCACCAGCGGCTGCAATCGGGCAAGTCCGTCGGGCCGGGCAAGGAAGGTGGCCAGCCGGTTCGCGCCATCAAGGCTGTCCAGCGTTTGCAGATGCGCAAGGACCCAGCCGGTCACCACTTCCAGCGAGGCCGCGACCGGCTGCAGGGGGCGGATACGGCCGTCCTGGGTCGAGGGCAGTAGCTCAATGAAGTTGTAGTGCAGCATCTCCTTGACGAAGGCGTCGGCTGTGTTGCGGCTGGCCACGGAATTCTGCCGGATCGCGTCGATGAAACGCGCCATCGTGAGCTCCTTGCGGTAATCGTCGGGCTCCCGCCTGAAATGCAGGGCAAGACCGATATGGGCCATCAGCCAGCGTTGTTGGGTGGCGAACACCGAGGAAAGCCGCGGGTTTGTCGCATAGATCTGGTTCATCGCTTGCGCCTGCGCCCGCACACAGCGATGTAATGCCGGGTGGGCGGCAATATCTTCCAAGGTCAGCGTCATTCTCCCCCGCTGCTGTCAGCTTCAATGCTGTGAAGACGCAGAATCACATTTTCAGCCTTCTACGCCTGTGTCCAGACGTCGGTCGCCAATAGTGGGTGAGTGTATGCAGTCGGAGGAGTTTACAAAAGCGACTCATCGTGTCGGTGAATTCAGAACCGCTTGGCTCTTTGTCCCGAAGTCATTCCGAGCCTGGACTTGTCCTGTGCCTCTTTCTGGATTGGTCCGTTTCTCAGCTGCCCTGTGACGGGGGGAAACAGGCCTCGAACGCACTGTCGACAATGGCCAGTTTGGCGGCCTGAACGGTCATGTATTCTTCATAGAACCGGCGCGACAGCCACATGACCGAATGACCGCGTTCGCCAAGCCAGCCAACGCTGCCGAGATCCTCGGCGGTGCGCAGCTTGCGGCCAAGGTGAGTTCGCGAGAGCTTGAGCCATCTGGCGAAGTCTCCAATCGAAACGACGCTGGTCGGAATCCGCTCCAGGCCGGCATGGCCTGGATCAATGCCCGACATCAGCCAATCCATGACGATGCCGCCATTGTTGAGCCAGATGAACAGGGAAAAGGTCTGGTTGGGTTCGCGTACCGGCTTTGAGGCAAGCAGGCCGTCAGCCACCAGCGGCTGTAGTCTGGCCAGCATGCCGGGCTGTTCAAGGAAGCTGGCCAGCCGGTCGCCACCGTCGATATGATCCAGCGTCCGCAGATGGGCCAGAACCCAGCCCGTGAATGTCCGCACGGTGGCCGCCGTCGGCTGCAATGGGTGCGTGCGGCCATCCCCGCCCGCCGCGTATTCGGCAATGTTGTAGTGCAGCATCTCCTTGATGAAGGCGTCAGCCGTGTTGCGGCTGGCCACATCGTGACGATGCACGACCTCGATGAAACGCGATACCGTCAGCTCCTTGCGACGGTCGCTCGGATCGCGCCTGAAATGCATCGAAAGGCCTATATGGCCCATCAACCAACGCTGCTGCGTGGCAAAAATAGAGGCCAGCCGAGGGCTGTCTTCAAAGATTCGGATCAGTGCCAGCGACTGCTCCTGAACGTAGCGATGCAACGCCGGATGGCTGGCAATGTCTTCCAAGTTCAGCGTCATTCTCCTGGTGTTCGGACTCAACTCCGACGGCGGGGTCTCGTTCCCCTTTTTTCAGCCTGCGACACATGTGTCCAGACGTACCAAATGCGGAGAATAGGCCCAGCCCAGGCGTGGCTCCCTTCACGACTGGTGCAACGTCAAGCTCGCCAAATGCCTGGAAAACCGGTCCCAATAATAGCAACCCAAGGGGCCAGTGATCTGCAAGAGGACGGGGGTGGCTGCCGCCTGCGTCGCGGCGTCGGCCAGGCAGGGAACGCCGATGTCGGTCGAGGCAAGGCGCCTTGGCTGCGGCATGTCCTTCTATGACGGGGGCGCCGAACCCGCGACAACCACGGGCACGGGCGCGGGCTTGTTCCAACCGCCGCCCAGCGCCTGGAAAAGGCTGGTCGCCGCAAGAGCGCGGTTCAGGCGAACCTGTACCAATGAGGACTCGGCGGAGAAAAGCGTCTGTTCCGTCTGCAGGACGGTGACCAGGTTGACCGTGCCCCCGTTCAATTGCGCCTCGGCCACCTGGAAGGCCTTGCGGGCGTTGGTCACGACGTCGTTTTGCAGCCGCATCTGGATCGTGGTCTGTTCGAGCGCAACCAGCGCCATCTCCACATCCGCGAAGGCCGACAGCACCGCCTTGCGGTAGGCCTGCAGGTCTTGCAACTGCACGCCGCTCGCCTGTTTCAACTCACTCTTCAGCAGATTGCCGTCAAGGATCGGCTGCGCCAGGCTGGCGGCAAGTGTGTAGTACCAGGCGCCTGGGCCGAACAGCGAGGAGAGCGCCGCGCTCTGGAAACCCGTCGTGCCGGTCAGCTGGATCTGCGGCAGGAAGGCCGCGCGTGCGGACTCGACGCTGAAGTTGGACGCGGCAAGCTGCGCCTCGGCCTGGCGGATATCGGGCCGCTGGACCAGAAGCTCCGAGGGCAGGCCGGGGGTCACGCGCGGTATGGATATGCGCGACAGGCTCTGGCCACGCACGTTGAAGTCGGCGGGCGCGCGCGCCACCAGCACGGCGATCGCGGCGATGTTCTGGCGGCGCGTCACCTCCAGCGGAGGGATCGAGGCTCGCACGGTCGCGACCAATGCCGCCTGCTGCGAAACATCGAGCTGCGTTGTCGTGCCGCCGGCGAGCTGCTTCTGGATAAGATTGAGGATGCGCGTCGAGGCGGCGAGATTGTCGCGCGCCACCTTGATCTGGTCCTGGGCGGCCAGGATCTGGAAGTAGGTGTTGGCGACCGCGACGGTGGTGCTGAGGGCTACGACCTCGCGGTTGTAGCGGCTGGCCAGCGCGTTCTTCTCGGCCGCGTATAGCGTTGCGCGGTTCTTCCCCCAGAAATCGAGCATGTAACTCGCCGAGAGGCCGAGATTGAACTGGTTGTTGTTGCTTCCCTGCTGGCGCAGCCGCTCGGCCGACGCGCCGGCCGACAGGCTCGGCAGCAGCGGCGCGCCGGCGACGCCGGCCTGGGCTTCGGCCTGGATAATCTGCGCCACCGCCACCGCGATGTCGAGATTGGAGGCCTGGGCCTGCTCGACCAAGCCGGTCAGTTCCTCGGAACGGAAGCCGCGCCACCAGTCCAGTGACGGAACGGCCGCATCGGGATGGCGTGGGCCATTGCCGTAAGCCGCCGGAACCTCCAATGCGGCGTCGGGATGCTCGGTGCCGAGGACGCAGCCCGACAGGCCAAGCCCGATCAGGCCGATTAGCGACAACCGACATAGTCGGGAGCCAGTGTGGACTTGCCGGTGTCTCAGGCCCATCTCACTCTCCCGGTTGTGCGGTTGGCTGCCACGGACGCCACGACCGAGAACGCAACCGCCGGCACCAGCTCCCGAATCGGTCGACGTAGATGTAGATGACCGGAGTCGTATAGAGGGTCAGAATCTGGCTCAGGATCAAGCCTCCGACGATGGCTATCCCCAGGGGTTGGCGCAGTTCGCTGCCTTCGCCAAGGCCGATGGCAAGCGGCACGGCACCAAACAGCGCCGCCATGGTCGTCATCATGATCGGGCGGAAGCGCAGCAGGCACGCCTGGTAGATGGCGTCATGCGCCGATTTGCCCTCGCCGCGCTCGGCCGCCAGCGCGAAGTCGATCATCATGATCGCATTCTTCTTGACGATGCCGATGAGCAGGATGACGCCGATGAGCGCCATGATGGAAAACTCGATGTTGAACAGCGACAGGGCTAGCAGCGCACCGACGCCGGCCGAGGGCAGGGTGGAGAGAATGGTCAGCGGATGCGCGTAGCTTTCGTAGAGGATGCCGAGCACGACATAGACAGCGATGAGCGCGGCAAGGATCAGCAGCGGCTGGTCGGAGAGCGAATCCTGGAACACCTTGGCCGTGCCCTGGAAGCTGCCGTGGATGGTGCTGGGCACGCCGATGCGATCCGCCGCCTCGTTGATCGCGGCCACGCCGTCGCTGAGCGCCACGCCCGGTGCAAGGTTGAAGGAGAGCGTCGTGGCCACGAACAGCCCCTGGTGGTTGACGGCAAGCGGCGTGCTGCCTGGGCCATAGCTCGCCACTGTCGAGAGCGGCACCATCGTCTCGTTGCTGGTGCTAACGGCGGAGCCGGTCGAGGCTGAGGACTTGCCGGTGCTGGTGATGGAGTTGGTGGCCTGGTTGCGCGCCGCATCCGCCGCGATCGAGGTCGCGCTGCTGGACTGTCCGGGCGCGACGAACGTGCCGGCGACCGCGTTGCTCGACTGTGAGCCCTGCACGGATCCGCCCGACGTGCTGACATAGACCTGTTTCAGCGCCTCGGGGCTCTGCCAGTACTGCGGCGCCACCTCCATGATGACGTGGTACTGGTTGCGCGCCACATAGATGGTGGACACCTGGCGCTGGCCGAACGCATCGTAGAGCGTGTTGTCGATCTGGCTCACGGTGATGCCGAGGCGTGAGGCGGTATCGCGGTCGATGACGACATCGGCCTCCAGTCCCTTGTTCTGCTGGTCCGAGTTGACGTCGGTGAGCCTGGGCTCGGTCTGCAACGCGGCGGCGAGTTTCGGCGCCCATTCCGCCAACTCGTCGAAACTGTCGCCCTGCATGGTGTATTGGTATTGCGCGTTCGATTGCCGCCCGCCGACGCGGATGTCCTGCACCGCCTGCAGGAACAGCGTGGCACCGGGCACCACGGCGAGCTGGCGCCGCAGCCGGCCGATCACCTGGTCGGCTGAAACGCCGCGCTCGGCCCGCGGCTTCAGCGACACGAACATGAAGCCGGAATTGGTCTGGCCGCCGCCAGTGAAGCCGACCGCCGCGTCGACGGCCGGGTCCTTGCTGACGATGGCGGAGAACTGGCTGAGCTTCTGCGACATCGACTGGAAGGATGTCGCCTGGTCGGCCTGGATCGAGCCGGTCAGCCGTCCGGTATCCTGCTGCGGGAAGAAGCCCTTGGGGATGGTGACGTAGAGATAGCCATTGAGGCAGAGCGTCGCCAGCAGCACCGCCATGATCAGCAAGGGATTGTCCAGCGCCCAGGAGAGCGAGCGGCGGTAGCCGTTCAGCATGGCGTCGAAGACGCGCTCGCTGAAACGGTAGAGCCGGCCATGCACGCGGCCCTTCTCGCTGCGCAGCAGCAGCGAACACATCATCGGCGTCGTGGTCAGCGAGATGGCCAGCGACACCAGGATCGCGGCCGACAGAGTGACGGCGAATTCGCGAAACAGCCGGCCGATGATGCCGCCCATGAGCAGGATGGGAATGAAGACGGCGATGAGCGAAATGCTCATCGACAGCACGGTGAAGCCGACTTCCTGCGCGCCCTTGATCGCCGCCTGCATGCGGCCCATGCCGGCCGAGGTGTAGCGCGAGATGTTCTCCAGCATGACGATGGCGTCGTCGACGACAAAGCCGGTGGCGACGGTCAGCGCCATCAGCGACAGATTGTCGATGCTGAAGCCGAGCAGGTACATGACGGCCAGCGTGCCGACCAGCGACACCGGCACCGCCACGATCGGCACCAGCGCCGAGCGCACGTCGCGCAGGAAGGCGAAGACGACGAGGATGACCAGGCCGATGGCGATCATCAGCGTCTGCCCGACCTCGAGCAGCGAGGCCCGGATGGTCGTCGAGCGGTCGACGGCCATTGACAGGTCGATGGCCGGCGAGATCGAGGCTCGCAATGATGGCAGCAGCGCTTTCACGCGGTCCACCGTCGCGATGATGTTGGCGTTGGGCGACCGGTTGAGGATGATCAGCACCCCCGGCTTGCCGTTCGCCAGTCCGGCATTGCGGATGTTCTCGACGGAATCATTGACCTGTCCGACATCGGAGAGCCGGATAGGCGCGCCGTTGCGATAGGCGACGATCAGTGACCGGTAGGCATCGGCCTGGCTCGCCTGGTCGTTGGCATAGATCTGATAGCGCTGCGTGCCGACATCGATGGCGCCCTTGGGACTGTGAGCGTTGGCGGATGCGAGTGCGGCGCGCACGTCCTCCAGTCCGATGCCGTAATTGTAGAGGGCCTGCGGGATGAGTTCGACGCGCACCGCCGGCAGCGAACTGCCGCCGACCGACACCTCGCCGATGCCGTCGACCTGGGCCAGCTTCTGCGCCAGCACCGTGCTCGCGGCGTCGTAGATCTGGCCCTTGGAGAGCGTGTCGGAGGTCAGCGTCAGAATGAGGATCGGGGCGTCGGCCGGATTGACCTTGCGATAGGTGGGGTTGGAACGCAGGCTCGACGGCAGGTCGGCGCGGGCGGCGTTGATCGCCGCCTGGACGTCGCGTGCCGCGCCGTCGATGTCGCGGTCGAGGCCGAACTGCAAGGTGATGCGCGCGCTGCCGACGCTTGAGGACGACGTCATCTCGTTGACGTCAGCGATTTCGCCGAGATGCCGTTCGAGCGGGCTCGCCACCGTGTTGGCCACGACCTGCGGACTGGCGCCGGGCAGCGAGGCCTGCACCGAGATCACCGGGTAGTCGACCTCGGGCAGCGGCGCCACCGGCAGTTGCGGGTAGGCCACCAGACCGGCGGCCAACAGGCCGAAGGTCAGCAGGATCGTCGCCACGGGCCTCCGGATGAAGGGCGCCGACAGGTTCATGGCGCGGCGTCCGCCTCGGAAAGATCCGTCTGGATGCCGCCGAAGCGGGCGGCAAGACGATCGAACCAGAGATAGATGACCGGCGTCGTGAACAGGGTGAGCAACTGGCTAAGCAGCAGGCCGCCGACGATGGTGACGCCGAGCGGGTGGCGCAGTTCCGAGCCGACGCCGGTGCCGAGCATCAGCGGCAGCGCGCCGAGCATCGCCGCCAGCGTCGTCATCAGGATCGGGCGGAAGCGCAGCAGGCAGGCCTGGTAGATGGCGTCGCGTGGCGCCTTGCCTTCGTTGCGCTGCGCGTCGAGCGCGAAGTCGATCATCATGATGGCGTTCTTCTTGACCACGCCGATCAGCAGGATGATGCCGATGATCGAGATGATGGTCAGGTCCTCGCCGGCGATCATCAGCGCCAGCAAGGCGCCGATGCCGGCCGAAGGCAGCGTCGACAGGATGGTGATGGGATGGATGAAGCTCTCATAGAGCACGCCCAGCACGATGTAGACGGTGACCACCGCCGCCAGGACCAGGAACAGCGTGTTGCTGAGCGAGGCCTGGAAGGCGCGCGCGGCGCCCTGGAAGGTGGTGATCACGCTGAGCGGCATGCCGATGTCGCTCTGCGCCTGCTGGATCGCGGTGACCGCTTCGCCCAGCGACGCACCGGGCGCCAGGTTGAACGAAAAGGTGGTGGCCGGGAATTGCCCCATATGGGTGATCTGGAGCGGCGCGGTGTCGACATGGGTTTTAGCGACCACGGCAAGCGGCACCGGAGCGCCGCCGGTCGAGGAGGGCAGGTAGACCGAGGACAGCGCGCGCAGCGAATCCTGCAGGGATGGATCCGCTTCCAGGATGACCCGGTATTGGCTGGAGGTGGTGAAGATGGTCGAGACGATGCGCTGGCCGAAGGCGTCGTAGAGGGCGTTGTCGATTGTCGCCGGCGTGATGCCGAAACGCGCGGCCTGGTCACGGTCGATGTCGACGAATACGGCAAGGCCGGCGTCCGACAGGTCGCTGGCGACGTCGGCAAGCTGCGGCAGTTTGTTCAGCTTGGCGAGCAGCTTTGGCGTCCATTGCGTCAGCTCGTCCGAATTGGCGTCCTGCAGCACGAATTGGTATTGCGTTCGGCTGACTGTGCCGTCGATGGTGAGGTCCTGCACCGGCTGCAGATAGAGGGTGATGCCCGCCATCGAGGCCGTGGCCTGCTTCAGGCGGTCGATGACCGCGGTGATATCGGCGGTGCGCTGTTCGTGCGGCTTGAGGTTGATCAGGATGCGGCCGACATTGAGCGTGGTGTTGGTGCCGTCGACGCCGATGAAGGATGACAGGCTGTCGACATCGGGATCCTTGAGGATCACAGCCGCCAGTTTCTGCTGCCGCTCCGCCATCGAGGCATAGGATACCGACTGCGGCGCCTCGGTGATGGCCTGGATGACGCCGGTATCCTGCACGGGGAAGAACCCCTTGGGGATGACGATGTAGAGCGCCGCCGTGAGGACCAGCGTGAACGCCGCCACCAGCAGCATCAGCGTCTGCCGGTCGAGCACCCAGGTCAGCGCGTGGCCGTAACCCCGGATCACCCAGTCGAAGAACTGGCGGCTGCCGCGCTGGAGCGCGTTCTCGCGCACCGCCGACAATGGCTTGAGCAGCTTGGCGCAGGCCATCGGCACCAGGGTCAGCGACACCACGGCCGAAATCAGGATGGTGGTGGCGAGCGTGATGGAGAATTCGCGGAACAGCCGGCCGACGACATCGCCCATGAACAGCAGCGGGATCAGCACTGCGATCAGCGAGACGGTCAGCGATATGATGGTGAAGCCGATCTGCTCGGAGCCCTTCAGCGCCGCTTCCAGGGGCGTGTCGCCTTCCTCGATGTAGCGCGCGATGTTCTCGATGACGACGATGGCGTCGTCGACGACGAAGCCGGTGGCGATGGTCAGCGCCATCAGCGAGAGATTGTCGAGGCTGAAGCCGAACAGATACATGACGCCCAGCGTGCCGACCAGCGACAGCGGCACCGACAGGCTCGGGATCAGCGTGGCGCGCGCGCTGCGCAGGAAAACGAAGATGACCAGCACGACCAGCATGATCGCCAGCGTCAGCTCGTATTCGACGTCGCGCACAGAAGCGCGGATGGTGGTGGTGCGGTCGGTCAGCACCGCCACGTCGACGGAGCTTGGCAGCGATGCCTGCAGTTGCGGCAGCAGGGATTTGATGCGGTCGACCACCTCGATGACGTTGGCGCCGGGCTCGCGCTGGATGTTGACGATGATGGCCGGCGTGGTGTTCATCCAGGCCGCCAGCTTGTTGTTCTCGGTGCCGTCGATGATCGAGGCGACATCGCTCAGCCGCACCGGTGCGCCGTTCTTGTAGGCGATGATCAGCGACCGGTATTCGTCCGCGCTCTTCAGCTGGTCATTGGCATTGATCGTATAGGCTCGCGATGGGCCGTCGAAATTGCCCTTGGGCGTGTTGACGTTGGCGTTGCCCAATGTCGTGCGCAGGTCGTCGAGGTTGAGGCCGTAGGCGGCGAGCCGGCGCGGATCAGCCTGGACGCGCACGGCCGGACGCTGGCCGCCGCTGAGGCTGACCAGGCCGACGCCCGCCAACTGGGAGATCTTCTGCGCCAGCCTGGTATCGGCGAGCTGCTGGACATCGCGCAGCGGCATGGTGGCCGAGGTCAGGCCAAGTGCCAGCACCGGCGCGTCGGCGGGATTGACCTTGGCGTAGATGGGCGGCGCTGGCAGATCGGCCGGCAGCAGGTTGCCGGCGGCATTGATGGCAGCCTGGACTTCCTGTTCGGCGACATCGAGCGAGATCGCCAGGCTGAATTGCAGCGTGATGACAGAGGAACCGGCCGAACTCACCGAGTTCATCTGGTTGAGGTTGGCGATCTGTCCGAGCTGGACTTCCAGCGGCGCCGTGACCGAGGAGGTCATCACATCCGGGCTCGCGCCCGGATAAAAGGTCTGCACCTGGATGGTCGGATAATCGACTTCGGGCAGCGCCGACACCGGCAGATAGCGATAGGCCAGCATGCCGGACAGCATGATTGCAACCATGAAAAGCGATGTCGCCACGGGCCTGAGAATGAAGGCTCTCGACGGGCTCATTGCTGCTGACCGGTCTCCGAATGGCGATGCTTGCGGCCCTGGCCCTTGTGCTTGGTCGCATCGCCGGGGCTCTGATCATCCGCTGGCTGCTGTCCCGTTGGTGGCGCCTGCGCCGGTGTCTGTGCTGGCGTCTGCGTCTGTCCTGGCGTTTGCGTCGGTGTATGCGCTTGTGTGGGTGGCTGCGCCGATGCCGCCGGCTGGCCGTCCTGCTGCAGGTTGATCTTGGCGCCGTCGCGGAGCTTGTCGGCGCCATCGACCACAATGCGGTCGCCAGGGTTGAGACCCGAGAGCACCTCGATGCGCTCGCCATTGGTCACGCCAAGGGTGATCTTGCGCACCGAGACGGTGTTGTCGGCGTCCACAAGATACACGAAGGTGCCGGGCACGCCGCGCTGTACTGCGGCGGTCGGCGCGATCGCCACATCCTTGTGCTGGTCGACCAGAAGCTCGATGTTGACGAACTGGTTGGGGAAAAGATTGCGCGCTTCGTTGGTGAAGGCGGCCCGCAGCTTGATAGTTCCGGTGCTGGCGTCGATCTGGCTGTCGAAGGTCTGCAGCTGGCCATCCGCGAGTTTGGTCTTGCCGGTTCGGTCCATCGCGGTGGTGGGCAAAGTGGCGCCCTGCTGCATGCGCTGCGCGATAGCCTGAAGTTGATCCTCCGGCACGGTGAAGATCACGCTGATCGGCTGGATCTGGGTGATGACGACAATGCCATTGGCGTCGCCCGGCGTGACGTAATTGCCTTCGTCAACCTGACGAAGGCCCGCCCGCCCATCGACAGGCGCCAGGATGCGGCAATAGCCGAGATTGACGTTGGCTGCCTGTATCAGTGCCTTGTCGATGGAGATCGTGGCTTCGTTCTGTGCGACAAGGGCGACCTGCGTGTCCAGCGTCTGGCGCGGCACGGCGTTCTGGGTCGCCAGCCCCTGGTAGCGCGCGAGATCGACCTGCGCGCCCTTGAGAAGCGCCTGGTCGCGATCCAGCTGGGCCTGTGCCTGGGCAAGCGCGGCCTGGTAGGGGCGAGGATCGATCTGCGCGAGCAGGTCGCCTTTCTTGACGTCCTGGCCTTCCTTGAAGTTCACTTGGATGAGCGGTCCGCTGATCTGCGACTTGACCGTAACGGTGGCAAGCGAGGTGACCGTGCCGAGCGCATCGACGGTGACGTTGATCGTACCCTTCTCGACGGCTGCCGTGCCGACCGACATCGGCTGTGCATTTCTTCTGTTGCCCGGTTGTTTGTCGGCGACCTGGGGCCGCTGATAGAGATACGCGCCCGTGGCCGCGACGACCAGCAGGAAGATCACCCAGGCAATCCAGCCGCGCGAGCGCCGCCGCACCGCGACCTTCACCTTCGGCAATTCCAGATTCTGATCCATGGCAACGATCTTCGGTCCCTTCGCCAACCCATATGGCCGAAATCGAACCAAGTCGAATTAACAGTTGGACAGGTTCAACCGCTGCCCGGGTGCGTTGTTCCGCACCCTATGATTGCATCGGGCAACCATAGGGAGTGCCATGGTTTCGGTCAATGTCGTGCAGACGTCGGAAGCCGGCCGTGGCTTCCTGTCAACAGCAAGCCACGGCCAGGCAGGATACCGAACTTATTGCGCGGTCGTGGCGGGCTGTTGCGGCGTTGCGGCTGGCTGTTGTTGCATCTCCTGCTGCTTCTTCAGCTTGGCCGCGGCCACCTGCTTCTTGTGAAGATGATGGCCGGCAACGCATCCGCCGACCGCACCGAGCACCGCGTGATGGCCGGCGTAGTGGCCGGCCACCGCGCCGGCGGCGCCGCCTGTCAGGCAGCCGATTGCCTGCGCCTGATTGCTCGCACCAACCAAAGCGAGAATTGCAGATGCGAGAAGGATCTTTTTCATGGGGGCCTCACCAAATCCGTGTTTGCTCCGGCCCTGCACACGGGGATCGTGCACTTCGCGGCGACAAGAACCGGTGCCTTCATGAAGTCCGACCGATTCTTGGCTTAAATGCGGCGCAGGGTTTTGGCACACTTGGCGTGCCGGGCGGTCAAGGCCGGCATCGGAAGATTTTCCCGGCATGGAACTTTGTCGGGGCGATAGCGTTCAACTACCAGATCGCTTCCCTTCGCGATCTTCTCTTATCCCACCTAAAGTGCCCCGCGGGCTCAAACCGGCGGGGCTTTTTTGTGATTGCTGAGTTTGTGATTGCTGGGGCGGTGAGGGGTTTTTCGCCCTGATTGGCAAGTTGATCACCGTCGCCGAAGGGCGGCTGTATTCAGCGACCGCCACGGCTTCGATCAGCAGATCGAGCGCCTCCCGCGTCTTGCTGCTGGTCTCGTCATCACCGTGGAGCGCATCGTAGGCGCGCTCGAGATGGATGCGTGCGGCCGAGAATTCGCTTTTCATCGTTTCCCTCCGTGATCCCGCGCTAATACACAGTGGCGTGTCGATGGAAACGAAGCGCCAATATCCACAGTTGGATTTGAGTAAAATCCGCCAGGTCCTGGAATCCCCGGGTGTCCGCCGAGACGATTCGGCGGAGAACGCCGGCATTTTTGCTCTAAAGGCGGACGAAAGCCCTCAGCGGCAAGTGGTCGGAGGCAACCCGTGAAAGCGGCGTGTCATGCGCTTCCACGGCCGAGATCATCCCGTGCCGATTGGCCATGATGCGATCGAGCGCAAGCAGCGGCAGGTTCGACGGGAAGGTGGGGACGGCTGGCGGCAATGGACCAAATGTCGTGTGCAGCGTGTTCAGTGAGGAGCGGTTTCCGAGCCGCCACTCGTTGAGATCGCCGAGCAGCAGTGTCGGCGTCTCGTCCGGGCTGTTCATGATGTCCAGAACCACGCCGGCCTGCTGGGAACGGGAGCGGCGCAGCAATCCGAGATGAGCAGCGATGACGCGCAGGGTCCGGTTTCCGTCCAGGTCGATTTCCGCCACCACCGCGCCGCGCGGTTCCAGTCCCGGAAGCCTGATCTGATGCACGTCGCGAACGACACCCTTCTTGAACAGCAGGACATTGCCGTGCCAGCCGTGCCCCTTGCCATTGGCCGAGATCGGCACCGGCACCAGACCAGTGTCGGATTCCAGCCGGGACAGGTCGAGAAGCCCGTCGCGATCGCCGAAGCGGTTGTCCGCTTCCTGCAACGCTATGACATCCGGGTCGATTTCGCGGATGACGCGGCTGGTTCGCTCGGGATCGAACCGCCTGTCGAGGCCAATGCATCTGTGGACATTGTAGGAGGCAACCAGCGTTCCGGTCGTGCCCGTCCGCTTGGGCGAGCTGGCGTTTGCCTTTTGCATCCTCCTGTCGCGAATGGAGAGAAGCATGCTTGCCGGGAGGCTACGTCCAGTTCTCTGCATGTCCCTGCTGTTCGTCCTCGCTGCGTTCAGGATTTGACCTGGCTATACTGAAATAGGCTCTGTCGGTGAATGTTCCATGTCTTAACCGGGCGAGGCTCTCAAAAGAGCTAGAGCAGAATCTGATCATTCCGGCTCATATCCTGTTGCGGCGAAGTAGTTGGCGCACTCGGTTGGTGTGAAGCAAGGCAGTGCGGCGCTGATGGTATCCCACAATTCCGCGACGGTTCGTGCGGCGGCTTTGCGTAGAATCGATTTCAGCTTGGAAAAGGCGTTCTCGATCGGGTTGAAGTCGGGGGAATAGGGCGGGAGGAACATCATCCTTGCGCCGGTTGCTTCGATCGCCACACGGGCGGCTGCGCTTTTGTGCGCCGGCAGGTTGTCGAGGATCACGACATCGTCGGGCCGCAGCGTCGGCACGAGAACCTGCTCGACATAGGCGACAAACCATTCGCCAGTCATCGGGCCGTCCAGGACCATTGGCGCGGTCATGCCAGTGAGGCGCAGGGCGCCGGTGAACGTCGTCGTCTTCCAATGGCCATGCGGGATTGGCGATCGGCACCGCATCCCGCGCTTCGTGCGCCCCCGCAGTCGAGCCATCTTTGTCGAGGCTCCGGTCTCGTCGATGAAGACCAGATGCTCGGGATCAAGATCGGGCTGGGCGTCGAACCAGGCGTTTCGTCGCGCCGCCACGTCTGGCCGCTCCTGCTCGCTGGCGTGCGCCGTTTTTTTTGAAGGTCATGGAGTGACGATCGAGAAACCGCCAGATCGTGCTCGTCGCAAACGACGCGCCATGCTCCTGTCGCAGCAACTCGGCGAGTTCGACCAGCGTGATGTCCACCCGCCTCTCGATCGCCGCCAGGATGATGTCGCGATACGCTTCAACGCGGTGGGACCGCCTGTCGCCGCCCTGCGGCTTTGCGCAGGTGGCTCCGGTCTCGCGCCATTCCCGGACCCAACGCACCGAGCTTGCCGCCGCCACGCCAAATCGCGCCGCTGCCGCCCGTCGCGACAGGCCGCCATCAACCGCTGCGACCACCCGAGCCCGCAAATCTTCCGATAAGGATTTCGCCATGCCATGCCGGCCTCCGAATCCAGCAGATATGCTGAATCAGATTTCCAATCCCAACGAAACCCCTATCGATTCTATCCGCTCGGATTTTGCTCTAGAGATAGGGCGAGCCAAGCCATAGCAGCCGATCCAGCAGACGGATGACGAATGGCCGGGCCCTCAGCGCCTCGAGGGTTACGGGCGTGGCCGACGCCATGGCCGACCCGATCCGGTCTTCAATCTGCGCGGCAAAGCCGGCGTCGAGAACCTCCAGGTCGATCTCAAAGTTCAGCCGCAGCGATCGGGCGTCTAGATTGGAGGAGCCGACATAGGCCCATACGCCGTCGATCGAAAGCAGCTTCGAATGATCGAAGGCGCCATTCGCGCGCCAGATGCGGCAATAATTCTTCAGGATCTGGTCGAACTGCGCGGTCATCGCACGATCGACGAGGAACAGGTTGTTGACCGCCGGCACCACGACATCGATCTCGACGCCGCGCCTGGCCGCTGTCGTCAGCGCACTGATCAGTTCCCGGTCGGGCAGGAAATAGGGCGACATGATGCGGATCGATTTGCGGGCGACCGAGAAGGCGCCGATCAGCAGTTTGTGGTTCGTTTCGATGCTGCCGTCGGGGCCGGAGGCTACCGCCCGCGCCATCATCGGCAGGCCAGGGGCCGGCGAAAGCGGTGCTATCAGCCACTCGTCGCCCTTGAGCGGCTCGTTGGTGGCGAAGCGCCAGTCCCCGGCGGCGATCGAAAACAGGTCGGCCACGACCGGCCCGGTGACGTGAAAATGCGTGTCGTGGGCAGCGGCGGCGCCGACAAGCTCGGCCGAGAACGCCTTGCGGATGTTCATCCCGCCGGTAAAGGCAACCGCGCCGTCGATCACCAGGATTTTCCGGTGTGTCCTCAGATTGGCATAGGGCAGGCGCAGTCCCATGACGATGTTGCCGTTGAAGAGGGCGGCGGTGACATTGGCGTCGCGCAGATGGCCGAGAATGCTGGGGACGGAGTAGCGGGCGCCGACCGCATCGATCAGCACGCGCACGCTGACGCCGCGCCGCACAGCCTCGGCGAGCGCCTCGACGAAAAGCAGGCCGACGGTGTCATTGTCGAAGATGTATGTTTCAAGCAGGATGCTGCGCCGCGCGCCGCCAATCGCCGCGCACATGGCGGAATACGCCTCGTCACCCGTCCTCAAGACCGCAATTGCGTTTCCCGGGGTCAGGGCACGCCGCGCCACCCTGTCGCCCAGTATCTTCAGGCCGGTGAAGCGCGGGCCATATTGCTCGATGACCAGGTTTTCGGCGGCCTCGGTGCGAAGCGCTTCGGCGGACGTTCCGCTGCCTGGAAGCAGGCGCTGCGCGCTGATCGACGCGCGACGAATGCGATTGATGCCCGCCACCGCATAGACCAGCACGCCGATGATCGGCGACAAGAGCATGACGCCGACCCACCCGGTGGCCGAGCGCACGTCCTCCTTGGTCATGGCGGCATGCGCGATGCCTACGGTCGCCATGACCACCGAGATGATCGCGAGAATCTGAGGCCAGTGAGTCGCCAGTGTCTGCCACATGGCCAAGACTATCGAGCGACCGGCTGCAGAACGCAATGCAATGCAACGCATCACGCTTCGCGTTGAGGCAGAAGCGACGCGGCTTGGAAGCCGCGGCCGATTCTGGGATCGTCCTCTCGGACCTTCAGTCCTGACGCAGGAAGGCGGCGTCCTCGCGCAGCACGACAACGGTTGGCCTCTCGGCGGAGAAGCCGTCGCGTATTGCGGCTTCCAGTTCGGCGGTGCTTTGTGGGCTGGCGGTGAGACAGCCATAGGCTTCGGCGAGCTTGATGAAATCCGGATTGTGCTGGTTGACGCCGATGGTGGGGATGTCGCGGGCGATCATGCCGTCGCGGATCTGCGCGAGGCTGTCATTGTTCCAGAGCAGCACGACCAGCGGCAGCTTCTGCTCAACCGCGGTGCCGAGTTCCTGCAGCGTGAACTGGAAGCCGCCGTCACCGACGATCGCCATCACCGGCTGGTCCGGCGCCGCGATCTGTCCACCGATCGCCGCCGGCAAGGCATAGCCCAGCGTGCCGTAGCCTGCCGGGAAGAACCATTGTTTCGGCCTTTCTGTGGGAAAGAAGGCATACCCGGTATAGGCGAGCTGCGTCATGTCGGTGTAGACGACGCCATCGGCGGGCAGGGCGCGGCGCAGCGCGTCCAATACCTTGACGTGCTTGCGTTCCAGCGGGGTCAGTGCGGCCCGCTCGGTTGCCCGGACATTGGCGATTTCGTTCGAACCGTTGAAGCCACCGGCAGTGGCCTGGGGCAGGGCGGACAGGATCATGTCGATCGCTTCGCTCGAATCGGCATGCAGCGCCACCGTCGTGTCATAGTCGCGAGCGAGAGCCGCCGCGTCGATGTCAATGCGGATGATCTTGCCGGTCATCGGCAGGGGACCGTCCAGCCAGATGTCGGGCTCCGCCAGCTCCGTGCCGATGCAAAGCACGACATCGGCGGAGGCGATCAGAGCCTGCGTGGCCGGCCGGTCCAGCGTGGCTTCCAGCGCGAGCGGATGCGAATCCGGGATCGCGCCCTTGCCGGCAATGGTCGGCACGACGGCGGCGCCCACCGTTTCCGCCAGCTTGCGTAATCT
Organism: Mesorhizobium sp. PAMC28654; assembly: GCF_020616515.1. Lineage (GTDB taxonomy): Bacteria > Pseudomonadota > Alphaproteobacteria > Rhizobiales > Rhizobiaceae > Mesorhizobium. The sequence continues at coordinate 5,367,414 of NZ_CP085135.1, forward strand.
GTCGCTGGCGCCGAGACTGCCACCACCGGCGATGATCACCGGCCGCCTGGCGGACGCGAGCAGCTTTGCTGCCTCCAACGCATCCTCCGCGACAGGCGCCGGGCGGCCGCGCGCGGTGCGCCGCGTCACCGGCTTGTCGTCCATCGCCTTGAACACGTCGAGCGGAATGGAAATGTGCACGGGTCGCGGACGTCCGGTCTCGAATACGGCGAACGCGCGCGCCACCAGTTCGCGCACTTGCTCCGGATCGGAGGCGATCGCGGAAAACGCCGTCAGCGGCGCGGTCACCTGTGACTGGTCCGTGATTTCATGCAGGCGCCCGCGCCCCATGCCGAGATCCTTGTTGGCGGCGACGCTCGAAATCAGCAGCACCGGCACGCTGTCCGAATACGCCTGGCCGAGCGGGGTGGCGGCATTGGTGACACCTGGCCCCGAGATCAGCAGGCAGACGCCAGGGCGGCCGGACATGCGGGCATAGCCGTCGGCCATGAAGCCGGCGCCCTGCTCATGGCGCACGCCGATGTGGCGGATGCCGGCGGCATTCATGCCGCGATAGGCTTCCAGCGTGTGGACGCCGGGCATGCCGAAGACCGTATCCACCCCATAGGCTCGCAAGAGCTGCATCAGCCGGCTGCCACAGGAAATCGCGTCGGACATTTTTATCTCTTTCTCTTCAGGTTCATTTCGCGGCGTCGGCGAGGCCGGACAGGATGGCACCATACTCGTCGGCAACGACGAGCAGACCGGCGCCGAGCTCCAGCGCGACCGTTCGCTCGGTTCGCGTCCAGGCCGGCATGATCCACGGCTTGCCCGCGGCGCTTGCCGCGGCGGCGATGCGCCGGATGGCCGCCTTGTCTTCGTCGGTGTTGCGATAGGCGCCGCGCCCGCTGTCCAGCGACAGGTCGCTCGGGCCGACGAACACGCCGTCGACCGTCGGCAACGCCAGGATGGCTTCGACGTCGTTCAGCGCGGCCGCCGACTCGATCATCGGATAGCAGCGCGTGCCGATGTTTTCGCGCTCATAGTAGTCGGGCGAGACGACATTGTAGCGGGCAGGACGCGTGCCGGAAAAACTGCGATTGCCGAGCGGCGGGTATTTTGCCGAAAGCGTGACCTTGCGCGCATGTTCGAGGTCGCCGATATGCGGAATGATGACGCTGTCGCAGCCCATGTCGAGCGCCTGCTGGATGGGGATCGCTTCAGGCCCGAGCACCTTGGCGTGCATTTTCATGCCCAGCGCCTTGCCGAGCGCGACGATGCGGTCGGTGGCCTCGAGGTCGAAGAGGCCGTGCTCGATGTCGAGCACGATATGCCGGTAGCCGATGTCATGGGCGATCTCCATCATCGCCTGATGCGGGGTCGACAGCCAGACGGCGAAATCATCGATCTGCTCAGCCATGCGGCGCCTGGTCCTTCTTGTTGCGTTCGGCGATCATGCCGTCGATGTCCACGAGATCCTGCAGGCGTGCACCGGCCTCGATTTTTCGTACCCAGCTGCCTTCATCCTCCTGGTCGAACAGCGCCACGGACGTCACGCCCTCGACCTGATTGGGCGGCAGCACGAGGATGCCGCAATCGTCGGCGAGCACCGCGTCACCAGGGTTGACGGCGACGCCGCCGCAACTGACGGGAATGTTGAAGCCGCCACCCAGATTGAGCAGCTTGGTGGTGATCGGCGACACGCCACGAGCCCAGGTCGGCACGCCGGCGGCGCGGATGGCGGCGGGGTCGGTGACGACGCCATCGATGATGACGCCCGCGAGGCCGCGCACCTTGGCCACCGCCGCCATGAAGCCGCCCCACGGCGCATGCCGCTCATCGCCGGCACGGTCGATCACCAGTATGTCGCCTGGCCGCACGCGGTCCATCGCGTAATAGAGCAGCGTGGAATCGGCGCCGGGGATCGACACCGTCACAGCGGTTCCGGCAACGCGGACGCCGTCGATCAGCGGCCGGATGTCGGTGCGCATGAAGCGGTCGTGGAGATAATGACCGACGGTCGCGGCTTCGACCTTTGCAAGACGCTCGACCAGCGAGCGATCGAGCAAGGGAGGGATCTGTTCGATCCTGTAGGAACGTATGCTCATCAAATATCCTAGTCTTTCAGGAGGTGAATGGCTGCCGAGGGGCAGGAGACCGTGACCGGTTGCCCGATGGCGACCGTATCCGCGCCGTCGGCGTTGCGCGCGCGTACGGTAATGGTTTCTCCGCTGGCGAGACGGACGGCATAAAGCCGGTCGGTGCCGATGTAGACGGTTCCGGCGACCGACCCGGCGAAGCATGTGGCCGCGGATCCGGCGGGCGAGGCAAAGCTCAATGCTTCGGGGCGGACGGCGAGGGTGCAGGATTGATCGACATCGAACCTCCTGTCCGCGCGCAGCGAAAAGGCGGCGCCGCCGGCCTCGACTTCGAAAAGGCCGTCGCGCTTGCCGCTTACCGTGGCCGCCAGCATGTTCATGTCGCCGATGAAGCCGGCGGTGAAGCGATCCGCGGGACGTTCGTAGATGCCGATGGGATCGTCGACCTGCCGCACCAGGCCTGCGCTCATGACCGCAATGCGGTCCGACATGGTCAGCGCTTCTTCCTGGTCGTGGGTCACGAAGACGAAGGTGATGCCCAGCCTGCGCTGCATCTCCTTCACCTCGAGCTGCATCTCGCGCCGCAGTTTCAGGTCCAGTGCGCCGAAAGGTTCGTCGAGCAGGAGTACGGACGGCTCATTGACGAGGGCGCGCGCCAGCGCCACGCGCTGCTGCTGGCCGCCCGACAATTCCGACGGCTTGCGCTTGGCAGCGTGGCGCATGCGGACTAGGTCTAGCGCGGCGCAGACCCGGTCACCGCAGTCCGCGCGCGGCACGCGTTTGACCGCCAGGCCGAAGGCGACATTGTCCTCGACGCTCAGATGCGGGAACAGCGCGTAACTCTGGAAGACCGTGTTCACGTTGCGCAGATGCGCCGGAAGGTCGGAGACATCCTGGCCCTGCAGCAGAATCCTGCCCTTGGTTGGTGTCTCGAAGCCGGCGATCATGCGCAGCGTCGTCGTCTTGCCGCAGCCGGACGGACCGAGGAACGTGAAGAACTCACCCGTCGCGATGGTCAGGTTCATGTCGTCGACAGCCAGTTGGCCTGACGCTCTGTCGAACGCCTTGCTGACGCCGATCAACTCGATCGCCGGGCGGCCCGTGGCGCCCGCGAGGGTTTTCTGCTTGATGGTCATCTACAAATCCGGCTTGTTGCGATGCGGCTCCAGGCCAGGCGGCAGGAGCCGCCAGGCTTTTCGCGGTTCGGCCCGCTATTGCGCCGTTTTCACCTTCGTCCAGCCGTCCTGGTAGAGTTTCGTGGCATCGCCGGTGTCGAGGATGAAGTCGACTTTCTTGAGCGAATCCGCCGGCGGATAAATCGCTACGTTGCCGGAAACCTCCTTCGGCAACAGCGCCTTGGCGGCGTCGATCACCGTTGCCGATTTGCTGAGATTGGCTGCCTTGGCGGCGACCTCCGGTCGCATGATATAGTCGATGAACTTGTGGGCGGCATCGACATTCCTGGCGCTCTTGGGGATCGCAAATCCGTCGATCCACATCGAGCCACCCTCTTGCGGGATCACGTAGCGCACATTCGGGCTCTCGCTGAGGATCTGCGTGATGTTGCCATTCCAGGCCTCGACGATGCAAGCTTCGCCGGACGCCACCAGCTCGGCGAAGTTGGTGCTGTTGTAGCCGCCGAGCACTTTCTTCTGCTCGATCAGCGATTGCGTCGCCTTTTCGATCTCGGCCGCGTTCGTGGTGCCCGCCCGGAAGCCGTTGACCTGGAGGCCGACGATATAGGCGGCCAGCATGTTGTCCAGCATGTAGACGCGGCCTTGATACTGGGGGTCCCACATCGCCTTCCAACTGGTGATCGGCTGCTTCACGCAATCGGTGTTGTAGGCGAGCCCGGTGGTGCCCCAGATGTAAGGCACGGAGTATTTCTGGCCGGCATCGTAGGAGACGTTCTTGAAGTCCGCCGAAAGGTTGGAGAGATTGGGTATCTTGGAATGGTCGAGTTCCTGCAACAGCCCCTGCTTCGACAAGACCTGCACGGTGTACTGGCTTGGCTCGATCAGGTCGAAGCCCGAGGCGCCCGCGGAGAGCTTGGCCATCATGGTCTCGTTGGAATCGTAGGTGTCCATCGTCGTGGCAATGCCGGTTTCCTTGGCGAAATCGTCGACGATTTCCTGCGGCAACTCGCTTGCCCAGGCGTATATGTGCAGTTCCTCGGCGGAGGCGGCCAGGCTGGCAGCCAGCAGCGCCGTGGTGGCGAGAAGCAGTTTGTATTTCATCATGGCAGTTCCCCTTTGTTTTGGGCGCGTCTAGCGGCCTAGCGCACCGTCTTTAGATAGCGTCCCAGCACCAGCAGGATCGCCAGCACGTTGACGCCGATGAGAATGGTGCCGAGCGCGTTGATCTTGGGAGTGAGCCCTGTCTTGAGCATCGCGTAGATCTGGATCGGCAGCGGCGTCGTTCCGACGCCTGACACGAAGGTCGACATGACGAAGTTGTCGAAGGAAATGACAAGCGAAAGCAGGACCGCGGACAGTATGGCGGGCGCCAGCAGCGGCAGCGTGACGCGCATGAAGATCTGCGCGCTGTTGGCGCCGAGATCCGCGGCCGCCTCGTCGAGACGGGGGTCCAGTCCGGCCGCGGCGGCGCGCACGATAAGGAAGGTGAACGGCGCCGAAACAAGCGTGTGTCCGGCGACCAGCGTGGAATAGCCCAGTGTGACGCCCGACCAGACGGTGGCAACCAGCAGCCCGACCGCCAGCACGATCTCGGGCAGAACCAATGGCGCGATCAGGACGGTGGAGAACAGGTTCTTGGCGGGGAATTTCCGCTTTACAACCGCGAGCGCAGCGCTGGTGCCGATCACCGTGCTCAACAGCGCCGAGATGGACGCCACGAAGGCGCTGACCTTGATGCTTGCCTGCAAACCACGGTCGCTGAAGACCTGCGCGTACCAGTCGAGCGAGAACCCGGTCCAGACCACCGTGGAGCGGCCGCTGTTGAACGAATAGACGACCAGGATCACCAACGGCGCGAACAGGAATACATAGCCGGCGAATGTCAGTACGGGCACGAACAGCGATGACGGTCGGAATCTTGTCATGCCCGCGCCGCCTCGACCCGGCTGAGCAGCCGCATGTAGAAGACGATCACCACCGACGACAGCACCAGCATCACCACCGACACGGCCGCACCGAGCGGGATGTTGCGAAATTCGAGGAACAGCTGAACGATCAGATTGCCGAGAATGATGCTCTTGCCGCCGCCGAGCAGAACGGGAATGGCATAGACGCCCATGGCCGGCACGAACACGAACAGGATCGCCGCCATGACGCCGGGCAGCGAAAGCGGAAAAGTTACCCGCCAGAACGCCTCCAAAGGGCTGGCGCCGAGGTCGTTGGCGGCCTCGATCAGGCGGCGGTCGATGCTGTTCAGCGAAGCATAGATCGGCAGAACGGTGGTCGGCAGGAAGGCATAGAGCATGCCGACCAGCACCGCCGGATAGGTGCCGATCATGCGGATGGGCTCATCGACAATTCCAACTCCAGTCAGAATTCCATTGAGCGTGCCGTTGCGGCCGAGCAGCACCATCCAGCTCGACATGCGGATCATGAAATCGACCCAGAACGGAATGAGCAGCAGCGCCAGCAGCAGAGTGGCATAGCGACCGGCGCGAAAGACGATGAAATAGGCGATCGGGTAGCCAAGCAGGACCGAGATTGCCGTCGAGGCGAAGGCAAGGCGCAGCGAATTGAGGAAGATCGGCAGGTAGGTCGCCTGGAACAGCTCGCGGTAGCTGTCAAGCGTGAAGCCGGTGACGACAGCGCCATAGGCGTCGCGCCCGGCGAAGCTGTAGGCGACGACGATGAACAGCGGAATGGCCAGCAGCAGCACGGCCATGATCAGCGAAGGAGCGAGCATCGCCAGCGTGGTCAGGCTGTATGCTCGCTGGCTCATCTCATGCCTCCGTCGTCTGCCTTGCGGGCGGCACCTTGGCGGGGCGCACCACATCCACCACCCCGCTGATCGTCAGGTGATCGCGCATGGCCCGCTCGGCGCGATCGGGATCATGCGCTTCCAGCGCCGAGCGGATGGCATCGAAATTGTCGAGCTCGTCCTGCATCAACGTTACCGGCATATGCGAGACGTAGAGGCTGCGCACGGACAGCGCGTAGAGGCGCGTCAAGGCCTGGGCGAGATAATGGTTGCCGCTCGCCTGTGCCACGAGCCGATGCATGCGTTCGTCGATGCCGAGATGCCAGTTTATGTCCGGCTGTCGCTCGTCCACTCCGGCCCGTGCCTCCGACATCAGCGCAGCGAACTCGGCAAGCTGCGCCTGCGTGATGCGCACGGCAGCCATCCGCACGGAAAGGATTTCCGACTGCAGGCGGAATTCATGCAGGTGGAAGAAGTCGGAAGCCGATGTCGCCGACACGAAATAGCCGCGCTGCGGCACCGACAGGACGAGGTCCTCCTGCGCGAGACGCTGCAGTGCCTCCCGCAGCGGTGTGCGCCCGACCGAGAGCATTTCCATGCATTCACGTTCGTTGATCGGCGAGCCGGGTTTCAAATCGGCGCGAATGATGGCGGTCCGCAGCCCCTCATAGGCGGTGTCGCTTTGGCGTTTCTTGGGTGCGCTTGCGAGCATTGGTTGCCATATATCGAAAATATATTTTCAATATACAATCGCAGGAGCGGTGGCCTGTCAACCCTCCGCCTGTTCGAAAAGGGCCGCGGCCGATAGGCGGCCGGAGCCACCCGATTGTCAGAAGCTGCTGGGTATTGGATCATCAGCCCCCTTCATCCTCAGCAAGGGCTGAGGTCATGGGTTGGCTGTTCGTGCGCCCGGCAAGAGTGGTTGTGGGAATGCCGCATTGCTCGCAGCCGTCAGCGACGAGCCTGATTCGAAAGATGCCAGTTTGGTGGAGATAGGCGCCTTGAAGACGCCCTTCAGCGGAACTGAAGTCCGCCGGTCGGCCCGGGTTCTAGCCGGAGCAGGCCGGCTTGGGCAAAAGCCGGCTACCCGCCTCCCAGAAAGCCAGCTTGGCTTGTTCGCGTTTGTTCGCGACTTGCGCGTCTGGGGCCGACTTTATGGGCAGGCGGAAACCGAACGGCGCGGCCGGCTCGCCGCCGCGCTCAATCCAGTAATCATCCATGTTCACATGCATCATCCGCCGGCGCTTGCGGCGGCGCTGGTTGATGACGTGTCTGGCGTTGGAAACCGCCATGAAATGCCCGCTGCTGACGTTTGAAACCAATCCCTGCAGGATGAGCAGTACGGCATCCTTGGGTCGCAGGCCGCCGAGGCACCGGGTTGCCGTGATGAGCGCGCGTTTGGCATCGGTTGCCTTCGGCCCCTGCATGCCGCCGATTGCCACGCTGCTGCCGGTGTAGCCGGATCGGACAAAGATGAAGCCGGCCGTGCACAAGGTGTAGCCGTCCCGCGCCCGCGAAAGCCTCAGGGCGAAAACACCCTCGTGGCGGCTGCCGCAATGATCGGCGAGCAGCAGATGGATCCTGTAGCTTTCGCTTCGTCCTTCCACCATCCCCACGTCCATGGCATCTCCACGCCACAGCGCTCGCAGGACTTCGGGCGCCAATACTTCGCCTGCGATGCGGAAGTGATTGGTAAGCAGTTTCAGCCTGTCGCACGCCGAGGCGCCGTGGATGAAAAAGGTTCCCAGGGATTTGCGCAGCAGATCATCGTGCGGGCATCCCAATGCGTTCCGCCTGGCGAAGTTGCCGAGGAACGTCAGCCAGTTCAGAGTCATGGCTGGGCGGACAAGGAAACGCAGGCAAAAGACGACCGACCGTTTGAGCGTCATGCGGCTTCCCAGCCCCAGCACCTGACGCCATATGGGAGAAGGCTCCGACCTGACTGGCGTTGGCGGGGCCTGATTGCCTGGGCATGATGCGTCCTCGACAAGCGAGCAATACACGATGCCTGCCGAGGCATGCATGTCGGAATCGAGCTTCCAGCTGGGTGGCAAGGCGTTTTTCCCTCGGACTGATTGCGCCGCAAGAGATGAAGCGAGACATCTCGGCCGTGCTTTGCCCAAGGCCTGTCAAGAAATGGCGGAGAAACCCTCTGGATATCGTGCGCGACGATGCGGCATCATTCATCTCACACAGACCGCGCGTCGCGACGGGCCGCGTCAGCGTTCAGGAAGACTTGGAAACCCGCTTGGATATCAGCAGGACAGCGCGAGCCTCAGGTCTCGGAATCGCATGGCAACACGATCGTGATCGAGGCGCCGCCACCCTCCCTTTGGTCGAGCTGGAGCCTGCCGTCATGGGCTCTTGCGATGGCCTCGACCACCGAAAGACCAAGGCCGGTGCCGCCGGTCGTACGCGACCTCGAGGGATCGCCGGTGATGAACATGCCGAATGGGGAACGACGGAAAACGTCGTCGGGTAGACCCGGCCCCCGGTCCAGTATGCGGACAAACACCTCGTGATCGCCGAGGCGTCCGGTTTCGCACCGCATGACGCCGCCGGAGGCGGCGTAGCGGCAGCAGTTTTCGACCAGCGCCAGCATTGCCTGGCGCAGTCGCAATGGATCCGCCTTCGTCCGTGCGGGGTCGAGATCGGACTCGATCGTCATGCCCGCCGCCGCGAGAAGTGGTCGTGCCGAATCAATGAGCCTTTCCGCTTGCAGGGCGAGATCGATGCGGCTGCGCTCGGTCACCAGTTGCTGGGCTGTCGCCAGCGACAGCATCCGCAGGTCCTCGACCAGCCGCGCCAGTCCTTCAGCTTGTGAAAGAAGAAGGCGAAGCCGGCTCTCCTCGAGCGGGAAGACACCGTCGAGCATGCCCTGGATCGTGCCTTGCAGGACGGTGAGGGGGGTGCGCAGTTCGTGTGCGACCGCCATCGTATTGAAGCGCAGCCTCTTTTCCATGTTGTCGAGATCGGCTGCAAGCGCGTTGAACGTATCGGTCAGCGTCGCGATCTCGCTGGCGCCCTTGCCCATGGGGATGCGCACGGAGAAATCGCCTCGGCGCAAGTCCTCGGTGGCCAAGGTCAGGATTTCGAGCGGGCGGCTGATGCGTCGCGCCAGCCAATAGCCGATCAGGCCGCAGAGGACGGCGGCCAGGAGGCTGAACCCTATGATCGATACGTAGAGACGCGCATTGCCCGCGTCATTGAAGGCGGGCAACTGGGCGACGAACTGCATCAAGTCGTCCTGGTTCGGTGCTCTGCCTGTCGAGATGTCGCGATAGGCCTGGCTGAGCCGGGATGGCAATTTGTCGAGAAGCTCGTTCTCGATCCGGTCCGAATACCAGCTTATTCCAGCATAGGTGATGGCGATGCTGAGCAGCAGCATGGCGACAATCGTCAAAGCCGTCAGTATAGCGCGACGATCTGGATGAGACGTGAGCGGCGATCTGGATGAGATTCTCAGGTCGCGGTCACGTGCAAATTATCATGCTGATTGTCGCTGGCAAGGCCTTCATCTATTTCTGATTGCCGCTCCGCGACAAGTTCGTGTTTGTTCTTGATTGTCGCGTAAGAGGCTGGCCTGCCGCGCTGGCGTTTGGCTTCCATGGCGGATCTGCGCCGGTAGCTTTCGACGTTCATCTCGAAGATCGTTGCGTGGTGAACAAGTCGGTCCACTGCGGCGAGGGTCATGGCGGGGTCCGGAAAGATTCTGTTCCATTCTCCGAAGGGCTGATTGGCGGTGATCATGATGGAACGCCGCTCATATCTTGCGCAGATGAGTTCGAAGAGCACGCTCGTTTCGGCCTGGTCCTTGGTGACGTAGGCCAGATCGTCGAGGATGAGCAGATCGAACTTGTCGAGCTTGGCGATGGCGGCTTCGAGCTGCAGCTCTCGCCGCGCGATCTGGAGCTTCTGCACGAGATCGGTGGTTCGGGCGAACTGCACGCGCCAGCCGTTCTCAATGAGGGCGAGTCCGATCGCTGCCGCAAGATGCGACTTTCCGCCACCGGGTGGGCCGAACAACAGGATATTGGCGCCCTTGGCGAGCCAGCTGTCACCGGCGGTCATGGCCATGACCTGGGCCTTGGAGACCATGGGTACGGCGTCGAAGGCGAAGCTGTCGAGCGTCTTTCCGGGCGGCAGATGCGCTTCGGCCAGATGCCGTTCGATCCTGCGATGTGCCCGTTCGGCCAGCTCATGCTCGGCGATGGCCGAGAGGAACCGGGCGGCGGGCCACCCCTCTCTATCGGCCTGCTCGGCAAATTGCGCCCAGAGCGTCTTGATCGTCGGTAGCCGGAGTTCGTTGAGCATGATGCCGAGGCGGGCTTCGTCGATGGTGTGGGCGTTGCTCATGCGACGTCTCCCACATGGGTTGCCCCGATCAGGGCTTCATAGCCGTTAAGGGAAGCGAGTTGCACCAAGACGGTCGGCAGCCGTGCGGGGTCCGGGCCGAGGAGGGTTCGCAAGACGGCAATATCGGGCAGGTCGCCGGCGTCGAGGGTCTCGGTGAGTTGCTCGGCAAGCTCACGCTCGCAGCCTCGATCGTGGGCCAGCGCCAGCAGATCGACCATGATCTTGCACGCCTGCCTGTCCGGCAGCCGCTCAATGAGCTCGTCGAAGGCCCTGCGGTATTCCTGCCGCGGGAAGAGCTTGTCACGATAGACGAGATTAAGAAGCGCCATCGGCTTTTTGCGCAGGGAATGGATGACGTGCCGATAGTTGACGACCTGATCGTGCCTCCCGTCGGCATGGCCTCGGCCCCTGGGCAGCGTCATCAGGCTTTGTTCCTCCCATAAAGACCTCGAGGCGATCATCGAACAGGCGGATGCGAAGCCGATGTCCGATCAGGCGGGAGGGAACGGTGTAGAAGACCTTGCGCAAGGTGAAGCCGCCGGTCCGCGACACGGTGACGACCACCTCCTCGAAGTCGCTGGTCCGCTGGTCTGGAAGTTCCTGCAGTTGAGGGCGTTCGGCATCGATGCGCTTGCCATGATTGGCGTTGTGCCGGCTGACGATCTCGTCGATGAAGGCTCGATACGCGCCGAGATCGTCGAAATTTCTGCTGCCGCGCATCAGAAGGGCGTCACGGATGGCATCCTTGAGATGGCCATGGCTGCTTTCGATCGAACCGTTCTCGTGCGCGATGCCCTTGTTGTTGCGGGTCGGCGTCATGCGGTAGTGCGCGCAAAGCTCTTCGTAGCGATGCGTGAGATCCTCCTTCGCATCGGCGCTGAGGTTGCGGAAAGCCGCCGACAGGCTGTCGCTGCGATGATAGAGCGGCGCTCCCCCAAGCGACCACAGCGCGTTCTGCAGTCCTTCGGCCAGGGCCACGAAGCTCTCGCCGCCGAGAATGACATGGGTGTGTTCAAAGCCGGACCAGGCGAGCCGGAAGTGGTAGAGTAGATGATCAAGAGACTGGCCGGCGATCGACACGTCAAGGCTGCCCATGTCGGTAAAATCCGATAGCCCGAGTCGGCCGGGTTCGTGAAGCTGGCGGAAGATAACCTCCTGCTCTTCGCCGTGGATGGCACGCCATGACCGGATGCGCCGCTCCAGCGTTCGGCGAATGCCCGCGCTCAGTTCCGGGTGCCGCCGCAGCATCTCCTCATAGATGGCGACAACACGGATGCCTGGCGCCGCCTTCAAAAGGGGAACGACCTCGGCATCGAAGATATGCTCGAGAGGGTCAGGCCTCCGCCGGCCACGAGCCTTTTGCTTTTGCGATGGCAGGTGCGCGTCCGTCTTGATGCGATAGGCCGTCGCCCTGCTGATCGACGCCTTGGCGGCGGCGACCTCGATAGAATTGTTTTGTCGGTACTTCATAAAAAGCCTCGTCTGATGATCGGTTACATGGCGACCCGGCACAAAGATGGTTCTCCATTCCAGAAAACCACCAAGCTACCGGGCCGACCGCGATCATAAGACGCTGAAAAATTGCGCGGCGGCGGGGGTGTAACTCCGGTCGGGCTACGCCCTCCCTTCGTCACACCCCCGCCGCCGAGTCTCATCCTGATTGACGCTGAGTCTCACCTTGTTTGTCGCCGCGCACCGTCAGAGTGCTGAGCGAGAGACGGCGCCGTTTCATCGCGGCTTGCCAAAGCGATAGCCGACGCCGCGCACCGAACTCAGATAGTCGGTGGCGCCCAGATGGCCCAGCTTGTGCCTCAGATTGGCGATATGGGTGTCGACGGTGCGGACCAGTGCATCGCTGTCGGGCAGGCAGGCGTCGAGAATGTCGGAGCGGTCGAAGGCGTGCGTCGGCCGGCGGATCATATAGGCAAGAATGCGGAACTCGCTCAACGTCAGCGGCAGCGACGCCCGCTTCGCGCCGGTGGTGACGAATGCCGAATGGGCGTCGAGGTCCACCTCGATGTTGTCGTGGCTGAGCACCGTGTTGGCGCCGCCGCCGCGCGTGCGCCGCAGGACGGCATTGACGCGGGCCACCACTTCCTGCGGGTTGAACGGCTTGACGACATAGTCGTCGGCGCCGAGGCGCAGGCCCGACAAGCGGTCGATATCCTCGGCGAGCGCCGTCACCATGATCGCCGGCGTATTCCCCTCGCGCCGCAGCCGCGCCAGGACTTCAAATCCATCAAGGCGCGGTATGCGCACGTCGAGCAGAACCAGATCGGGCGAAAGCACCTTGTGATGCTGAAGCGCGGTTTCGCCGTCCGCGGCGCGCACCGTCCTGAACCCGTCACGTACAAGATATGCGTCCAGGATATGCGCGATTTCCGGCTCGTCTTCCACCACCAGGATGAGACCCTTGTCGATCATTGGCAAAGCTCCCATTCAGCGCCCGTGCGGTGCCTTATGCGGTGGAAATCCGGCCCTGCCAATTCCCGGTGGTCAGCAGGCGGGGTGAAAGCGCTGGTCCACGCAGGATACGCGCCGTATCTCCGCGAATTCTTGACAAACCTCGAGAGTTGGGCGCGCCATCTCTTCCCGAGAGGCGGCAACTCACCGTGCAGGTTTCACTTCCGGCGCCGGTCTGGTGGAACGGAACGACGGCCGACGCGATCAAGGACGGCATGGAGTACCGCATGGCAGCCGAGATCGCGTGGCGCGCCAGCCATGATAGCCTGAAAATTGTGGCGAGCTGGATGCAGTGGTGGTGATAGGGTATAAATATTATCTTAAGCTATGTGTGAAAGCATGCCCGCACAAATAATATGCTTGAGCAATCGGATAGATGAAAGAATACATATCCGAAGGTCCTGTTGATGTTAGGCAGGCGAGACGAATATTCTTCGGTACGATGAGTTCGGCATTGCTCTCGTCTCAATTATGTATTTTTTTTCGAAAATTATGATAGGCTTATATTCATTCACTCCTGTATTTTTTCTGTCATGGGTGTTTATAGCTATTTCGATTTACTGCAGGTTTCGTAAGATGCTGGCCATGAGCGCGGCATTGGAAGTTGTTGGCTTCGGTATCCTTATTACAGTGCCTTTGCTCGTTCTGTCGTACATAGTGATATCGTTCGATTTTCCTCTTGCCGACGGAAAATTGGCGTCGATGGATAGCGCTCTAGGATTCGACTGGCATGGCTTCATCCGCTTCGTTGATGCTCGCCCTCTATTGTCTCGAGTTCTTTTAGAGGCCTACCAAACTATTTCTTATCAACTTATACTTATCCCGATGGCTTTAGTCGTGTTTGGTAGACAGCAGCGCGCTTATGCGATGATGACTGGGTACTGCATGCTGTGTGTGTTGGCGTGCTTTATTTCGATGTTTTTCCCAGCTCTCGGTACTTACGCATACTACGGTTTGACGTACCAAAGTGTAAATAACATAAATCCATATTTTGCCCTGTCACCTGTCGAATCCTTTAATGCGGTTCGTGATAATTACGCCTACACTCTAACGGCGTCGAGCGCTGCTGGTCTTATATGCTTTCCATCTATCCATGCCGGAGTGGCGTATCTATGCACTTGGGCGGCTTGGGATGTGAAGGCGTTGAGATATCCAGTTCTCGTGCTTAATATTGTCATGTCTGTTGCGGCGGTGTCTCACGCTAATCACTATCTGGTAGATATCATTTCGGGCTTTGGGACGTCCGCGTTCGTTACCGTAGTGGTGACGGCCTTATTTTATAGGAATTCCAGGTGGCGCTCCATGCTTTCTCACCAGATTCATGCGCTTATTTCCGGCGCACGAAGTAAAGCGTAACCTACGGAAGAAACGTCAGTCATCCAGGATCGCCCCGACCGCTCCGCCGCGACATGCTCCAAGGTCTCTCTGGTCTTCGTGGTGGCGCTCGTACTCGACGATCCGAGACGCCAACATCTGCTCCGGCGTCTTACCCGTCGAGCCAGTGCCATCAGGTTCCACGAATTCCAGGCGTGCGAGGCGGACGAGAATGACATCTGAGTTGCATCCCCATCCGCACCACGACACTTCGCATGCCGCGGGCAGCTCGAATCCGATACCCTTACAACTATTGTCGATGGGAAACTCGACGAAGCCGAGCCACCGCGCATCAAGTTCGTCCAACTACTCGGACTCACGGTCGGGCTCCTCGACTGCCATGGCGTAGACCCTTCGGACGGTTGCTGCCGGATCTGGGAAACCAGCAGCGCGGTCGATTTCGATCTTTTGACGAATGGCTTGGTCGAACACGGTCGGAATTTGAGCCCGCGATGGCGAGACGTCGAACCAATGCACGCCCCACGCAGCCCAATTTGTTGGCCGTCGTGCCTATCGCTGCGTGGATTCGGAATGGTGTGGACGACAAGAGACTTCGGAACATAAGGCAGGCAGGCTGCCTTATGTTTCGGTAAGCGTCTGATTTTGTTAGATAAATTTGGTAGCGGGAGAGGGACTTGAACCCCCGACCCCAGGATTATGATTCCCGTGCTCTAACCAACTGAGCTACCCCGCCAGGGCGGTGAAAGGCCCGAAATCCGCCTTAAATCGAAAGGCATGTCGAGGCGTTCACCAAGGTCGGGCGGATATAAGGTTGGGAGGGTAAGCCTGTCAAGCATCGAAGCAACCAGTACGCCGGCATATTGTCATTCACGAAAAGCTTCCCTGCCCAGGCATTTGAGCACAGGTGCCGGGGTTGAGTTCGGCGGGGCACGCCGCTATGTCTCGGCCACGAATATTTCGAGTTCAACACGATGAAGCCGCGCATAGCAGTCCTCGGTTGCGGATACTGGGGCAGCAACCATATCCGCACTCTCAAGGCGCTCGGCGCGCTGCATGCCGTTTCCGACGCCAACCGCGCTCGCGCGGAAGGCTTCGCCAGCGAGCAGGATTGCCTTGCGATCGAGCCTGATCAGCTTTTCGTTCGCGACGATGTCGATGCCATCATCATGGCGCTGCCGCCGCAATTCCACGCTGATCTTGCCGTGCGCGCCGTCGAGAATGGCAAGGACGTGCTGGTGGAGAAGCCGATCGCGCTGACGGTGGCGGATGCCGAACGTTCGGTGCAGGCGGCCAAGGACAATGGCCGCATCTTCATGGTCGGCCATGTGCTGCGCTTCCACCCCGCCTTCGAGATGCTGAAGACGCTGATCGACAAGGGTGAATTGGGTGAGGTGAAGTACATCCACTCTCACCGGCTCGGGCTTGGCAAGTTCCACACCGAGAACGATGCGCTGTGGGATCTGGCGCCGCACGATTTGTCGATGATCCTGGCGATCACCGGCACCGAGCCGATCGAGGTGCGCGGCGAGGGCGCCGCGCTTCTCGACAATCTCAGCGACTTCGCGCACCTGCACATGCGGTTCCCCAACGGCCTGCGCAGTCACCTCTTTACCTCGCGGCTCAATCCCTATCGCGAGCGCCGGCTGACCGTGGTCGGCACCAAGGCGATGGCGGTGTTCGATGATGTCGAGCCGTGGGAGCGCAAACTCGCCGTCTACCGCCACGCTGTGTGGCAGGACAGCGGTCAGTGGGCCTTCACCGCCAATGAACCGTCCTATGTCGCGGTGGGCGAGGGCATGCCGCTAACGCGCGAGCTCGAGCATTTCATCCAGTGCATCGAGACGCGCGCCGAACCGCGCACCAGCGGCGAGGAAGCCATCAGGGTGCTGCGCATCCTGACCGCGGGCACCGTTACCCACAGCAGATCGAATTCCTGAGAAAAAGCGCCGCCTCGCCCCGGAGGGATCGGGAGGGCGCTGATTGCTTGAACTTATTCGGCCGGTATCCGCGCCGGGCGGGCCGCGAGCCGGCTTAGCATCGCCTCGGCCTCGGCGCCGCGCTCGGACCGCTCGATGAAGCCGCCGCCAAACACGCGGGCCTCGTTGCCGTCGTCGGAGTAGAGCACGCAGGCCTGTCCCGGCGCGATGCCGGATTCTCCGTCGACCAGCTCGACAAAGGTGGCGCCGTTGCGATGGTGGAGAACCGCGGGGCGTGGCGGGCGCGTCGAGCGGACCTTGGCGAACAGCTCCAGGCCGGCCGGCGGGATGTCGGCCAGCGAACCGTCGCCCAGCCAGTTCATGTTGCGCAGGTAGATCTTGTGCGTCTCCAGCGCCTCGCGCGGGCCGACGATGACGCGGGCGCGGTCGGCGTCGAGATGGACGACGTAGAGCGGCTCGCCAGAAGCGATGCCGATGCCCCGTCGCTGGCCGATCGTGTAGCGCAATATGCCCTCATGGCGGCCGAGCACGCGGCCGTCGATATGGACGATGTCACCCGGATTGGCGGCGGTCGGCTTCAGCTTGGCGATGATGTCGGAATATTTGCCCTGCGGCACGAAGCAGATGTCCTGGCTGTCCTGCTTGGCGGCGACCGTCAGCCCCATCTCCTCGGCGATGGCGCGAACCTGCGGCTTCGACAGGCCACCGAGCGGAAAGCGCAGATAGTCGATCTGCGCCTGCGTGGTGGCGAACAGGAAGTAGCTTTGGTCGCGGTCGGCGTCGACGGGCCGGTAGAGCGCACGGTGGGCGCCGTTGGCGCCGGAGCGGATGTAATGGCCGGTGGCCAGCGCATCGGCCCCAAGTTCCTTGGCGGTGGCCAAAAGGTCGGCGAACTTGACCGTCTGGTTGCATGAGACGCACGGAATCGGCGTTTCGCCGGCAACATAGCTTTCCGCGAACGGATCGATGACCGCCTTGCGGAAGCGCTCTTCATAGTCGAGCACATAGTGGGGAATGCCGAGCGTCTCGGAGACGCGGCGGGCGTCGTCGATATCCTGTCCGGCGCAGCACGAGCCCGCCCGGTGCGTGGCCGCGCCATGGTCATAAAGCTGCAGGGTGACGCCGACGACGTCATAGCCGTCGCGCTTGAGAAGGCCGGCGACGACCGATGAATCAACACCACCCGACATGGCAACGACGATGCGGGTGTCTTCGGGGCGTCCGGGAAGATCGAGACTGTTCATGGTTCTTTCATTCTGCACGGCGCTGAATGCCAATGACCGGAATATAGGTCAAGCTTTCCGGGCGCGCCAGCTTTGAGGTCGCGCCGATTTTCACCGGCGGATTCCTCACTTGTCGACGGATGATTCAAATGCCGGCGAAAAGACTAACGCAGCGTTCATGATCCTTACCTAGTCATTAGGGTCTGCTTAGGCAATTTTTAAAGCTGTGGCGGTAACGTGGTGGGGATTGGGTCTTTGAGTTTTTTGTAGAGAGTACGATGACCGATCTGGTTAGACCGCGAGTCAAATATGTTATCGGGCCTGACGGCAGCCCTCTTACGATTGCCGATCTGCCGCCGACGAATACGCGTCGCTGGGTCATCCGGCGCAAGGCGGAAGTGGTTGCAGCGGTACGGGGCGGGCTTTTGAGCCTTGAAGAAGCGTGCCAGCGTTACAAGCTGACCACCGAGGAATTCCTGTCCTGGCAGGCGTCGATCGATGAGTACGGCCTTGCCGGACTGCGCACGACGCGCATCCAGCAATACCGACACTAGGTTGGTTCGATCAATATAAAGGGCGCGGCAATCCGCGCCCTTTTGTCTTGCCGACCCGATTCTTCCGGTTCAGACCGTCAGCACCACCTTGCCGATCGGCCTGGTGCCGAGAAAGGCATGGGCAGCGCCCGCCTGGTCGAGCGGAAACGTCTTGGCCACGTGGACCACAAGCTTCTTTTCGTCGATCAGTTTGCCAAGTTCGACAAGACTGGCGCGGTCGGGCACCACGGACATGCGCTCGACGCGAATGCCTCTTTCCTTGGCTTGCGCCTTCGCTGGGTCGCTGACATTGAGCAGCGAAACCAGCACGCCGCCTGCCTTGATCACCTTCAGCGAGTGTTCGGCGTGGTCGCCGCCCACCGTCTCCAGCACGAGGTCGACATCGCCGACACTGTCGGCGAAATCACCTTTCGTGTAGTCGATGACCTCGTCGGCGCCGAGCCTGCGGACGAAATCGAGTTTTTCCGGGCTGGCGGTGGCAATGACATAGGCGCCGCGCGCCTTGGCGATCTGCACGGCCAGATGCCCGACGCCGCCGGCGGCGGCATGGATCAGCACGCGCTGGCCCGACTTCAATCCGCCATGGCGGACCAAGCCTTGCCAGGCCGTCAGTCCCGCCAGCGGCAGCGCGCCGGCATGGACATGATCGATGCCCGCGGGCTTGGGCGCGACTTCATCCGCTGGCACCGCGGCCAGTTCGGCATAGGCCGCCGCCTGCTTGGGAAAGCGCGGCATGCCGAACACAGCGTCACCGACCTTGAGATCCGTCACGCCCGGGCCCAACGCCTCGACGGTTCCCGAAACGTCCCAGCCGAGAATGAAGGGCGGCTCGCCGAGCAGCGCGAAATAACCTGCGCGCACGGCGCCGTCGACTGGATTGATGCCGGCGGCCCTGACGCGGACAAGCACTTCGCCCGCCTTGGGCCGTGGGTCGGGACGATCAGCGATGACAAGGACGTCGGGGCCGCCCACGGAATTCTGGATGATGGCACGCATGGAAGCCTCCTGCTTGTTTTACGCACCACTATCATTTGGATAGTAATGATCCCTTGTCCAGTATGTACCTTTTCTATATATAGGCACCCTATGGATAGCGAAGAGAGTTCCCCATTCGGCTATGATGCGTACCGGCGCACGTGCCCGTCGCATACCGTGTTGGAGATGTTGGCCAGCAAATGGGTCTATCTGGTGGTGTGCGCGCTGCGGCGGGGCCGGATGCGCAATGGCGAGCTTGCCCGCAAGCTCGAAGGCATCACACCAAAGATGCTGACGCAGACGCTGCGTGTCCTCGAGCGCGATGGCCTTGTGCGGCGTGAAATCTTTCCCGTCATCCCGCCGCGCGTCGAGTATGAGCTGACCGAACTCGGCCAGAATCTAGCGGGATTGCTCACTCAGATAAGAGCCTGGTCGGAACAGCACGCGCCCGACATCAAGGAGGCTCGGGCTCGCGCGACCATGGAAGGTGAGGCCGCCTAGAGCATTCAGCTTCGCAGTGGCTGGCGCCTGGATTGCGCCCCCTGCTTCAGCCGATCATGGCGCTGCGGCCGCCAATTTCAGTGTCGCGGATCTTGGTGTCGCGCGACTCCAGCATTTCCGCCTTGGAAAGCTCCGCTTCAGCTTCGCCGAGTAGTGATTCGGCAGCGCTTCGTTGCTGGGCGAGATCACTTTGCGAATTTCTGAGGTTGTCGCGGCGCAAGCGCGCCGCCTTGGCGAAGGTCGGATAGGCGAAATGGTTGATGTCGGTGATGCCAGCCTTCTTCTCTTCAGCGGTGATCTGAAGCTCCAGCTCGACGGCCATGCGTTCGAACTCGGCAATCATCATGTCGAGCTGCAGCAGCTGCCGCCGCTTCTCGTTCACCTGAAACTGTTTCAGACGAACGAGGTTTTCACGTGACTTCATGATTCGGTACTCCCGGAAACGCACACCCGCACATATCGTCCAATCCGCCCAGAAAGGCCCAAGCGTCACCCGTGTCCACCGGCTTTCCCCGAACTATGGGAAACAAAATCCTAAAGTTTTTTGCCGGCGGTAACCATTCGTTTACGGGCATTGTTAATCATACGGCTCAGGACTTAAGGCCGGGTAAAAATTCCGGCTAGCGATGCGGAGCGCGGCCGATGAGTCCCTTGAGTCACTTAGGCTGGATTATTAATGTGTTGCATTAGCGATTTGGGTCTGTGATTCATTATTAGATTCAAGAGGGTGTAGAAAGGGGTTAAAAAATCTGGTACCGTTATGGATGCGGAATTAGGTTTTGTTAACCATTCGATGGCAGCCTCTGCGTCAGGCAATCACTGCTACCGGCCCGGATGGGTCGCGAAATGGTCCGGCAGCAGAAAAGGGGAATGAAATGCGTGTTCTGCTGATTGAAGATGACAGTGCAACCGCACAGAGCATCGAGCTGATGCTCAAATCGGAAAGTTTCAACGTCTATACGACGGACCTCGGCGAAGAGGGGGTCGATCTAGGCAAGCTCTACGACTACGACATCATCCTTCTCGACCTCAATCTCCCGGACATGTCGGGTTATGAAGTCTTGAGAACGCTGCGCCTCTCCAAGGTGAAGACGCCGATCCTGATCCTGTCCGGCATGGCCGGCATCGAGGACAAGGTGCGCGGCCTTGGCTTCGGCGCCGACGACTACATGACCAAGCCGTTCCACAAGGACGAGCTGGTGGCGCGAATCCACGCCATTGTGCGCCGTTCCAAGGGCCACGCCCAATCGGTCATCACCACCGGCGACCTGGTCGTCAATCTCGATGCCAAGACCGTCGAGGTCGGCGGCCAGCGCGTGCATCTCACCGGCAAGGAATATCAGATGCTGGAGCTGCTCTCGCTGCGCAAGGGCACCACGCTCACCAAGGAAATGTTCCTCAACCACCTTTATGGCGGCATGGACGAGCCGGAACTGAAGATCATCGACGTCTTCATCTGCAAGCTGCGCAAGAAGCTGGACGCGGCTTCCGGCGGCCAGAATTACATCGAGACGGTCTGGGGCCGTGGCTATGTGCTGCGCGAACCGGAAGATATTCGCGTCAGCGCCTGAACGAAAAACGCCTGCCTGATTCGTTCCCCACGAAAAAACCCGGCCTTGGCCGGGTTTTGCTTTTATGCGTTGATGGCTGCGTGAATCAGGCGGCGGCTTTCAAGGTGCGGAAACGCTCGAGCAGTTGTGGTCGGTTGAACGGCTTCAGCAGGTAGCCTTGAGCGCCGGCGCGCTTGGCCCGCATGATCGAACCCACGTCCATCTCGACCAGGGAAATCAAGATCTGGGGTGTCACCTGGGCCTGCATGGCGCGTACGCGGCGGATGAAATCCACGGCCTGCATGTCGGGCAGGGCGCCATCGACAACAATGACATCGGGCATGTCTGCCGCGCACATCTCCACCGCGTCAAGCCCGCTGGCCGCTTCGATGACAACCATGTCGGAGCCGCCAAGGATGCGCTTTGCAACCTTGCGGATGACGCTTGAATCGTCGACGAACATGCAGCGTTTCATTCGGGGTCCTCTTTGCCATGTGGTGATCTGGCAGCGGGGCATCTGAACCGGCATCATGGACCAATCTGGTAAAGAAGCCGAAAAGCGATTAGGTAAAATTTTTGCCAAGATGACTTTTGCGGCGCTTTATTCGCGGATGCTGTCGCCGCATTGACGAAAAGGACCTGATGTAAATGGATTTTGACGCTTGGATGGTATTGTATGGGGGCAATACTTCAATTTGGCTTGGCGGCAGAAGAATCCATTCCTGAAAGCCAAAGCGCATCGCGTTTGAGCGGATTCATGCGACGCGCTTCAGGTCTTTTGTTTCATGCATGCCGTTATCCCGAAACGCCAGGCATTTTTGGGCGACATGCGTCGCCTTTGACTGGAAATCTCAGGCCGCGGAAAAAGCGATTTCTTCCGCCGTGGCGTGGATCGATATCGTCATGTTGGCTTCGCGCGCCAGAAGCAGCGTGTAGTAGGGCTGCACGGAATGGGCGTCGATCGGTTCCTCGGGCTTATTGCCGGAGTGCAGTTCCAGGAACTTTGGCGGCACCCGCAACATCGGGCCCGCAGCGGCAAGCACGAAGCGTGGCTCGGTTTCAAGGTTCTCCAGCGTGACGGTCAGTTTGCCGCCACGCGGAATGGCGGCATTGGCGACGAGGAGGAGGTTGAGCAGCAGCTTGACCTTGTTCTTGGGCAGCAGCGCACGGGTGCCGTTCCAGATCAGTTCCGGCTTTTCGTTCTTTAGGAAGCCGATTGCCACGGCCTCGGCGTCGCCGGTGTCGATCAGCATGCCGGCGGAGCCGGCGGCGCCGAAGGCGATGCGGGCGAACTGCAGGCGGGCCGAAGCATTCTTCGCGCTCTGGCGAATGAGCTTCATGGCGTCTTCGTCGGCGCCGCCTTCGTCGAGCAATTCAAGCCCGTTGTTTATGGCGCCAACCGGCGAAATGATATCGTGGCAGACCCGGCTGCACAAAAGCGCCGCGAGGTCGGGTGCGGAAAGGGTGAACAGATCGGACATCGGCGAAAATCCCTGCAAAACTTCACAACTCATGGCCGAGCGATCGATTGTCTCGCCTGCCCACACGAATCACGCTTTTCTCCCGGGACCCTGAATACACAGTGCCCGTGCGAGCAGCAACAAAACCAAAATTGTCGTTATCGCAAATGGTGCGTTCACGCAGGGTACGACTGCCTGAGCGGTGCGAAACTAGCCTTCGAACCGCCATCTTCATGTGAGAGCTTAATGGTTGAAAAAGAATTACGGCATAGTTTGCCCGTAACAGTCATCCTTAACGGCCGCCAAAGAGCCGTGCGGGTGCGAGGCGTCGGCGAAAGTGCTCCATGACGGAGATTGGAAGCATGTTTTCCCGATATAACGGCCGGACTTTTTTCCGCGCCATCTCAATAACGATTGCGCTCATGGGTGTTCTCGTCTTTTCGACCTCGGCCCTGCGGGCCCAGGAATACACTGCTCAGGAGATCGTTGATTCCGGTCACAAATTCTTCGGCGCGACATCAGGCGGTCTGGCGACCGTCGTCGAGAAGATTTTCGCTTCCTACGGCTTGCCCAACGGCTATCTGCTGGGTGAGGAGGGGTCGGGTGCGCTGATCGGCGGCCTGACCTATGGCGAAGGCACGCTCTACACCAAGAATGCCGGCGATCATAAAGTGTTCTGGCAAGGCCCGTCGCTCGGCTGGGATTTCGGTGGCGAAGGCTCCCGGGTCATGATGCTGGTCTACAATCTCGACGATGTCGGCAACCTCTACAACCGCTACGGCGGCGTGGCCGGCTCCGCCTATGTCGTGGCCGGCGTCGGCTTCAACGTGCTGAAGAACAACAATGTGTTGCTGGTGCCGATCCGCACCGGTGTCGGCGCCCGGCTTGGCGTCAATCTCGGCTATCTCAAGCTGACCGAGCGGGCGACCTGGAATCCGTTCTGAGCCGCGTGTGGCTTGGCTCGGGGTCCGATCCATGAGGCCGTGAATCCGACCAATTGCCGCGGCAGACTCTTGCCGCGGCGCTGGATTTCCGTCATGCGAACGTGGCACAGTTCTGTTCTGGCTGTTGGTTGCCGTCCATACGGGTTGTCGCTTTGGTTCAGTCGATACTGTTCTTTGCCCTTGGCTTTCTCGTTGCCGGCTTCCTGGCGCTGCTGGTGGCGCCGGCAATCTGGCGCCGCGCGGTTGCGCTGACGCGCAGGCGCGTCGAGGGCTCCATGCCGCTGACGCTTCCCGAAATCCAGGCCGACAAGGACCGCATCCGCGCCGAGTACGCGATGATAACGCGCCGGCTTGAAATCGATGTGAAGTCCTTGCGCGCGAAGTCCGCCGAACAGCTCGTCGAGATCGGCCGTGCCCGGGAAGCGCTGAAAGGCCTTGCGGTCGAGCGCAAGGACAAGAACGAGGCGCTTTCCGAACTGGAAGCCAAGAACGAGGCGCTGCGGCACCGCGAGGAGCAACTGCAGCACCTGTCGGACCGGATGACCGAGACAGAGCGTAAGCTGGGGAAGCGGGCTTTGGAGCTCGAAAAGCTGGAGCACATGTATGATGACGCCAGCTTCTCGTCCAGCAGCCGGCAGATCGAACTGGTGGCGCGCGAATCCGAATTGCAGAAGCTGGCCGACGACATCGCGGCGTTGCGCGCCCAGCGCAAGGAGGCGGACCGGCGCGGCCAGGAGATCGCGGCCGAGAGCAAGGCGGCGCGTGATGCCTTGAAGGCGGAAAAGAAGAGAACCGGCGAGTTGGACAAGAAGATCGAGCGGCTGCTCGCCACGCTTGCCGATCGCGAGGACAAGCTCGAGCGCCGCGAAAAGGAGCTGACGCGTCTGCGCGACAAGGCGAAGGGCGATGGCGCGGACAATGCACCTGCCTTGCGGCTGGTCGGGACGCAAGGCAATCCTGCCGATAAAGGCGCCAAGGGCGACGATATCGAAAAGGCGATCACCAGGCTCGACAGCGAGCGTGAGCGGCTGGAAGCCAGGTTGACGACGCTGGCTCGCGAGAACAAGCGGCTGAAGACGGATCTTTCCGCCTTCGAGGCGACGAAAGCCGCGAATGGCAACGACTCCAGCCATGCCAGCTCGGCATTGCGCGAGCAGATGAACGAACTGGCGGCGGAGGTCGTCAATCTGACGGCGAAGCTCGAGGGGCCGGATTCGCCGATCGCCAAGGCGCTGGCAACCCCGCAGGACGTGCGCCCTCCCAGCGGCGAACGCAGTCTTGCCGACCGTGTGCGGGCACTGCAGAAGGCAGAATCGCCGAGCTGAAAGTCAGCGCCCCTGCCGCGAAAAATGATGCAGCGCGATGGCCGACGCGGCGGCGACGTTCAGGCTGTCGAAGCCCGCCGACATGGTGATCCGCACGGTATGCATGCGGCCAAGAAGGCTATCCGGCAGGCCTTCGCCTTCGGTGCCGAGATAGAGCGCCAGGCGTTCCGCTCCCTTTGCTTGCCGAATGTCGGTCTGTCCGCGCGGTGAGAGTGCGAATTGTTCGAAGCCGTGACGGACAAGCGTTGCCGTGAAGCCGGCGGTGTCGGTGAAGAACGCGAAGGGGACTTTCAGCACCGCGCCGACGGAGACGCGGATAGCCTTGCGGTAGAGCGGGTCACAGCAGGTGTTATCCATAAGCACGGCATCGGCGCCAAAGGCGGCGGCGTTGCGGAAGATCGAGCCCATATTGTCATGATTGGCGATGCCGATGGCCACGACGACCAGTGCGCGGGCGGGCAAAGCGTCCAGCAGGGCTTCGGCGGGCAGGTCAGCGCGCTTGAGGCCGATGGCCAGTATCCCGCGATGCATTTGGAATCCGGCAACCCTGTCCATGACCTCGCCAGCAACGACATAGACCGGAAGGTCCGCGGGCGCATTGCGCAATGTGTCGCCAAGGCCGGCAAGGCGGTTTTCCAGGACCAGCACCGATTCGGCGGAGAACCTCTGCCCCGAAAGCAGCATGTCCAGAACCACCTTGCCCTCGGCAATGAAGCGGCCCTGCCGCCCGGCAAGGTCGCGCTCGCGGATGTCGAGATAGGCGGCGACACGCGGGTCTTGCGGGTCGTCAATACGGATGGGGACCATGCGTTCCTCGGCGGCGCATCGGCCCGAAGATCGGAATCGACCTTTCGGCGGGCACGATGCTTGGCTTCAAAGCTTCAGAGCGAGGCATCCGGCAGGAGGCCTCGCTCTGAAAATCACAGCAGGTAAGCGGTGAGGGTGCTTGCCGGTCAAGCCCTGGCGCGGCGAAGATTACTGTATGCTGCCTCAGGCACTTTCCCTTCGCCGAAAATGCCGTCCAGCATGGCAAGCAGTTCATGCACGGCCTCGGACTTGCAGGAATAGTAGATCATCTGTCGGTCGCGGCGGGTTTCCACGAGGTCAAGGGCCCGCAATTTGGCGAGATGCTGCGACAGTGCGGATTGGCTGAGCATCACTTTCTCGGCGATGGCGCCGACCGACATTTCGCCGTCGGCAAGATAGCTCATGATCAAAAGCCGTTTCTCGTTGCCCATCAGCATCAGGAAGGCGGCCGCTGATTCGGCGTTGGCGATTAGCTTTATCGAGACCATTGATCCCCCATATCTTTCCGCTGACCGAACGCTATGGGGGCGATAGCGCTTGGTTCCATAGATTCACTTGTCAAATCGCGCTGGCGATTCAGTGTCCTTATAAAAGGTAGAACATTTCGCTCAAATCTCAAGGCTTGCTTTCGATCCTACGCGATTAACTGTCCGATTGTGCATAATCCGCTGCCCTGCCGGCCTTGGCCATGTCGACTAGAACATGCCGTAATTTGTTCGCGGCCTCCAATGGACTGGGGAAGAAAACCCGGCAGGTCTCGTCGCCCGAGACAAGATCCATGCCATCGGCATCAAAGCCGGTGAGGGTCCAGCCATTGCCCGCCGACTTGGCAAAATGCTGTGCATAAACGGCGATTGCATCGAGATGGTCGGCATTCATGTGATCGAGCGCGGATTGTTCGCTCGCGGCCAGTTCCTCGACGACCGGCCCGGTGGTGACCAGATCGGCACGCTCGAGCAGATAGGCCTTGCTGAAACCGCCGTTGAGACTGGCGCGCTCCGGCTCGAGGCGAAAGATCGAGAAGTCGCCAAGCCCGGCATAGAGCTTTGCCTTGGGGTTGCGGTTGAGGTAGCGCCGCTCGGCATTGGCGTGTTCGCTCGATCCGCGCTCCAGCCGAACCGCCCGGCAGACCATGGTCAGGCGCGGATGCGCCAGGGCGTCACCCCTGCCGGGCTCGCCGACAAGCAAGGAGCAGCGCGGGTCGGCAAGGATCGCGCTGGTGTGGGCGGAGAGCATCGACACCAGGATCAGTGGTGCGCCGTCTATGTCGGTGGCCATGCCGACCCGGCTGGCCAGCGGTGCACCGGTGCCCGGCTCGATCACGGCGAGTGCGCCGAAACGGGCGCTGCGAACCAGCGTCTTCGCCAGACGGATCGCCTCGGCGTCGGTTTGGCGGATCACGTCCTTCTTGCGATCTTCCAAAATTATCGTCCTGCCAAGCTGATTTTAGTGATCCACTTATCAGGCGATGGCGTCTGGTTTGGCAAGGGCAAGCGTTTTCATGTCGCTATCCCAAAACCGCTTCGCACTTTTGGGGACATTATTTCGGCGCCATGCGGATGGCGCCGTCGAGGCGGATGGTTTCGCCATTCAGCATCTGGTTCTCGATGATGTGCAGCGCAAGCGCCGCATATTCGGAAGGCTCGCCCAGGCGCGAAGGGAAGGGCACGGCGGCGCCGAGCGAATCCTGCACGTCCTGCGGCATGCCGGCCATCATCGGCGTCTTGAAGATGCCGGGCGCGATGGTGCAGACGCGGATACCGGAGCGAGCGAGATCGCGTGCCACCGGCAGCGTCATGCCGACGACGCCGCCCTTGGATGCAGAATAGGCGGCCTGGCCGATCTGGCCGTCATAGGCGGCGACCGACGCTGTGTTGACGATGACGCCACGCTCACCGCCTTGTAGCGGCTCCAGTTTCGCGGTCCGGTCGGCGACAAGGCGGATCATGTTGAAGGTGCCGATGAGATTGACCTCGATCACCTTGCGGTACTGATCGAGCGGATGCGGGCCGTCCTTGCCGACCGTCTTCACGCCAATGGCGATGCCGGCGCAATTGACGAGGATACGCGGTTCGCCAAGCTTGCCCGCTGCCTCCGCGACCGCTGCCGCGCCACTGTCGGCGCTGCTGACGTCGCATTGGATGGCGATGCCGCCGATATCGGCGGCCACCTTTGCCGCCCGCTCGATGCCGACGTCGAAGATGGCGACCTTGGCGCCCTTGGCGGCAAGAGCACGCGCCGTCGCTTCGCCGAGCCCCGACCCGCCGCCGGTGACGATCGCGATGTGGCCGCTCGGGTTCATGTCAATCTCCTCCACCGGATGGCAAACGGGCTGTTTGCCAGGGCGGCATAACAGCACCCGGATGGTCAGGCAATCGCGGCCATGTGTCCGGCAACCCGCGCCTGATCGGCATGGCCAACCTCGCCGGTGAGCTTGGCGACCGCGCCCGGCACGATCTCATGCGACAGCAGCCGGTCGAGATCGACCGGGCGTGGCATGGAGATCTGTCCGCGCGGGATACGCTTGAAGCCGAGCGGGCCGTAATAGGGCTCGTCACCGACGAGCATCACGGCGGGCACGCCGGCCTTGGCGGCAGCCTCCAGCGCGATCGCCACCAGTCGGCGGCCGATGCCGAGGTTCTTGTAGGCCGGCCGAACGGCAAGCGGACCAAGCATCAAGGCGCGGCCGGCGCCGGCCGCGATGCGGGTCATCCGCACCGAGGCGGCGACGATATCACCGTCGACCGCCACAAAGGACATCGACCGCTCATGGCCACCGGCCTCGCGGATCTTGTAGGCGGCCAGCACGAAGCGACCGGGCCCGAAGGCCTCGTCGTTGATGGCTTCGATCTGGAGGTCGTGCGCCGGGGTTTCCGGCAGGTATTTCACGTCGGCAAGGCTCATGGTCTTTGCGTTCCGGTATGCGAGGAAGGTTTGCTGCAGACGGCAGCATTCGCCAGTCAGCGCTTCATCAAGCGCGGGCGCCCTTTCGTCGTCGGTCAAACCGGATCAAAGCAAAGTCGAACATGCGGATTTTCCGCTAGCATCAATTTTCGGCCACCGCAATCGACCCTTTCCCTGGCCCTATGGATTGACGGTCTGTTCAGCGTCGGATGATTTTCGCCTCGCTGCTTCACGCCCTACATGGGGACCAAGCACGAAAGGGAAATTTCATGGGATTGCTGGTCGAAGGCCAATGGCAGGACCGCTGGTACGATACCGGAGAGAGCGGCGGCAAGTTCGTGCGCTCGCAGTCGCAATGGCGTGACTGGATCACCCGCGACGGCTCGCCCGCCGAAGGCCGGGGCCGCGGCTTCAGGGCCGAGCCCGGCCGCTATCACCTCTATGTCTCGCTTGCTTGTCCCTGGGCGCACCGGACGCTGATCTTTCGCGCGCTGAAGGCGCTCGAGGATATCATATCCGTCTCGGTGGTCCATCACTTCATGGGCGCTGATGGCTGGACGTTCCTGGCCGAGGACGGCGCCACCGGCGACACGCTCTACGGCCTCGACTTCCTGCACCAGATCTACACCAGGGCCGATCCCGCCTATTCGGGCCGGGTGACTGTTCCCGTGCTATGGGACAAAAAAGAGCAGACCATCGTCTCCAACGAATCTTCCGAAATCATCCGGATGCTCAATTCAGCCTTCGACGAATGGGGTGATGCCAGCCTGGATTTCTATCCTGAAGCTGTGCGCGGCGAGATCGACGAGCTCAACGCGCTGGTCTATCCGGCTGTCAACAACGGCGTCTATCGCGCTGGCTTCGCTACCACCCAAGCGGCCTATGAGGAGGCGTTCGGCGAACTGTTCTCAGCGCTCGACATGCTGGAGGATCGCCTTTCGAAGCAGCGCTATCTCGTTGGCGACCGCATCACCGAGGCCGACTGGCGGCTGTTCACCACGCTGGTGCGCTTCGATCCGGTCTATGTCGGCCATTTCAAGTGCAACCTGCGCCGCATCGCGGACTATCCGAACCTGTCGAACTATCTGCGCGACCTCTACCAGGTGCCCGGCGTCGCCGGCACGGTGAACCTGCATCACATCAAAGCGCATTATTACGGCAGCCACGAGACGATCAATCCGACGCAGATCGTGCCGGTCGGGCCGGAACTCAATTATGGCGCACCGCATGATCGGGCACGGTTCGAGAGGAACTGAGGGAATGGCTTTCCTGCCTGCTCCGCGGTGCGGGGAGGATCTGTTGACCTATTCTGGTTTGCCGTGGGTGGTGCCGGTATTCCCGTTCCTGGGCTTGAAAGGATTCAAGCCCGAATAGCCCAGTGCGACCAGGCTGAATATCGCAACCACTATTCCGATGCCCTCTGGCCGCAGATGAGTTGGAATATTCTGGGGGTTGCCGTAAATCGCGGTGAATCTCCATAGGGCCGACTGGAAGGCGGCCGCGACCAGAGTTGAAAATACCACGAGTCGCCAATACTCCTGCCTTGTTGGAGCTCGCCTGTAACGTAGATGGAATTTGTCCAAAGCATCTTTCGATGCAGAAATAGCGGGTATGAAAACTATATAATAATTATTTCTGTTAGATTTTATGACATGAGCTATTTTCATAATGTAATCTAAAGCAGCAATTGCGATTTCCGACGAAATAAAAAAATAGATAAAGCGGCGGAAAACGATGAGGTCGACGGATGTCAAGGCAATTGCTCCAGTCGATGCAGCTTTGCTAACCTAGCGTGGGCGAACGAATTTTCCGTCCGAAATATATCTTTCCCGTCTCACTTTATGTTGAAGTTGGACCGATAAGGCGATGCGCGGTTCGGGAAGGCGGCTTGAACTGATCTATCGGAAGGTCTCGGTGTCGATCCGGGCTCGTCTGGCGAGTTCGGCCTTGAGCACATCGCGTCCAAAGCGGCCTGAATACCCTGCTGCATTCAAGCCAAAGACCAGCAGGAAGGCAAACAGCGAGCTTCCGACCCAAACAGCCACTGGGACGTTGCTCAGGTTTTGCGGTGCCGTTCCTCCTACGAGAGCTAACCAGCCCTGTATTGCCGAAATCAAACAAGCCGCCAAAGTTGAAAGCAGGACTATGATCCAATATTCCTCACGGCTAAACAATCGCCCATTTCTTTTTATAAACTTGTAGGATGCGACCTTTGTCGATCCATAATTTATTGAGAATCCGGCTGCTCTGATGACGTCTTTCGAAAGAGATGGAATGGCGACCAATCCGATGCCAAGCGTGATCGTCAATGCTACCATGGCTAAAGTATAATACCCAACACAAGGCCAAACGCTCGCGGTTCGTGTGTCGCCATTGCTCATGACCATGTCCCAAGTTCAAAGAACGCTTCAAGTAAAGCATAGAGTTTTTCCGAAGGCGAAAGCAAGCCTACCAGTATGCCGATACCAACTGGCCTCCAAAAATCTCAGCGATACGCCGCCTCGTTGCCGGTGTCGTCTCCTCCGGCAAGCGCTCAAGCGGGAAAAAACCGGCCTCGGCGATCTCGTGATCCGGCAGCTTCGGTGTCGTCTGGCTAAAGCTCGCTATCAGGTACAGGCCGACATGGTCGCGGCGGCTGGCGCGGCGGTTGAAATGCATGGATTTCAGCACCGGCGGCGCGGTCAGCGCGATGTTGCCTTCCTCGGCGAGTTCACGCGCCAGTGCCTCGGCCATCGTTTCGCCGACCTCGACGCCCCCGCCCGGAAGCTGCCAGCCGGGCACATATGTGTGGCGGATGAGGAAGACGGAATTCGCTGATGCATCGTGGATCAGGCCGCGCACGCCAAGCGTCATCGGCCGCCGCAACACGAAGTAGAGATGGAACAATCGTCCCCTGAAACCCGGCCAGCCAGTCTGGCGCAAAGCAGTCTCGGGATTGGTCGTCATCAGTAGCGAAACCGTGGGTGGAAAGCGGGGCGCGCGTCGCCTATGAAGGATCCATGTTCAGGCTCGCGCATATTTCCGATGTCCATCTGGGGCCGCTTCCCGATGTATCCTATCGCGATCTCGCCTCCAAGCGGGTGCTCGGCTATGTCAACTGGCAGCGCAACCGCCGCCGCCACATGCATGACGCCGTCATCGACGCGATCGTCGCCGACATGAAGGCGAGCGGGCCCGATCATCTCGCCGTCACCGGCGACCTGGTCAACTTGGCGCTCGACGGCGAGATCGAAATGGCCAGGCACTGGCTGGAGACGCTGGGCTCGCCGCATGACGTGTCGGTTGTGCCCGGCAATCACGACGCCTATGTGCCGGGCGCCTTCGACAAGATCTGCCGCTCCTGGGCGGCGTGGATGATCGGCGACGGCGTCAATGCGCCGATCGACCGCAATGCCTTTCCGTATCTGCGGGTGCGCGGCGACGTCGCGCTGATCGGCGTCTCGACGGCGCGCGCCACGGCACCCTTCATGGCCAATGGCTTCTTCATGGAAGGGCAGGCCGAACGGCTCGGCAAGATGCTCGACCAGACGAAAGAGCAGGGTCTGTTCCGGGTGATCATGATCCACCATCCGCCGGTGCGCGGCGCCGTTTCGCAGCATAAGCGGCTGTTCGGTATCTCCCGCTTCCACAAGGTCGTTCGCCGGCATGGGGTGGAGCTTGTCCTGCACGGCCATTCGCATCTGCCCTCGCTGTCCTTTATCGGCGGACGCGACTTGAAAATTCCGGTGGTGGGCGTTGCCGCCGGAGGGCAAGCGCCGGGCGGCAGGCATCCGGCGGCGCAGTACAACCTGCTTGATATCGACGGTGAGAAGGGCAGGTGGCGAATACGGCTGACGCGGCGCGGCCTCACCGGGCCGTCCATACCGCCCGTTGACCTGCAGTCGCTGGAACTCGGCGTCGAGACGTCGCCTCAGCTGGTCAGAAGCTGATCTTCATCGCCAGGATACGATCCCAGAAGAACACGACCGAAGCGGCCAGCCCGACCAGGGCGCCGGCGGCGATCAGGCCAAGGCCGGACAGGAAGGCGGACCAGATCTTGCCGCGTGTGGTCGACCGCAGCGGCGGTTCGGCTTCTGGAACCGCGGTGCGTCTCATGCCGGCGATAGCCGGCTCGGCGCCGCCTTCCATCATCTTCTGGCGCTCGACGACGCGCTCGGCCACGTAACGCGTCACCTGGTCGGCAACCGGCTTCATCTCGGTCGATTCGGCTAGCACCACGCGGCCGATCCTTGTGTCCTTCAGGAAGCGATAGGTGCGGCGGTCGCGGCCCATGGCGACATGGCTGACGGCGTCGATCCACAGACGCGGCTGCAGGCCGGACGAGACGACGAAGTCGAAATTGTCCATGTCGGTGGGCACATCGGCAAAGACGGGCGCGAGTTCCGCGGCAAGCAGTTCGAGGCGCATGCGATGCGCCTCGCGCATGTCGACGACAACGTCGTCGCGGTCGGCAAAAGCATTCTTCACGTCACGAATGGCATCGGACAGTTTTCGCGACGGATCGATGGGGGTGATTTTTTCGCCTGCGTCCTTCATCGGCGTTTGCCTCGCGGTTTGGTTAACACTCGGTTAACACAGCCGCCGGCAAATTGCACTGACGAGAATGGGTGGACCTGAGGGGCGATCAGCTCGCCGCGCCGGCGAGTCTTGGACGACCGGACCGGCCGCGGCGGTTCATGTTGCGGCGTATGATTTCGGCGACGAGGTCGGGGGCTTCCTCGACCAGCATATGGCCGGCCTCCAGCACATGGTGCAGGTGAAAGTGCGCCGGCAAGTCATCGGACTGGGTAACGGGCAGCACGGTGTCCTCGGTGCCCCAGGCGACCATCACCGGCATGTTCAATGCCTCGATCCATGGGCGCGGGATGACGCCTTGCCGGTCGTCGCGGGTCATGGCGGCCGCGATCTCGACAAGTCTTGGCGTCTGGCCGGGACGTCCGCGCATTTCAAACAGGACCTCCACGGTGTGCTCCGTGGGCACCTGTTGCGGGCCGGACATGGCGGCAAGGCAGGCACGGATCTCGTCCTTGTCCACGGCGGCGGCAAACCGGCGCAACAATGCCGCGTTGATCTCGTGACCTAAGCCGCCCGGCGCCAGAAGCGTGAGCGACGCAACCCGTGCAGGCTCGGTTGCCGCCATCAGCGCGGCAATGGCTCCCCCCATCGAGTGACCGACGAGGTGGGCCCGTTTTATTCCGCGCGCCGCCAGATCGGCAAGAACGGCGTTGGCTGCCACCTTGGCCGTGCCTGCGCCCGGAAAATCCAGTGAAAGTCCATGGCCGGGCAAGTCATAGGCCAGCGTCCGCGCGCCGTTCAGCAAAGGCACGGTCACGTCGCGCCAGACATCATGGCCACCGCCGAATCCATGCAGCAACACGATGACCTTCGGGCCAACGCCTTGTTCCGCAGCATAAAGTGATGAGATCATGAATCAGATGGGTTTTAAGACAACAGGACGTCAATTGTGGCTGGATTGCTCCATGTCCAGCACGATGGCCAGTAAAATTTTCGCGATTGGTCGACTAACCAAAAGGATATTATTGGCGTATATTAGCTGGCGCTGCCGAGCCCGGCGGCACGCAAGGCCTCGACCAGTCGGTCGGTAAGATCGGCGGGATATCGCCTCTCGACGAATGTCGCACGCGGATCGGCCGCGAATTTCGGAAATTTGGTTGTCAGTTCGTCCAGAAGTCTGGCTGCCAGTGCGTCGCGCCCAAGGGCTCTGGCGCTGATCAGCCGGGCGGCAAGATAGTGTGATTTCGTTGCCGTGGTTCTGAGCGCGGTGCTGGCGGCGGCGGCCTTCTTCATGTCACCAAGCATGAATTCACCGACGAAGAGCCCGAAATCCCACCATGTCGGGTGCCCGCTGGATGTGTCCACCGCATGGGCCATGATCGGCGTTCCCTCGGCGTATTCGCCGGCAAAGATCAGCCCGTAGCCATAGGCGGCGGCCATTGCGAGGTCATATGGGTTGAGTTCATAGGCCTTGCGCATCCAACTGACGGCTTGTTCCGCGTTGCCGACACGCGAATTGATGTAGCCGTAGGCGCGATGCGCATAGGGGCTGGTCGGTCCCATCTGCACACCACGATGGGCAAACGTGAGCGCCTTGTCGATCGATGCATCGGGCGGATAGGCGTAGTGGTCGCTAACCGCCTCGAGATGTAGTGAAGCAAGCTCCGAATAGACGAGCGACGACTTAGCACTGCGGCTGGCGAGACTTTCGAGACAGCGATAGGCGGCCTCGTGGGTCTTGTCGTTCTGGTCGAGGTAATATTTATCGTTCAGGATCAGGCATTGCGTCAGGTCGGTCTGCAGGCCGCTCTGTTCGATATAATTATAGATGGTGCCGGAGGCGGGGACAGCTGAGCTCAGGATTGCGGCGACGCTGCCCTCGACGGTGGAAGGGGCGCTGTCGGCGGCAGTCAGGCTGCGTGACATCAGGACACGACCCGTGGCGACGCTCTGAAGCTCGAGGGTGATATCGCCCGTGCCTGGGCCCGGCATGATGTCGAAGACGAAGCTGGCGGCGTCCGCGGCAGGATCGGGCGACCTATCGGCGTCACGGCTGATGAAGTTGACGGTGTCGAAGCCGGTCAGTCCGGCGCGCAGCGAGGCGGCGACACGGCCGGCTTCGTCACTGTTGGTTCTCATGGCGATGTAGACAAGCGGAAGGGTTTCCACCGGCGCCGTCGAGATGCTGTTGGTCGCTCCCGCGGTCTCGATCGTTGATGGCGTGTCACCACCCGCCAGCAGGGTGCCGCTGCCTTGCCGCAGGATGAGCACGCCCAGCATGACGATGACCAGGGCGATCGCCGCCCAGAAGAACTGGAGCTGCCTGAGCACCGAGACCGCCGGCGCGGCTGCCGGCGGAGCCGGGAGGGCGGCGGTATCGGCGCCGATGTCGGACTCAGCGGGCTGTTCGAGCAGGGCGGCGATAGGCGTCCCGACCGCTTCTGCCGGCTCCGGCAGGCGGATGGCGTTTAGTTCATAGGCCGGAACATAGCCGCCGCGCGGGATGGCGATGCGGACCGGCTCGTCAATACCCTCATTGGCGAAATACTGCTGCAGCAACTCGCGCAGCCGGCCTGCCTGGACTCGCACGACGGCATCGGTCGACGAATCGAAGTCGCCGTCCTTGCCGAAAACATCCATCGCGATCGAGAAGCCCTTGAGCCGGTCAGCTTCGCCGGCCTGTTCGCGCTCGACAAGGTAACGGAGCAACTCGCGCGCACGCTCTGACCGCCCGAACGTTTCGCTGGCAAGCAGTCGCTCAAGTGTTTCGCGCACTGCGGGGGCGGCAGGCGGGGCATGCTGCAAGTGTCGATCCTCTCGAAGTCGGCACAGGTTAAGGTCTGATCATATAGGTCCCGCACCGGCGTACAAGCGCGGTCGTATTATGTGATCACGTACCTCACTGGAGAATTTTCCGGTGGTTAACACATGACCCGGCAAACCTATCTGGCTTGCCGGGTCATGTGAAAATCAGGCTGTTCGCCAGCGTTGCCTAAGTCCGGACGTGCGACACCGCCGACACGTGAAAGATCAGCCGGCCTTGCGGCCGACAATCCGGTTGGCGGCGGACACCACGGCTTCCAGCGAAGCG
This sequence comes from Mesorhizobium sp. PAMC28654, assembly GCF_020616515.1. Classification (GTDB taxonomy): domain Bacteria; phylum Pseudomonadota; class Alphaproteobacteria; order Rhizobiales; family Rhizobiaceae; genus Mesorhizobium. The sequence goes on from NZ_CP085135.1 coordinate 5,403,326, forward strand.
GCCACGATGTTGGTGTTGATGCCGGCCCCGAACAGCTTGCCGCCGGGATATTCCATCTCGACATAGGAAATGGCCGAGGCGTTCGAGCCGCGCTGCATCGAATGCTCGGAATAGTCGAGCACCGACATCTCCACCCCGACATGGCGTGACAGGGCGTCGACGAAGCCGTCGATCGGGCCTGTCCCGGTGCCGGTGATCGTCACTTCCTTGCCGTTGTCGAGGATAACGGCTTCGACGACGCGTCGGCCCTTGACCTCGGTGTCCGGGTAGGTGTGGTGGTCGAGGAATTTCAGGCGCGCGCCCGGCTGGTCGACATAGACATCGAGGAATCGCTCGTAGATGCGCTTGGCCGGCACTTCCTTGCCTTCCGCGTCGGTGATCGACTGGATCTCCTGGCTGAACTCGATCTGCAAGTTGCGCGGCAGGTTGAGGCCGTGGTCCGCCTGCAGCACGTAGGCAATGCCGCCCTTGCCGGACTGCGAGTTGATGCGGATGATCGCCTCGTAGCTGCGGCCGACATCAGCTGGATCGATCGGCAGATACGGCACTTCCCACAGGCTTGTGTTGGCCTTCTTCAGCGCCTTCATGCCCTTGTTGATGGCGTCCTGATGCGACCCGGAAAAAGCCGTGTAGACGAGTTCGCCGACATAGGGATGGCGCTCCGGGATCCGCAATTGGTTTGAGTATTCGTAGACGTCCTTCATCCGGTTGATGTCAGAGCAGTCCAGTTCCGGATCGATGCCTTGCGTGTACATGTTGAGCGCGAGGTTGACGATGTCGACATTTCCGGTGCGCTCGCCATTGCCGAACAAGGTGCCCTCGACGCGGTCGGCGCCGGCCATCAAGGCGAGTTCGGTGGCGGCGACGCCGGTGCCGCGATCATTGTGGGGATGCAGCGAAATGATCAGGTTGTCGCGATTGTCGAGGTGCCGGATCATCCATTCAATGCGATCGGCATAGACATTCGGCGTCGAGGATTCGACCGTCGACGGCAGGTTGATGATCAGCTTGTTGCCGGGCGTCGGCCTGACGATTTCGGTGACGGCGTTGCAGATCTCCAGCGCCACTTCGAGCTCGGTGCCCGGGAAACTTTCCGGCGAGTACTGGAAGCGGTAGCCGCCGCCGGCCTTTGCCGCCATGTCGGTGATCAGCTTGGCGGCGTCGGTGGCAATCCGCTTGATCCCGGCGACGTCCTTCTCGAAGACGACGCGACGCTGCAACTCGCTGGTCGAATTGTAGAAGTGCACGATCGGGGTCTTCGCGCCCTGCAAGGCCTCGAAGGTTCGGGTGATCAGTTCCGGACGACACTGCACCAGCACCTGCAGGTCGACATTGTCAGGCACATTGCCTTCTTCTATGCACCAGCGGGCGAAGTCGAAATCCGTCTGCGAGGCCGACGGGAAGCCGATCTCGATTTCCTTGAAGCCCATGTCGAGCAGCAGGGCCAGCATGCGGGCCTTGCGTTCGTGGCCCATCGGGTCGATCAGCGCCTGGTTGCCGTCGCGCAGGTCGACCGAGCACCAGATCGGCGCCTTGTCGATGACCTTCGATGGCCATGTGCGGTCGGAGAGACCGACCAAGGGGTAGGGCTGGTACTTACGGGCAGCGTCCGGCATGCCCCGTACGGCGTCCTTGCCGCTCGTCGCGGCATTCGATCGGATGTCTTCGCGTGCGTTCATTGTCTTGTCTCCCGGCGGCTCGCGGGTCCGCCTTCAAGCGGATTTGGTGCCGAGCGGCGCCTTTACCAGAATTTCATTCGCTGATTGTGAATTGCCAATTTTGTGACTGGCCAAGGAGCATGCGCGTGAGCGGCGGTTCGACCGCCGGGCGCTCCTTCAGCGAACCCGGCGATCGCCGATAAGGCCGAGAAGAAGCAGGGTGGAAGCAAGCGCGCGCACGGTCTGGCCAGCAAAGCCGGTCTGACGGGAAGCGACGGAGGGGACGCGCGTGTTCATGGCGGTTCTCATACAGGAGCGGCCAAAGGGAGGCAAGTGGGGCCGCACGGCTGCCCGTGCCGGACACTCTTTCCCATACAGGGCAAATGCGCCACACTTGGCGGTGGTGAAGGTTGTTGCGCCTTGCCGTGAGGAGGGGTCGTCCATGAACTTCGTGTTCTTCTCGCCGCATTTTCCAGCCAATGGCGCTGATTTCTGCGATCGGCTGAAGAAGGCCGGCGCCACGGTGCTCGGCATCGGCGATGCCCCTTTCGATGTGCTGGACGGCAAGCTGAAGGCGGCTCTGTCGGAATACTACCGCATCCCCGACATGGAGGACTATGACGCCGTGTTCCGGGCGATCGGCCACTTCATCCACAAATGGGGCCGCATCGACCGCTTCGAGTCGCTCAACGAGCATTGGCTGGAGCTGGAAGCCAACATCCGCACCGACTTCAACATTTTTGGCACCAAGCTCGATTTCGTGAAGAATCTGAAGCGCAAGAGCCGCATGCGCGCCTTCTTCCGCAAGAGCGGCGTCGAGACCATCCCGCAGCGCAAATGCTCCGACCGCGCCGGGGCGATGACCTTCATCCGCCGTGTCGGCTATCCCGTCGTGGTCAAGCCGGATTCCGGCTCCGGCGCCTCGAACACCTACAAGATTTCCAATGCGAGGGAGCTCGACACGTTTTTCAAGGACAAGCCCGCGAATGTGAACTTCGTCATGGAGCAGTTCATCGAGGGGTTGGTAGTGACCTTCGACGGGCTGGTGAACCGGGACGGCGAGGTGGTGCTGGCCGCCAGCCATCGCTACGACCAGAGCGTGATGGATGTGGTCAACAGGGACCGGCATATGAGTTATATCTGCTTTCCCAGGATCAACCCGGCGGTCGAGGAGGCCGGGCGCAAGATCCTGAGGGCGTTCGACGTGCGCGAGCGATTCTTCCATATCGAGCTGTTCCAGACCACGGACGACCGCGTCATCGCGCTGGAGGTCAACATGCGCCCGCCCGGCGCGTGGATGACCGATGCCATCAACTATACGTTCGACATCGACGTTTATGCCGCCTGGGCCGACATGGTGGTGAAGGATGCCGCCGGCGGACCCTATGAGGGCAAGTATTTCACCGCCTATGCCAGCCGCAAGCGGCACCTGGCGTATCTGCACGGCCATGAGGACGTGCTGGCCGCGCATGGCGACAAGATCGTCCACCACCAGGCCATCGAAGAGGTCTTCAGCCGCGCCATGGGAAATTACGCCTACCAGATGCGCTCGAAAGACCCCGAGGCGCTGCGCGCCGCCGTCGATTACATCCATGCGGAAGAGGCATAGGCCCGATGGACATTTCCTACCACAAGGGTTTCAGCCGCAACCTCGGCCGCGACATGGAATACAAGCGCTACGGCCATGCCGGCCGCCCGGTGGTGGTGTTCCCGACCTCGCAGGGGCGCTTCTACCAATTCGAGGATTCAGGCGCGGTGGCGGCACTGGCCGATTTCATCGACACCGGCCGCATCCAGCTGTTCACGCTCGACGGCATCGACTCGGAATCCTTCTTCAACAAGCATGTCGATGCCGCCCACCGCATCGGCCGCCACGAGGCCTACTTCCGCTATGTGCGCGAGGAAGCGCTTCCGGAACTGGTGTCGACAGCCACCGAGGCCAATGGCGGGCGGAACCTGAAGCCGCTGTTCTGCGGCTGCTCGATGGGCGGCTATCATTCGTCGAACTTCGTCTTCCGCTTTCCCGAACTGGCCAGCGGCGTCATCGCGCTGTCGGGCGTCTATTCGAGCCGCGACTTCTTCGGCAAGGCGCTCGAGGGCGACATCTTCTACAATTCGCCGCTCGACTATCTGCCGGGCATTGTCGACCAGAAGCTGCTTGGCCGCCTGAAGGCGCTCCGGCTGATCTTCTGCTGCGGGCAGGGCGCCTGGGAAGAGCGCATGCTGGTCGAGACACGGGCGCTGGAGCAGATCCTGCGCGACAAGCACATTCCCGCCTGGGTCGACTATTGGGGCGGCGATGTCAGCCACGACTGGCCATGGTGGCACAAGCAGCTGGTCTATTTCTTCGCCCGCTGGCTGGACGACGACCTGATGCATCGGCTCGACTAATGGATACGAACTGTCCCATCCACCGCTTTGTCGAGGCGACCAATGAAGGTAACACCGAGGCCTTCCTGGGTACCTTCACCGACGATGCCGTGCTGATCGACTGGGGCCGCAAGTTCCGCGGGCGCCAGCAGATCGCGCAGTGGAACGAGTCCGACAATATCGGGGTTCAGTCCAGGTTGCGCATCGTCAGCATCGCCCCGGCCAAGGGCGCCTGCCGCGTGCGCATTGCCGTGACCGGCAATGGCTTCAACGGCGAAGGTGACATGACCTTCAAGCTGGACGGCGACCTCATTTCAAGCCTGGTGATCGCCTGATTCTTCTTCTGGCATGACCTTTTCCGAAAACCGGAATTCCACTTTCCGGGATCATGCCTTTGCTTCCTGGCATGCCTGCAGAGCGGGCGTCTCGTGTTCCGACGCCGGTCCGCGCCGAAGGCCGAGGAAGACGACGATGGCGGTCAAGACGGTGATCGCCGCCAGCACCATCAGCAGCGTATCGAAGGCCGTCTCGTAAGCGTGGACCAGCATGGCATTGTCGGTTTGCGGCAGGCTTTTCATGGCTGCGCCAAGATTGCCGGTAACCAGCAGCTGGGCCGCTTCGGTCGCGTTCAAAGTGACGCCTCGTGCGGCGAGCCGCGTGGCCGTGAAACCCGAAAGGGCCGCGCTGACGATCGCCAGGGCCACACCCTCGGAAGCGATGCGAGTGGTGTTGAAGATACCGACAGCCATTCCGGCGCGTTCCTTGGGTACGACGCTGACGGCAAGCCCGTCCATCAATCCCCATGGCAGGCTGATGCCGATACCGATCGTCAGCAGCGGTGCTATCACAACGGCACCGTCCGCCGGAACCTGGCTGAGCCAGACCAGACCGACTGCCGCAATCAGCAGGCCGATGCCACAGATCGTGGCCGGGGCGACAGAGCGAGCCAGCAGGCCGGCAAGCATCGGCAGCACCAGCAACGGCCCCGACAGGCAGATCATCATTTGCCCCGCCTGGACCTCGGTCATGCCCTCGATGCCGATGAAGCGGATCGGCAGCAGCACCAGCAGCACCACGAAGGCGTAGGCGGGTGCGGCTGCGAGAAGCTGCACGCCGACGAAGCGCGGATAGCGGAACAGCGTGAGATCCAGCATCGGCCGCCGCACGCGCCGTTCGATGACAACAAAGGCTGCCAGGAAAAGTACGGCGACAGTGAGCAGCATGATTACGAAGGGGCTCGTCCAGCCGCTTTGCGGGGCGCTGAGCACGCCATAGGTGAGGGATGCGAGCGCCAGCGTGAAGGTGGCGGCGCCCGGCCAATCGACGCCTGCCGCGTCCGGGTCACGGGATTCGCGGAGATGGCGCGCGCCGAGGATGAAAGACGCGACCGCCAGTCCGACGACGAGAAGGAAGATCGAACGCCAGCCGAAAGCATCGATGAGCATGCCGCAGGCGATCGGCCCAAAGGCGAGCCCGATGCCGAAGCTGGTGCCAAGCAGGCTGAACGCACGCAACTGGCTTGGTCCTTCAAATTCCTGGGCGAGAGCCGATGCGCCACCGGCAAATGCAGCCGCGCTGCCTAGGCCCTGCGCCGCCCGGAAGATGTCGAACCAGACGATATCCGGCGCGAGCGTCGCGGCGAGCGAAGCGAGGACAAAGGTGAGCAGGCCGGCCAGGAATATGCGCCTGCGGCCATGATTGTCGGCGAGCGCGCCCACCGCCATCAGGCTGGCGCCGAAGGTCAGCATGAAGGCGTTCGTCACCCAGTTGAGCTCGATCGGGCCGCCGCCCAGTTCGCCGGCGATGCGCGACAGGGCGACGGCCGGCCCGGTGAAGGTCAGCGGCATCGTCATCGCGGCGAGGCATACCGAAAGAAGGACGAACCAGCGCTGCGCCGCGCCGGCGGATCGGATCGTTGACGTCATGGATTTTCCTGTCCTGAAGGAGGATTTTTCGCTGTCGCCGGCATCGCAAGGCCCCGGCGGCCGACCTCTGCTGACAAGATAGGTCGGCGACATTTCCAGCGGAATGGTGGTAAATCTCCATTCATACCGGACCGAAACGCTCGAATGGATGGAAGTGATGGATCGTCTCAGCGGCCTTCTGGCCTTTGCCCGTACCGCCGAGCTGGGCAGCTTCGTGGCCGCCGGGCGGGTGCTCGGCCTCTCACCCTCGGCGGTCGGCAAGAGCGTTGCTAGGCTGGAGCAGGAGCTCGGCGTACGCCTGCTTCAGCGCAGCACGCGGCGGATCGGTCTGACAGAGGAGGGCAAGCTGTTCAACGAACGCGTGCGCCGCATACTCGATGACATAGACGATGCCGAAGCGATGCTGTCGCGAACGCGCGAGACGCCGCATGGCCGGCTTCGCGTCTCAACGCCGATCGTCACTTACCATATGCTGTTGCCGGTGCTGCCCGCGTTCATGACGCGCTATCCGGACATTGAGCTCGACATCGACTTCAACGACCACATTGTCGATATCATCGAGGAGGGCATCGATGTTGCCATCCGTAGCGGCGACCTGCCGGATTCGCGGCTGTTGGCGCGGCCTCTCGGTCCTTTCCGGCTGCATCTGTGCGCGGCACCGTCCTATCTCGAGCGCCATGGCCTTCCGGCGACGCCGAACGATCTGCGGCAGCATCTGGGCATACGCTTTCGTTTTCCCAACAGCGGCAAGGTGCAGGAATGGCCGCTGACCACGGGCGCGGGCGAGGTGGAGATCCGCACCGTGCTGACCTGCAACAATATGGAAGCCTTGAAGGGCGCGACGATCAGCGGCCTCGGCATCGGTTGCATGCCCGATTTTCTGGTGTGCGATGCGCTGGCCGCCGGCACCTTGCGCAGCCTTCTCGACGATCATGTCGACGGCAGCGGTCAATTCCGGATGTTGTGGCCATCCAATCGCTACCTTTCGCCAAAGGTGCGCGTCTTCATCGACTTCCTGTCCGAACGGTTTTCCGCTGAGCGATAGTTTGGCGCCGACCGCGCACGGAACGGGGCCGGCGGGATCACAGCCTTGTGACTCCATATATGAAGGAAAACTTTGTAGTTTATATTCATATATGCGAGAGATCTGCGATGGATGATGACCAGACCCACAAGGACGATCCTGAAGCAGGGCGCGCCCTGACTATCGCGGCGGAGCTTCGGGTCGTGGTCAGCAGGCTGATCCGCCGCCTGCGTGAGCAGGCCGATGTCGGCGACCTGACCTCATCGCAGAAGTCGGTGCTGCTGCATCTGGAACGCGAAGGTCCAGCGACGGTCACGATGCTGGCGCGCGCCCAGAACATGCGCCCGCAATCGATGGGCGCCATCGTGTCGACGCTGGAAGTGGCCGGTCTGGTGGATGGCGCACCGGATCCGGGCGATGGCCGGCAGACCATCCTTTCACTGACAGCGGCCTGCCGCGAGATGATTACGGCCGGGCGGGCAGCCCGGCAGGACTGGCTGTTCCGCGCCATCCAGACGAATCTTGACCAACGGGAGGAGGAGCAATTGGCTGACGCCATCGAATTGCTGAAGCGGCTCGCCGCCTCCTGATCACCATCCAAATGTGCACCGCCGTTCCGGTCGCCGAAAGGAAACACCATGGCAGTCACCACGCTTGACCCGAAAACGGCACTCATCGTCATCGACCTGCAAAAAGGCATCGTCGCGTTTCCCACCGCCCATCCAACGAGCGAGGTCGTGAGGCAAGCAAGCTTGCTGGCGGATGCGTTCCGCGGTCGCGGCTTGCCGGTCGTGCTCGTCAACGTTGCCGGCGCGCCTCCCGGCCGAACGGAACAGCCACCTCGCGTAGGCAGCTTTCCCGACGGCTGGGCTGATCTTGTCCCTGAGCTGAAGCAGCAACCGACAGATCACATCGTGACCAAGCGTACCGCTGGCGCGTTCGTCAACACCGACCGCGAAGCCTGGCTAAAGGGCGAAGGCGTCACCCAGGTCGTGATCGTCGGCGTCGCCACCAGCATGGGCGTCGAGGCCACCGCACGCCATGCCCGCGATCTCGGCTTCAATGTCACGCTCGCCGTCGATGCCATGACCGACACCAATCTCAATGCCTATGCCAATAGCATCGCGCATGTCTTTCCGAGTCTGGGCGAAACCGGCACGACCCGGGACATCCTCGGTCTGCTGGCGAAGGGGAGTGCCTGACGATGCAATGGCTCGACTATGTCTCCTATCTGTTCGGCGGCGCCTTCCTGACGAATGCCGTGCCGCATTTCGTCAGCGGGGTTATGGGGCAGCCCTTTCAAAGCCCCTTCGCCAAGCCGCGCGGCGAGGGGTATTCCTCATCGACCGTGAACGTGCTGTGGGGATTTCTGAACCTGGTGATCGGATATCTTCTGGTGATCCGCGTCGGCGATTTCGATCTGCGCTCCACGGCTGATGTCGTAGCACTTGGACTGGGTGCTCTCCTGATCGGACTGTTCATGGCGCGCCACTTCGGCCGCTTCAATGGCGGTAACTTTCCGGTCGACGGATGAGCGATCCGGCCAAGGGCACTTTTCGTTCGCTGGCCGGCTTCAACTACCGGGTCTGGGCCGGCGGCGCGATCGTGTCCAATGTCGGAACATGGATGCAGCGCACCGCCCAGGACTGGGTGGTGCTGACCCAGCTGACCCATAACAACGCGACCGCCATGGGCGTGGTGATGGCGCTGCAGTTCGCTCCGCAGATCCTGCTTTTGCCATGGACCGGCTTTGCCGCCGATCATCTCGACCGGCGCAAGCTCCTGCTGGTCACGCAAGGCGCCATGGGCCTGCTTGGACTTGCCCCGAAAAAGTGGAGAGTTTCCTTCTGATGAAAGGCGACCTCGATGACGAAACAGAGACAGTTTACGGATGCGTTCAAGGCGGAGGCGGTTGGCCTTGTGCGAACGAGCGGTCGGACGAAGCGGCAGATCGCGGAGGATCTTGGTGTTGGTTTCTCGACGCTGACGCGATGGATGGGTCGGCAGCTGGATCGTGAGATGGGCGATCCTGGGCGTCCGCCTGATGCTGATGTCGCCGCTGAATTGAAACGGCTGCGGCGGGAGAATGAAATCCTTCGGCAGGAGCGGGATATCTTGAAACGGGCGACGGCTTTTTTCGTCAAGGAGGGAAGTCGGTGAGGTTCGCGCTCATCGACCAGGCGAAGAAGGATTTCCCTGTGGACCGTTTGTGCGCGACGCTGGGTGTCAGCCCGAGCGGCTACTTTGCCTGGGGGCGCCGGCCGGCGTGCCGCCGGCAGCGCGACGACATGATAATGCTGGCGCATGTGCGATCGTCGTTCGCGCTGTCGAACGGAACCTATGGTAGCCCGCGCATGACGCGGGAACTGCAAGACAATGGCTTTGCCATTGGCCGGCGACGAACGGCGCGTCTGATGCGGGAGAATGGCCTCCAGGCAAGACAGAAGCGGCGGTTCAAGCGCACGACGGACAGCGAACACGCCTTTCCGGTTGCCCCCAATGTCATCGACCAGGATTTTGCCGCCACTGGTCCCAACCAGAAATGGGGTGCCGACATCTCCTACATCTGGACGCGGGAGGGCTGGTTGTACCTTGCTGTCGTCATCGATCTGTTTGCCCGCAAGGTCGTTGGCTGGGCTGCTGGCAACCGGCTACACCGCAGCCTGGCTCTGGCAGCGCTCAACAAGGCGTTCGTCATGCGGCAGCCGGAACCCGGCCTCATTCACCACTCCGACCGCGGCAGCCAATATTGTTCTATCGACTACCAAGCCGAATTGCGTGCCGCCGGCGTCATCATCTCAATGTCAGGCAAGGGCAATTGCTTTGATAACGCCATGGTCGAAACATTCTTCAAGACGCTGAAAACTGAACTGATCTGGCGCACCTCTTTCCTTACCCGCGCCGATGCCCAAGCCGCCATTGCCCGATATATCGACGGCTTCTACAATCCCATCCGGCGGCATTCCGCGCTCGACTACATCAGCCCGATGCAGTTCGAGCGAAACGCCGCCGAATGAGCAACCCGCTCTCCACTTTACCGAAGCAAGTCCAGCTTGCGCTTGGCCTTGGCCTGCTCACCATCGCCGGGCTCGTCCAGTTGTGGCACGTCTATCTGTTCGCATTCCTGCTCGGCTGCGCGACCGCGTTCGATGCGCCGGCTCGCCAGACATTCGTCTCGGACCTGGTCGGCGAGGCCGATTTGTCGAACGCGGTGGCGCTGAACTCCACCTCGTTCAACGCGGCGCGGATGATCGGTCCCGCCGTCGCCGGCACCCTCATCGCTTCCGTCGGCTCCGGCTGGGTTTTTCTCATCAATGCGGCGTCGTTCGCAGCCGTCCTTGCCTCGCTTGGCCTGCTGCGTATTGGCGAGCTTCACCTGAAGGACAAGGCGCGACGAACGAAGGGCAGCCTTGTCGAGGGTTTTGCCTATGTCTGGGGTCGTCCCGACCTCAAGGCCATCCTTTTCATGCTTTTCCTGATCGGCACGTTCGGGCTGAACTTTCCGATCTTCATCTCGACCATGTCCGTCTCGGTCTTTCATGCCGGGGCAAGCGAGTATGGGCTGTTGACGTCGACAATGGCGATCGGCTCAGTCGCCGGCGCGTTGCTCGCCGCCCGGCGCGAACGGCCCCGCATGGTGTCTCTGCTGGCTGGCGCGGCGGTCTTCGGTTCTGGCTTTGCGTTGGCCGCGCTCATGCCCAACTACTGGCTGTTCGGCCTCTCGCTCATCGTTATCGGCGTTTCGGCGCAGACCGTCACCACCTCGACGATCAGCCTGGTGCAACTGTCGACCGAACCCGCCATGCGCGGCCGCGTCATGGCCATCCTGCTGGCCATCACGCTCGGTGGCACGCCCATCGGGGCGCCGATCGTCGGCAGGGTGGCCGACAGTTTCGGCCCGCGCTGGGCGCTTGGCGTCGGGGCGCTAGCAGGCCTGGGGGCAGCTGTTGTCGTGGCGCGCTACCTGGTGCGCTATCACCATATGCGGCTGCTCGTGAATGCCGGACGCGTGCGCATCGTCATGGACGCCGACGCGGTCCTGGAGCATGCATGACGAAGGGGTAGCGGCGCCGAAGTGGACGCGCCTTGGCGTCAATCGGTCTTGGCGGGAGACAGGCCGAAGCCGCCCACGGGGTGAGTTTCTATGCGGAATTCCATGCCGGCAATCATCGTGCGTGCCTCGGCGATGGCTGCCTGCACTTCCGGCAGCTGCAGCGATGCCTTGTGGCTGGCGGCGTCCGTCCACACCTCCGTCACCCAGATCGCGTCGGCGTCGGCCGGGTCCCTGGCGATCACATAGCTCAGGCATCCCGGCAGCGCGCCGGTGTTGGCACGCAGGATGTCCATCACAGCATCGCGCTGGCCGCGCGTCGCCCGCATCTTGCCGATCAATCCGTACATTCCATTCGTCTCCCTTCAAAGCCTCCGACAAGAGCATGCGAGCCGCCAGTATGCAGTTAGCGGTTCAAGGCATCAACTGGCCGCCATTCACCTCGATCACCTGACCGGTGATGTAGCCGCTCAGGAGATCGGAGGAGAGGAACAGATAGGCGCCGACGCAATCCTCAGCCGTGCCGGCGCGACCCTGAGGGATGGTGGCGACCATGCCCCTCATCTGCTCGTCGGTCGAATAGCGCTCATGGAAAGGGGTGGCGATGGTGCCCGGCGCCACGGCGTTGACGCGGATGCCAAAGCCGATCAGTTCCTTGGCCATGCCGCGCGTCACATTGGAGACGAAGGCCTTGGCCGAGCCGTAGAGCCCGGCGCCGCCGCCGGCGCCATTGCGCGCGGCGATCGAGGAGGTGTTGACGATGAAGCCGCCCTGTTTCTTCAGCCATGGGATCGCCTTGCGCGAAGCGGTCAGCACGGAGCGGGCGTTGAGGTCCATCACCGCATCGTAATGGGCCTCGGTCTGCTCGGCATAGGGGATACGGCCGAGCATGCCGCCGGCATTGTTGACGAGGCCATCGAGGCGGCCGAAATGTTGCGCGCTCTCCTCGACGACGCGTTCGACATCGGCGGGCACCGAAAAGTCGCCCTGGACGAGAAACACCTCGCCGCCCTTGTCGCGGATGGTGCCGCCAAGTGTCTCGGCGGCCTGCCGGCTCGAATTGTAGTGCAGCGCCACCCGGCTGTTTTGAGCGGCATAGGCCAGTGCCAGTGCCGCACCGATACCGGTCGAGGCGCCGGTGACCAGCACCGCCTTGCCGGCGAGATCGGGGATCGAGAGCGTGTTTTGCGGCACCGCAATTCCTCCAGGGATTTCCAACGGGCCCGGCTGTTCCCGGCCTTCTCAGGACTGTGCACTATGGCCGCAGATACGCATAGCCCTGGCGTTGCAGTTCGGCGAGCTTGACGACGCCGCCCTTGTCGGCGGCGTGGAAGCCGTCGAGCAGGTCGGTCAGTGCGATATCCATGCCTTGCATGGTGTTGGCGCAGGCATAGGGGCTGAGGCCTTGCTGGGTCAGCCCGGAGAGGCGGCTGGAGATGGCTCCGGAGGCGCTCTTCGACTTGAAGGCGGCAAGTGCGGGGCCATGCACGACCAGCACGATCTCGACATTGCCGCCGGTGCCCTCATAGTGGTTCTTGATGTTGCCGAGCACGAAGCCGACCTTGTCGACGTCGCTCAGATGGTAGGCGACCTTCGGCTTTTCCTCCGCCATGGCCGCTGCCGCTGTTCGCAGGCCAAGAAGCGTTCCTGCTCCGGCAAGAACCACGCGAAAAATGTCGCGGCGTCGCATCACACCGTCCTCCCATGCCTGCCCGCGAATTGCGTGGCCTCGGCCCCGATCCTAGCATAAAATGGAACAACGTCCTGTCGATGCGAGGAGAGGTCACATGGCGTTGAAGGCAGTTCTGGGCGCCGGGTTCGGTACGGCGCTGCTTGCACTATTGTCCTGCGCGGCCTTCGCCGACGATGCGCCCAAGCTCAGCGAACTCAGTCCGGACGGCAAGGATGCCTGTTTCGGCCGCGTCTACGATGCCGCCCATCTCAAGGCACACCCGCAGCAAAAAGTGGCGCGGATTTTCTTCTACTACGGCCACGATCCGGTGAGCCGTCCGAACGAGGAGCCGGCACCCGGTTCCGACACATCCTACAACGCTTTCATGACCACGACCCTGCGCGGCGCCAGCAAGCCCGACTGGGCCGGGGGCTGGTGCAACAGGCAAGATCCCGGCGACAAGTCCAGCGGCATCCACTGCGGCATGGACTGCGACCGCACCCTGGCGTCGCTGAAGGTCGACGACAAGGGCCGTCTGGTGATCTCGGACGTGCAGCCCGATCTCTATCTCGATGCGGGGTCGGAGGAAGAGCTGGGCACCGCCGAATACAACAAGCAGGCGCTTGGCAAGGAGGATGACGGCTTCCTTCTGGATTCCATGCCGTCAGCGACCTGCAAGGCCGAGTTCGCGCTGATAGATCCGGTCGATCCGGCGCTCGGCGCACCGCTGCGCGAGCGGCTGAAGCCGGACCAGGCGTTCTGCTACGGACGCGACTACGATGACGCGCATATGGCTGGTCATACCGGCCAGCTCACGCAGTCGATCCGGGTTTTCCGAGGCCCACTCGAACTGGCCTCGTTCGCCAAGGATGGCGATGCCTCGAACTGGCCGAATGGAGCCGACATTGCCGTGTCGGTGACCAAGCGGCAGAAGTCGGGCAAGGTCACGCAGATCTATTCCTGCCAGGGCGAGGCGGACCAATGGCGTTGCGCTGCAAGCGCGAAGATGAGCGACTTTTCCTGCGACATCGCGCAGAAGGAAATCTTCCTGCGTCGCGGCGCCAACGGCACGATGATGCTGGCCAACCCCAACAGCAGCCTGCCCATCGTCGATCTCTGCTCGAAGGCCGCCGACGGCAAGACGAAATCCGACGACAAGGTCTACCGCCTGCAGCCAATGCCGCAATCGGCCTGCGCGCCGTAGGCCTGCCGATATTCAGGTGATGCCGGCCTGCGAACGGCGGCTTCCTGCGCTTCCGGTGCTCACGTACTTAAAGTACGCTCCGCTCCGGTTCTCGGAAGCCGCCATTCTCGGCTCGGCCTGACCTGAATCTCGACAGACCTTAGCAAATCGCAAGCTAGAGCAAAATCCGAGCGGATAGAATCGATAGGGGTTTCGTTGGGATTGGAAATCTGATTCAGCATATCTGCTGGATTCGGAGGCCGGCATGGCATGGCGAAATCCTTATCGGAAGATTTGCGGGCTCGGGTGGTCGCAGCGGTTGATGGCGGCCTGTCGCGACGGGCGGCAGCGGCGCGATTTGGCGTGGCGGCGGCAAGCTCGGTGCGTTGGGTCCGGGAATGGCGCGAGACCGGAGCCACCTGCGCAAAGCCGCAGGGCGGCGACAGGCGGTCCCACCGCGTTGAAGCGTATCGCGACATCATCCTGGCGGCGATCGAGAGGCGGGTGGACATCACGCTGGTCGAACTCGCCGAGTTGCTGCGACAGGAGCATGGCGCGTCGTTTGCGACGAGCACGATCTGGCGGTTTCTCGATCGTCACTCCATGACCTTCAAAAAAAACGGCGCACGCCAGCGAGCAGGAGCGGCCAGACGTGGCGGCGCGACGAAACGCCTGGTTCGACGCCCAGCCCGATCTTGATCCCGAGCATCTGGTCTTCATCGACGAGACCGGAGCCTCGACAAAGATGGCTCGACTGCGGGGGCGCACGAAGCGCGGGATGCGGTGCCGATCGCCAATCCCGCATGGCCATTGGAAGACGACGACGTTCACCGGCGCCCTGCGCCTCACTGGCATGACCGCGCCAATGGTCCTGGACGGCCCGATGACTGGCGAATGGTTTGTCGCCTATGTCGAGCAGGTTCTCGTGCCGACGCTGCGGCCCGACGATGTCGTGATCCTCGACAACCTGCCGGCGCACAAAAGCGCAGCCGCCCGTGTGGCGATCGAAGCAACCGGCGCAAGGATGATGTTCCTCCCGCCCTATTCCCCCGACTTCAACCCGATCGAGAACGCCTTTTCCAAGCTGAAATCGATTCTACGCAAAGCCGCCGCACGAACCGTCGCGGAATTGTGGGATACCATCAGCGCCGCACTGCCTTGCTTCACACCAACCGAGTGCGCCAACTACTTCGCCGCAACAGGATATGAGCCGGAATGATCAGATTCTGCTCTAGCGCGAGGTTACGCGAACGGAACGGCGGTCGTGCCTTTGGGCAGCTTGGCCTCTTCCTCGGGCTCGACATGGATGATGACGCGCACGGAGGGGATTTCGGCCCTCAGCGCGTCCTCGATGCGGTCGCAGATGACGTGGCTGTCGCCGACCGTCATGTCGGCGTCGACAACCAGATGGAACTCGATGAAGGTGGCACGGCCGGCGATGCGGGTCTTGAGGTCGTGGACCTCCAGCGCGCCCTTGCTTTTGGCCGAGATGATGTCGCGGATGTGCATGCGCTCCTGCGTATCGACGGCGCGGTCCATCAGCCCGTTCATCGACGAGCCGATGACATGCCAGCCCTGCCACAGGATGTTCAGCGCCACGATGACGGCAAGTGCCGGATCGAGGATCTGCCAGCCGGTGAGGATGGCGCCGACAAGGCCGCCGAAGACGCCGATCGAGGTGACCACGTCGGTCATGATGTGATTGCCGTCGGCAACCAGCGCCGGTGATTTCTGGGCCCGGCCGGCGCGGATCAGCGTCCATGCCCAGAAGGCATTGATAACCGTGGCGACGCCGTTGACGGCAAGGCCGTTCCAGGGCTTTTCCAGTGGCGCCGGCGTCTGCCACGAGCGCCAGACCTCGTTAAGGATCAGGAGTGCCGCGAGCACGATCAGCACGCCTTCCAGCACGGCCGAGAAATATTCGGCCTTGTGGTGGCCGAACGGATGATCCTGGTCGGCCGGCTTGTGGCTGACCTGGATCGCCCAGAAGGCGGCGACCGAAGCGATGACGTTGACGATCGATTCCAGCGCGTCGGAATAGAGCGCCACGGAGCCGGTGAGATACCAGGCGGCGAGCTTCAGGCCGAGCACGACAGCCGCGATGATGATCGACCAGAAGGCGAGGGCTGCCACCTTCTTCTTGGCCGCCGCCTTTGCTTCGATCGCCATCATGTTCCCGGCTTCGACCATGTTCGTCAGGCGGCCTTTTCCTTGGCCTTGCGCGGCAGGTGGGCAACGATGTTCTCGATGATGCGCATGCCGGCATTGTGGCCGAGGGTCATGATCGATTCCGGATGGAACTGCACCGCGGCGATCGGTTCCTTGCGGTGTTCGAAGGCCATGATGACGCCGTCCTCGGTCTCGGCCGTGACGATGAAATCGTCGGGCAGTCGGACCGGATCGGCGAAGATCGAGTGGTAGCGGCCGACGGTGACTTCCTTGGGCAGGCCGGAGAAGATGATGCCGGGCTTGGAGACGCGGATGCGCGACGGCTTGCCGTGCATGGGTATGTGCAACTGCCTGAGTTCACCGCCATAGGCCTCGGCCAGCGCCTGCAGGCCAAGGCAGACGCCGAAGATCGGCAGGTCACGGGCACGGGCCTTCTTGATGGTGGCGGCGCAGTCGAAATCCTTCGGCGTGCCGGGGCCGGGCGACAGCACGACGAGGTCGGGCTTCAGCCGGTCGAACACTTCTTCGGGCACCGGCGTGCGCACGGTCGAGACATTGGCGCCGGTCTGGCGGAAATAATTGGCCAGCGTGTGGACGAAGCTATCCTCGTGGTCGACCAGCAGGATGTTGACGCCATCGCCGACGCGCGCGGTGGTGCGCTCGGTGCTTGCGGCGTTGCCGGCCTTGGCGTCGCGGATGGCGGAGAGCATGGCGGATGCCTTCAGTTCGGTTTCGGCTTCTTCTTCCTCTGGAACGCTGTCGAAGAGCAAAGTGGCGCCGGCACGCACCTCGGCGATGCCGTCCTTGATGCGGATGGTGCGCAAGGTCAAGCCGGTGTTCATGTCACCGTTGAAGTTGACCATGCCGATCGCCCCGCCATACCAGGCGCGCGGGCTCTTCTCGTTCTGCTCGATGAAGCGCATAGCCCATAATTTTGGCGCGCCGGTGACGGTGACCGCCCAGGCATGCGACAAAAATGCATCAAAGGCATCCATGCCTTCTCGCAGCCGGCCTTCGATGTGATCCACTGTGTGGATCAGGCGCGAATACATCTCGATCTGGCGGCGGCCGATGACGCGCACCGAACCCGGCTCGCAGACGCGCGACTTGTCGTTGCGGTCGACGTCCGAGCACATGGTCAGCTCGGACTCGTCCTTCTTCGAATTAAGCAGTTTCAGGATCTGCTCGCTGTCGGAGATGGCGTCCTCGCCGCGCTTGATGGTGCCCGAAATCGGGCAGGTCTCGATGCGGCGGCCGTTGACGCGCACGAACATCTCCGGCGAGGCGCCGATCAGATACTCGCCTTCGCCGAGATTGATGAAGAAGGAATAGGGCGAGGGGTTGATGGCCTTGAGCTTGCGTGAAATCTCGGACGGTTGTGTCTCGCAGCGCTCATAGAACATCTGGCCGGGCACGACCTCGAACAGGTCGCCGCGCCTGAAGCTCTCCATCGCCTTGCGCACGATGTTGGCATATTCGCCAGGCTCATGGTCGCCGCGCGGCGGAATGCGGTCGGGGCTTTTGAATGGCTCGGCGACTTCGTCGCGCGGCAGCCCTTCCGTCGAAAACCCGTCACCGGAATAGTCGTAGCGGTCGGTCCAGGCCTTGGCCGAATAATGGTCGACGACGAGGATCTCGTCGGGCAGGAACAGCACGAGGTCGCGCTGGCTCGCCTTGCGTTCGAGCTTGTAGTCGACCGGATCGAACTGGAAGGCGAGGTCGTAGCCGAAGGCGCCGTAGAGACCGAGATTGGCATCTTCCGCCGTCTTGAACAGCGCCGTGATGGCGCGCAGCACGGTGAAGACAGAGGGAACGCGGCTGCGCTCCTCCTCGGTGAAGACACGGCCAGGCTTGGCGACGTCGAGCCGAATGAGCTTTTTCGAGGTTTCCGTGATCGTCACCTCGGCGAGGCCGCCAAGTGTCTTGCCGATGACCGGTAACAGCGCCTCGCCGCGGCCGTTCAAGGCCTCGATGCGCATGGCGCGGCCGCGTGCGGAGACCACCAGCGGCGGGTCGATGATGGCGGTGTCCCATCGCGTGTAGCGGCCGGGATATTCGTAATTCGAGGAAAAGACGGCACCCCGGCGCGAATTCAGTCCATCGATATAGGCATCGATCGCGCCCTCGTAAGGCCGGTCATGGCGCTCGCGGGTGATGGTCACGCCGCCCGCGGTCACGAACTGTTCGGCCCCGTTTTCCAGAACTTTCATCGTCGTCATTGCCGTCTCCATCAGCGTCTTGGGTATTTTCAGCTTCTTGGGGCAACGGACCCGGGGATGGCTTGGAAAAAACAAATGGCCGCCCGGATATTCCGTTGCGGCCACCTTCCATTTTTACGCGCACGCGTTCGAACAGGCCGCTGTCAGCAGGCCCACCACCAAATGGTCTTGATCGAACGCATGTTCATGGCGAAATCCATAGCCGCGAAAACCGGGATGCGCAACAGGTTTGAAAGCCTGTTCAGTGGCTGCCGCTTCTACACCTCATGGCACATCGTCAAAGCCGGCAGCCCCGTCTACCCTTGGTGTCCGACAGCGGAAAGACGGGAAAGACATCAATGACCGGCCAAATTGAACGCGCACGAGCATTCCACGCCCTGCACGTGAAGGGAAATCCTGTCGTCCTCTACAATGCCTGGGATCCGGGCACGGCCAAGATCGTCGAGAAGGCGGGAGCCAAGGCCATCGCGACCGGAAGCTGGCCAGTGGCGGCCGCCTTCGGATACGCCGATGGCGAGAAAATTCCGCTGGAGCTGGCGCTCGACAACATCAAACGCATCGTTGCCGCTGTCGACCTGCCGGTGACCATGGACCTCGAGGGCGGTTACGGCGTTGACCCGGAATTCGTTGCTCGCACGGTAACGCTGGCGCTGCGTGCCGGCGCCATCGGTTTCAATTTTGAAGACCAGATTGTTGGCGGCAGCGGCCTGCACGACATCGCCGTCCAGGTACAACGCATCGAAACCGCTGCTTCCGCCGTGAAGGCCTCAGGTATCCCGGCATTCATCAACGCACGAACCGATATCTTCCTCAAGGCCAAGCCGGATGCGCATGATGACATCCTGCTCGACCAGGCCATCGAGCGGGCGCAGGCGTATGAAAAGGCTGGTGCGCACGGTTTCTTCGCGCCGGGTCTTGGTGACGAGGGCCTTATCGAGACGCTCTGCGGTGCGACCGCGCTGCCGGTCAACATCATCGCGCTGGCGCATGTGCCTCCGCGCCAGCGGCTGGCTGAGCTCGGCGTTGCCCGCGTCAGCCATGGCCCTGTGCCTTACCGGCAGATGGCCGAGTGGCTGGAGGCCAAGGCGCGTCAGGCCATTTCAGGATAGGGCCTGCGGCTTAAGGCGCGACGCGCTCGGGCCGCTTGATTCAGGCCTCCAGCGTACCCGACCGTGCGTCCGCGCTCTTCCTGTCGCCAACCAGTTTCAGCAGGTCCTCGCCGGCGCGGATGATGCGGCGGGAACGGCGCGTGAGGATGACGCCGTCCTGCGGTGCGGACACTTCCGTGCGGCCGCCGGCTTCGCCCGGCGTGTGGACGATGGTGGCGAGGCGCGCGCCCTTGGCGACGCGATCGCCTGGCTTCACGTCATAGAGGACAGCGCCGGCACGGGGCGCCGGCATCATCTCGATGTTTTCAAGCGGTGCCGCGACGCCGGTGAAGGGACCCGGCGCGGGCTGGGTGGTGTCGATGATCACGCCCCGCGCGACCAGCAGTCGGTACAGCCCTTCGGCATCGGCGGCGGCGAGGGCGCCATCGACATCGAGCATGCCGCGATATTCGACCGTGGTGGCGACGCGGCGGTCGAACCGCGCCACATCGGCGGGCGCGTTCTGGTACGGCATGATCGCGGCGCCCTCGAACGTGCCGTCGGCGTCCTCACCCCACAGCAACACCGCATCGACGCCCATGGCGGCGGCGCAGTCGGCCATGGCCGGCCACAGGCTGGTGTGGATGTAGAGATAGGCCAGGCCCTCGTCGTCGCAATGCAGGTCGAGCACGATATCGTGGCCAAACGACAGCTGCACCAGCCGGGTCTTCAGCTGTTGGTCGGCCGTGCCGAGCGTGGTGTCCGGCAACAGTGCGGTATCCGGCGCGGGCAACAGCGGAAAGCCGCGGTTGAAATTGGTACGGGTGCCCAGATGGAAGCGGCCCTGATGCTCGCCGAAATGATATTGGGCGCGGCCGATCGGATTGGCCCAGGGCACGATTGTCAACGAGCCTTTTATGCGGCCTTCGGCTTCAGCCTTGTCGAGCATCGGCATAAGCGCGTCGATGGCGACGACGCCCGGAAGCTCGCCGGCGTGGAGTGCCGCCTGCAGGTAGGCGGAGGGGGCTGATTTGTCGGTTCCAGCGAAGCGGAACACCGGGAATTCGTAAGAAACGCCCTCGCTGTCACCGGCGACGCGTTCGATCGATTTCTGCATGACAATCCTCCTTCGGCAGGGGAGAGACATGCCCCTCGACGAGGCCGTTGTCGAGTGGTCCAGTTTGTCTGACTATGGGCGCACTACTCGGCGGGTTGCGCCACCGGCATCCTGCGATCCAGTGTCTGCGACAGCACCGCGACGGTGACCGCCAGCAGGGCGAGCGCGGCGCCGACTAGCGGCAAATTGGCGTAGGAGACGCCCCAGGACAGCGCCACGCCGCCAATCCAGGCGCCGCTGGCATTGCCGACATTGAAGGCGCCCTGGTTCAGCGTGGCGGCGAGGTTTGGCCCTTCCGAAGCCGCCTCGACGACACGGATCTGCAAGAGTGGCACGACAACGAAGATGAGCAGGCCCCACAGGAAGACGATGCCGATGGCCACGCTTGCTATGGCGCCGAACTCCATGAAGCCGACAAACAGCACCGCCAGCAACAGCAGCGTGCCGATGACCGTCGGCATCAGCTTCCAGTCGGCCAGCCGGCCGCCGATGATGTTGCCGATGGTCATGCCGGCGCCAAACAGCAGAAGCACCCAGGTGACCGCTCCGGTGGACAGGCCGGACACTTCGATCAGGTAGGGCTTGATGTAGGTGAAGACGGCAAACAGGCTGGCCGAGGCCAAGGCGGCTATCAGCATCGCCAGCCACACCTGCAGCTTGCCCAGAACGCGCAATTCGCCGCGCAGGCCGCCGCCGCTTGGCTCGGCAACATTCGATGGCACCAGCCAGGCGATGGCCGCCACCGAGATCAGGCCGATGCCGACCACGGCAATGAAGGTGGCGCGCCAGCCATAGGCTTCGCCAAGTGCTGTACCGGCTGGCACGCCAAGGATGTTGGCCAGAGTCAGCCCGGCGAACATCAGCGCGATGGCGCTGGCCCGCTTGTTGCGCGGCACGAGGCTCGCGGCAACGACCGAGCCGATGCCGAAGAAGGCACCGTGGCCGAAGGCGGTGAAGACGCGCGCGGCCATCAGCATCCAGTAGTTGGGCGCGATGGCGCAGAACAGATTGCCGACCACGAAGAGTGCCGCGAGCCCCACCAGCACCGGTTTGCGCGGCAAATGCGCGGTAGCCATCGCAACGATCGGGGCTCCGAAGACGACGCCCAGCGCATAGCCCGTGACCAGCAGGCCGGCGGCAGGGATCGTCACGCCGAGATCGGCGGCGACCTCCGGCAGCAGGCCCATGATGACGAATTCGGTGGTGCCGATGCAGAAGGACGCAATGGCAAGCGCGAGGATCGGCAGGGGCATGGTGCGTCCAGAATGAATCGGTTCAATCGGAGAGTGCGCGAGGATTCGGGCCGTGCGCAACATACATTGCCGCATTGCAGCAATGCAGAAAGTCGAGGGCGGACGTAGGACGGGGCGCCGTGGCGCCCCGTCCTGGTCATTGATGCACGAAGAACGCGCTATCCAAGATCATGGCGCCTTCGGCAGGGCATAGGCGATGATGTAGTCGCCGCGATCGGGCGACTGGCGCGAGCCGCCCGCCGAGACGACGACGAACTGGCGGCCGCTTTCCGGGGACGTGTAGGTCATCGGCGTTGCCTGCGCGCCGACCGGCAGGCGGCCTTTCCAGAGTTCCTCGCCGGTGGCGACGTCGATGGCGCGCAGATAGTAGTCCTGCGTGCCCGCATAGAAGACGAGGCCGCCCGCCGTGGTCATCGGTCCGCCGAGCGAAGGCATGCCGACGGGGATCGGCAGACCGGTCTTCAGACCCAGCGGGCCGGTGTCCTGCAGTGTGCCGGCCGGAACCTGCCAGACGAGCTTGCGCGCGTTCAGGTCTATGGCTGTTATCGTGCCGTAGGGCGGCTGATGGCAGGGCACGCCGAGCGGCGACATGAAGCCGTTCTTGAGCGCGCCATAGGGCGTGCCGAGTTGTGTTCCCAACCCGTCATGCGCCGCCGAGGGGCCATAAGTGTCGGCTTCGGCGCGCGGCAGCAACTGCACGAATTGCGGCATGCGGATGTCATTGACGATCAGGTAGCCATTGGCCTCGTCGACCGAGGCGCTGCCCCAGTTCATGCCGCCATAATAGCCGGGATATTGCAGCGAACGGGTCAGGCCAGGAGGCGTGAACTCGCCGTCATAGCGCAGCTTCTTGAAGCCGATGCGGCAATAGAGCTGGTCGAAGGGGGTGGCGCCCCACATGTGGGCTTCAGTGAACGGCTCGTCACCGATCGAGGGCATGCCGACCGAATAGGGCTGCGTCGGCGACAGGAAATCCTCCTTGGCGCCGCCATTCTGCGGTACCGGCTTTTCCTGGACTTCGGCGATCGGCTTGCCGTCACGGCGGTCGAGCATGAAGATCTGGCCGCGCTTGGTCACCTGGATCAGCGCCGGCACCTTGCCGCCCTTGCCGTCCGGCACGTCATAGAGCGCCGGTTGCGAGGGGAGGTCGTAGTCCCACAGGTCGTGATGCACGGTCTGGAACTTCCAGCGCTCGCGGCCGGTGGCGATGTCGAGCGCCACGACCGAGGCGGTGTAGTCTTCCGCCGCCTTGCTGCGCTCGGCGCCGAAGAAGTCGGGCGTGGCGTTGCCGGTCGGCAGATAGACAAGGCCGAGCGCGTCGTCATAGCTCGGTGTCGACCAGACATTGGGCGTGCCGCGTGTGTAGCTCTGGCCTTCCGGCGGCAACTTGGTGATCGCGGGATTGCCGAGGTCCCATGCCCACACCAATTCGCCGGTCTTGGCGCTGAAGGCGCGGATGGCGCCGGACGGTTCGCCGGTCTCGACATTGTCCCAGACCCAGCCGCCGATCATGATGAGATCGCGCATGACGGTGGGGGCCGAGGTCTGGAAGTAGAAGCCGGGCTTGACCTCGCCCATGCCCTGCTTGAGGTCGACAGTGCCGCCCTGGCCGAAATCCTGGCAGGGCTGGCCGGTCCTGGCGTCGATCTCGATCAGCCGGGCATCGATGGTGGTCATGACGATGCGGCCGGCGCACGCCGCCGATACAGGGGCGGGCGTTGTCGTTGTGGTGCCGTCGGCGGCAGGTGCAGCAGTTGCTGCAACGGTTGCGGGCTCATAGTAGCTCACGCCGCGGCAGCGTTGCCACAGCGGCGCCGAAGCCTTGGGGTCGAACTTCCAGCGCGGTTCGCCGGTCTCGGCGTTGAGCGCGTTGACGATGTTGTGGGAGGAGCAGGTATAGACGGTGTCGCCCACCTGCAGCGGCGTGTTCTGGTCTTCCGCGCCCTTGGTCGGAACGTCGCCGGTGCGGAAGGTCCAGGCGACCTTGAGATCCCTGACATTGTCCTTGTTGATCTGGTCGATGGGCGCATAACGGGTGCCGGCGGGTGTGCGGCCATAATGGCGCCAGTCGGTATTCGCAGCGGCGGCCGGGGCGGGAGCGGTGGTGGCGGCAGCCACCGTGTTGCGGATCACCCCATGTGGCTGAAAGGCATAGGCCCCGGTGGCGATCAGCGCCAGCACGAGAAGGCCGGCGAGAGCGAAGGGGCCTCGCTTGCCGCCGCTGGATGACGGGAACAGCGGCGCCAGTAGAAGGGCGATGACCGCCAGCACGGCGGGAGCGACCAGCCGTGGCACCAGCGGCCAGAAATTGAGGCCTGCTTCCCAGAGCGCCCAGGCAACGGTGGCGAGGAAGATCAGGATGTAGAGCCAGAAGCCTGCCTGGCGGCGCAAGGCAAAAAGGAAGCCGGAAATGATGATGCCGACGCCGGCCAGCGCGTAGTACCAGGAGCCGCCAAGGCCAACCAGTTGAACGCCGCCATAGAGCAGCGGCAGCCCGATGATCATCAGGATCAGGCCGAAAAGCACGAGCAGCCAGATGCCGCCGGATCTGTTGGAATCTTGTTCTGACATGTCGGTCCTCACGCTTGTCCGGATGCGGCGCCTCGCGGTCGCGGCGGCCGAAGGGGCCGTCAGGGCGATCTTTGGATGTGAGGTCGTCGGCTTCCGGTTTCGGCGACGGGGGCTTCGCCAGGGAAAAGAATTTTATCGCAACCTAATAGATAGCATGTTATCCTTTTCGGCATGCCCAAGCAAGACCCTGATCGTGCCAGATTTGGTCTGTTGGTTATTTCAGTCGCCAGGCTGTGGCGGCGCGCCGCCGACAAGGCGCTCGACGATTGCGGCCTGTCGCATGCCACCGCCATGCCGCTGGTGATGCTGTCGCGCCTCGGCGATCATCAGCGCCAGGGCGTGCTTGCCGATCAGCTGGGTTTCGAGGGCCCATCGCTGGTGCGCATCGTCGATCTTCTGGTGGAAGAGGGGCTGGTGACACGCGCCGAGGATCCCGCCGACCGACGGGCAAAAATCCTGTCGCTGACCGATGCCGGGCGCCAGCGCGTAATCGAGATCGAACGCCTTCTGGCGGTGCTGCGAGCCGACCTGCTCAAGGATGTCAGTGACGCCGAATTGCGAAATTCTGTTGGCGTGCTGGACCGGCTTGAAACGATGCTGGTTGCGCAAGAGGACGCGAAGTAGGACGCCTCACGCCAGCGGCTTCAGCTCCTGGGCGATTGTGGGCAAAAGCTCCGACACGGTCGGATGGATGTGTACCGCACGCGCGAGCGTGTCGACGGGCGCCCTGGCGTACATCAGGTCGAGCACGCAATGCACGGCCTCGTCGCCGCCGGGACCAAGCACCGAGCAGCCGAGGATTTCCCTGGTGTCGGCGTCGACCAGGATCTTCATGAAGCCTTGCGTCTCGCCCTTTTCCACCGCGCGGCCGACACGGGTCATCGGCCGCTGGCCGATGAGTGCGCGGCGGCCGGATTTGCGCACCGCTGTCTCGGTCATGCCGCAGCGGCCGAGCGGCGGGTCGATGTAGAGCGCATAGGCTTCGATGCGGTCGCTGACCTTGCGCGGGTCGTTGTCGAGCAGGTTGGCGGCGACGATCTCGTAGTCGTTGTAGGAAGTGTGGGTGAAGGCGCCCTTGCCGTTGCAGTCGCCCATCGCCCAGATGCCGGGGACGCTGGTGCGCAGCTGGTCGTCGACGGTGACGAAGCCGCGCTTGTCGACCTCGACGCCGGCCTTGTCGAGGCCGAGATCGTCGGTGTTGGGCACCCGCCCCAGAGCCAGCAGCACATGCGACCCGACCGCAGGCGGCTTGCCGGCCGAGAAGGTCACGGCAATATCTCCGCCCTGCTTGGCGAAGCTGATGTCGTCGGCGCCGACATGGACCGTAATGCCCTCATTTTCGAGAATGGACAGGATGGCGGCCGAGACGTCCTCATCCTCGCGGCCAGTCAGGCGCGGGCTTTTTTCGATGACGGTGACTTCCGAGCCGAAGCGGCGGAACATCTGCGCGAATTCGAGCGAGATGTAGCTGCCGCCGACAACGATGAGATGGCGCGGCAGCACGTCGAGATCCATCATCGACGAATTGGTCAGATAGTCGATGTCGTGAATGCCCGGCAGGTCGGGCAGCGAGGCGCGGCCGCCGGTGTTGAGGAAGATCTTGTCGGCGGTCAAAAGGTCATCGCCGACGCGCACCGTGTTGGCGGATTCGAAACGTGCATGGCCGCGATAGAGCGTGCAGCCCTTCATGCCCGCTATCCATGTCTCCAGATTGCCGCGGGCGTCGTTCGTGACCTTGTCCTTGCGCGCCTTGATCCGATGATAATCGACGCCGACGGGGCCAGAGAGCGTCACGCCATAATCCGCCGCGCGCCGCGCCAGATGCGCGGCATAGGCGCTGGCCACCATGGTCTTGGTCGGCATGCAACCGGTGTTGACGCAGGTGCCACCGACCAGCTTGCGTTCGATCAGCGCCACGCTCATGCCGGCTGCCGTCAGGCGACCCGCCAATGGCGGGCCGGCCTGACCGCAGCCGATGATGATGGCGTCGAAGGCCTTTGCCGTCATCGCAGCGCTGCCACGATCAGCAGGCCGCAGATGATCGCAACCGCATCCTCGATGAAGGCGGCGGGCTGGTCCTTGCCGAAGGCGTCTGCCAGCCGGGCGCGCGCTTCGGCACCGCCCAGCGTGCCGATGACAGCGCCGATGGCGCCGGCAATCAGGCCACCGATCGTGGAGCCGGCGGTCGCGCCAATCACAGCGCCGCTGAAGGCACCCATGATGATGCGCGCGCCGAATTGCGGCGGGGTTTTCCTGCTCGGTGTCGACGGCAGCTGATCGGCAACCAGTTCGGCAATGGCCAGGATGGTGAAGATGCCGACGGCGGCCCAGTGGCTCATGAAGCTTGCCCAGGTGCCGGCAACCGGCAGCCAGCCGAGATACGCGCCCCACGCGATGGCGGCCGGCGCGGTCATGGTGCGCAGGCCGGCGATGACGCCGATCAGAAGTGCAAGAATATACAACATGGTTGGTCCCCTCCATGCCGGACGGACAATCCAGCAGTGCAAGCTAACATAGGCCCGGCATTTGACCAGCGGCGATGTCCGCCCTGGCGCTTTCCCGTTGGCATGGACTGTGCTTTGGCTGCAATTCAAACAGGAGGTACCGCATGGCCGAAAGCGAGCGCGCAAAGATGGCGGCCGGCGAATGGTACACATGCCTTGACGCGGAACTGGAGACGTTGCGCGCCTCCGCTGCCGATGCGGTGTTCGAACACAATTCCCTGCCGCCCCGTCAGCGCCGGAATCTCGGGCCGGGCTTGAAGGCACTGCTCGGCGGCGTGGGGGAGGGCGCTCGCATCGAAGCGCCGTTCCACTGCGCCTATGGCTTCAACATCTTTCTCGGCGACGGGGTCTTCCTCAATGCCGGCTGCACCATCCTCGACACCGCAAGCGTGCGCATCGGCAAGGGAACGCTGCTTGGTCCCAATGTGCAGATCTACTGCGCCGAGCATCACAAGGAGGCCAGTGGGCGGCAAGCGGGTCTGGAGATCGCCAGGTCGGTCGACATCGGCGCCAATGCCTGGATCGGCGGCAGCGCCATCATTCTTGGTGGCGTGACCATTGGTGACGGCGCCATCGTCGGCGCGGGGGCGGTGGTGACGCGCGATGTGCCTGCCAATACCACCGTCGTCGGCAATCCGGCGCGGCAGGTCACGCGCGGCTGACGCTCCCGTGCCGGGCCTTGGCGGCAGTCGTCCCTGCTGCCGGGTTGAGAATTCATCGGGCACACCAGTTGTGAAAATCTACTTCGGTTTTCCGCTGAGCCGAGGGCTGTTTGCCGATGTGCCAACAAAAGCAAGGACGACCGTGAGGCTGGAAAGCGACAGCGCGCGCCGTATCCTGCGATCCAATCCGCAGTTCCTTCGAACGTCTAAGTACGGGTCCGGTAACCACATCTGCGCGCGGATGATGGTGCCGCCTCGTCTAGTTTCAAAAGAGATTGCGCATCACCCATTTGGGTGATGTTTAGCCCTTCCTAACGTGTAGCCAGTGTGTTCAAGTGTAAGTTGCCGTTACACACGCTAGAGTGAGTGATTGTCGTGCAGATCAATCCTCTTCTTCTTGATGATGCCCTTGATCATGTGCTTGAGGCAGCGCTGGCGCCAGAGCGTTGGAGCTCTGTCCTGGAGAGAATCTGCGAGGCGACCGGATCCTTCGGCGCGCATATACTCCCCCTGCGGGGCAAGTTCTCTCCCGGAGTGCCTGCAACGCCGAGTTTGCGCGAGGCGTTCGAGGTTTACTTTCGAGAAGGGTGGCATCTTCAGGACATTCGCTTCGGTTGTGTACCGCATGTTTTGCGGAAGGGTGTCGCGGTCGAGCACGATATTTCATCCGAGGACGATTTTCGCAGGTCGAGCTACTACAACGATTTTCTGGGCCGCTTCGGGTTCCGATATTCAGCCATGATAGGTTTCACAACTGGCGACACTCTGCTGTCGCTCGGCCTTCAGCGTACGATACGCGATGCACCTTTCGACCGCGACGAGGAGCGTATTCTGGTCCGCATGCGGAACCGGCTGTCGATGGCGGCTGACATCATGCGCGGCGTTTCTTTCGAACGGATCAACGGCATGAGCGACGCGTTCGACATGGCGGATACAGCCTGCGCCTTCTACGACAGGCATGGACGCGTCACCCGATTGAACAAGCTATGCGAGAGCCTTCTTGATCAGGACATCCGTCTTGTTGGTGGAGAGTTGACATCGCGTTGGCCCACGGAAGGCGTTGCATTGCGTGGGCATGTCAAGGCGGTCATGCAGCCGGTTGCAATCGCCGATACGATGGCATCGTCTCCGGTCCGCCTGTCCAGGCCGGGAAGAAGGCCATTGGTCGTAAGGGCACAGCGCCTACGCGGCATGCCTGCGGAAATCTTTTCTCATTCTGTTGCAGTCGCCATTGTCACGGATATTGAGGCTCGCCCAGTACCCGCCGCCAAGACCTTGCAGATTTTATTCTCACTTACGGCTCAGGAAGCTGTTGTCGCTATTCAGATTGCGCGTGGTCTTGCGCCAAAAGAAATCGCAGAGACACTGGGCGTCAGCTATGAGACAATCCGGACCCAAGCAAAATCGATTATGGCAAAGACCGACACCAAGCGTCAGTCGGAGATCGTCGCGCTATTATCGGGTGCCCGGCTATCTTAGGCCACGTCCGCCATGCGCTCGCCTTGGTCGGTCCGCCTGGAGAATTCCCGCCGGTATTGCGCTGGCGACGTCTTGAGCCGGGCGGCGAAGTGCTGGCGCAGCGACGTGGCGCTGCCGAAGCCGGCTTCGAAGGCCACCATGTCCATCGACTTTTCCGTCGCTTCCAGCAATCGCTGCGCCAGTTCGATCCGCTGGCTGGTCAGCCATTCGCCGAAACTGGTGCCGATCGATTTCTGAAAGCGGCGGGTGAAGGTGCGCCGGGTCAGGCCGGCGGCCTCTGCGACCTGGTCCAGGCTGTGCGTTTCGCCCAGCGTCGCACGAACCGCGTCGAGGGCCTGGGTGAAACGGTCGGCGTCCGCGCCTTTTGCCACCGGATGCTCGATGAATTGCGCCTGCCCGCCCTGCCGGTGCGGGGAAAGGACAATCTGGCGGGCGAGCCGAAGTGCTGCTTCCGCGCCGTAGCGGGCTCGCACGATGTGGAGACAGCAGTCGAGGCCGGCGGCAACGCCGGCCGAGGTCACGACATCGCCATTGTCGACGTAGAGCACGGCGGCATCGACAGCAATGTCGGGGTGGAGTTTCTGCAGCCGGTCGGAATAGGCCCAGTGCGTTGCGGCGCGGCGCCCCGAAAGCAGGCCGGCAGCGGCGATGGCAAAGGTGCCCAGACACAGGCCGACAATCAACGCACCGTGCCGGTGCGCCTGGCGCAGCGCCTCCACCAGCAGTGGTGACGGCGGCTCGTCCAGATGATGCCAGCTTGGGACAATGACGATGTCGGCGCCATCAAGCCCGTCGAGCCCATGCGGCGCGGCAACGGTCAGTCCGGCTTCGGTATGGATGGGGCCGGCCTTGACCGCGCAGATGCGGAAATCGAAGCGCGGCAGGCCAAGCGCCGTCCGGTCCTCGCCGAACACCAGGCAGGGCACGGAGAGATGGAACGGGCTGATGCCGTCGAAGGCAAGGACGGCGACGATCGGATTGGTCATGTGTACACCCAAGGAATTGAGAGGCGAATTGTCCCAATTCTTTCGGATGATGTCAATCAGGCCACTTTCTGGAGCGCTTTGGCGCCTCTATCCTCACCCAATCCAATCAAGCCAGCAGGAAGGAACTCTCCATGTCGGAACCGGTCAAGGCCCCGCGCCGCGCGCTCATCGTCATCGACGTCCAGAACGACTATGACGGCGGCAATCTCGCCATCCAGCATCCGCCCTTCCGCGACAGCGTCGTCAACGTGGCTAGCGCAATGGATGCCGCCGTTGAAGCCGGCGCCAAGGTGATCGTCATCAAGCAGATGGCGCCCGAGACGTCGCCGATCTTCGCCAAGGGCAGTCATGGCGGCGAACTGCATCCGGAGATCGCCAGGCGGCACCGCGACCACTATGTCGAAAAGAACCTGCCCTCCGCCTTCACCGGCACGGACCTCGAAGAGTGGCTGCGCGCCAACGCCATCGATACGATCGCGGTGGTTGGGTACATGACGCATAATTGCGACCTGTCGACCATCATCCACGCCGTGCATATGGGTTTCGCGGTCGAGTTCCTGTCCGACGCGACCGGCTCGCTGCCCTACGCCAACAGCGCCGGCTACGCTTCGGCCGAGGAGATCCACCGCGTGGTGACAGTTATCCTGCAGTCGCGCTTCGCGGCGGTGCTCAAGACGGCCGAATGGGTTGAATGCCTGAAGACCGGCGCCCTGCCGGAGCGCGACACGATTTATGCCTCCAACCAGAGGGCGCTGGCGCGCAACGCGGCCTAGCCTGAGCCCGCAAGGAAAACCAGAGGGCGCCGCATCGCTGCGGCGCCCTCTGGTTTGGGAAATATAATTCGACAAGAGCGTGACGCATTTCACGGAAGTCATGCCAACTGTTGTCGAGAGTTATGTTTGGCGTTGAAGAACGCGGTTGGCAGGTGCTGGGGGCTAAAGTGAAAGCGCGCGTTGCACGAAGCATGATTGTTCTGGCCTTGGCGGCCGGTGCCGCGCTGTTGCCTTGGCCCGCCTTTGCCCAGGTTCCTTCCCACGCTCCAGGGACGATCTGCTTCACCCAGTTCTTCTGGTGTTGGGCGCAGCCGCCCGGGCCTCCCGGCTATCCCTGCGGATGTCCGTCGCAATCCGGCTATGTGCCGGGCTATCTGGGTTAGTCGTCCGAGGGGGGGCTCACGATGACGACGTCAACCGATCCTCTTGTTTCGGGACTTCTCACGGATGCGAAGCTGGTTGCCGGTTATGGTCGCTACGGCGTGTTCAAGGACAGCACCCTGTTCGCGGCTATCGGCGATGCTGAAAAGCTCAATGATGTAACGGCAAGCCAGCCTGAAGTCGTCAAACTTCAGGCCGTGCTCAACGACTGTTCCGCGACTGTACCCTTTTCCACCCTGGCGGCACTTCGTACGGGATGGTCGCCGGGCGACATGTCACGGCGGACCACGCTCGCCACCTATTTTCTCGTCGCGCTGTCAGTGATGATGATGATCATCATCGGCAAACTGACCTACGTCTACAACAGAGGCGTTTCGATAAGTTCCGAGTTGCAGGAAATCGACAACAACGATTTCAGCGCCCGGTTCGGTCAATCGATACGACAGGTCTGGGCAACGGAGAAACAGCTGAGCTCGGCATCGGCCCGACAAGCCTCGGCAAGCGATCTCACGCTTCTGAAGGACGCGTACTACAATGCCGTGGACGGACTGCATTCTCTCGACCAGCGGTTTTCCTCGCTGCTTGGAAGAGCGCAAGGCTTCATGACGCAGGAGGCGCCATTCCCGATCTGGGGGATGCAATGGGCCTACTGCAAGCTTTCCGTATCGCCGGCTTCGGACGGCGCATCTTCGGTCCCGTTCAACGCGCGGCAGGCAGCCATAGACCAGTTCTGCGGCCAGGAGGCGGCGCTGGCAAAGCCCCAAGCCGGTGCTGA
The DNA here is from genome assembly GCF_020616515.1 of Mesorhizobium sp. PAMC28654. Taxonomy (GTDB): domain Bacteria; phylum Pseudomonadota; class Alphaproteobacteria; order Rhizobiales; family Rhizobiaceae; genus Mesorhizobium. Next base: position 5,435,186 of record NZ_CP085135.1, read on the forward strand.
GAACAGTGAGCCTCTCAAACAGTCGGACTTCGACTGCAATCAGGTGAAAAACAGCAATAAAAGTCAGGGCAATCCGGAGATCGTCAACGCCGCCAGCACGGCGGGTAAGGTGGACGACGTGAATGCCGACTTCGACGAGGCGACGCGGAGCCTGCAATGCGAGGGCGTCATCACGATCACGCCGAACTCGATCTACACGCTGACATTGCAGGCCGGGAGCCTGAACGAGGTTCTCAGCCCCTATGCGTTGTGGATCCTGCCAGCCCTCTACGGCGCGCTCGGAGGCATCATGTTCCACATGCGGATGATCCTCAATCCACTGCTGCCCAATCCGCCGCTGGCCAGGCTCATTCACCGCATCGCGCTTGGCGGGCTGGCCGGCATGATCCTCGCATGGTTCATGGCGCCTGGGACCAAGCTCGGTGGCGAAGTCTCTGGAATAGGCTTCAGCCTGTTCACCTTCGCATTCCTGTTCGGCTTCAGCCTGGATATTTTCTTCACCATCCTCGACCAGTTCGTCAGCATGTCGGTCTCGGGCATCAAGAAGTTTGGTTCGTCCGCTGTGGCGTGAAAACCTTGAAAAGCAAAAGGGCGCCGCGTTGTCGCGGCGCCCTTTGTCGTTTGTCGTCTTGGAGATTTCTAGAACAGGCCTTCGATCTGGCCGGCCTCGTTGAGGAAGATCTTTTCCGAGGACGGCGCCCTGGGCAGGCCGGGCATGGTCATGACCTCGCCGCAGATGATGACGACGAAGCCGGCACCCGCCGAAAGCCTGACCTCGCGCACCGGCACGGTGTGGCCGGTCGGCGCGCCGCGCAGGTTCGGGTCGGTCGAGAACGAGTACTGCGTCTTGGCCATGCACACCGGCAGGTGGCCATAGCCGGCGTCTTCCCAGGCCTTGAGCTGGTCGCGCACCGACTTGTCGGCGATCGCTTCCGAGCCGCGATAGATTCGCTGGACGATGGTGTTGATCTTCTCGAACAGCGGCATCGCGTCGGGATAGAGCGGCGCGAACTGCGAGGCGCCGGATTCGGCCAGCGCCACCACCTTGTTGGCGAGGTCCTCGATGCCGGCCGAGCCGTGGGCCCAGTGCTTGCACAGGATGGCTTCCTCGCCCATCGAGGCGACATAGTCCTTCATCGCCTGGATCTCGGCGTCGGTGTCGGAATAGAAGTGGTTGATGGCAACCACAGCCGGCACGCCGAACTGGCGGATGTTCTCGATGTGGCGGCCAAGGTTGGCGCAGCCCTTCTTCACCGCCTCGACGTTCTCCTTGCCAAGCTCTTCCTTCTTGACGCCGCCATTCATCTTCATGGCGCGCACGGTGGCGACGATGACGGCAGCGGCCGGCTTCAGGCCGGCCTTGCGGCACTTGATGTCGAAGAACTTTTCAGCACCAAGGTCGGCGCCGAAGCCGGCTTCGGTGACGACATAGTCGGCGAGCTTCAGCGCCGTCGTGGTGGCGACGACCGAGTTGCAGCCATGCGCGATGTTGGCGAACGGGCCACCATGGACGAAGGCCGGGTTGTTCTCCAGCGTCTGCACCAGGTTGGGCTGCATGGCGTCCTTGAGCAGCACGGCCATGGCGCCGTCGGCCTTGAGGTCGCGGGCATAGACCGGCGACTTGTCACGGCGATAGGCGACGATGATGTCGCCGAGGCGCTTTTCCAGGTCCTTCAGGTCGGTGGACAGGCACAGGATCGCCATGACTTCCGAGGCGACGGTGATGTCGAAGCCGGCTTCGCGCGGAAAACCGTTGGCGACGCCGCCGAGCGAGCAGTTGATCTCGCGCAGCGCCCGGTCGTTCATGTCCATGACGCGGCGCCAGACGACGCGGCGAGTGTCGATGCCGAGTTCATTGCCCCAGTAGATGTGGTTGTCGATGAGGGCCGAGAGCAGATTGTGCGCGGTGGTGATGGCGTGGAAGTCGCCGGTGAAGTGGAGGTTCATGTCCTCCATCGGCACGACCTGCGCATAGCCGCCGCCGGCGGCACCGCCCTTGACGCCGAAATTCGGGCCAAGCGAGGCTTCACGGATGCAGACAATGGCCTTCTTGCCGATACGGTTCAGACCGTCGCCGAGGCCGACCGTGGTGGTCGTCTTGCCTTCGCCGGCTGGCGTCGGGTTGATGGCGGTGACGAGGATCAGCTTGCCATCCTTGTTGCCCTTGACCGACTTGATGAACTCGGCGGAGATCTTCGCCTTGTCGTGGCCGTAGGGCAGCAGGTGTTCGGTCGGAATGCCGATCTTCTGGCCGATCTCCTGGATCTGCTTCTTCTTGGCGCCGCGCGCGATCTCGATGTCGGACTTCACTTCGGCCATGACGGCTTTCCTTCAGATTGGTCGGTGGAGGGGACGGGGTTGATGTCTGTCGCAAGCATGTTGGAGACGGCCCGCGGGCGCGAGGGCATGTTCTAACCCTGTCGCTGCCGCGGCGTCAACTTGCATGCAACTATGTTTCCTATGAAGAAAAATTTCTCTGCGACCGACTGACCTTTGGTTGGTTCTTCTGGTGCCGGTTGCCGCGCCGTATAGAAGCCAGAGGATGCGACGTTCCGCCGTCTCAAAACAGCCGCACAATACACGGAATGCGACAGAGACGAAGGCGCAAATTCGCCATCGCCATGGCCGGCCCGGGCACCGCTACTGCGTCAGCACGTTGCTGATCTCGACCAGATTCGAGCGGACCCTGAGCACATAGAAGCCCATCGTCGTCAGATGCGTCGGGAAAATCCAGCCATCCTCGCGGCCATTGGCGATGATGAAGGGCTGGATGCGCAGCGCCGAGGTGAACTGCGCGTCCATCGTGTCCCACAGGTTCTGCAGGTGCTTTTCCTTGATCACGTCCTCGAAATCGGCCTGTGCGCCCTTCATCAATCCGTAATAGGCGTAGAGCTGGCCATAGGCGAACCAGTAGCGGTCGTCAGCGCGAAAATCGAACCAGCCATTGTTGTAGTGCTCGGCGCGGTCCTTGAGGATGGCCGAGGTCGAGCCGATGTCACTGGCGATGCGGTCGAGATACTGCTTGAGATTGTCGGCGCGGGCATCGAACACCGTCTGGCACGTTTCCAGCCGGGAATTGAAGGCACGCAGCTTGCTGATGGCATCGCGATAGTAGCTCGGCGTCGGCGTCTTCGGGCCGAACGGGCTGAGGCCGAAATACCAGGTGGACTCATCGAACTGCAGGTTGCCGCGCGCTTTCTGCAGATCGTCGTCGATCTGCGAGGTGGTGCGCACGCGGCCGAGATTGTCAGCCAGTTCGGTTGCCGTACGCCGAACCGCCTGGTTGATGCCGCGCTGGAACGATGCCTTGTTGTCGAAGAAGGGCGTGCTGTCCCAATCGATGCCGAAGAAGCCGAGCTTGTAGAGGATCATCGACGACACCCAGGCATTCTGGTTGACGTTGAAGTCGGTCAGGTCCGCGGCCACCTGGGCTATGCCTGAGTTTCCACAGGTCTTGGCGGTTTCGGTTCCAGCACCCGCCGTCACCTGCTCGCCGGCCGAGACATTGCGCTTGTCGAAACTGTAGGTGTCCGGATAGTTCGGGTTGAAATTGTTCCACCACTGGGTGGCGTAGAAGAAATTGCCGTAGAGGCCGATCAGCACCAGAAGTGCCACGCCGACGCCAGCCTTGAGGATCCAGCCGCGTTGCAGGTACCAGCGGCCGGCCCACATGAGCGGCCACAGGATGATGCCGATCGCGAAGCCGATGCCGCGGCCTATCCATTGGAAGATACGGGTGACGAAGGTCACGATAGGATCAAGCATGGCGAGTCACCCCTCAGTCAGTCAGGCCATAGAGGCGCGTGCGCAACGCCACCTTGTCTTTCAGATATGTGGTTTTCAAAACGTCCACAACATGCGATCGCCAGGCGTCGCTGAAGCCGTCATAGTCCTTGTAGAAGCCGTCCTTGTTGAAAATGTAGCGCGAGACGAAATCCGTTGGGACAAAGTCGGAGATGAGGCGGTTGGTCAGCCAGGCGTCGGGATGATCTGGCTTTGCCCGGATGACCAGGAAGCGTTGCTGGGGGAACACATCATCAATCTTCAGATGGCCGAGCTGGGCGATCTCGCGCTTGGCGGCGTTGAGGAACGGGAAATTGCCGTCCTTCGTGATCAGGTCGGCATGGTTCTGGATCCAGGCCTGCAGCCAGACCTTGTCGACATCGGTCAGGTTGCGGTCCGGCTCGGCGTCGCGGATCAGCGCGCGGACAACCATTTCGGCGCGATGCTCGAGATAGCCGGATGCCTCGATCCATGAGGCGCGGGGCAGTTCGATACGGCCGGTGGTGGCGAGGAACTTGAACACCTTGTCGGCATCCTTGATCGACAGGTAGCTCACCTGCCATGGCCGCGAGCGGCGGAAGCCCGGTGCCGCCGGGTCGCCGATCACTGTCGTCATGTCGGGATCGACGAAGATGTAAAGACCGCCGAAATGGCTGGTCCAGTAGGCGTTGTGGCGGAAGATCACCTGGTCAGGCACCAACGCGTTCTCGCGGATGTCGCCGCAGACCTTGGCCAGTTCCACCATGCGCGTCAGCATGGCATTGTCGCGCCAGGCGTCGGGCTCCTGCTTCAGCCGGTCGACGAGCTTGCCGAGCTCGGCGGCCTTGCCCAGCACATCCTCGGCCGACAGCACCTTGAACTCGACCTGGTTGATCGACAGCAGGTCCTCGATGTCGTTGACCTTGGGGACGGAATCCTCGATCTCGCCGTAGATGACATCCTTGATGGTCAGCGCGTCGATGGCGCGCTGGTTCCGGGTCATGAACTCGAACATCAGCTGCGAGGTGTTGGAGAAGGCGGTGTGGACCACCGGCAGGTCGATCTGCGACGGCGTCAGGATGATGAAGCGGCGGTTGACCTCGTTGGGATCGAGATAGTCATAGTCGCCGCATTCCTCGGCGACCTGCGGCGAGAACCCGGTGCGGTCGATCTCGAAGCTCGTCAGCCTGGTCGGCTTCTTGCCAAAGGCGGCCAGCGCCTTGTTGTAGCGCTCGATGAGATGCGGTTCATCGACGGTCAGGAGGCGGCCATAGATCAGCTCATTGTCGCGCAGAAGGTCGGGTTTGCGGGCAGGGCTCATCTATCCTCTTCCCCCGTTCACGGGGAGAAGTGAAGTTCGGCGTGCTTCACGCATCCCACAGCCCCTTCTTCCTCAACTCCTCTATTTCGCGCGCCGCCCTCTCTCGCAGGCGGGCGTCGCGCAGCAGTTTTTCCACGGCTGCGTCGTCGGACTTGTCGGAATAGCGGAACTCGCTGTCGGCGTAGCGGTTGATCTCCTGCATGACCATGTCCATCGAAAAAGGCCCGCGCAGCTCCTCGATCATCGCTTTCTTCTCGTCGTAGCCCTTGTGCATGAAGGCCTCCGGCTTCTCGAACCAGTCGTCGGGGAGCTCGATGTCCATGGCGCGCATCTTGATGGCGTCGGTGACGTTCTTGATGGCGCGGCCGGTGAAGCGTGGCTCGGCGGCCTTGATCAGGTGCAGATAGGTGCCGATGTCGGCCATCGACTTCGGCGCCCCATTCTCCTTCATGTAGCGCTCATAGACCCGCGTCAGCCCATCTTCCTGCGGTTTCTCATGCTCCTCATAGGCTTCGGTCACGGCGCGCTGGATCTCCTGCGCGGCGTAGAGCTTGTGGTCGCCGAGCGGGATCTTGTGGTTCTTGCCGGCGAGCAGCACGAAGATGTCGATATAGTCGTCGCGGGTCTGCGGCCCGTCGACCAGCCAGCGGGCGCCGGCGCGCTGGCGTAGCGCATCGTCGACGTTTTCGGGATAATTGGAGAACATGCCGAACGAGCAGTTGCCGCGCACGACGGTGGAGGCGCCGGCGAAGGCGTCCATCAGCACGCCGGTGATCTCCTGCTGGCCGGCGGAAGCGCGGTCGTCGGAGCGGCGCGCCGCCACCTGGTCGATGTCGTCGATGGTGCCGAAGCCGATGACGCGCGGGTTCAGCACATTGTTGATGAACTGGCGGCAGTTCTGGCCGGACTTGCCCTGGTAGGACGAGATCTGGTCGACGCCGAAATTCTCATAGGCGAAGGGATAGCCGGCGACCTGGCAGTAGTCGTTGACGAGGCCGGCGATCATCTGGATCAGCGTCGTCTTGCCGGTGCCGGGCGCACCGTCGCCGATGAAGGTGAACAGGAAGCCGCCGAGCTCGACGAAGGGGTTCAACTCGCGCTCGAAATCATAGGCCATCAGCATCTTGGCGAGCTTGACCGACTGGTATTTGGCGATGTGGTTGCCGACGACCTCTTCCGGCTTCTTGAAGGTCATGACCAGCGGCTTGGAGCGCTTGCCAGGGGCAACGTCGAAACCATCCAGGGTGAAATCGTCGGCGTCGATGCGGATATGGGCGTTCTCGAAGGGGCCGATGCCGTCGAAGCGGCCTTTTCGCGCCAAAAGCCCGTCGATGGCGACGCGGGCGAAGGCGCGTGCCCTGGTCATCAGGTCGGCGTCATCGGAAGCGCCTGATATCGCCTTGTCGAGGCCGGCAAGGATCGACTTCACCGCATCCTGCGGCGTGTCGAACAGGAAGTCGGGCTCGGGCGTGTCGTTGGGCGCTTCGCCGTCGCTGTCGATCAGCTGGAACAGATAGGAAGACAGGCTGAAGGCCGAAATGTAAGCCGAAGCCGACAGAAGCTTCTTGAAGGCGGCGGCGTCGTCGCCCTCAAGCGGGGCGCGGGCGTTGCGCGCCTGCAGGCTTTCGAGATCGGAACCCTCGGCGAAGATGTCCGAAATGGCCAGCGCGATCGCCGTGCCGCGCCGGGCGCGAAACAAAAGCGTGTGCCGCGGGATGGTCAGCAACGGGTCTTCGGGATGGACAGCGCCGACGGTCTTCGACAGCTCGACCTCACGCGTGCGGCGCACCGACCCGACCGACACGGTCGAGACGAAGCGGCGGTTGGTGCCGGCAAGCGCGGTGCCGGACTCACGCGACGGGTCTTCCAGCACGACGATGCGGGTGATGAAGCTCTGCGCGGTGGCGCGATGCTTTTCGATCGAGGCTTCCGGGATGGTGGTCAGGCCGGTGTCCATCAGATTGTCCTCTCTGAGAAGGCCCCGGCAAGCAGATGGGGGGCAGCGCCAACCGAAACCAGGCTTGTCTCAAACATCCGAGATCACCTGTCCGTTCGACAGGATGTGAACTTTGTAGCCGGCAAATATCTTCTGCGCCTCGCCGGCTGCGTAGAGCGCCTGGTAGGCTTCATGCGGGATCAGCGCGTGGTTCTCGTAGCTCGATACGCCCTGGCGCGCAGCTTCGAGGTCATCGGTGTTGATGAAGAATTCCTGCGTCGTCTTCTCGCTCGAAAACAGTCCCTTGCGGCCGGGTTTCTCGCCCTTGGAATAGACCTCCTGGATGGTCCAGGTCAGCAGCCATGCATTTTCGGGCTTGCGCACCTTGGCCAGAACCTCGGTCACCGTCGAATTGTTGTCGGTGATCCCAGCTGAGTAGAAGGGGCCGAGCACGACGCGGCGCAGCTGCTTGGGGTGCAGCGGCTCGAAATCCTTGTCGAGGTTGACGGCGATCGTGGCCGGCGACAGCGTGTAGGCCGAATTCTTTTCGGTGAAATCGTCGAAACGGTGGGCAAGCTCGGGATTGAGCAAGCCGTCGACCGGCAAGGGGATATCGACCTTGTCGTTCAGCCGGCCGTTCTTGTCGACAAGCTGCCGGATCATCGCCTCGGAGGAATCCTCCACCGTCACCATGTAGACCAGCGGCAGGTTGGCGCTGCCGTCGAAACTGGCCCAGTGGACGAGATAGTAGGGGCGTCCGGTCTTGGGATTCACCGAGACCTTGGCCGTCTGCGCCAGCGTGAACGGGCCGAAGGTGGTCTCGCTCTTGACGTCCTCCAGATAGAGCCGCTCGGCCATCGACTTCTGTAGCGCTTCGGGGAATTCCTTGCGGCGCAGGATGAAGTCGGCCATCTCCTCGCGCAGCTCGCCGGGCTGCGAAATATTGGCGAGACGACTGTCGGCCTGGCGGCGGTCGTTCTCCAGTTCGAGCAGGTTCTGGAACACTGGAAAACCGCTTTCGGCGCGCGAGATGCGGAACGTGTCCATGAAGCCCAGCCGGTTGCGCCAGCAGGAAAACGACTTGTCGAGCCGGGCAATGTATTCGGCAACGATACTGGCGACGATGCCGTGCCGATAGAGCGGCGAGCGATCATCGCGCATGAACACTTCGAGGCCGGCAAGTGCCGCCGTGATGGCCGAGAAATATCGCGCCGCCGCGTCGTTTTCGGGGGTCATGATATTGGCCCTAAGCAGTGCGGCAATTACGACTGCACGTAGTTGGCCGCATTGTGCTTCTTCAGCACGTCGTCGAAGCGGCGGGCAAAGGCATCGTCGGCCAGCTTCTTGCGGCGCTGGATGTCGGAGCTGGCGACCATGTTCTTCTCGTGCATTTCCAAGAGGTCGCCAATGTGCTTCTGCGAGGCGGCGCCGATGCCGGCCATGGTTTCCTCGGCCGTGTTGTCGACCTTGCTGCCCAGCGTGTTGATCTTGTGGGCGACGTCCTGCTGCGCGGCTGTTTTCAGCGAGTCCTCCAGCGCCTTGTAAAGCACGATGCGCTGCTCGGTATCGATGGTCAGCTTGTTGATCAGCGTGGCCTGCGCGGCGATCTGGTTGTTGAGCGAGTCCACGAAGGTCTGGAACATCGAGGTGTAGCGCTCCAGCGTCTGGCTCTCGGCCAGCAGTTCCTGCTCCTTGGCCTGCTTCTCATTGTATTCGGTGGCGAGTTTCGAACGGTCGCCCTCAAGCTGCGTGCGGTCCTTCTGACTGGTCGACGCGGCTATTCTGTTCTCGATGTCGAGCAGCATCGGGTTCAATTCCTCGATGCGCTTCTGCACCGCCTCGAGGTTGGACATGGTGGTCTTGCGGCGCTCGATCACCTGCGACAGGCTGGCCTCGGAGGTCTTGTAGCGCTGGTCGAGGATTTGCTTCTGCGCCTTCAGGATGCCGACGATGGTGTCGGACTTGGCCAGCAGCTCCTGCAAATTGCCGGCAAGCGACATGTTGCGGACGCGGTCGGTGCGCATGCGCTGCTTGCGCTGGGCCGAGAAGATGCCGACGAAATTTTCCCAGCCGGAATAGTTCTTCATGCTCTCGAATTCGGCGCCGAAGACATTGGTGGCGTCCTCAAGTCCGATGATGAGGTCGGCGATATTGCCCTCCATCACCTTCTGCTGCTTCAGCACGTCCTCGATGCGGGCGTTCTCGATGTCGAAATTAGCGTCGCCGATCTTCTTGTCGGCGGTGGCCAGCGTGTCGAGTACGGCGCCGGATTGCTCGATCTTGGAGCGCATGTCCTGCACGACCTGTTTGGTCTTGGCTATTTCGGCATCGAAATTCTGCAATGTCGCCATAGGGGCCTCCCGGTTCTGCATCAAGTCGCTGGTCGCGAACAGCGGCGAATATATGTGGGGCATCCGGGGATTGAAAGGCGCAAGACAAGGCCCGCCCCGAAAACAAAAAATCCGTCACGGCCTTGAATGGCAATGCAGGCGTGGTCATGGCGTGATTAGCTGCTCGGCTAAATGTAGTTCAATTGCCATTGAACCTTCATGCCGGCAAAGCAGTCGATCCCGGCCGACGCGGACGCTGCGAAATTCGAAGAGAAATGAAGCCGTTGCATTTCAAATGCACCGGCGAACCCCGCGTCGCCGTGCGGCGCACCGGAATTGCTCAGGGCTTGGGATCTGCCTTCAGATAGGCGATGACATTGGCGATGTCGTCGTCACTGCTCAGGCCGCCAAAATACATCTTGTTACCGGGCACTTTGAGCTTGGGAGCCTTGAGATATTCAGTGAGGTTCGCCTCGTCCCAGACAAGGCCGGCGGCGCCCGCACTCTTCATGGCGTCGGAATAGTGGCCAAGAAAGCTTTCGGCCGTGCCGGCGGTGCGACCGACGACGCCCAGCAGATGCGGGCCGACCTTGTCGCGATCGGTCGCTGCTTCATGGCAGGCGATGCATCTGTTGAAGACATGTTTGCCGAGCGCGGCATCGCCGGCGGCATGGGCGGCGAAGGCGCCGGCAAGGAGAAGGACACCGGCGGACGAGACGGTTCGAAGCATGGCTGACCCCGACGAGTTCTGGCTGGGAGCGCAAGATAGGAGGCAGCCCTTAACAAAGGCTGCATCGTCGCGGGTGTCAGGCGTCCTGCGCCAGGTCACGGCGAAGGAAATCGTTCAGCCGGTCGACGGCCGGCGTAGCCGAGAGCGGATTGCGCAGGATGCCGATCTCCAGGTCCGGCAGGACCGGAAGCCTCTCATTCGCGCCGATGATGCGCAGGGAAGCCGGCACGCTGCGCTGGGCTAGGCCGGCGACCGCGAGCCCGGCCTGCACGACCGCGATCAGGCCAAGCAGGCTGGCGCTGGAATAGGTGCAGCGGTAGGAGCGATCCGCATCGCCAAGCGCCTGCAGCACATTCATGCGGGCGGCGCAGCCGGGTTCGAACAAAGCAACTGGCAAGGGATCGTTCTCCCAGGCGACATGATTGGGCGAGGCGACCCAGACGAAACGTTCCAGCCGTATCACCTCGAGCGGCTGATCCGGCAGGCGGGTGACAATCGCCAGGTCGAGCCTTCCCTCGGCCAGGGTCTTCACCAGCGCTGTCGATTGCTCGCAGATCAGTTCCACCGTCACCAGCGGGTGATCCGCCGCGAAGCGCGACAGGACCGGAGGCAGAAGGAATGCCGCGTAGTCGTCGGGGACACCCAGCCGCACGCTGCCCGTCTCCTTCGGCCGCGTGACGCTTGCCCATGCTTCGTCCGACAGTTTCAGAAGCCGGCGCGCATAGATCAGGAAATCCTCGCCGATCGCATTGGGCATGACGGTTCTGGGACCCCTCACCAGAAGCCGGTTGCCGACCATCTCCTCCAGCCGCTGCATCTGCATGCTGACGGCGGACTGGCTGCGGCCAACGCGGGGCGCGGCGTTGGACAGGCTGCCGCTTTCGACGACGGCGACAAAGGTCTTCAGCAGATTGAGGTCGAGCGGAGCGGCCATGTTGATATCAGCATATCGAATAGCTTGTCACAAATCTATTCGCTTGTTTGAAAGCAAGGCTGCGGGCCAGATGGGTCTACCGCCCGTTTGAGGACCCATGATGAAGGACCTGCCGACCGCCCGTTTTCCGGCCGCGAGCCTCGCCTTGGCGATGGTGATCGCCGGCACGGTCGGCGCCTTCGTGACGGAAGCCGGACTTCATCCGGTGACCATCGTCTTCTGGCGCTGCGTATTCGCTGCCATATTCCTCGGCGCATGGTGCCTGCTACGCGGCTATCTGCCCGACCGCACCCTGTCCTTGTCGCGGCTGGGCCTTGCCGCCCTTGCCGGCGCCTGCATGGTGCTGAGTTGGACGGCTTTCTTCGCCGGCTTCGCCATGACGTCGATCGCCACAACCACGATCGTCTATCACGTCCAGCCCTTCTTCGTGGTTCTGATCGGCGTGGTCTTCCTCAAGGAGCTTATCTCGCTCGACCAGATCCTGTGGATGCTCGGCGCGTTCCTCGGCGTCGTGCTGGCCAGTGGCCTCGTCGTTTCGCATGCGCAAGCCGGCACGCCGTGGGCACTTGGCATCGCGCTGACGCTGGGCGCGGCGCTCCTCTACGCGGTGGCGACAATCCTCGCCAAGGGCCTGGGCCAGCAACGTCCGGAGATCACGGTGCTTTGCCAGACGATCGTCGGAATCGTCATGCTCGCTCCCTTCGCCGACATCGGCCAGCATATTCCGACGCATGCATGGGGCTGGCTGGTCAGCATCGGCGTGCTGCACACCGGCGTCGCCTATGTGCTGATGAATTCGGCCTTTCCGCGCCTGACGACGCCGGTGATCGGGATCATCACCTTCATCTATCCGGTTGTCGCCATCATCATCGACTGGGCCGTCTACGGCCATCCGCTCGGACCGGCACAGGCCGCCGGGATGGTGCTGATCGCGCTTGCGACGCTCGGCGTCAGGCTTGGCTGGCGGTTTCCGATACGGCGTGTCTCGGCAGCCTGACGCGGGTCATATCGGACGAGGCGTTCAGGGCTTCATGAAGCCGATGAAATCGTCGGGCGCGGCGCGGCCCATTTCTTCTTCCCAATGGCGGCGGCAGAGCGAGACATAGACATCCTTGCCGATCGCCACCTGCTCGCCCTGGCGGGCCACCTTGCCGTCGGCGCCGAGGCGCACGACCATCGTTGCCTTGCGGCCGCAGCGACAGATGGTGCGCACCTCGCGCAGATCGTCGGCGATGGCCAGCAAAGCAAGCGAGCCGGAAAACAGCTTGCCCTGGAAATCCGTGCGCAGGCCGTAGCACATCACCGGAATGTTCAGCCGGTCGGCGATGCGGGCAAGCTGCCAGACCTGCTCCTCCTCGAGAAACTGCGCCTCGTCGACGAACACGCAATGCACCGTCGTATGTTCGTGATGCGAGGCGACCCGGGCGAACAGGTCGTCGCCGTCGCGGAACATCTCGGCCTCGGTCTCCAGGCCGATGCGCGACGAGATCAGCCCGGTATCGCCCTTGCGATAATGGCCGGCGACGAACAGCATCGTCGTCATGCCGCGCTCGCGGTAATTGTACGACGCCTGCAGCAGCATCGTCGTCTTGCCGGCATTCATCGTCGCATAGTTGAAATAGAGCTTGGCCATGCTGCCTTTTAAGCCGACTTGTCGGCGCGCGGGGAGGGGGCGCCTCGACAGTCCACCAGAAAACGACGCCCGTGCTCCAGAAAAGCGGGAAGCGTGTCGCTGATCGGCCAGTCCGCGCCGTTGATCGTGATTGCCTTGCCGCTTGAATCCGCTCCAAAATGATGTTTGGCTGACGAAACAAGGCGGGCAGAGAAACCGTGACTTCGCTTCGCCAAAGAATCACAATGGGAGAATGACTATGTCGCGTATGAATTCCTTCGTCGCAGGCCTCGGTCTTGCGGCTCTGCTGTCCACGAGTGCCGCCTATGCCGGTGATGCGGCAAGCTGCAAGACGGTGCGTCTCTCCGATGTCGGCTGGACCGACATCCAGGCAACCACCGGCCTTACCTCGGTGCTGCTCACAGCGCTCGGCTACGATCCGAAGGTGATCCAGCTTTCGGTGCCGGTCACCATGGCGTCGCTCAAGAACAAGGACCTTGACGTCTTCCTCGGCAACTGGATGCCGTCGATGACCAACGACATCAAGGATTACACCGCCGACGGCTCGGTCGAAACCATCAGCACCAACCTGACTGGTGCCGGCTATGGCATTGTCGTGCCGACCTATGTCGCGGACGCCGGCGTCAAGTCGCTGACCGACCTCGGCAAGTTCAAGGACAAGTTCAACGGCAAGATCTACGGCATCGAGGCCGGCAATGACGGCAACCGCATCATTCTCGACATGATCAAGAACCCCGCCGACAAGCTTGATGGCTTCGAACTGGTTGAATCCTCGGAAGCCGGCATGCTGACGCAGGCCGAGCAGTCGATGAAGAACAATGAGTGGATCGCCTTCCTCGGCTGGACGCCGCATCCGGTGATGGGCGCCATGAAGATCACCTATCTCGACGGCATGGGCGACAGCGGCTTCGGCGCCGCCACGGTCTTTACCAATGTGCGCAAGGGCTACACCACGGAATGCCCGAATGCCGGCAAGCTGATCGCCAATATGAAGTTCAACCTGGCCATGGAAGGCGAGATGATGGACGCGATCCTCAAGGGCGGCGATGCCACCACGGTGGCGACCGCCTGGCTGAAGAAGCATCCAGATGCGGTTGCACCCTGGATCGCCGGCGTGACCACCTTTGACGGTGGCGACGCGGCTGCCGCAGTCAAGACCGCGCTCGGAAGCTGAGCCGACTTTGCACCCAGCGTGGCCGGACTAGCGCATGACTCCGAAAATCGCCTTCGATTTTCGCCGGGTCATGCGCAAGATCAACGTGTTGCAACATTCCCCGCGCGCCCTTCGGGACGCGCGGCGCTCTGATCAGGGCAGTACCGTAGAAAGGGCTGCCCTTTTTCATATCCTGTGACAAGATGACGTTGCGCGAGCCGAGAGCAGGGCGGCTCCTGGACGAAGAGGGGTGACATGGATCCGATTTCCCAATTCATGATCGATCACAAGATCCCGATAGGCGCCTGGGGCAAGGCGTTCTTCGGCTTCCTGACCGACAATTTCGACACCATATTCAGGGCCTTCTCCAATGGCCTCAATTTCCTCCTCGACGGGTTGGTCAACATCCTGCTGGTCGTGCCGCCTGTGCTGCTGGCGCTGATCATCGCCGCCATCGCCTGGCTGCTGCAGCGCTCCAGGCCGCTTGCCATCGGCGTGTTCCTCGGCCTGATCTTCATCATCAACCAGAACCTCTGGAAGCAGACGGTGCAGACCTTGGTGCTGGTGGTGGCCGCCGCCGCGATGGCAATGGCCATCGGCGTGCCGATGGGCATCTGGGCCGCGCACAAGCCGAAGGTCTACCGGGTCATGCTGCCAGTGCTCGACCTGATGCAGACGCTGCCGACCTTCGTCTACCTGATCCCGGTACTGACGCTGTTCGGCCTTGGCAACGCGCCTGGCCTCATCGTCACCATCATCTTCGTCATCCCGACCGCGGTCAGGCTCACTCATCTCGGCGTCGTCTCGGTGCCCAAGGCGATCGTCGAAGCCGGCGAGGCGTTTGGCGCCACCAAGAGCCAGCTGCTCTGGAAGGTGGAATTGCCTTCGGCGCTGCCCACCATCATGGCGGGCCTCACCCAGTCGATCATGCTGTCGCTGTCGATGGTGGTGTTCGCGGCGCTGATCGGCGCCGGCGGCCTTGGCACCGAAATCAACCGGGCGCTCGGCTCGCGCAGGATCGACCTTGGACTTGAGGCTGGCCTTGCCATCGTTGTGCTGGCCATCGTTCTCGACCGGATGACCCGCATTAACGTTGGAGGCAAGAAATGACCGTTGCTGTCGATTTCAGGAATGTCGACATCGTCTTCGGCGCCGACCAGGCGGGTTCCCTGGCGCTTATCGACGCCGGCGCTACCCGCGCAGAGATCCTTGAAAAAACCGGCAATGTGCTGGGCTGCGCCGGCGCCAGCCTGACCGTGCATGAGGGCGAGATCTCCGTGCTGATGGGCCTGTCCGGTTCGGGCAAGTCGACGCTGCTGCGGGCGGTCAACAGGCTGAACGTCGTGTCGCGCGGCCAAGTGCTGGTCAAGGATGGCGACAAGACCGTCGATGTCGTCACCTGCGACCAGGCGACGCTGCGCCGGCTGCGGCAGAAGCAGGTGGCCATGGTGTTCCAGCAGTTCGGCCTGCTGCCGTGGCGCACGGTGGAGGAAAATGTCGGCCTGGGCCTCGAACTCGCCGGCGTGCCGGAAGCCGAACGCAAGGAACGCGTGCACAAGCAGCTCAAGCTGGTCAATCTCGAGCAATGGTCGAAGAAATATGCCCATGAGCTTTCCGGTGGCATGCAGCAGCGCGTCGGCCTGGCGCGCGCCTTCGCCACCGAGGCGCCGATCCTGTTGATGGACGAGCCGTTCTCGGCGCTCGATCCGCTGATCCGCACCAAGCTGCAAGATGAATTGCTGCAGTTGCAGGAGGAACTGAAGAAGACCATCATCTTCGTCAGCCATGACCTCGAGGAGGCGCTGAAGATCGGCAGCCATATCACCATCATGGAGGGCGGGCGCATCGTGCAGACCGGCGCGCCGGAAGACATCGTGCTGCGCCCCGCCAACGACTATGTCCGCGATTTCATCGCCAATGTGAACCCGCTGTCGGTGCTCACCGCCTGGAACGTGATGCGCGACAGACGCGACCTTGAGCATGGCGTGGATGGCTGGGTGTGGCTCGACAGGCGCAAGACGACGCGCTTCAAGATCGACGACCACGGACTGGTGGCGGCGGCCGAACGCGACGGCAAGCCGGCGGTGGGTGTCCTGCGCCGATGTCGAGGGACAGCCGGAGGAGGGCGCCCAGGTGTTCTGGGCCAATCCCGGCACGTCGCTGAAGACGGTGATGCTCGCCATGCACCGCTCGCAGACGGCCCCTGTCGCGCTGTTCGACGACCAGTCGCGGTTCGTCGGCGCCATCGGCATCAGGGATGTGCTGTCGGCGGTGTTGCGGCGGTAGGCGTTCTCCGCCGCTTCATGGCAGGTCGGACGGATAATGCGGACCAATGCAGTGGCCATCCGGGCATCAAATCGGCTCCTCGACCGGCAAAGGGCGGTGTTGCCGATAGTCCACACAAGGCGGCCGGTATACAGGACTGCCCCCGGACCTGACCTTGCCTTTCGTGTCCGGTCGGTGCAGGGTTTCGGCAATGCGTACTCTTACGCAAGGGGCGGGATGATACTCAAGTTGCGCACAAGGGCTCAGGCAGCCGTGGCGATATCGCTTTTCGCAGCGGTGACGCTTGGCGACGATCCCGCTTTTTCCCAGAGCTTCACCATCGGTAATGGCCAGGATGTCGGCCAGCAGACGATGAGCGATGCCGGCGATACCGGAACCGTCGACTCAGGTGGAATAATCCAGACATTCAACCCCGGCGAAGACGCGGTGCTGATGTCCAATTCAGGCCAGCGTCTCACCAATTCCGGGGATATCGGAACGTTCGGCGGCGGTGCTTTCACCATATATTCGACGGGCGCTGATGCAACGATCATCAACAACGGGAACTCGATCATTCTTGCCGAAGGTGACGGATCCGCCAGCGTCGTGGCCGAGGGCAGCAATGCCAACATCGTCAACGATGGCTTTGTCGTGGCCGTTGGCACCAACGCCACGTTCGGCATCATCGCCAATGGGGTCGGCGCGCATGTGGACAACCAGGGCTTCATCGGGGTTTCCGGCAAAGCGTCCGTTGCAATACTCGGAGGCAAATCCGACCTGACCATTTCGAACAGCGGCACTATCGAGGCCGACGGGATCGGTGCTTCGGGCATTTTCTGGGCACACGACCCCACCGACCCCCCAGGATTCCCGACCGGCCTGCGCGTGACCAATTCCGGGGTGATCTCGGTTTCCGGGACGGCTTCTACCGGTATCGGTGCCGCTGGTAATGATATTGTTATCGTTAATAGCGGCGCGGTTTACATGTCCGGGGCTGGGTCGGTCGGTATAAGCACCCAGGTCGGCAACGCAGTGGTCACCAACTCCGGCACCGTCTTCAACGACTTTAACGAGAGCACAAGCACGGCCATCTCCTTCGGCGCGTCCAACGCGACGCTGAACCTCTTGGCCGGCACGGCAATCCAGGGGCCGATCGTCTTCTCCGGCTCCGGCAACACGGTAAGCTTCGGGCCGGCGTTGAACGCCGTCATGACCTTTTCGGGAAGCGGCGGTGTTCCGCAGACCATCCTGACCGGGGGGCGGCCCTTCGTCGTCAACGGCAACCAGGTGGCGGTGGTCGACATCACCGGCTTTGCCAGCGCCGGGTCGCTGGTGGAAGACCTTGCCGACGCGGTGAGCGGCGTTATCGAGACGCGTCTGACGACCCCGCATGATGATGTGCTTGGGCCACGTTCCGGCCCGGACGCCTGGTTGTCGACGTTCGGCGGGATTCGCTCCCAGGATGGTTCGGGCGCCGCGGCCGGGTTCAGCCAGGCGCTTGGCGGCATCGTTGTCGGTGCCGAAAGACGTTCGGGCGACGGTTTCCTGGGCGGCGTGTTCGTGGGTGCGGCAACCGGAACGACCGACGTCGATGACAGCGCGCAGGAGATCACCCACCGCAGCGTGTTCGCGGGCGGCTATCTCGGCTATGATCTTGGCCAGCGCTTCGCCAATCTGTCTTTCGTCGCTGGCATGCTCGACGAGCACAGCAGCCGCCGTGTCGCCAACAACCTCGTGCTCGGCGGCATCGAAACGGCGCGGGCGGATTTCAACGGCACCTTCATCAGCCCGGCGCTGACACTCGGCACGCGGCTTCCTGTCGCCATGGGTACGCTGATGCCGAGCGTGCGGCTGCGTTACGCGGGTCTCTTCGTTGGCGATTATACGGAAACGGGTTCCGCCGCCGATCTCGCGGTTGCGCGGCGCGACGTTCATTTGTTCGAAGTGCGCGGGCAACTGGCGCTGGCGCTGCCGCAAGTCACGACGCCGAGCCAGGCCTGGCAGACCACCCTGCGGGCCGGCGTGGACGGCATAGCCCAGAGCAGCGGCGACGTTTCGGCCACGCTGCTTGGCCAGGACATCTCCTTCGCCTCCGGCGCCAAGAAGACGGCGGTGCGCGGCTTTGCCGGCGCCGACGTCGCGGCGGCGGTCGGCCATGGCGTAATGTTGGATAGCGGCTTCGAGGTCGGTTATGGCAGCGACAACGCTTTCACCGCCCGAGGGCAGGTCCGCCTCAGCAAGGCTTTTTGAGGGCGCGGGGCAGCCGCCCTGCCAAAGCGCGTCGCGTCACGCAACGCGCTTCAAGCTAATCCTTTTATGTCCATCACCCAGACGCTGCGCACTTTGGGTGCATCACGCCGCCAGCGGCAGGCGCAGCTCCGTCAGCAGACCGCCGCCGGGATAATTGGACAAGCGGATCTCGCCGCCCGCGCCACGGGCGATGTTGCGGGCAATGGTCAGGCCAAGGCCGAGGCCGCCGGTCTGGCGGTTGCGGGACTGTTCTAGGCGAACGAATGAGCTGAAAACCGTGTCGAGCTGAGCCTGCGGTATGCCCGGCCCCTCGTCACGGATGGCGAGTGTCACGGTGTTTTCCGATCGCTGCAGGGTCAGGTGCGCCCGCTTGCCGTAGGTCACGGCATTCTGGACGAGATTGGTGACGCAGCGCCGAAGTGCCACCGGTCGCGCGACGCAGATCAGGCCGCGCGAATGCGCCTCGTCGTCCTCGAACGAGACAGCCTCGAAACCGTCGGCGACCGCCTCCACGAGTGACAGGAAATCGATCCTTTCATTCTTTTCCTCGGTCACCTCGAAGGTGGCGAAGTCGATGACGGAGCTCGCGATGCCCTCGATGTCGGCGAGGTCATGGGCAAGCGCGGCGCGCGCTGGCGACTTGCGCAGCAACTCCAGGCGCAGCCGCATCCTGGTCAGCGGCGTGCGCAGATCATGCGCGAGCGCGGCGGCGAGATGTTCGCGATCCTCGACATATTCGCGCAGCCTTGCCTGCATGGCGTTGATCGCCTTGGCCGCGGCGCGGACCTCGCGGCTGCCCGCCTCGGAGATCGGCGGGCTCTTCAGATCCTTGCCGATCCTGTTCACCGCGGTTTCCATCATCCGGTAGGGCGCGGTCAGCCGGCGCAGCGACCAGATCGACATGATCACCACCAGCCCGGCGATCAGCGAATAGAGCGGCAAGCTGTCGAGGCTCAGTATAGGGCCGACGGGGGTGTTGGGCTCGGTGAAGTTCAGCCACTGGCCGTCGTCGAAGCGCAGCGACGCCGTCAGCTTGTCGCTCTGGGCGAAATTGGCCGACAGCGCCAGAAGGTCGCGCTCCACCTGGCCGATGTCGGCGCGGTCGACCACGCCGTCGGTGTCGCCGGTCTCGGTCGTGGCCGGGTCGCGGCGAACCCGCGCGTCGGTGATGCCGAATTTCGACAGCCGGCTGACCATGATGTCCTCGAGCTCGGCCAGTTCGTCGTCGCCGGCGATCGATGAGGTGACGGCGGGCGTGTCCGAAACGGTCAGCGCATAAGCGGAATTGAACAGGCCGGCCGCGGTCACCTTGCGCTGCTCGGGCGTGGCGCCGCTCATCAACTGCACCAGCGAGAAGGCGCGGTCGTTGAGCCGGTAGAGGTCGACCACGTCATTGGCCGCCACCCGGTCGCGCGACACGATGTAGAGCGTTGCGACCTGGCTGATCAACAGGCCGGCAATGACGATGAGCAGCACCCAGACGGGCAGCGTCTGCGGCAGGAAGCGTCTCATTCGGACGTCGTCTCGGGCAGGAACTGGTAGCCGCCGCTGCGTACCGTGAGGATCAGTTTCGGTGTCTTGGGATCGTCTTCCATCTTGCGCCGCAGCCGGCTGACAAGAATGTCGATGCTGCGGTCGAAACTGTAGTCGGTGTCGCCGCCCGAGAGTTCGATGAGTTGGTCGCGGGTCAGCACGCGCTGCGCGCTCTTGACGAAGGTCTGCAGCAGGTTGAATTCCGCCATCGTCAACTCGACCCGAACGTCCCCCGGCGCGATCAGCCGCCGGCGCGAACAGTCCATGGTCCAGCCAGCGAAATGGTAGATCTGCTTGGTGGTGGCGCGCTTCGGCTCGGTGGTGCCGTGGCGCCTCAGCACGGCGCGTATGCGGGCCAGCAATTCGCGCGGATCGAAGGGTTTGGGGACATAGTCGTCGGCGCCCATCTCCAGCCCAACCACGCGGTCGGTGGTCTCGGTGACCGCCGTCAGCATGATGATCGGCGTCGAATAGCTGGCGCGGATGTCACGGCACAGCTCCAGGCCGCTCTTTCCCGGCAGCATGACGTCCAGAATGATGAGATCGACCGCCGTGCGGCGCAGGATGGCCTCCATCTCCGTGCCGTCGGAAGCCACCGTGGTGCGCAGCCCCCGCTTCTGGAAGAATTCCTGAAGCAGGTCGCGAATGCCCTTGTCGTCGTCGACGATCAGTATGTGTGCGTCTGATTTCACAGGTGGCCTGTCATCATGAATTGCATAGTCATCACTCCGTCATCCACACGATAGAATTCAGGCCATATCTTGGCCAGTGGTGATGGTTGGATTTCAGTCCCGATTTCCCAGAAACAATTCAGACACAAATTTCTATATTCGGGAAAAACTCGCGAAAACATACAGAGGCATAAGTGGTCACGTGGCGGTCAGGTGAACGGCTGCGACGTTAGTGCCCGGAGTTACGGAAAGCCAATGCAAAGGTTCTCGATCAGTCTGATGGGTGCGGTGCTCGGCATATCGCTCGTCACGGCCGTGGTCGAACAATCGGATGCAAAGGTGCTCACCCGGACCGAACGCTGCACCAATCTCAGCCACCAATTTGACGAAGCCCTCGAAACCCACGCCACGGCAACGCAGGTCACCGCGGCAAAGGCACTTCAGAGAAAGGGCAACCGGTTCTGCGCCAACAAGAAACAGGCACAGGGAATCCGGATGCTCGCCAATGCTCTGAAACTGCTTGGAGTGACACCGATCGACCCGGCTCAGTGACACTCACTATCGACCCGCATAAAAAAAGGAAACCAGCCATGAACAAGTCCCTTCTCTCCGCCCTCGGTCTCGCCGTCGCTCTCTCCTTCTCGATGCCGGTTCTCGGCAACGCCCAGACGACGACCACCGCTCCTGCCGCAACCACCACCACGACCGCGCCGGCAGCCACCGCGCCGGCCGCTGCGAAGCCGATGAAGGCTGCTCCGAAGAAGACCGTCAAGAAGGCCTGCAAGGCCACCAAGACGCACAAGTGCCCGGTGAAGAAGATGGCCCCGAAGAAGGTGGCCCCGAAGAAGCCCTGATCCGGGTCTCTATCTAGCCTGAACAAGGCCGCTTCAGTTGAGATTCGGCTGGAGCGGCCTTCTTCTATCCGCGCAACCGCAACACCTATATTCGACGGGCCGCGGCGATCCTTAACCTGATCGCAATTGCCGCCTGCTAAGGCTATCCGCATGAACACGCGGCCTTCGTCCATTTTGCGCTCGATGGTGCTCGGCGGCCTGTTGGTCTCCGCGCTGGTCAGGGTATTGATCCTGTTGACCGCGAGTCCGGTACCCGATCCGGTCAGTGGGCGAACCGAGCCTTCGCTGTTCGCGCCGCTGATTTCCAGGGACTGGGACTACATCACGCCGTTGCAGAACTGGCTGATGATCGTCCTGGTCAGCGCCACGCTGATCTGTTTCGTCGCCTGGGTCGTGGTCGCATGGCGCGAGCGTCGCCAGGACGCGGCCGGAACACAATCGCGCCGCATGGTCGGGCGCCAGGGCCGTTGAACGGCGGTCGATAATTCCCACATAAAGGTGAATGGCAGGGGGGCCGGCTCGTGGCCGCTCCAAATGGACGGCGGCGTTTGCCCATGTCAAAGTGACAGCCATATCCTCGACTTGAATGGTCGCGTAATTGCCGGTTCCGATGCCCGAGATCACCACAAAACCCCGTGTCGAGGTCAAGCCGCAGGTACAGCGGCCGAAGCTCTACAAGGTCATCCTCATCAATGACGATTTCACGCCGCGCGAATTCGTGGTGACGGTGCTGAAGGGCGAGTTCAAGCTGAGCGAGGACCAGGCGCACCGGGTGATGATCACCGCCCATCGCCGCGGCGTCTGTGTCGTTGCCGTCTTCACCAAGGACGTCGCCGAGACCAAGGCAACACGCGCCACCGACGCCGGCAAGGCCAAGGGCTACCCGCTGATGTTCACGACCGAGCCGGAGGAGTGAGGAGTGGTCGCCCGCAGGGCGATCAATCGACAACGATTTGTCGATTGAAGCGACGAACGCCCGAAGCCATAGCGGAGGGCAGCGGCCTGCACGCCGCAGTTTGACAACAAGTCGCCAGACAGGCGGCCCTTCGCAGGCTCAGGGCGTTCGAAGTTCGAAAAGCCAAGCAATTGGCTTTTCGTCCGCTGCGCGGACCACTTCTCACCCCCTCATCCGCCCTTCGGGCACCTTCTCCCCGTAAACGGGGAGAAGGAAGACTTGCCGCTACCTTCCCTCGCGGTACCACATCGAGCCCATTGCCAGCAGCAGCAGGCCGAGGCCGAGGAAGCCGCCGAACAAGGGTACACGCGAGACCGCCTTCAGCACGCTGTCGTCGGTGGTGCGCAGGCCGATCCAGTCGCTGCCCGAAGCCTCGCCCGAGGAGCGCACCGGCACGATGGACGGCAAGGTAACGTCGCTGGCTGACGACGTCGCGAGCCGGCGCACGCTGCCGCCGGTTGCTTCCGCCGGCGCCCTGAGGCGGTCCAGCGTGGAAACGACATCGGCGAATTCCGGCGAGTTGATGGGGCCGACATGGGCGAGAGCCGTCAGGTCGCCATTGGCGATCTGGTAGAGGCCGATCTCGCTGGTCTGGATGCTGCCGAGGAAGACGCCGGGCTCCGACTTGTCGAGCTTGACGCTCATGGTCTTGCCTGAAGGGGTGATGACCTGGGCCGTGCCGGGATCGTCGGCCATGGTCTGGCGGCGGATCTCCAGCACCATGCCGCGCCCGTCGGCGGTCAGCCGCTCCTCCTCGAGCTCCGGCTCCTTCATCAGCCAGTGGGCGATTCGCCGGTAAAGCTGGACATGCGGCCCGCCGCCCTCGAAGCCACGTGCCCACAGCCAGCCCTGGTCGGACAGGAGCATGCCGACACGGCCTTCGCCCTTGCGGTCGAGCACGAGCAGCGGTCGGTTGTCGGCGCCCTTCATCACCACCTGGCCTTCGGGGTTCTGCACGCCGATGGTGCGGAACCAGCGGCTCCAGTGCGGCGGCTCGGTGGCGGACCCGTCGAGGCCGCGCGTCACCGGGTGGCGTTGGCCAAGGTCGGTGAGGCGTGGATAAAAGGCCTTGTCGATGACTTCGCCGGTCGGCATCGCCGGCAGCGCCGACATCAGCGGCGTGCGCGCGATCGAGGCGTCGCCGGCATATTCGGGGCCGGCGGCGATCAGCAGCGCGCCGCCCTTTTCGACATATTCGGCGATGTAGTCGTAATAGAGGATCGGCAGCACGTCGCGGTGCTGGTAGCGGTCGAAGATGATCAGGTCGAAATCCTTGATCTTCTCGACGAAGAGTTCGCGCGTCGGGAAGGCGATCAGCGACAATTCGTTGATCGGCGTGCCGTCCTGCTTTTCCGGCGGACGCAGGATGGTGAAGTGGACGAGATCGACCGAGGCGTCGGACTTCAAGAGATTGCGCCAGGTGCGCTCACCGGCATGCGGCTCGCCCGAGACGAGCAGCACGCGCAGGTTCTCGCGAATGCCGTCGACCAGCGCGATGGCGCGGTTGTTGGTTTCGGTGAGTTCGCCCGGCTCCTTGTCGATGGCGAGTTCAATGATGTTGCGGCCGGCGCCGGGAATGGTCACCTGTAGCGGCATCGTCTGGCCGACGATGGCGTGCTCCACGGAAACCTGCTGGCCGTTGACGGAAACGCGGACATCGACCGGAGCGGTCTCGTTCTCGGTCGAGATGACACGGTAGCTCATGTCCAGCGGCTTGCCGACAAGGCCAAAGCGCGGCGCATTGTCGAAGCGGATGCGGCGGTCCTTTTCGTGGTCGTTGCCGGTGATCAGCGCGTGCAGCGGCGCATGGAAATCGGGGCTGCCTGCCGGCGCGTCATGCACCTGACCATCGGTGATCATGATGGCGCCACCGATACGCGACGGCGGCACGTCGCGGAACGCGCCTTCGAGCGCACTGAAAAGCCGCGTTTCGGCGCGCTCGTCGGTTGCCTCTGTCTTGCCGGCATCGATGACGCGGACGTCGAACTGCCTGAAGCGGCCAAGGCGCTGCTGCAGGCCGGCCAGAGCCTCGTCGGTCTGCTTGGTGCGGTCGCCGATATCCTGGCTCGGGCTGCGGTCGACGATCAGGGCGACGACGCTTTTCAGCGCCTCGCGCTCCTCGTCGAGGAAAACCGGATTGAGGACGGCGGCGCCCAAGGCCAGCAGGGCGACGAAGCGCAGGACCGAGCCGCGCTGGCGAAACCACAGCCCGACCAGCGACAGCAGCAGCAATGGCGCAAGCACGAGAGCCAGCAGCGGCCAGGAGATCAGCGGTTCGAAGGAGATCGACCAGTTCATGCCTTACCCTCCTTCTTGCGGGGAGGGTCGATCCGCGTAGGGAGCGCAACAAACAACGTCATTCTATTGCCCCAGCCGTTCGAGCAGCACGGGGACATGCACCTGGTCGGATTTGTAGTTGCCGGTCAGCATGTACATCATGATGTTGACGCCGGCGCGCAGCGCATAGATACGCTGCATCGGGTCCGACGGCACGGTCGGCAGCAACGGGTCACCGTTTTCGTCGACAGCCCAGGCGCCGGCGAAATCATTGGCGGTGATCATGATCGGCGACACGCCGTCGCCGGTGCGCACCGGCCGGTTCTCGGTGTTGCTGGCGTCGAGCGACGCTTCCACCCAAAGCGGGCTGCCGGCGAAGCGGCCGGGAAACTCGGGCAGGATGAAGAAGGACTTGGTCAGCACGTGGTCGGACGGCACCGGCTCGAGCGGCGGCACGTTGAGATTGGCCAGGATGTCGCGGAGCCGCTCTGTGGCCGGGCTGGTCGAATCAGCGCCGATGCCGTTGGCGAACTGGTCGCGCGTGTCGAACAGCACCGTGCCGCCCTGCTGCATATAGGCGTCGATGCGCGCGATCGAGGCCTGGCTCGGCATCGGCGCCGCCGGATCGATCGGCCAGTAGATCAGCGGGTAGAAGGATAGTTCGTCCTTCGAGATATCGACGCCCGCCGGCGCTCCGGGTTCGAGCGCGGTCTTCTCGATCAGGAAGCGGGTCAGGCCTTCCAGCCCGGCGCGGCTGATCGAATCGTCGCCAGGAACGCCGGTCAGCACATAGGCGATGCGGGTCTTCGAAATCGCTTCGATCGCCGCCTGATCGCCGGGCTTGGCATCGTCGGCGCGGGCGAGGTCGGCGTGGCCGAATACGCTGAACATGATCAGCAGCGCGGCCGTGGTCGTCACCGCACTAGTGCGGCGTGGCCGACGCGAAAACAAGCCACCCATCCAGAAGACGGCCAGCGTGTCGAGCGCCATCAGCAACAGCGCTATAGTCACCAGCGGCCCCTTGAGGTTCCGTGATTCATCGAAAGCATACTGGATGTCGGTGACCGGTACCGAAACGTTCGGACGCACCAGCGGCGCGAACGCGCTGCCGGCCTCCAGGAGGTTGTGGGCGAAGACACCGGCTTCGGAGCCGTAAAGGCCAGGCGGGTTCTCGAAGGTCACCGGCAAGCGGCCAGCGCCGGGAACCAGCGGCCTTGCATCCGGCGTCGGAGGCACCAGCGTGCCGTCGGCCGATATCATGCGGTAGGGCGCCAGCGAGGTGGCGGCGGCTTCGGCGTTGGCGACCGCGGCACCCTGGTTGCGCGATATCTGCACGATGCGCCTGAGCATCTCGACGAAACTGCCGGAAATCGGCAGGTTGGACCACGTCGCCTCGGGTGTGACATGGAACAGGACGAGCGTGCCCTTGCCCTTCTTCAGCCCGGTCACCAGCGGCGTGCCGTCGGCAAGTGCGGCCCAGGTGCGATCGACGATGTCAGGCGTCGGCTCGGCCAGCACCTGCCTTGTGACGGTGACCTCGGTGGGCGGGGCTAGATCGGCGAAGGGGCCGGCCTTCGGAAATTCGGTGACTGGCTGCGGCGACGTCCACGACAAGGCGCCGCCGAGCGAGCGCTCGCCGGTGCGCAGCCTGACCGGCAGCAGGTCGTCGTCATTGCCGGCGGCGGCCAGCCGCGAGCCGGCGAAACGCACCAGCGTGCCGCCATTGTCGACCCAGTCGACCAGTCTCTGCCGTACCTGCCCCGGGATCGTGCCGATATCGGCCATGATGATCATCGCCGGCTTCTGGTCGAGAATCTGAGGGATGGCGTCGGCAAGGTCGGCGCTCGACGGCTCGACGAGGTCGGCGAAAGGCTGCAGGGCGCGGCGGATGTAATAGAGCGGCGACAGAAGCGGTTGCGCCTGGTCGGCCTCGGCCTGCGACAGCAGCCCGACGCGGCGGCGCTTGGAGCTTTCGTCGAGGACGCGCACGGCGCCAGCATGGCGTTCGCCGTCAAGCGCGATCGAGGCGAAATCGTTGCGCAGTTCGAACGGCACGGTCATCGTGCCGGTGGCGGTTGCCTCGCCGGGGGCAAAGGTCAGTGTCGCGTCGGCGATGCGGCGGCCCTTGTCGTCGAAGGCGCCGGCGGTGATCTGCGCCGGTGCCGGGTCGCCCGGCGCGCGAATGGCGGTGAGGGCAAAGCCGTCCACCTGGTTCTCGGCACTGGTCAGGCCAGCGAGCGACATCCGATCGGTGACGGCCCAGACGACGCGCGCGGCGTTCTTCGACAGGAGCGTGTTGAAGGCGGCTTCGTCGCCTTGCGCGGCGAGGCCGTCGGCAAGCACGGCAACGCTGGCGCCCGGCAGGGAGGCCAGTGCCGCGGCGACGCGGGCGTAGACGGCGGGACGGTCGGTCGGGATCGGCCGGGGCTTTGTGGCACGCAACCGGTCGAGGGCCTTGGCGGCATCGAATGGCCCGATCTCGGCATTGGTTTTTTCGGCGGTGAAGGCGATGACCACCGGCACGCCGTTCGAGCCGGCGTCGGCGATCAGCCGCTCGGCGGTGGCGACGCGCTTGCCCCAGTCGGCGGCACTTGCCCAGTCATTGTCGATGACCAGCGCAAGGGCGGCACCCTCGGCCGGCAGTTTTTCACGCGGATTGAAGATCGGTTCGGCAAGTGCTGCGACGATGAGCGCTGCCATCAAGAGCCTGAGCAGCGTCAGCCACCATGGGCTCCGTTGCGGCGTCTCCTCACGCTTCAACACGCGAGCCAGGATCTTCAGCGGCGGAAAGATCTCGGCCTGCGGCTTGGGCGGGGTGAGCCGCAGCAGCCACCAGATCACCGGCAGCGCCAGCAGGCCCCACAGCACCATGGGAGCGCCAAAGGAGAGCGGCAGCCAGCTCATGCGCTGACCTTTCCGGCATTGCCGCCATCGGCCGTCATCGCCAGATGAAGGCGCACCAGCGCATCGGAGGCGAGGCGGTCGGTATGGTTGACGGTGAAGCTCCAGCCAAGCCGCTTGCACCAGCCGGCCAGCTCCTGGCGGCGGGCGGTGTAGAGCAAGCGGTACTCATCACCGAGCATTTCGGCGCGGCCGGCGGTCAGCTTGTCGCCGGTCTCGGGATCGGTGAATTCGGTGCGGCCGGCATAGGGAAAGGTTTCCTCGGCCGGATCGGCGACCTCGATCAGATGCGCGCGCACGCCGTGGCGGGCGAGCACGTCGAGCCAGGCCATGGTTTCCTCGACCGGGTCGAGGAAATCGCTGACGATGACGATGTCGGCGAAGCGGCGGATTGCCGACAAATCGGGCTTTGCCGGCAGGTCGCCGGCGTGCGTCAGCCGCGCCGCGATGCGTTCGGCGCCGTTGCGGGCGGTGAACGGATCGGTCAGGCCCGGCCAGGCGATGCGCTCGCCGCTGCGCGACAGAAGCTCGGCCATGGCCAGTGCCAGCACCAGCGCCCGCGACTGTTTGGAAACGCTGGCGCCGGTCGACTTGTAGAGCATGGAGGGCGAGGGGTCTGCCCAAAGCCAGACCGTATGGGCGGCCTCCCACTCGCGGTCGCGCACATAGGTGTGGTCGTCGCGTGCCGAGCGGCGCCAGTCGATGCGCGAGGAATCGCCTTCGACATAGGGCCGGAACTGCCAGAAATTCTCGCCGATGCCGCGCTTGCGGCGGCCGTGCCAGCCGGCGATCACCGTGTTGACGATGCGCCGCGCCTCGACCAGCAGGTCCGGAACCAGCGAAGCCCGCAACCGGCCACGGGCGAGCGCGTCTCTCGTCGCGGTCGGTGCCTGGAGCTCGCCAACACGCGCCATCAGATACCTTTGGCCAGCTTCGCCACCACGTCGCGCACTGTGGTGCCTTCGGCGCGGGCGGCGAAGGTCAGCGCCATGCGGTGTTGCAGCACCGGTTCGGCGAGCGCTCTGATATCATCGACCGAGGGCGCCAGCCGCCCGTCGTAGAGCGCGCGGGCGCGGGCACAGAGCGTCAACGCCTGGCTGGCGCGCGGGCCAGGGCCCCAGGCGACATGCTTGTCGGTTTCGGCATTGCCCTGGCCGGGGCGCGCCGAGCGCACCAGCTTGAGGATCGCCTCGACGACGCTTTCGGGAACGGGCATGCGGCGGATCAGCGTCTGGATCTCCCTCAACCGGGCTGGCTGAAGAACGTTTTCGGCTTTCGCATCCTCGATGCCGGTGGTCTCCAGAAGGATACGGCGCTCCGCCTCGATGTCGGGGTAGAGGATGTCGACCTGCATCAGGAAGCGGTCGAGCTGTGCCTCGGGCAGCGGATAGGTGCCTTCCTGCTCCAGCGGGTTCTGCGTCGCCAGCACGTGGAAGGGGGCCGGCAGGTCGTGGCGGGCACCGGCGATGGTGACGTGATATTCCTGCATCGCCTGCAGCAACGCCGACTGGGTGCGCGGCGAGGCGCGGTTGATCTCGTCGGCCATCAGCAACTGGGCGAAGATCGGGCCGGGAATGAAGCGGAAGGAACGCTTGCCGGTCTCGTCCTGCTCCATCACCTCGGAACCGAGGATGTCGGACGGCATCAGGTCCGGCGTGAACTGGATGCGGCGCGAATCAAGGCCGAGCACGATGCCCAGCGTTTCGACCAGCTTGGTCTTGGCAAGGCCGGGCACGCCGACCAGCAGCGCGTGGCCGCCGGCCAGCACCGCCACCAGTGTGCGCTCGACCACGCTTTCCTGGCCGAAGATGACCCGGCCGACACCGTCGCGAACCCTGGAGATGTCGGACAGTGCCTTTTCGGCCTGGGCGATCATCTCGGTTTCGCTGATCGGATTTTCCTTGATCATCACGCTCATTCAGCATCGATCCTTGTTGTTGGAAATACCGGCCCGCAGAATAGCATGACTGCCGCGATTCGGCCTCGCGTAGCGCCTATGATCGAACTTAAATCGTACACTTAGGCTGACAAGCGAAACAACAGTGACTATTTCGTGACCATGACGGAACACTCCGAACATCGTGAAGAAAGCCTGACGGCGGCAACCGAGGCGCGAGGGCTGGAGGCGCTCGTCTCCCGCGCCACGCGCGCCGGCAAGGGGCCGGCGCCGGTCGAGCGCTGGAATCCGGATTTTTGCGGCGATCTCGACATGGAGATCAAGGCCGACGGCACCTGGTTCTATCTGGGCACGCCAATCGGCCGCATGCCGCTGGTCCAGCTCTTCTCCTCCGTGCTGCGCAAGGACGCGGACGGCAAGACCTATCTGGTGACGCCGGTGGAACGGGTCGGCATCCGCGTCGCCGATGCGCCCTTCATCGCCGTCGAGATGAATGTTTCTGGCAGCGGCGTCGATCAGGTCATCACCTTCCGCACCAATGTCGGCGATGTGGTCGAGGTCGGGCCGGATCGTCCCCTGCGCTTCGTCGACGAGAGCGAGACAGGTGGGCTGAAACCCTATGTGCTGGTGCGCGGCCGGCTGGAGGCACTGGTGGCGCGGCCGGTGATGTATGAACTGGTCGGACATGGCGAGGAGATCGAGATCGGCGACCAGACCATGTTCGCCGTGCGCTCGAAGGGCGCTGTGTTTCCGATCATGCCGGCGGACCAGTTGAAGCGGCTGAGTGCGTGATGGACCAGGTGACGCCGGCCCGGTTTTCCACCGCGGATTTTCGCGCCCGCTTTGCCGCGCAGCCGGATGCGCATGCCGGCGACGACTATGGCGACCATCGCTTCAATCCCGGTCATCCGCGTCTCAGCCAGGCAAAGACATTGCGCGATGCAGCGGTGCTCATCCCGGTGGTCGACCGCGACGGCGATGCGACGGTTCTTTTGACCAAGCGGGCTGAAAAGCTGCGCAGCCATTCGGGGCAGGTGGCCTTTCCCGGCGGCACCATCGATGCGGCCGACTCCAGCCCGGAAGCGGCGGCGCTGCGCGAGACGTTCGAGGAGATCGGGCTTGTCGGGGATCGCATCGAGATCATCGGCCGCATGCCCGACTATGTCGCCGGCAGCGGCTACCGCATCGCGCCGGTGCTGGGCATAGTTCGGCCTCCTTTCCAGTTGACACTCAATGCCGACGAGGTTGATGCCGCCTTCGAAGTGCCGCTGCGCTTCCTGATGGACCCGGCCAACCACAAGCGCGACAGCCGCATGTGGAACGATCTCGAATGGTTCTTCTACGACATGCCGTATGGCGACCGCCGCATCTGGGGCGTCACCGCCGGCATCATCCGTACGCTCTATGAAAGGCTCTATGCGTGAGTTCATCGATTGCGGGCAGGGCCGACTGGCTCGGCGACAAGCATCTGCAGCGCCTGCTTGGCATTCTGGCCGAAGGCGGTGAAGAGGCGCGGGTCGCCGGCGGGGCGGTGCGCAACACGCTGATGGGCCAACCGGTCGCCGATATCGACATCGCCACGACGTGCCTGCCTGATGAAACCATCCGCCGTGCCGAGGCTGAAGGCTTCAAGGCGGTGCCGACCGGCATCGAGCATGGCACGATCACGGTCGTCGCTGGCGGCAAACCTTATGAAGTCACCACCTTGCGCGCCGACATCGAGACCGACGGACGGCGCGCCAAGGTTTCGTTCGGGCGCGACTGGCAGGCCGACGCCGAGAGGCGCGACTTCACCATCAATGCGCTCTATGCGGACGCCGAGGGCAAGGTCATCGACCTCGTCGGCGGCATCGCCGACATAGAGGCGCACCGCCTGCGCTTCATCGGCGATGCGGAAGCGCGCATCCGCGAGGACTATCTGCGCATCCTCAGGTTCTTCCGCTTTTTTGCTTGGTATGGTGACGGCCGTCCGGACGCCGAAGGGCTGAAAGCCTGCGCGCGGCTGAAGGAGGGGCTCGGCCAGCTTTCCGCCGAGCGGGTCTGGTCCGAACTGAAGAAGCTGCTGTCGGCGCCCGATCCGTCACGGGCGCTGCTGTGGATGCGCCAGGCCGGCGTGCTGACCAGCGTGCTGCCGGAAAGCGAGAAATGGGGCATCGATTCGATCCATCCGCTGACCCGGGCGGAGAAGGATCTGGGCTGGACGCCGGATCCCCTGCTCAGGCTGGAGGCGATCGTGCCGCCCGATGCCGCGCGCATGAAGACACTTGCCGAGAGGCTGAAATTCTCGACGGCGGAAGCGGACCGCCTGCGCCACTGGGCGCTGAGTGTCGCCGTCGAGCCGAAGACCACGGAAGGCGAACTTGCCAAGAAGCTCTATCGCGGTGACCGGCAGGGCTTTGTCGACAGGCTGCGGCTGTCGCTCGCCTCGGCGCGGGCGCGCGCGGTGGAGGATACGGAGGCGCTGCTGGAAGCCGGCGGCTTTTCGCGCCTGCTTGCGTTTGCTGTTAAATGGGAAAAGCCGGTATTTCCGCTCAAGGGCGCCGATCTCACCGCCATTGGTGCCAAGCCTGGGCCGAAGCTCGGCGAAGTCCTGAAGAACCTGGAAGTCGAATGGGTCGAGGCGGGTTTTGCGCCCGATCGCGACGCGCTGATCAAGCGCGCCGCCGAAGCTCTGGAACCATGATCCCGCAACGTTCGGGCATGGCTGCGGTCTAATGCGTGTCGCCCAAAAGTGACCTCGGTTTTGGGAGAACGACATGCATAAAACAAAAGACCTAAAGCGCGTCGCATGAAGCCGTTTCGACGCGACCCGCTTTAGGCTGCGTCGCGGATCTTCTCGATCCGGGACCGAATTGCCTCGATCATCGTTTCGCGGATGACTGTTTCGCCATGCGTCTCGCGCATGTGCTCGACGGCTCGGCGCATGACCTCGGCTTCTTCGTCGGCACGCGTGTGCCAGTCGCAGCCGGGAACCAGCGATCCGCAGTTAAATTGCTTCATGGCATGTATCCTTTCCTCCGTGGGGCCGAATCCTTCGAGTCGGGAGGAGGGTCCGGCGCATTTTTGGGCTTGAGATCCGGTTGGTCCGCGGATCGCAAGCGGGCGAAAACTATAACACTAATGGGGCGATCTTGGTTGCATGAAAGCGCCGCGTATCCGGCGATAGGCGCTAACACCTTGAATCTCTTTTCGCTTCCACCCGCCATTGGTGGGTGGGAAGCACGAACCACGCTCCGCTCACCAACAGTCTACGGCCAGCGCACCTCCGGCGGCAGGCTGGACAGGATGGCCGCGACATTGCCGCCGGTCTTCAGGCCGAAGATGGTGCCGCGATCGTGCAGCAGGTTGAACTCGACGTAGCGGCCACGGCGGATGAGCTGCTCGTCGCGGTCGCCATCGGTCCAGTTCTCGTTGAAGTTGGCGCGCACGAGATGGCCGTAGACGACGAGGAAGGAGCGTCCGACATCCTGGACGAAGTTGAAGTCGGCATTCCAGCCGCCCTTGTCCTCGCCCGAATGCAGCCAGTCGAAGAAGATGCCGCCGGTGCCGCGCGGTTCATTGCGATGCGACAGGTAGAAATACTCGTCGCACCATGCCTTGAATTTCGGGTAGTCGGCGACATCAGCGTTCTTCTCGCAGGCAAACTGCATGGCGCGATGGAAAGCGATGGTGTCGGGGTCGTCCTGCGTGCGGCGGCGGTCGAGCACCGGCGTCAGGTCGGCGCCGCCGCCGAACCACTGGCGGGAGGTGACGACCATGCGCGTGTTCATGTGGACGGCGGGCACGTTGGGGTTCCACGGATGCGCGATCAGCGAAATGCCTGATGCCCAGAAGCGCGGGTCTTCCTCGGCGCCGGGCATCTGCTTCCTGAATTCCGGCGAGAACTCGCCATGGACGGTCGAGGTGTGGACGCCGACCTTCTCGAAGACGCGGCCATACATCATCGACATGGTGCCGCCGCCGCCTTTGCCCTCGTCGCGTTCCCAGGGCGTCTTTTCGAAGCGGCCGGGCGACCACGAGGCCAGCGGACCGCCAAGATCCTGCTCGATCTGCTCGAAGCCGGTGCATATGCGTTCGCGCAGCGCCTCGAACCACAGCCGCGCCTTCATCTTCTTCTCTTCAATGTCGGAGGGCAGGCCTGCGGGTATTTCGGGTCGTTCCAAGTGCCGTCTCCGGTTGGGCGGGCGGCGAGTCCACAAATGACTCGTCTTTTCTGGGCGCGATCCCTAATCTCTTAGGGGACAGGGTCAAGTCCCGTTACAGCTCCACGCGTCCTTTGGACGCGCAAAACGGCGCTGCAACACCTTGGTTTTGTGCTTGGTCCTTTCCGAACCTCGATTCCGATTTCGGGTTCACGCGCCAGGTGGCAAGGAGTTCTTTCGTGGGCACGCCGGCAAGACCGCCGCTGCATGGACTGAAGAAAAGGCTCGACCAAAGCCGGGCTGAACGCGCCAACAAGCCAAGAGATGGGTTTCTGCGGGAAACCTTCGTCCTGCCGCGCTCCGATGCGCGCCTCAAGGCCCAGGAATGGTTCGAGCGCTTCCCCAAACAGGCCTACTGGACCGAGATCGAAAGCTGGTTCGAGCGGCCGGGCGACCTCATCGAATTCACCATCAGGCGGCTGCCGGCGGCGGACTAACTTTCGACCAGCAATCTTCTCGCGCCCGTGCCTTCCCTTGCCAGCCGGTCGCCCCGGTTCCTCAGCGGGCATTTGTCGATCGACATGCAGCCGCAGCCGATACAGTCGGTCAGCCCGTCGCGCAGCTTCTTCAACTGGGCGATCTTCTGGTCGAGCCCGTCGCGCCAGGCGGTCGACAGCAGGTTCCAGTCGTCGCGCGTCGGCGTGCGACCTTCCGGCAGTGATTGAAGCGCGTAGCCGATCTCGGCCAGGGAGATGCCGACCTCCTGCGCGACCTTGATGATTGCCACGCGCCGCAGCACGTCGCGGCCGTAGCGCTGGTTGCCCGATGTACGGTGGCTGCGGATCAGACCGCGCGCCTCATAGAAATGCAGCGCCGACACCGCCACTCCGCTGCGCGCGGCCACCTGGCCGACCGTCAATTCCGTTACTGGCGCCATTACCGACTTTTCCGCTTGACCTCAAGTTAACTTGAGCTTGTAGCCAGAAAGCCAAAGATTTGCAAACCGCAGGAGAACGTGATGTGCGCTTGGGTGAGAATGACGCAAGAGGGGCTTGTCGCGGGCGGCGAGGAGGCACTGATCGCCATGCCTGCCGATGGCTTGCTATCGGAGCTGCCGGATGGCTTCGCCGGAGACCATGGCGACGGACAGCGCGACGTTGATGCTGCGCGCGGCACCCTGCATGGGGATCGTCAGCCGCGCTTCCGCCGCCTCGTGGACAGGATCTGGCACGCCTGCGGATTCGCGGCCGAACAGCAGGATGTCGCGATCGGCGAAGGCGAAGTCGGTGTAGGCGGTCGTGGCTTTGGTCGACAGCAGCACCAGCCGCCGCGCGGCCGCCTTGCGCCAATCCTGGAAGGCGTGCCAGTCGGCATGCCGGGTCATGTCAGCCATTTCGATGTAGTCCATGCCGGCGCGTTTCAACGCCCGGTCGGAGAGCGGGAAGCCAGCCGGTTCGATGATGTCGACGCCAAGGCCGAGGCACGCGGCGAAGCGCAGGATTGTGCCGGTGTTGCCGGCGATGTCCGGCTGGTAGAGCGCGATGCGGAGACGGTCGTTCATTTCCACGTCCTGCTAATAAGTGGCGGATCGGCCACAGGAGCCCGGCGGTTTTGGAAATTCCTGGACCCGCGGGTGGCCATTTTCTTCGAAGTCTTGTATACGCCGACCATTGTCAACCCGAACCGATGGAGGGGTAATTCATGATGGCCATGCACATCCAGCGCCCCTCTCGTGGACTTGTACGCTCCACGGCGGTTTCGGTACGACGATTCTCCTGACTCTCTAAGACTTGATCGCGCCGATTCCCGCCGAAACGCTTTTTCGGCTCTCGAAGGAATCCTGCGATGTTTTTCAAAAAGTCAAAAGGGCTGAACGCCCCACCTGAGCGTGTCCAGACCGACGCTGGCCGTCGTGTCTCGAGCGACGCAATCCGCGCCTCCGGCCGAATGCCGGCGGACGACGTTGCCTCGCCTTTTTATCTCTATTTTCACACGGAGGACGGACCGATGTTCGATCCCTACAGAATACCTGGCTCAAGGAGCCTGCACGAGCAGAAGATGGCGACGTGGGCGCTGCTGATCGGCGAAACCTATTCGTCGGCGGTTCACGCCCAGACGCGCCGCCGTCCGCATCGCGGGATGCTGCCGGATGTCGATTTCTCGCGCGCGGTTCCCGATCCGAGCCGGCCTTCGCTGGTGCGCCGGATCATCCGGCTGATCCGGCCGAAGATCCGCACTGTCACCACGGTGGCGTCAGCATCGTCGAACCAGCCTGTCGGCGAAACGTCGTCGGCATCCTATATTGGCCGAAGCAACACCGGCGACTCGGGTGAATCCGAGCCGTCGGCCGTAAGTGGCATGCGTTCGCTTGCCGCTTAACCGGGGACCAGGATTACCCACCCCTCGCATATTTGAAGAGTGCCGATACGATGTTTGCCTGGTTTGAAAAAAGGCTCGATCCGTTCCCCGCGGAGGAACCGGTCGAGCCGCCGAAGACGCTGGTTGCCTTTTGCGTGCACTACACGCGGGGCGCGTGGCCCTATATCCTGATCGATGCGGTGCTGGTGGCGGCCATCGCCATTGCTGAAGTTTGGATGTTCGGCTTCCTCGGCAGCATCGTCGACTGGCTGTCGGCTCAGAACCGCGAAACTTTCCTGCAGACGGAAACCTGGAAGCTCGCCGGCATGGCCTTCATCGTGCTGTTCGCGCTGCCCGGCACGGTATGGCTGCATTCGCTGCTCAACCAGCAGACGCTGATGGGTAACTATCCCATGCGCATCCGCTGGCAGGTGCATCGCTACCTGCTCAAGCAGTCGATGAGCTTCTACCAGGATGAGTTTGCCGGCCGCATCGCCACCAAGCTGATGCAGACGGCACTCGCCGTGCGCGACTGCGTCATCAAGCTGATGGACGTCCTGAATTACGTCATCGTCTATTTCCTGGGCATGCTGTACATCGTTGGCTCGGCCGATCTGCGGCTGGCCGCCCCGCTCGGCGTCTGGCTGGTCAGCTACATCCTGCTGCTGCGCTACTTCATCCCGCGCCTGGGCAGGGTTGGCGAGGAGCAGGCCAATGCGCGCTCGATCATGACCGGCCGCGTCGTCAGCTACTCCAACATCCAGACGGTCAAGCTGTTCAGCCACGCGCGCCGCGAATCCTCCTTCGCCAAGGAGGGCATGGGCGGTTTCCTCGACACGGTCTACCGGTCGATGCGGCTGGTGACGGTGCTCTACGGCCTGCTCTACATCATGAATTCGCTGCTGCTGTTTTCGGTCACCGCGATCTCGCTGTGGCTATGGCTGAACCAGGGCGGTGACGATCGGCGCGGTCGCCGTGGTCATCGGCCTGGTGCTCAGGCTCTGGGGCATGTCGCAGTGGATCATGTGGGAAATGTCGGGCCTGTTCGAGAACATCGGCACGGTGCAGGACGGCATCGCCTCGATCTCAATGCCACGCCTTGTCGAGGACAGGCCGGATGCCGGGGATATCGCCGTGTCCAAGGGCGAGATCCGCTTCGATAACATCGGCTTCCACTACGGCAAGCAGAAGGGTGTCATCGAAGGCCTGTCGCTGGCGGTGAAGCCGGGCGAAAAGGTCGGCATTGTCGGCCGCTCCGGCGCCGGCAAGTCGACGCTGGTCAACCTCCTCTTGCGCTTCTACGATCTGGAGAGCGGCAAGATCCTGATCGACGGCCAGGAGATCGCTGCTGTGAAGCAGGATTCGCTGCGCGCGCAGATCGGCATGGTCACGCAGGATACCTCGCTGCTGCATCGTTCGGTGCGCGAGAACATCCTCTATGGCCGGCCCGATGCGTCAGACGAGATGCTTGTCGAGGCGGCGCGGCGCGCCGAGGCGCTGGACTTCATCGGCGGGCTTTCGGATGCCGGTGACCGCAAGGGGTTCGATGCCCATGTCGGCGACCGCGGCGTCAAATTGTCCGGCGGCCAGCGGCAACGCATCGCCATTGCCCGCGTTATGCTGAAGGACGCGCCGATCCTCATTCTCGACGAGGCGACGTCCGCGCTCGATTCCGAGGCCGAGGCGGCGATCCAGGAGAACCTCTACAAGCTCATGCAAGGCAAGACCGTCATCGCCATTGCCCACCGGCTGTCGACCATCGCCGCCATGGACAGGCTGGTGGTGATGGACAAGGGCCGGATCATCGAGGAAGGTTCGCATGAGGATCTCGTCGCCAGGGGCGGGCTCTATGCGCAGCTGTGGCAACGACAGTCGGGCGGGTTCCTGCTTGAGGACGGTCCGGTTGACGCCGCCAACGACGCACTAGCAAAGGGGCAAGCCGCAGAATGATGGCCGCCGCATGATGACTGCCATTTATCGCTGGTTCGAGAATTGGGTCTTCCCGTTCCGGGAGCCGGCGAACCTTCGGCCCCCGGCCAGCGTTGGCGGCTTCATCTGGCACTATGTCGGCCAGGCGAAGTTCGCCTTTTTCGCCATGATGGTCATCGGCGGCATCGCGCCGCTGGTCGAGGCCGGCTTGTTCTACTTCGTCGGGCGGCTGGTCGACATTCTCGACCAGCTTCCGAACCCGCGCAGTTGGCAAGCCTTGTGGCATGCCGCCGGCCCCGAACTGGTGTTCATGGTCGTGGTGGTGCTGGTCATCCGCACCATCGTCGTCGGGCTGTCGGCGCTGGTCGACGAACAGACGATCACGCCCGGCTTCTACAATCTGGTGCGCTGGCAGGCACACCGGCATGTCTCG
The DNA here is from genome assembly GCF_020616515.1 of Mesorhizobium sp. PAMC28654. Taxonomy (GTDB): domain Bacteria; phylum Pseudomonadota; class Alphaproteobacteria; order Rhizobiales; family Rhizobiaceae; genus Mesorhizobium. The sequence goes on from NZ_CP085135.1 coordinate 5,473,450, forward strand.
CGCCAGTCCTACGCCTTCTTCCAGAACGATTTCGCCGGGCGCATCGCCACCAAGGTCTGGCAAGCGGGGCAGGCGACCGGCGACCTGATGGAGAGCTTCATCGAGGTCGTCTGGTTCATGGTCGTCTACACGGTGACGACGCTGGCGGTGGTCGCTGGGCTTGACCTGCGATTGGCCGCGCTGGTGGTGGTCTGGATCGCCGCCTTCGGCTTTCTGGCAAAACTATATCTGCCGGCGATTCGCAAGCATGCCGAGGCAACCGCCGAAGCCGGCTCGATGATCAATGGCCGCATCGTCGATTCCTATTCGAACGTGCAGACGCTGAAACTGTTCTCGGCCGATGGTGACGACCGCTATATTCGTAGCGGCTTCGACATCTATCTCGACGCGCTGCGTCCTTTCACGCGCCGGCTGACCGGCGTGCGGATGGCGCTGACGACGCTGTCGGGATTCATGATCACGGCAATCGCCTGCTTTGCAGTTTATCTCCGGGTCGAAGGCTCGATCACCGTCGGCGCCGTCGCCTTCACGCTGTCGCTGGTGCTGCGGCTCAACATGCTGCTCGGCCGGCTGATGATGCAGCTCAACGGTATCCTCAGAAATCTCGGCGTACTGGAAAACTCCAAGGCGCTGATCTCGCAACCGCTCGGGCTGGTCGATGCGCCGGACGCCAAGGAACTGGTCGTGGCCGGCGGACGCATCGACGTCCGGAACCTTGAATTCCACTATGGCAAGGGTTCCGGCGTGCTCGACAGCATCGACCTTGTCGTGCGGCCGGGCGAGAAGGTCGGACTGGTCGGGCCGTCCGGCGCCGGCAAGACGACGCTGGTCAACCTGATCCTGCGGCTTTACGATATCGAGAGCGGCAAGATCACCATCGACGGGCAGGACGTTTCCAAGGTCACGCAGAATTCGCTGCGCGCCAATATCGGCGTCGTCAGCCAGGATACAGCACTGTTCCACCGGTCGCTGCGCGACAACATCAAGCTTGGCATGCCCGATGCGACCGACGCCGAGGTGATCGCCGCGGCCAGGAAGGCGGAGGCGCATGAGTTCATCCTGAACCTGCGCGATAACCGGGACCGCGTCGGCTACGAGGCCTTTGTCGGCGAGCGCGGCGTGAAGCTGTCGGGCGGCCAGCGCCAGCGCGTGGCGATCGCCCGCGTCTTCCTCAAGGACGCGCCGATCCTGGTGCTGGACGAAGCGACGTCGGCGCTCGATTCCGACATCGAGGCGGCGATCCAGGAGAATTTGACGCGGCTGATGGAAGGAAAGACGGTCATCGCCATCGCGCACCGGCTGTCGACCATCGCTGCACTCGACCGGCTGGTGGTGCTCGATGGCGGCCGGATCGTCGAACAGGGCACGCATGACCAACTGGTGGCGCTGGACGGGCTCTATGCGCGGCTGTGGAAGCGCCAGTCCGGCGGCTTCCTGTATCACGAGGACAGCGTTCTGGAAGAGACGAGGCCGGCGGAGTAGGGGGCATGGGCGGCGCGGCGCGGACCGACTATGTGCTCAGGCGGCTTCGGCCGACCACCCAGGCCTTCGACGCGCTGAAGCAAGAGAGCCGGCTGGAAGGGTACTGGATGCTGGTGCGCCTGGCGGATGGCTGGGCAAGCGGTCGCAACAAGTTCCTGAAGCGCGGGGAGGCGCTATACGGTGCATGGCAAGGCCGCAACCTTGCCGGGGTATGCGGGCTGAACGTCGATCCCTATTTCGACGGGAGACAGGGGCGGGTCCGGCACCTGTTTGTCAGTGCTGGTCACCGCCGCAACGGTGTTGGCCGCATGCTGGTCCAAACCGTCATTGAAAGGGCCCGCCGATATTTCGCTGCCCTGAACACCCGTGCGCCCAAGGAAGCCTTTCCTTTCTATGAGGGGCTTGGCTTCCAGCGCGTGGAGGGCGAAGAATTCGTCACCCACCGCATGATGCTCTCCGGACACGGGAAAGGAAGCTGAGATGTCATTGCGCCCGCCGTCTGTCGGCACCTCGGCGGCGGAAGCCGCCTTCGACGCTCTTGGTCATGAAATCCTCGCCGAGAAGGCGGCAGCGCTCGGCCGCGCCGGCCAGCGCGTGGAGGACGTTGGCGAGGCTTCGCGACAATGGCGACAATGCCGAGCACCGGCCCCGGCTTCTCAAGGAAGCGGCAGAGGCAGTGCACGGCTACTTCATCCAGCGCGAACTGTGCGGCTTGAGGAAGCACGACGCGGTGATCCGCGAATACGATATCCCAAGGGCCGTCCTCGTCAGGGTCGGCGCGAAATAGCCCTTTTCTGTTGGACCGTGATCTTTTTCGAAAACCGGTTTTTTGCTTACGCTGACCTTCGGTTCGGGATCATGGTCACTCCAGCCACTCGGTGATGAACGTTCCGTTTTCGTGGATGTCGGTCGTCTCCAGCGGACCTGGACCGAGATTGGTGAATTTATGCGGCGTGCCGGGCGGCACGATGACGATCTGGCCGGCGGAGGCCTCGATTTCCTGGTCGCCGATCGTGAACAGGCCGGTCCCCTGCCGGATGATGAAAATCTCCGCGTAGGGATGCTTGTGCAGCCGCGGGCCGCCGCCGACGTCGGGCAGATAGTTGAAGATCAGGCAGGAGTTGGAGCCGTGGACGCCGCATTGCAGTTCGCCCTTCCAGCGGTCGGGGCGAACGGCCCATTCCTCGCGATCGATGACATGCGCCATGAGGAGCAGGATAGACCCGGCCAGCCTCTTGTGTCGAGGCGAACAGGGGCAGCGGATTTGCGGTTGTTTCCCTGCCGTTTAGCGGCGTTTCACGGCCGTTCGCCGTCTTGTCGCGCGATAGGGTATTTTGTCCCCGCGACAATCTGCCCATGTGCCTTCACCCGTCTGGACAAAAACGGGCTTCACGCATAAACCGAAGTCCAAATGCCGGAGGAATTCGCTAGCCTGTTCGCCATGCGCTGTCGGGTTGGCGTGAATGAGCGGGGAACAAGGCTCAGCCACCGGCGCGGAAGAGGCGAAAGGATCAGGCACCCGTGAGCGCAACCGAAATCCACGATCCCAATCGTCGAGACTTTCTCTACGTCGCAACCGGCATGGCCGCTGTGGTTGGCGCGGGTGCGTTCGCGTGGCCGTTCATCGACCAGATGCGTCCCGATGCCTCGACGCTGGCGCTCGCTTCGGTGGAAGTCGACGTTGGCTCGCTGACGCCGGGCATGTCGCTGATCGTCAAGTGGCGCGGCAAGCCGGTCGTGGTGCGCAACCGCACCGACAAAGAGATGAAGGACGGCGAAGCCGTCAGCCTCACGGATCTGAAGGACCCGATCGCCCGCAACGCCAACCTGCCGGCCGACGCTCCGGCAACCGACGCCAACCGCACCACGCCCGGTAAGGAAGCCTGGATGGTGATGGTTCAGGTCTGCACGCATCTGGGTTGCATTCCGCTCGGCCAGGAAGGCGATTTCGGCGGCTGGTTCTGCCCGTGCCACGGTTCGCAATACGACACCGCCGGCCGCATCCGCAAAGGACCGGCGCCTGAAAATATGGCAGTGCCGGTATTCAAGTTCATTTCCGATACCAAGATCCTTATCGGTTGAGGCAGGGGGATATTTCCATGAGCGAGGGACACTCGACCTATACGCCCAAGACCGGTATCGAACGCTGGTTCGACGCCCGCATGCCGCTGCCGCGGCTGATCCATGATTCTTTTGTCTCCTACCCGGTGCCGCGCAACCTCAACTACATGTGGACCTTCGGCGGCATCCTGTCGATCATGCTGGTGGCGCAGATCCTCACCGGCGTCGTGCTGGCCATGCACTATACGGCTGACACCAATCTCGCCTTCGGCTCGGTCGAGAAGATTATGCGCGATGTGAATTCCGGCTGGCTCTTGCGCTACATGCATGCCAACGGCGCCTCGTTCTTCTTTATCGCCGTCTACATGCACATCTTCCGGGGGCTTTATTACGGCTCCTACAAGGCGCCGCGCGAGCTTCTGTGGATCCTCGGCTGCATCATCTACCTCCTGATGATGGCAACCGGCTTCATGGGCTACGTGCTGCCGTGGGGCCAGATGAGCTTCTGGGGTGCCACCGTCATCACCGGCTTCTTCTCAGCCATTCCGCTTGTCGGGAACTGGATCCAGCAGCTGCTGCTCGGCGGCTTCGCCGTCGACAATCCGACGCTCAACCGCTTCTTCGCGCTGCACTATCTCCTGCCTTTCATGATTGCCGGTGTCGTCGTGCTGCACGTCTGGGCGCTGCACGTCGTCGGCCAGTCGAACCCGACCGGCATCGAGGTCAAGTCGAAGACCGACACCGTCGCCTTCACACCCTATGCGACCATCAAGGACGCGTTCGGCATGATCGTGTTCCTGTTCATCTTCGCCTATTTCGTCTTCTTCCTGCCGAACTATCTCGGCCATCCGGACAACTACATCGTTGCCAATCCGCTGAAGACGCCGGCCCATATCGTGCCGGAATGGTACTTCCTGCCGTTCTACGCAATCCTGCGCGCCATCACCTTCAATGTCGGGCCGATCAACTCCAAGCTCGGCGGCGTGCTGTGCATGTTCGGCGCCATCGTCATGCTGTTCCTGGTGCCTTGGCTCGACACGTCCAAGGTGCGCTCCGCGGTCTACCGGCCCTGGTACAAGCTGTTCTTTTGGTTGTTCGTCGCCGACGCCATCCTGCTCGGCTGGCTGGGCTCGCAGCCTGCGGAAGGCAGCTATGTGTTCATGGCGCAGATGGCGACGCTGTTCTACTTCGCCTTCTTCCTGATCGCGCTGCCGGTGCTCGGCCTGATCGAGACGCCGCGGCGGTTGCCGAATTCGATCACCGAAGCGGTGCTTGAGAAGAACAAGGGCGGCAGCGCACATCCGGCGGGCGCCACGGCCGCGCCAGAGACCAAGGGCTGAGCGGTAGAGAATCTAAGGGGATTTGGCATGAAAAAGATTCTCACCTCGCTGGCGCTGATCGGCCTTGTGGCCGCCGGCACTGGGGCCGCCGGAACTTGGGCGTTCGCAGCCGAAGAGGCGCACAACGCGGCCGCGCCGACGCATTTCCCGATGGAAGAGCCGAAGGAGATGGGCTGGAGCTTCACCGGTCCGTTTGGAACTTACGACAAGGCGCAGCTGCAGCGCGGCCTGAAGGTCTACAAGGAAGTCTGCTCGGCCTGCCATTCGATGAATTTGGTGGCGTTCCGCACGCTGACGGACCTCGGTTACTCCGAAGCGCAGGTAAAGTCTTTTGCCGCCTCGTACACCATCCACGACGGCCCCAACGATGCCGGCGAGATGTTCGACCGTCCCGGCAAGCCGTCCGACCATTTCCCGGCGCCGTTCGCCAATGAGGAAGCAGCCGCAGCCTCCAACGGCGGCGCTGCCCCGCCCGATATGTCGCTGCTGGCCAAGGCGCGCGGCGTCGAGCGTGGCTTTCCGCAATTCGTCTTCGACATCTTCACGCAGTATGACGCAGGCGGTCCCGACTATATCCATTCTCTGCTAACCGGTTTCGACCAGACGCCGCCAGCGGGCATGGTCATCCCCGAGGGCACGCATTACAATCCGCATTTCATGTCCGGCGTGTCGCTGAAGATGGCCAAGCCGCTTTCCGATGGCGCAGTGACCTATGATGACGGTTCGCCACAGACCGTCGACCAGTATGCCCGCGACGTTTCGGCCTTCCTGATGTGGGCGGCCGAGCCGCATATGGAAGACCGCAAGAAGACCGGCACCCGCGTGCTGTTTTTCCTCCTGCTGTTCGGCGCGCTGGTCTATCTCACCAAGCGCAAGGTGTGGGACGGCGTGGCGCACTAGATCGCGCGGCCAAGGAATTTTGAAAAGGGCGCCGCGAGGCGCCCTTTTCATTTTCCGTGGCCTGCCATGTCACATGACCGTCGCGATATCTGGCGATCCTCCGCCGCTCTCATCGAAGGATCGCTCCATGAAAAGATATGTATCGCTTGCGGCAGGCTTGCTGCTGCTCATAGTCGGCTCCGCTGCGAACGCGCAAGACGCCCAGCCGTTCATCACCAACAAGGACATCGACCTGACGATGATCCTGCCGCCGCCGCCGGCGAATGATTCTGCCCAAACCAAGGCCGAGATTGGTGGTGCTGACGCTGCAGGTGACGCGCACGCCCGAGATGGTGGCCAGTGCCGTCGCCGATGCCGAGGAGAATGTCTGGCGCTTCGCCGACGTCATGGGGCCGAAGTTCAACAAGGAAGCGCTGCCGAAATTCTCAGCCTTCTTCGATCGCGTTGTGGCCACCGAGGGCGCTGTGGTCGATCCGGCCAAGGATGTGTGGAAGCGCCCGCGTCCGCATCAGCTCAGCGATCTCGTGAAGCCCGCCGTCAAGCTGTCCAGCTCCGGGTCCTGGCCGTCCGGACACGCCACTGTCGGCACCATGATGGGCATCATCCTCGCAGACATGGTTCCGGAAAAACGCGCCGAGATCATGGCGCGGGCGGCTGAGTACGCCCACAACCGCGTCGTTGGCGGCATCCATTATCCGTCCGACGTCGAGATGGGCAAGATCTCCGGCAGCGTCATTGCCGCTGTCTTGCTCAACCGGGACGATTTCAAGGCCGAATACGACGTGGCCAAGGCCGAGCTTCGCTCCGACCTCGGCATGTAAGCCTTCGCTGGCGGTTCTCGAGAAGAGGGGCGCTTCGGGCGCCCCTCTTCGCACGCGTGGCCATGATCAGGGGGTCGCTCGGCAATTACTCCGTTGGCACGGGGACGCCGGATTGATATTCGACGCATGAAGGGCGGCGAAAGGCTTGTCCCATGGCGTCTGGAATTCGACGATGCGGCTCAGCGACTGTCACAATTTTTCCGATTTCCGCCGCATGGCTGAACGTCGGCTGCCGGGTCCGATCTTCAACTATATCGACGGCGCGGCGGACGACGAGGTCACCTATCGCCGCAACACCGAAAGCTTCGAGAGCTGCGACCTCGTTCCCAATGTCCTGCGCGGCGTCAGCGAGGTCGACATGTCGGTGACGGTGATGGGCCAGAAGCTGGCAATGCCGGTCTACTGCTCGCCGACCGCCTTGCAGCGCCTGTTCCATCACCAGGGCGAGCGCGCGGTCGCCAAGGCTTCGGCCAAGTACGGAACGATGTTCGGCGTGTCCTCGCTCGGCACTGTCAGCCTCGAGGAGGCGCGCAAGATCAGCAACGCCCCACAAGTCTACCAGTTCTATTTCCATCGGGATCGTGGCCTCAACCGGGCGATGATGCAGCGTGCCAGGGAGGTTGGCGTCGAAGTGATGATGCTGACCGTCGACAGCATCACCGGGGGAAACCGCGAGCGCGACAAGCGCACCGGCTTTGCCATCCCCTTCAAGCTCAACCTCGCCGGCATGCTGCAGTTCGCGCTGAAACCAGCCTGGGCGATCAACTATTTCACCCATGAGGGGTTCAAGCTGCCGCAACTGGACGAGCATGTCGACATGAGTGGCGGCACGATGTCGATCAGCCGCTATTTTACCGAGATGCTCGATCCGTCTATGACCTGGGACGACGTCGCCGAGATGGTCAGGCTGTGGCCGGGGCCGTTCTGCCTCAAGGGCATCATGTCGGTGGAGGATGCCAGGCGTGCGGTAGAGATCGGCTGCAGCGGGATCGTGCTGTCCAACCATGGCGGCCGGCAGCTGGACGGCTCGCGGGCGGCGTTCGACCAGCTTGCCGAGATCGTCGATGCCGTCGGCGACCGGATCGACGTGATCATGGATGGCGGCGTGCAACGCGGCACGCATGTGCTGAAGGCGCTGTCGCTCGGCGCCAAGGCCGTCGGCGTCGGCCGCTACTACCTGTTCCCGCTGGCGGCGGCGGGCCAGCCGGGCGTCGAACGGGCGCTTGAACAGATGCGCGTCGAGATCGAGCGCGGCATGAAGCTGATGGGCTGCACCACGATCGGACAATTGTCACGCGAAAATCTCCGTTTCAGGTAATCTGCGGGAGGAGGGATGCCCATGCCGGACAGTGAAGGCCAAGGTGATAGGGACGCGATCAGGGCGATCATCATCAGCCAGTTCGAGAGCCTGAGTTGGGGCGAGGGGCACGCTCCGGGCTGGGACGGTTTCGCCGGGGATTTCCTGGCCGAAGCCAGCCTCTTTCCCGCCGCCCGCCCTGCCAAACCGATCGGCGTCGGCGCTTTCGTCGAGCGGATGCGTAAGTTGTCGGAGACGTCGCTCAGGACATTCGACGAGACCGTGCTTGGGATCGATATCCATGTCTTCGGCAACATCGCGATCGCGGCGGCCGGGGCTGAGATGATCGAGAACGGGGCCGGGACCAGTCGCTCGGTCGAAATGATGCTCCTGGTGAAAAGCGAGGGGAGCTGGAAGATCGCCGCCCAGGCGTGGGACAAGGCGAGCGAGTCCAATCCTTTGCCGGACACGCTTGTCTCGGCCGCCACATCGCGCTAGCCGTTATCGGTCGCGCCGGGCACCGGCGCCGTTTCACACCTGTCAGCCGAAGCTGGATTACCCGGAGAGCCGCCTCATGAAACCTTCACTTGAAGACGAGCTGCTCGCCGCGATCCGCACCATTCCCGATTATCCCAAGCCCGGCATATTGTTTCGCGACATCACCACGCTGCTCGGCAACGCACGCGCCTTCCGCCGCGCCATCGACGAGCTGGTGCATCCCTATGCCGGCCAGAAGATCGACAAGATCGCCGGCATCGAGGCGCGCGGCTTCATCCTGGGCGGCGCTGTCGCCCACCAGCTTTCGGCCGGCTTCGTGCCGATCCGCAAGAAGGGCAAGCTGCCCTTCGAGACGGTGCGCGTCGCCTACAGCCTGGAATATGGGCTGGACGAGATGGAGATGCACAAGGACGGCGTCGCCCCCGGCGAGAAGGTGATCCTGGTCGACGATCTCATCGCCACCGGCGGCACGGCGGAGGCGGCGGTCAAGCTGCTGCGCCAGATCGGCGCCGATATCCTCGCCGCCTGCTTTGTGATCGACCTGCCGGATCTCGGCGGCCGCGCCAAGCTTGAGGCGCTCGGCGTGCCGGTGAGGACGCTGATCGGGTTCGAGGGGCATTGAGCGTTTTTACCTTCTCCCCTTGTGGGAGAAGGTGGATCGGCGCGCAGCGCCGAGACGGTTGAGGGGTGTTGGACGGAGCGCAGCGCTGGCCATCTCTTGCCGTGTGCTGGACCGCCGATCTTGGATGAAGGTGTCCGCCAAGCTGGAGCACCCCTCATCCGACCTCGCTTCGCGAGGCCACCTTCTCCCACAAGGGGAGAAGGGAAGGGCTCAGCTACTCCGTCTTCACCAGCACGGCGCTCTCAAACTCCAGCACCTTGTCGCCGGTCGAATCGAAAGCCTCCGAGCGCAGCGCCAGCAGACGCCAGCCAGGGCGTGAGGCGATGGGGCGATGGGAAAGGGCGGTGCGGGTGAAGGTCACCGTTTCGCCGGCATAGACCGGCTTCAGCCATTTCAGGTTCTTGAAGCCGGGTGAGGGGCCAAATTCCGGGACGGGGCCCGGGCCGGTCCAGCCTTCGGCGTCCATGCGGGCTTCAAGGTTGTATTTCATCCAGGTTGCGGCGGTGTGCCAGCCGGAGGCGCAGAGACCGCCGAGTACGCTGGCCTTGGCCGCTTCCTCGTCGACGTGGAAGACCTGCGGGTCGTATTTGCGGGCGAAGGCCTTGATCTCTTCCGGCTCGAACCTGTGCGAGCCGAGCGTGACGGTGGTGCCTATGCGGAAGAACTCGTCGAGGGTCATCCCAGCGCCTCACGCGTGAGGAACATGCAGGTATTCTCGAATTCAAAGACGCTTTCACCGCGCTGGTTGAACAATTCGCTGCGCATGGTGACGAGGCCAAGCCGCGGCCTCGATTTCGAAACGCGCTTGGCAAGGACGGTGGTTTTACCGGAGAGCATGTCCCCGGCCAGCACCGGCTTCTTCCATTTGACATAGTCCACGCCGGGCGCCCCTTGCGATGTCGAGTCCAGCAGGAAGGCATCGCACAGCATGCGCATGAACATGGCGCAGGTGTGCCAGCCCGAAGCCGCCAGTCCGCCGAGGATGCTCGCCTTGCCGGCTTCCTCGTCGAGATGCATCGGCTGGGCGTCGAACTCCCCGGCGAATTCGATGATCTCTTCGGCGCTTACCAGCTTGGTGCCGAGGTCGAGCGATGTGCCCTCCATGAAATCATCGTAGGTCCAGGTCTTTCCGGGAACAGAAGTCTTTCCGGTCATATTTCAAATCCGGTTGAAGAACATGCGGGTGCGACGGATCGGCGTTCCCGGATGAAGGCCGGACGCGGTCAGGTCAAGTATTTTCTAGTGCGCCAGACTGTCGAGGTCTGCGGGCAGCAAAGGCTCAGAGCCAGCCGCGACGGCGGAAATACCAGTAGGGCAGGATGGCCGACAGCACCATCATGGCGATGGCGAAGGGGTAGCCGAAGTTCCATTTGAGTTCGGGGATGATGTCAAAATTCATGCCGTAGATCGAGGCGACCAACGTCGGCGGCAGGAAGATGACGGCGGCGACCGAGAAGATCTTGATGATGGCGTTCTGCTCGATCGAGATCATGCCGAGCGTCGCGTCGAGCAGGAAGGAGATTTTCTGAGACAGGAAGGTGGCGTGGTCGGCGAGCGACAGCACGTCGCGCGACAGCGTCTTGATGCGCGCCTTGGTGTCCTTGCTCATCTTCATGCGGGTCGAGGCATGGGCGAAGAAGCCGGCGAGGCGCTGCAGCGAGATCAGGCTGTCGCGCACCGAGGAGGCGATGTCCTCCTTGCGGCCAATTCCCTTGAGCAATTCCTGGAAATCCCGATTGCGCTTGGAAACCTTGGTCGAGGTGGCCTGGAAGATGTCGCGCGAGATGGTCTCGATATCGCGGCCGGCGCGTTCCAGTATGTCGGCGAGGCGGTCGACGATCGCCTCCAGCAGCCCGATCAGGATGGTGTCGCCGCTGGTGCAGCCCATCACCACCTTCTCGGCGCGCTGCGGAAAGGTCTTGAATGCCTTGGGCTCGTGGTAGCGCACGGTGATCAGCCTGGTGCCGGCGAGCACGAAGGTGACCGGCGACATCAGCGGATCGTCGACCTCGGTCTGGGCAGGCAGCGTGGCGGTCATGAAATAGGCGCCGTCCTCGACATAGAGGCGGCTGGAGATCTCGATCTCCTCCATCTCCTCGCGGGTCGGGATGGCAACGCCGAGCCAGCCCTCGATGGTTGCTTCTTCTTCCTTCGTCGGGTTGAGCAGGTCCGCCCAGACGACGTTTTCGCCATTCTGCATGAGGTCATCGACGACGCGCAGGCGATCATTGTCCACGACGAAAGCCTTGATCATCGCCAGATCTCCCCTGCCGGATTAAAGGGTGCGTTCGGATTGACGCGTCGTGTCGGATTGCAGGGGTGTTCAGCGAATGCACCCCCCAGTGCACCCGCCGCTTAGACCCGTGACATGACAAAATCAAGACAGGCCGGATCGTGGCGGAGCCTGCACCCTTGCCGCTCGGAACGTCGTCTGTTGGCGAGTCGGGCATCGAGGGTGCCCGACTCGTTGTGCCGCGTTTATCGGGAGTTCGGCAGGATCTGGTGCAGCACGATGGCCCAGACGGCGCCGAATGCGATCGATGAGCCGAGGATATACTGCGCGATGTCTGGAAGCGTCTTGACGAAGTCCGGTGGCGCCAGCGTGGCGAACAGCGCCATGAGGATCGGCAGGCCGATGACCAGCATGTTCCTCTCGTTCAGCGGCGTGCCGCGCACAACGCGAAAACCGTTCATGGCGATGACGACGCAAAGCACGCCGAAGACGCCGCCGATGACCGGCCCCGGTATCGACGCGATGACCGCCGAGAGCTTTCCGATCAGCCCGAACAGCACCAGGAAGATGCCGGCCGCCGCAAAGGCAGCGCGGCTGGCGATGCCGGTGATGGCAATGATGCCGGCATTGGACGAATAGCCGGTGACCGGCGTGCTGCAGAGCAGCGCGCTGATCAGGCAACCCAAGCCCTCACCCGTGGCGCCCTTGTCGAGTTGCTCATCCGACAGCGGCTTGTCGATGACGGCGCCGACCGCGAACCAGGTGCCAGTGGTCTCGGCGAGAACGACGATATAGACGATCAGCATCGTCAGCGTCGCCGACAGCGAGAACGTCACGTCCAGGTTGAAGAACGCGATGCGCGGCATGGAAAACCAGGTCGCGGCGGAGACGCCCGACATGTTCAACTGGCCCATGAAGGCGGCGGCCACGCTTCCGGCCACCAGGGCGATTATAACCGAGAGCAGGCGCAGCCAGGCACCTTTCGAACCAAGCGCCATGCCTGTCAGCATGCAGCCGACGAGAAACGCCGCCGAGATAAAGGCGAGGATGATGTTGCCGCCGACCGTGGCGGTGCCGTGAACCGCGAACACGCTTTCCTTAAGCGCCACGGGCATCAGGGCTACGCCGACGACGATGATGATCGCGCCACCGACGATGGGCGGCACGAAGCGGTTGACGAGGCGATGGAAGATCTTCGTCGGGGACCCAATCAGCATGACCAGTATGGCGCCCGGGATAAGCGCGCCGACCACAGCGGAAAGGCCGGCAATACCGCCGCCTGCTCCGAAGGCGATGGCCAGCACCGCGCCGATCGGAACGAAGGACGGCCCCTGGACGACGGGCAGCCGCATCAGGAACTGCGACTGGATCAATGTCGCGATGCCCGCCGCGACGAAGGCGGACTGGATGAAGGCGCCGGCATCGCCAACGCTGAAGGCGAGCACCGATGCGATGATGAACGGCACGATATAGACGTCCATCGCCAGCACATGCTGGAGGCCAAGCAGCGCGGCCTTCCCCCATGGCAGCGGATCGTCCGGCTGGGCAATCAGTGTGATCTCTGGTGCAACGCGTTCCATGGTGTCCCCCTCTGGAATTTATCGTTCGATCATGTGATCAGTCGGGCCCGAAGGACAGCGGCAACAAAGTTTCCCAACTGTTTTTTAGTAGGCCACGCAGACTCTTAGCTGGAGCGACCACGCATGACGAAAGAAGCCTTCACGCTGATCGGGACCGCCTTCCACACACCGGAACGCGGCCGGCTGGAAGTGCTGGAGGATCATCTGTTCAGCGTCGATGCGCAGGGGCGTATCGCTGAGATCCTGGCGCCCGGTCATCCAGAATACCAAGCGAGGGAGAGCGATGCCCGGCAGGCGGGTACGCTGGTGCTGCTTGGCAACGGCCAGTTCCTGCTGCCCGGTCTCGTCGACCTGCACATCCATGCGCCGCAATGGCCGCAGATGGGCAAGGCGCTGGATGTGCCGCTCGAAGTCTGGCTGCGGAAATACACCTTTCCGCTCGAGGCGCGCTTCGCTGACCTGGCCTATGCGCGCGAAGTCTATGCCGATCTGGTCGACAATCTCCTGGCCAACGGAACCACCACGGCGCTCTATTTCGCCACGGTCCATGTCGAAGCGAGCCTGGCGCTCGCCGAGACATGCCTTGAAAAAGGCCAGCGCGCACTTGTAGGCAAGGTGGCGATGGACGACCCCGAACAGTGCCCGCCCTTCTACCGCGATGCCAATGCGGCAAGCGCGGTAGCGGACACCAGGCGTTTCATCGATGCGGTCAAGGCGCTGGATACTCAGGAGAGGCCGCTTGTCCAGCCGGCGATAACGCCACGCTTCATCCCAAGCTGCACCGATGCAGCACTCCAGGGGCTGGGCGAGCTTGCGACCGAATTCGGCTGCCACGTGCAGACACATTGCTCCGAGAGCGACTGGGCAAAGGCATTCGTGGAGGCGCGCTTCGGCCAAACCGATGCGGCGAGCCTGGACGGTTTCGGCCTGCTCACCCGGCATACGATCCTCGCGCATTCGAACTTCATCGACGGGCAGGACATGGACCTGATCAAGGAGAAGGGCGCGGGCGTTGCCCATTGCCCGCTGTCCAATTTCTATTTCGCCAATGCCGCGTTCCCGCTGCGCGCGGCGCTTGACCGGCAGATGCATGTCGGGCTGGGGACGGATATTTCGGGCGGCTACAGCCCGTCGCTGTTCGACGGCTGCCGGCATGCGCTGTCGGCGTCCAGGACGCTGCAGAGCGGCGTGCACGCCGGACTGCCGGCGGAGCAGCGCGGCGCGCCCGGTGAGCCCATCACGCATCAAGAGGCGTTCTGGCTGGCCACCGCCGGAGGAGCGGAGGCGCTCGACCTGCCGACAGGCAGTTTTCGCGTTGGTTATGAATTCGACGCGTTGCTGATCGACACCAGGGCCAAGGCTTCGAACATCCACGTCAACGCGGCCGACGATACGCTTGAGGATGTCTTCCAGAAGATCGTGCTCAACGCGGCACGCGCCAACATCGCTACTGTGTGGGTGGGCGGCCGAATGGTGGTCGGGCAGTAGCTGGCTTGGGCCAGAAGTGCTCGCTTCGATTTAAACACTTTCAAAATTTTGAGTGATTGCACAAAATTGGCGCAAGTGGGCGTCATGCTATTCCGTGGAAGGCGCCGAACAGCAAAGGCAAATCACATGACCGGAAAGCTGATTGCAGCGATCGTCGGTGCGGAGAGCGCGGTAATCCAGAAGCTCCTGGCCGAGGCTGTTTCGGATTGGCGGCGGGCAGGGGTGAAGGTGTGCGGTGTCGTGGAAGAAGCACACGGCCTGACAGGGCGCTCATGCAGTTCCGGCCTTTTGCGGAATCTTGAAACCGGCAACCTTTTCGCAATGTACCTGGATGAGCCGCCGGCCCATACGTCATGCCATCTTGACGAACTGGGTGTGGTTGGGGCCTGCGCCAGTATCGTCGACCGGATTGCAACGAGCGATCTCGTCGTGTTGAGCAAATTCGGCAAGGTCGAAGCGGTGGGGAGCGGTCTGTTCGAAGCGTTCGAGCTTGCCGTTGCGCTCAACAAGCCCTTGCTGACATCGGTTGCGCCCAAACATCACTACGCATGGCAGCGCTTCACGCCGGAAGCCCTGTTTATTCGCCCCGATCGAGCCTCGATCGAGACATGGAAACGCGGTGTCTCCAAGGCGTTTTCGACAGCCGTGCCCACCAATATGGTGCTGTCCAATTGAGTGAAGGCTCGGGCATTCCCTGTATCAGGTGTTGAACTTGAACAGCAGGACGTCGCCGTCCTGGACGACATATTCCTTGCCTTCGTCGCGCGCCTTGCCTGCTTCCTTGGCCGCCACTTCGCCGCCAAGCGTGATGAAGTCGTTGTAGGCGATGGTCTGGGCGCGGATGAAACCGCGCTCGAAGTCGGTGTGGATGACACCAGCGGCCTGCGGTGCCTTGTCGCCCTTGTGGATGGTCCAGGCGCGCGTTTCCTTCGGCCCGGCGGTGAAATAGGTGATCAGGTGGAGAAGCTCGTAGCCGGCGCGGATGACCTTGTTGAGGCCGGGTTCGTCGAGGCCGAGCGAGGACAGGAATTCCATTTCCTCCTCGTCTGAAAGCTGGGCGACTTCGGCCTCGATCGCGGCCGAGATCACCACGACGCTGGCGCCTTGCGCGGCGGCCATCTTTTCCACGGCCTTGGTGTGCTCGTTGCCGGTCGCGGCATCGGCCTCGGCGACGTTGCAGACATACAGTACGGGATGCGAGGTCAACAGGTTCAGGCCCTGCAGGATGCGCAAATCCTCGGCCGAAATACCCTTGAGCAGGACGCGGGTCGGCTTGCCGGCCTGCAGAAGCTCGAGTGCGGCCTCCATCATCGGCAGCACGGTGGTCGCTTCCTTGTCCTTGCTGCCGGCGCGCTTGCGGATCTGCACGATGCGGCGCTCAATGCTGTCGAGATCGGCGAGCATCAGTTCGGTCTCGACCGTCTCGGCGTCAGCGACGGGGTCGATGCGGCCCTCGACATGGGTGATGTCGTCATCCTCGAAGCAGCGCAGCACATGCACGATGGCGTCGACCTCTCGGATGTTGGCGAGGAACTGGTTGCCCAGGCCCTCACCCTTCGAGGCGCCGCGCACCAGGCCGGCGATGTCGACGAAGGAGATGCGGGTCGGGATGATCTCCTTCGACTTGGCGATCGCGGCGATCTTCTGCAGACGCGGATCGGGCACCGCCACCTCGCCGGTGTTCGGTTCGATGGTGCAGAACGGATAGTTGGCGGCCTGCGCCGCCGCCGTCCTGGTCAACGCGTTGAAAAGCGTCGACTTGCCGACGTTGGGCAAGCCAACGATGCCGCATTTGAAACCCATTTTGTCCGGTCCTATCGGGAAAATCGAAATTTGATCAGGGCTATGGGGGATAGGGCCAATGATCGTCAAGCCCTGTGCCGCCTTATGGGTCTTGCTCAGTCCTTGCCGAACAGCTTCTTCAGCATGGCGGCCATGGGGCCGGATTCCGGCAATTTGGCCACCGGCTGCTGCGGGCGCGCCTGGCGGACGTGGCTCTGTTGCTTGGGAGCCTGCTTTTGCGCCGGCTTTTCCGGCTCGGGCTCGGCGTTGCCCCGAACGGCGAGGCTGAGCTTGTTCATGAAGCCGGACTCGTCGCCCTTGGCGATCATGCCGGCATTGTCGCCGATGGCTTCGAGTAGCGGCTCGAGCCATTCGCGGTCATACTTGGAGAAGTCGCCGAGCACATGGTGCTGGACCATTTCCTTGATGCCGGGATGGCCGACGCCGATGCGCACGCGGCGATAGGTGTTGCCGATATGGCCGTCGATCGAGCGGATGCCGTTGTGGCCGCCGGCGCCGCCGCCGGTCTTGATGCGGACCTTGCCCTCGGCGAGGTCGATCTCGTCGTAGAAGACCGTGAGAGCCGAAGATTCGAGCTTGTAGAAGCGCAGCGCTTCGCCGACCGACTGTCCCGACAGGTTCATGAAGGTCTGCGGCTTGATCAGGACGATCTTTTCGCCGCCGAGCGTGCCTTCCGAAATCAGGCCCTGGAACTTCTTCGACCAGGGTGAAAAGGAATGGCGGCGGGCGATAGCGTCCGCCGCCATGAAGCCGACATTGTGCCGGTTGTTGGCATACTTCGCGCCCGGATTGCCGAGTCCTGCAAACAGCAGCATCGTCAGCTCCGAGCGGAAGGGGATTACTTCTCTTCGGCGGCGGGAGCCGCTTCCGGTGCAGCCTCAGCCGTCTCTTCCGTCTCCGGCTTCATCGCCGAAGAACCGGCAATGGTCGCGATGGTGAAGTCGCGGTCGGAGATCACCGGCTTGACGCCGGCCGGCAGCTTGACCGCCGAGATATGGATCGAATCGCCGATGTTGGCGCCGGTGAGATCGACGGTAATGAATTCCGGGATCGCATTGGCCGGGCAGTGGAACTCGACTTCGTGACGCACGATGTTGAGCACGCCGCCGCGCTTGATGCCGGGCGACTTGTCTTCGTTGATGAAGTGCACGGGCACGTCAACGTTGACTTCGGTGTCCTTGCCGATGCGCAGGAAATCCACGTGGAGCGGGAAGTCCTTGACCGGGTCGAGCTGGAAGTCCTTCGGCAGGACCTGGATCTTCTTGCCCTCGACATCGATCGTGGCGACCGTGGTCAGGAACCCACCGCCATGGATCTTGTAGAAGACGTCCTTGTAGTTGAGCGAAATAGCCAGGGGAGGCTGCTTGTCGCCATAGATTACTGCAGGCACTTTACCGTTGCGGCGAACTGCACGGGCGGACCCCTTACCGACCTGTTCGCGTGCTTCGGCCTTGAGCTCGTAAGTGTCGTGGCTCATGGCATTTCCTTTCGGTTTGTTCTGGAGCGCTCACGGCGGCGATGTGCTTGGCCGTAAACGTCGAAAGCCGCCAGGCCTGGATGTCCGAATGCAGGCACCCGCATGAGCGGACCTTTGTTCGGGGATCACAAGGGAAGGCAGCCTTCCGCCGCGTTGCCTCCAAGGGTGTCTACGCGGGTGGCGGCTCTATAGCGGAAGGTGGCCGGGGGTGCAAGGTGTGGGGTCGGCCGGTGAATGTCGAGGGCGTGCTTCGTTGGCATGGCGGACCGAGCGGGCGTTTCCGAACTCAGGAAGCGACGCCTGCGACAGAAATTCTCCTGAATCTCAGGTCGCCGCTTTTTTCGCGAAACTTAGGAATCGCGCGATACATCCGCAAAGGTGCGATCTTCCTCCAGTGAAATCCGAAGGAATAATCGCAGGCCCTCAGCATCCGCGCCTCGCACATTCGTCTCAAACGACTCTGTGCACATGTCTCGTCTTACCAGTTGGACCAGATCGTCAGTTGTCAGCTCTTGCAAGATCCCAAAATTCGGAAACTCGGTATGACACGCCCACCGGGTTCTATCCGCGAAAGCGCCCGTGCCATCATGTCGCCAGACCTCCAATCCATTTCCCCATGGGCGGTCTACGTGCTCAACGACACAGTGATAGGATTGTCCTTGGAACGTGTAGTCAAATTTCAGTTTTGTCATGAGTTCTATGGCTAAACTCTCGCCTTCTGCGATGGCTTTAGCGGGGTGCTTTTCATTGCAACCAGCGTGGACCAGCGGCACGGCTTGAGCTTCCTTCACGTACGTCGGTGGCAGTGCAAGGCGGCCGCTATCCGCGCTTTTCGATGACTGCGTAGAGCACGTTGCGGTTCTCGCCAAAGAACACCCGCGCCTCGACGGTGTTGCGGTCGACGCTGGCATTGATGATGTTCCACATGTCGACCTCCGTGCGCAGCAGCAACACCCAGTCCATGAACGTCTCACGGTAACCGGCGTCAGGATTGCCCTCCGCGTAGTTCGCGAAAAGAAATGTCCCGTTCGGCTTCAGCATCTGCAGGCAGGTCTTGGTGAGTTTTACGGCGACGTTGTGCTGGAGGTAGTCGTAAAGGCCGGAGGCGTAGATGAAGTCAAACTTGCCCATCTTGTGGCCTCTTGCCAGCACGGTCCTGACCGAGCCGTCGATGGCCTCGACCGCGGTGCCCTGGAAGTCGCGCGCGATCAATCCAACGCTCTGAGGATCCTGGTCGAGCGCGACCCAACGCTTGAGACGGGCCTCCGCCAGGGCGGCCGAGCGATTGGCCTCCCGCAAATGACCGGCCGCGATAGCCAGGACCTCGGTTTGCGGTCCGTTTTTGGCCGCGATCTCATCGACATAGCGGGTCAAGAGATCGCGCCGTTCCCGTGCCGCGACGCACGATGGTACGTTCTGGGTATGGCTATAGAGCGCCTTGCCGACCTCCGAGGCGCTTGCCACGCTCTCGGCCACGTGCGGATCACAGTAGATGTAGTCCAGCAACTGCGCGTCGCCGGAATACCCCCTGGGCTTGGTGAAGGACCAATGCGTGAGCGGATCCTGGAGAAAGTATTCCAGGAGCGGGTGGTTCTGAGCCACCGGTATCAAGGCTTGCCAGACGTCGGAGTGGACCTTGGAACGCAGCGCGTTGAGGGACAACAGCAGGCGGCGAACGGTCTCGGCGGGATCCTTTCGTTGTTCGACCTGCTGGTGCGACGTGTGGAGTATGAGCGCGAGCTCCGCGCGAGCGGTTTCGAACGCTTCGCCGTGATGCTCGGGCTTTCCTCGATGGAGGCTGCTGGCGATCATCTCGGCGGTAATCAGGCTCTTGCCATCAAAGACGGTTGCACAGCATCACTCCATGGTTAATACTGGCTTAACTTATTGCGTAGAATGCTCCATTTGCCAACGGCGGTTCGGATGCATTTTAGCGGTATGATTAATTTCCCGCTAACCATCTCAGTTCTTTGAATATCTTGCGGTTCGAAATCCCGGTTCCAGTTAACGCAAACTTGTCTTGCGCCATTGCATTTTGCTGGCGTGGAGAATCGTTGTCGCGTCCCAAGGAGTTGGCCCGCGTGGGCGCAGAAGCTGGAAAAGAGCTCGGAACGCAAAATCCCCTTCGCTCGGGGTTTGTCGTGAACGACCGCCTGTCATCCAGCTTGGCCGACATGGCGCATGTGGAATCGTATGAACCGCGCCACGAGCCGGGGTCGGACGAACTGCGTATTCTTTACCGGAGAGAAGCGCAGGCGAAGCGACGAGCGGACGCAAGGCCAGGGCTTTGGATCGCCGTTGTGATCTATCTCTTGTTTTCGGCAACCGATCTGCTGCTGATTCCAGATGTGGCGGCCTATACGATCACGGCGCGTTTCGCGGTCGGACTGACCGCGCTGCTGACCCTGGAAGTGCAGCTTCGCCGGGGAGCCGCCACGGAATGGCTGGATATGACCTGCGCCGCGGCCATTATCTTCGGCTACATTGGTTGGTTGTATCCGACGTCCATGGGGGCCGACAGGGAAACCGTCGCCTACTATATGGTCTTCGGCACCATTTTCATGATGAGCGCCAACCTTTTCTTCACGTTCAGCTTCAAGGTATCTATCATAACGTCCACGATTATATTGTGTATACTTTATGTGGTAAATTACCTCGTGCCTGCTACTCTGACGTACAAAATGGTATTTGGATCGTTCTATATTTCATGCTTCACGTTCACATCATACGTAAACTGGAAGCTGAACAAGGAGCGCTACAACGTCTTTCTGAACGCCCTGGAGGCAAAAATCCAGCACAGGGAGGCGACCGAACGCGGCAAGGCTTTGCTAAGACTGTCGCGGACCGATCCGCTTACAGGCCTGGAGAACCGGCGGGCGATCGACGAGAAGCTGCGCGATTATTGGACCGACTGGCAAAAGCATGGCAGCAGCTTTGCCGCGATCCTCATCGACGTGGACTTCTTCAAGAAGTTCAACGACTGCTACGGCCATCAGGAGGGCGACCGTTGCCTGATCCATGTCGCCAATGCCCTTAGCGATCTGATCAAGCAACATGATGGCTCGATCGGGCGCTATGGCGGTGAAGAGTTCATTGTCCTGGCGCGCATGGACAAGAAGGACCAGGTCGCGGATCTGGCGGAAGCCATTTGCCGCACGGTGGAGAACCTGGCGCTTACCCACGAATTGCGACGGGACGGCATCTCGATTGTGACGGCGAGCGTTGGCGCTGCATTCACCAGGAAGCAGACCGGCGCCAAATTGGAGAAGATCATCCACGAAGCCGATCGCGCGCTCTATCTGGCAAAAGCCAGCGGTCGAAATTGTGCCCGGCTGTTCGATCCGACCGATCCCCAGAGCAGCGACGAGAGCGAGAACCTTGCGGCTCTGCTGAAGATCGCGATCAGCCAGAACCTCGTTTCGCTCGTCTATCAGCCCATCCAGGATGTCGCGTCGGGCCGATTTGAGGCCGTGGAGGCCTTGATGCGCCTCAAAATGCTGGACGGCACATTGGTTCCACCGAGCCTGTTCATTCCTGTCGCGGAACGAACCGGCGCGATCCTGGAACTCGGGCGCTGGGCAATAAGGACAGTGTGTACTGAACTCCTGGCTGAGGATCACGTGCGTGTCGTCAGTGTCAACGTCTCTCCAATCCAGCTCAAGACGCCTGGCTTCGCTGCGTCTGTCGCGACCATCCTTGGCGAGACAGGCGTAACCGGCAACAGGCTGGCCTTCGAAATCACCGAAGGGCTGGAGATGGAGATGCACTCGGACATTCTTCGCTGCATCAGCGACCTGAAGCTGCTGGGGATCAAGATATGGCTTGATGACTTTGGCACCGGCTTCGCCGGCCTTTCGTGGCTTCGTCTCATCGATTTCGACACGGTGAAGATCGACCGCTCGTTTCTTCACGACTGCGCCACGCCGAACGGCAAGGCGATGCTCCAGGACATTATTGCCCTGGTCCGAAATCGTGGCCACAAGATTCTGGTCGAAGGAGTGGAAACCGATGAGCAGATGGCCCTTATGCGCGAATTCGGCATAGACAACGTCCAGGGTTTTCGTGTCGGACGTCCCGCTCCCGCCGAGAATTTCCAGAGGCACCGAGATGTCCACAAACGGCCATTTGCCGTCCGCAAGTCCGCATGACGCCGGCGGCGCGGATGGTCGCGATATGGCTTTGGGCTTAGACCGCTATTTAGCCGCCATGGGTCAAAAGCCGAAGTCTGATTGACTTCACCCGATCACCGCACCCGCTCCTGACTGCCTTCATGTTCGGCGGGAAACACCGACGACGCCGAGTACCGGCAGAAGCGCGGCTCCAGCTATTCCTGACTACCGCTCAACGCATCGCGCAGCGCCTGAACCTGCCGGTTCAAGGCATCAAGCTGCGCCAGCGTCATGCCTGAACGCTCGATCAGGGTCTCGTTCAGGCAATTGCATTGGACCAGCAGCTTGCGGCCGGCGGCGGTCAGGTCGACCTGCACCTGGCGCTCGTCGGTCTGGCTGCGCTGGCGGGTCGCCAATCCAGCCTGTTCCAGTCGCTTGACCAGCGGCGTGACCGTGCTCGATTCCAGGGCGAGTCGCCGCGCGATCGTGCCGACCGACATGCCGTCCGCTTCTCCCAGCGCGTTGAGCACCAGATATTGCGGATAGGTGATCCCCATCTCGTCCAGCATGGGCTTGTAGGTGCGATTGATCGCCATGCTGGTGGCGTAGAGCGTGAAGCAGAGCTGATTGTCCAACGGGAGAGGCACGACGCATTCCTTCTTGCCGATGCAGGCAATAATTCGATACCACGAAAAATGATATCGCGATACGTATTTCATGGACAAGGGTTTCGGGCTGCGCTAGCTGTATCGTTATCGCGATATTGTTTATCGCGATAACAATTGAAGGGAGATTGAGATGAACCAAGCCTCGCAATCCAAGCCCAGCTCCGGCAGCGGCACGATCACCACCAAGGATGGAACGCAGATCTATTACAAGGATTGGGGGACCGGTCAGCCGATCGTCTTCCATCACGGCTGGCCGCTGAGCAGCGACGACTGGGACGCCCAGATGCTGTTCTTCCTGGCACAAGGCTATCGTGTAATCGCCCATGATCGCCGGGGCCACGGCCGTTCGGCCCAGACCGACATCGGCAATGAGATGGACACCTACGCCGCCGATGTCGCGAAACTTGCCGAACATCTTGACCTCAAGAACGCCATCCATGTCGGCCATTCGACCGGCGGCGGTGAAGTGGCGCGCTATGTCGCCCGGTATGGCGCCGGCGGCCGTGTCGCCAAGGTGGTGCTGATCGGTGCGGTGCCGCCGATCATGGTCAAGACTCCAGCCAACCCAGGCGGCCTGCCGATCGAGGTGTTCGACGGCTTCCGCGCCGCCCAGGCGGCCAACCGCGCCCAGTTCTTCCGCGACGTTCCGGCCGGTCCGTTCTACGGGTTCAACCGCCCCGGTGCCGAGGTATCGCAGGGCGTCATCGACAATTGGTGGCGCCAGGGCATGATGGGCGGCACCAAGGCGCACTATGATTGCATCAAGGCTTTTTCGGAAACCGACTTCACCGAGGACCTGAAGACAATCGACGTGCCGGTGCTGGTCATGCATGGCGATGACGACCAGATCGTCCCGATCGCCGATTCGGCGCTCCTGACGATCAAGCTGCTCAAGAAGGGCGAGCTCAAGGTCTACAAGGGCTACCCGCATGGCATGGCCACGACCCATGCCGACATCATCAACGCCGACCTGCTGGCCTTCTTCAAGGCGTAAGTCTTTAGGCAGAAAGAAGCACCCGCCGGTCAGCCGGCGGGTGCTTCTTTCTATATCGCAACCAATGCGGCCTAGCGGGTCGCGGCGTCGAGCTTTCTTGCTTCCCGCATGTTCGGCAGGAACACCGTCAGCAGGCCGAGCAGCGGCAAATACGAGCAGACCTGAAAGACGAAATCGATGCCCTTCATGTCGGCGACGACGCCGAGCACGGCAGCCGCGATGCCACCCATGCCGAAGGCGAAGCCGAAGAATATGCCGGCAATCATGCCGACGCGTCCCGGCACCAGTTCCTGCGCGAAGACGACGATGTTGGAGAAGGCCGACGACAGGATCAGGCCGATCAGCACCGTCAGCACCATCGTCCATTCGAGGTTGGCATAGGGGAGGGCCAGCGTGAAGGGCAGCACGCCAACGATCGAGAACCAGATCATCGCCTTCTGTCCGTAACGGTCGCCGAACGGGCCGCCCAACAGGATGCCGAGCGCCGAGGCGCCGAGGAACAGGAACAGCATGACTTGGCTCATCTGCACCGAAACGCCGAACTTATGGATGGCGTAGAAGGTGTAGTAGCTGGAGAGCGAGGCAATGTAGGCATTCTTGGTCAGCACCAGCAGGGTCAGCACCGCCAGGGCCCACATCACCTTGCGGCGCGGGAAGGGCGAGACGAAGCTCGCCGTCTTGCGGTTGGCCTGCGCGGCGCGCATCCGGCTGTACCAGCCGCCGACCTGCCACAGCACGATGATGCCGATCAGCGAGCCGACGGCGAACCACGAGATGCTGGTCTGGCCAAAGGGCACGACGATGAAGGCCGCCAGCAGCGGCCCCATGGACTGGCCGAAATTGCCGCCGACCTGGAACAGCGACTGCGCGAGGCCGAAGCGGCCGCCGGAGGCGAAGCGGGCAATGCGCGAGGATTCCGGGTGGAAGATGGCCGAGCCGATGCCGATCAGCGACGCGCCGATCAGAAGCAGCGAATAATGTCCGGCATAGGCGAGCACGATCAGCCCGACGAGCGAGGAGGCCATGCCATAAGGCAGGGAATAGGGCATCGGGCGCTTGTCGGTGATCATGCCGATCACCGGCTGCAGCAGCGACGCCGTTACCTGGAAGGTGAAGGTCAGAAGGCCGATCTGCCAGAAATCGAGGCCATAATTTTCCTTCAAGAGCGGATAGATGGCCGATAGCAGCGACTGCATGATGTCGTTGATGCCGTGGCAGAAGCTCACCGCCAGGATGACGGTGAAGGCCGTCGCCTGGGCTGAAGTGTGGCTGGCACTCGCGGGTGCGACGCCGGTGGCTGTCGTATCGGTCAAGGTAGGCTCCGTGGTCTTTTTGGCGGGCACGCCCGCGCTCATACTGCGGGCTCTCCCGCAGGCCGCCTTATAGGACGGTTGCCAAGCTACTTCTTTCGTGGTTTGGTCCAATAGTTTCGCAAGTGGGCCATATCCAATGCCGCACGGACGGGAAATATCCCACGCGGGCAATGTCGATCGCCGGCAGTTGCATGAAAGCCGCTGGGAGTGGCTGGAGCAGGTCGTCGGGCCGGCGGTGGCGCTGCCAACGGAATATCCTGACGGCTACAACGTGCCGCAACACCGCCACAGCCGCAGCCAGCTGCTGCATGCGCTGGTCGGTGTCGTGCTGGTGACGACGCGGCACGGGCGCTGGATGGTCCCGCCCGATCACGCCATGTGGATTCCCGCCGGTACCGAACATTCAGTCGAAATGCTGGGCGATGTCTCGATGCGCTCGGTCTATGTGATGCCGCAGGCGATCGACGGGCTGCCGGACAGCTTGCGAGTCGTCGGTGTCACCGACCTGATGCACAGCCTGATCGTGGAATCGGAAAAGCTGCCGCAGGGCGGCGAATTGGAAGGGCGTGGCGGGCTGATCATGAGCCTGCTGCTGCATGAGATCCCCAATCTGCCGGAACGGCCGCTCGGCCTGCCGTTCCCGTCCGACCCGAAACTCGCGGCGCTGTGTCGGCGCTTCGTGGCCGCACCTTCGCCGCATGCGACGATCGATGAATGGGCGGATGCCGCCGGCATGAGCCGGCGTTCCTTCACCCGCGCCTTCCATCGCCAGACCGGCCTGTCGCTGTCCACATGGCGCCAGCAGGCCTGCCTGTTCGCGGCCCTGCCGCGGCTCGCCGATGGCGAGCCGATCACCAGGGTGGCGCTCGACCTCGGCTATGACAGCGTGCCGGCCTTCATCACCATGTTCAAGCGTATGCTGGGCGCCTCGCCGCGCGGCTACATGAGGCGCGCGGGTGGGTCGGCGAGGCCCGACGTGCCGATGCTGCAGGGGCCAGGCCCGATCGGCCTCAAGACGCCCTGAATTTCCCGGCGAGCCGCCGTATCAGGCGTGCACGGGATCGGCTGCGATCTGGTTGAGCATGGCGACCGTTTCACCCGACAGCTTCAGGTCGGCCGCCGCCAGGTTTTCACGCAGGTGCCCAACCGACGAGGTGCCGGGTATGAGCAGGATGTTGGGCGCGCGCTGGAGCAGCCAGGCGAGTGCCACCTGCATCGGCGTGGCGCCGAGTTGGCCGGCGACATCGGACAATATCGTCGACTGCAACGGCGTGAAGCCGCCGAGCGGGAAGAACGGCACATAGGCGATGCCTGCCGCCGCCAGCTCGTCGACCAGTGCGTCATCGTCCCGATGAGCGAGATTGTACATGTTCTGCACGCAGACGATTTCACAGATGCGGCGGCCCTCAGTGATCTGTGTGGATGTGACATTGCTCAGCCCGATATGGCGCACAAGACCCTGGCGCTGAAGCTCGGCCAGGACCGTGAGCTGCGGTTCGAGCGACCCTTCGACGGGACCGTGGACGCCAAGCATGCTGCGTAGGTTAACCACTTCGAGCCGCTCCAGGCCGAGATTGCGCAGATTGTCGTGCACGGCCTGCGTCAGTTCCTTGGGCGACATGGCCGGAATCCAGGATCCACGCGCGCCGCGCCGGGCGCTGATCTTGGTGACGATGACGAGATCGTCCGGGTAGGGGTGCAATGCCTCGCGGATGATCTGGTTGGTGACGTGCGGGCCATAGAAGTCGCTGGTGTCGATGTGATCGACGCCGCTGGCCACGGCTTCGCGCAGCACGGCAACAGCGGCGTTGCGGTCCTTCGGCGGCCCAAAGACGCCCGGTCCGGCAAGCTGCATGGCGCCATAGCCGAGGCGCTTCACGGTGCGGTCGCCGAGTTTGAATGTTCCAGCTGTGTTGATGTTGGTCATGAATGGTCTCCTCTTGGGTCGACCTTGCATGTAGGCCGCTATGCCTCGTACGATAATGCGGTTTAATCGAAACAAGCTGTTCGGGAGAGCGAACAATGGCTGACCTTGGCGATCTCACGGCGTTCGTGGCGGTCGCGCGAGCCGGTGGCTTTCGCGACGCGGCGCGGGCAGGCGGCGGCAGCGCTTCCAGCCTCAGCGAAGCGGTGAGCCGGTTGGAGGCAAGGCTTGGGGTGCGGCTGCTCAACCGCACCACGCGCAGTGTCGCGCCGACCGAAGCCGGCGCGCGCCTGCTTGATCGGCTCGGACCCGCACTGGGCGAGGTCGAGGCGGCACTCGATGTGGTCAACGGTTTTCGCGACCGGCCGGCGGGCACGCTGCGGCTCAACGTGCCGGTGAGTGCCGCGCGGCTCGTCCTGCCTCGTCTCGTGCCGCCCTTCCTTGCCGCCTATCCCGACATCTGCCTCGAGATCATCGCCGAGGACAGTTTCGTCGATATGCTGGCGGCCGGCTGCGATGCGGGCATCCGCTATGATGAGCGGCTGGAGCAGGACATGATCGCCATTCCGATCGGCCCTCGCCACCAACGTTTCGCCACCGCCGCGTCACCGGCCTATCTCGACCGGCGCGGCCGCCCCGAGCATCCGCGTGACCTGCTGGATCACGCCTGCCTGCTCGGTCGCTTCAGAAGCCGTGCCATGACTGCCTGGGAGTTCGTGCGCGACGGCGAGGTGGTGAAGGTGGAGCCGACCGGTCCGCTCATCGTCAGCACCGGCACCGCGACCGACCTTGCGGTCGAAGCGGCGATCGCCGGCTGCGGCATCGTCAGCCTGTTCGAGGACTGGCTGCAGCCGTATTTCGACAGTGGCGTCCTGGAGCCGGTGCTGGAGCCATGGTGGGAGCGTTTTTCAGGCCCGTTTCTCTATTATCCGGGCCGTCGCTACCTGCCGGCACCGCTACGCGCCTTCATCGATTTCACAAGTTCGATGCGATGGGATTGATCGGGGCTGTCAGAGCTAAACGTCTTCCAGCCATTCTTGACGCTATTGCGCTGCGTGGAGCGTCTGCTCCGTGCGTGTACTAATCGAACAGGCTCGACACTGATTCCTCGGTCGCGGTGCGCGAGATCGCTTCGCCCATCAGGTCGGCGATGGAGATGACGCGGATGTTGTGGCAGTCGAGCACGGCTTGAGTCGGCTGGATGGAATCGGTGATCACCAGTTCCTGCAGCTTCGAACCGCTGATGCGGGCAACGGCGCCGCCCGACAGCACGCCATGGGTGATGTAGGCGGTGACGCTGGTGGCGCCATTGGCCAGCAGCGCATCGGCGGCGTTGCACAGCGTGCCGCCCGAATCGACGATGTCGTCGATCAGCAGGCAATCCTTGCCGGCGACAGCGCCGATGATGTTCATGACTTCCGATTCGCCGGGACGTTCGCGGCGCTTGTCGACGATGGCGAGCTGCGCGTCGAAGCGCTTGGCCAGCGCACGGGCGCGGACCACGCCGCCTATGTCGGGCGATACAACGACGACATTGGCGAGCTGTTTGTATTTCGCCTTCACGTCGCGGGCCATGACCGGAACCGAGAACAAATTGTCGGTGGGGATGTCGAAGAAGCCCTGGATCTGGCCGGCATGGAGATCGAGCGTCAGCACGCGGTCGACGCCGGCGCGCGTGATCATGTTGGCGACCAGCTTGGCCGAGATCGGCGTGCGCCCCGAAGCGCGGCGGTCCTGCCTGGCATAGCCGAAATAGGGAATGACCGCCGTGATGCGCTTGGCCGACGAGCGCATGAAGGCATCGATCATGATGAGCAGTTCCATCAGGTGATCGTTGGTCGGGAACGAGGTCGACTGCAGGATGAAGACATCCTCGCCGCGCACGTTTTCCTGAATCTCGACGAAAATCTCCTGATCGGCGAAGCGCCTGACCGTGGCCTTGCCCAGCGGGATGTTGAGATACCGAGCGACCGCTTCGGCCAGCACCCTGTTGGAATTGCCCGCGAAGAGTTTCATGCACCGTTCCTGGTGGAGGATTTGATCGGGCTTTTAGCGGCCCGTGCCGGTATTGCAAGCGCCCTTATCCGGAATCCGCCGGCTAATCTTGGGAAAACGTCACGTCGTGGCGCGTTGGTACCACACCTCAGCCGGCTCCGCCGCCGAGCCACGCGGCGAATTGGTCGATGGTCTGGTCGGCAATTGCCTGCATTGTCGCCGGCGCGACGGCCTTCCAGCTGTCGGCGCCATTGACCGAGGGCGCCTTCTGCTGGCCGTTGATGCGGTGCAGCCGGTTGCCCGCCGGGTCATAGACGTCCCAGACGTAGATCACCGTGGTGTCCTTGCCTTCGGACATCGCCGAGAAATAGCCCTTCAGCACATGGGTCGCGGTCTGGTCCTGGCTGCCGGCGAGCGTGATGCCGCGCTGCCTGGCGCGTGTCTGCAGTTCGGCCGTCAGCGGCGTCGCCGCCTCCACCGAGGCGCCGACGATCGGCGCGATCTGCAAGCGGGTCTTCGACAGGATGGCAGCACTCTGGGCCGGCGTGGCGGTGCCTGGCGCGGGGGTGGACGTCGCGGGCGTGGAAGTTGCCGGCGCGGGGACGGCCGCGGTGGTGGTGCCCTGCGTCGGGGTCAGCGCCTGGGTCGACGATGATGCTGGCGGGGTGATGGCCGAAGGTTCGAGGACATCCTTGGCATTGGTGCAAGCGGAGAGCGCCAGTGCAACAAGCAATGACACGGTCGTCACATGCGATCGCCTCATGTGCCTGAAAACTCCCTGGCGACGGACACCCCCATTATGGATTCACTGTACGATCAAGTCGAGATCATGGCGGGAGAGGGCTTGGGCTGCGATTCCGTGGTCAGATAGGTGTGACCCAGCGTCATTGCCGTCTCGGTGTCGGAATCCATGATGATCATATGGGCGAACAGCGTCATGTTCGGCGCGATCGGCTCGGGATTGCCCTGGTAGAACATCGGCATGTCCATCCAGGACGGCGTGAAGCGGGCGCCGACCGAATAGCCACAGGCATTCAGCCGGTGCTTGGTCAACCCATGCGCCTCCATGGTGCGGGCGTGCGCGTCGAACACATCGCCAAACGTATTGCCCGGCGTCATCGCCTTTTCGACAGCCAGAAGCGCGGCGCGGGCGGCGTCGAAAAGCTCCTGGTGCCGCTTCGAGACCTTGCCCGTCAGGACCGTTCGCATCATCGGCGCATGATAATGGTTGAACACGCCAGCCCATTCGAGCGTCAGCTGGTCGTTCTTGCCGAGCTTGCGGCGACCCGCCTTGTAGCGGCAGAGCAGTGCATCGATGCCGGAGCCGATGATGAATTCGTTGGCCGGGTAGTCGCCGCCGCCGGCAAAGATCGCGCCTTGCATGGCGGCCAGGATCAGGCCTTCATCGCCGCCTTGCTTGATCAGCGGCAGCGCCGCGTCCAGCGCATCGTCGGAAAGGTTGGCGGCCTTCTCGGCCTTGGCGATTTCGGCGGGGCTCTTGAACAGGCGCAGCCGGCTGACAATGCCGGAGGCGTCGGCGATCTGGCCGAAAGTCTGCAACTGTTCGTCCAGCCGGCGGCCATTGTAGGCGGTCAGGCCGTGCGTGTCGTATTCGACGCCGATGCGGGCGCCGAGCAGATCGAGTTCATTAAGCAGGTTGCGCAGGTCCACCGCCGGATTGGCGCCGTTGCGGTCAGTCCACAACACGATGTTGTCGATGATCGAGGTGTGGCGCGCCTGGCGCAGATCGGCCGAGCGGGTGAGCAGGACCATCGATCCGTCGGCCTTCACCACCAGGCACTGGAAGAAGCAGAACCCGAACGTGTCGTAGCCGGTCAGCCAGTACATGCTTTCCTGCGCGAACAGGAGCACGGCGTCGAGCTTCTTCTCGGCCATCTCGATCATCAGCCGATCGCGCCGCGCGTCAAATTCCGAGCGTTCGAAATGCAGCGCCATTATTGCTTCTCCAAAACGATTGCTGAAATCTGCCGTCCGTAATCGGGTTCGTTGCGGTGCGTGGTGCGCCGGTAGGAATAGAACAGATCGTCCTCGGCATAGGTGCAGCGGCCCAGCCCCTCGGCGGTCACGCCGGCCTTGTTCAACCGGTCGACCGTATAGAGGTTGAGGTCGAACATGGCATGGCCGGGTTTCGCCGAGGGCGTGAAATAGCGGATGTTGGCGGCGTCGGCCTCGACGAAGCGGGCGACGAATTCCGGCCCGACCTCATAGTTCTCCGGCCCGATCGAGGGGCCGAGCACCGCGACGATGCGCTCGCGCCGCGCGCCGAGGCCTTCCATCGCGGCAATGGTGTTTTCGAGCACGCCGGTGAAGGCGCCTTTCCAGCCGGCATGCGCCGCGCCGATGATGCGCGCTCGCGCATCCGCGAACAGAACCGGTCCGCAATCGGCCGTCGAGGCGCCGACGGCGATGCCCGGGCGGTCGGTGACGATGGCGTCGGCCTTTGGCCGTTCGCCGGCAAACGGCTCGCGGGCAACAACAACGTCGGGCGAGTGGACCTGATGGGCGCTCAGGAGATGGGTGGCGGGGACGCCCATCCATTCGGCGACGCGGCGGCGGTTCTCGGCGACCAACGTCTGGTCATCGTTGGAGCCCGAGCCGATGTTGAGGCCCTGGTAGATGCCGCTGGAGACGCCACCGACGCGGGTGAAATAGCCGTGGCGGATACCTTGCGCCTGGGCCTTGTCCAGCAAGGCCGACCGAACGGGATCCGGTTTGGTCTGATTCAGCATTGGGGCGTTGTTGTCCGTGTGGGTGATTTCGTCAAGACGAAGTTCAGGCGGGCGAAGTTCTGGACCGGTGCGCGCCGGCCTTGCGAAAGCCGGCAGAGTGAAAGAGGTGGCGGCGAAAAGTCAATGCGCTGACGTAAAGGGCGCGACGGCGATGCCTGCGGGCAGGACGGCAAGCACCTTGAAGCTCGCCCATGGCCTGCGGTCCGGCGAGCCGTTCGACCGCGCCGGCGATCTTCTCCCGTGCCGCCTCATCGGCGCCGGCGCCGAGCCGGCCGGCGCGTTCGAGGATGCCCATGCCCAAGAGGAAGTCGCCCTGTGCGGAGAGATGAGCGTCGAGCCCATGCGCGCGCGCTGTTGTTGCCAGCGCGGCGAAATCGACATGGGCGGTGAGGTCGGCCTCGCCGGGATTGGCCAGCACATCTTCGTGATTGTGCTTGCGCAGGGCCTGCAATGTGTCGCCGACGCCGGGCCGGAGATGACCATAGTCGAGGAACAGGCCAGCGCCGCCATGCCTGGAAATCCGCTCGGCGATAACAGCCACCAGCGCCGTGCGGGCCGGCGCGATCTCGACGATCGCGCCTTGCGGCGCATCAGTGGCATCATCGGGCAGCAGCGACGGATCGACCGAGCCGGCGCCGGCAAAGAAGCGCAATTCGTTGGCGTCGTCGAAGCCGACCATGCGTTCACGCCAGCCGGCGCCAGCGCGGATGAACTGGCGGACGGGCACTGCGTCGAACAGTTCGTTGCCGACGATGAGCAGCGGCAGTTGCGGCAATGTGGCGATGGTTTCATGCCAGGCGATGCCGGCAGCTGCTCCGGCAAGCGTCCGTTTCTGCACCTCGGCCAGACGTGGACTGGTCTCGATCATGGCGAAGGACGCGCCGGTGGTCAGCGCTGGATCAAGCCGCGACAGGGTGCGCAGCATGTCCTTCATCAGCGTGCCACGCCCCGGGCCGATCTCGGCGATGGTGACCGGCAGCGGCCGGCCGATCGCCGCCCAGGCCTGGTAAAGCCAGACGGCGATGAGTTCGCCGAACATCTGGCTGATCTCCGGCGCGGTGATGAAGTCGCCGGCGGCACCGAACGGTTCGCGTGTCGTGTAGTAGCCGTCGCTGGGATCGAACAGGCAGAGCGCCATGTATTCGCTGACGGGGATCGGCCCCGTTGCCTCGATCAGCTCGGCGATGCGGGTCTTCAACCGAGTCATGTCGCCTGTGGCTGCGATTGCGTCACCGGCTTGGCTGTCATCATCGCCCAGATGCCGGCCAGCACCATCGGCGATGACAGGATCATGCCCATGGTCAGCCAATTGGTGCCGAGCAGATAGCCGAGCTGCTGGTCGGGCTCGCGGAAGAACTCGACGAAGATGCGCGACAGACCGTAGCCGCAGATGAAGGCGCCACCGACGAAGCGCGGCGTCTTCAGCTTGAAGCGCGAATGGGTGAGGACGCGCAGCACCAGGAACAGCACGATGCCCTCGAGGAATGCTTCGTAGAGCTGGCTCGGATGGCGCGCGAACGGCCCGCCATTGGGGAATTCGATCGCCCAGGGCACGTCCGTCGGCCGGCCCCAGAGCTCGGAATTGATGAAGTTGGCGACGCGCACCAGGCCGAGGCCAATCGGCACGCCGGCCGCCACGACGTCGAACAGAGACCAGGTGCGGATGCCGCGTTTTATGGAAAACAGCGTCATGGCGAGGATGACGCCGAGCAGGCCGCCATGGAACGACATGCCGCCTTGCCAGACCGCGAAGATATCGAGCGGGTGCTGGATGTAGCGCGCCAAGTCATAGAACAGCACGTAGCCGGTGCGCCCGCCAAGCACGACGCCGACCGCGGCCCAGACGATGAAGTCATCGAGGTCCTCGGGCTTCATCGGCAATTTGCCGTCGGGCCACAGCTTCGGATTGGTGATAAGCCGCTTGGCGTACCACCAGGCAAAGAGGATGCCGACGATGTAGCCGACACCATACCAGTGCACCGCCAGCGGCCCGATCTGGATGAGGATCGGGTTGATGTTGGGGAAGGGCAGGGAGGCCAGCGGCAGCAGGAAATATTCGTTCAACGGGGCACTCTCGGTTGCGAAACGCGTTTGGGCGCGGACCATGCGGCAGGGTTTTGGCGGGGTCAAGGCAAGGCGGAGGCCGACTTGATGCCGCACCGGGCCGCAACGTTCTTGCATTCCGCGCCGCGCGCCACTACGTCATTTCGAGCAACCGAGGATTTGCCATGTCGACCGGACCGAACCGCATTCTCGATGAATTCGCCAAGCTGATGACCGACGCCGCCGGCGCCGCGCAAGGGGTGCGCCGCGAGGTCGAGACCGCCTTCAAGGGACAGGCCGAACGCATCCTCAACACCATGGACGTGGTGCAGCGCGAGGAATTCGAGGCCGCGCGCGACATGGCGGCCAAGGCGCGCGAGGAGAATGCCCGGCTGTCGAGCCGCATCGACGAGCTCGAGGCGAGGCTCGCGGAATTGACCGGTCAGGCCGCACCCGCGTCTTCGGCCAAGCCCAAAACAAAAAAATAATCGTTAAACTTTTCCACAAAGCATAATCCTAAAAAGCGCTTTGCCGTGAATCGCTTAACGGCATTGCATGAATCTTTGTGACAGCGGCTTTCCACATGCGAATGACGCAGTGCGAAAAATTGGGCTGTTCACGCGACTCCCGATCAATAGACTGAATTTGTTGCATGATTCGGAACCGGGTCATGCCGCCGGGCGGTGGGGTTCCGGTCTGGGTCTTTGCGTTGAGAAGTCCCTGACCGTCCGAGTTCTAGACATGATTGTTCGTTGTGTGTGCCCCCCGGAGCGTGTGGTGGCGCTCCTCAGAACACAGGAAGCATTCCATGGAACTTCTCGAACTCGAATTGTCCCGCGAAATCCATCCGGTGGATGTGATCGAACAGGTGGCCCACAACAACGACTGGTCCTTCGAACGGGCCGGCGACGACGAGATTTCGATTTCGGTCGTGGGAAGCTGGACCGACTATCACGTCTCCTTCTCCTGGATGGAGGACTTCGAGGCGCTGCATCTGGCCTGCGCCTTCGACATCAAGGTGCCGGAAACCCGAGCGCTGGAAGTGATGCGGCTGCTGTCCTTGATCAACGAGCAGATGCTGTTTGGCCATTTCGACCTCTGGGAGCAAGAAGGCGCGATCATGTTCCGCCAGTCGCTGCTTCTGGCCGGTGGTGTCGAGCCGTCGAGCCAGCAGGTCGAGGTGCTCTTGTCCTCGGCGCTCGAGGCCTGCGAATGCTATTTCCAGGCATTCCAGTTCGTCGTCTGGTCGGGAACCTCGGCCAAGGATGCGCTGGCCGGCGTGCTGTTCGAGACGCACGGCAACGCCTGAGCCTGTTCCATCCCGAGGGAATCAGGATAAGGCTCTGTCTGTTTGTTCGAGCATGATCTTGTCCGGAGCCCGGATTCTACTTTCCAAGGTCATGCTCCAAGTCAGGGTATGGACCGCAAATGAGTTCGAGCAGCGAGCGCAAGCCCGAGATCAGCTTTGCCGATTTCGATCGCGTCGACATCCGCGCTGGCACCATCGTCGAGGCCGAGCCGTTTCCGGAAGCGCGCAAGCCGGCGTTCAAGCTGAAGATCGATTTCGGCGCGGCCATCGGCATCAAGAAATCTTCGGCGCAGATCACCAAATACTATACGCCGGAAACACTGATCGGCCGGCAGGTGTTCGCGGTGGTCAATTTCCCACCGCGCCAGATCGGCCCGTTCATGTCGGAAGTGCTGACGCTCGGCTTCCCTGACGAAGAGGGTGGACTTGCCCCGAAAAAGTGGAGAGTTTCCTTCTGATGAAAGGCGACCTCGATGACGAAACAGAGACAGTTTACGGATGCGTTCAAGGCGGAGGCGGTTGGCCTTGTGCGAACGAGCGGTCGGACGAAGCGGCAGATCGCGGAGGATCTTGGTGTTGGTTTCTCGACGCTGACGCGATGGATGGGTCGGCAGCTGGATCGTGAGATGGGCGATCCTGGGCGTCCGCCTGATGCTGATGTCGCCGCTGAATTGAAACGGCTGCGGCGGGAGAATGAAATCCTTCGGCAGGAGCGGGATATCTTGAAACGGGCGACGGCTTTTTTCGTCAAGGAGGGAAGTCGGTGAGGTTCGCGCTCATCGACCAGGCGAAGAAGGATTTCCCTGTGGACCGTTTGTGCGCGACGCTGGGTGTCAGCCCGAGCGGCTACTTTGCCTGGGGGCGCCGGCCGGCGTGCCGCCGGCAGCGCGACGACATGATAATGCTGGCGCATGTGCGATCGTCGTTCGCGCTGTCGAACGGAACCTATGGTAGCCCGCGCATGACGCGGGAACTGCAAGACAATGGCTTTGCCATTGGCCGGCGACGAACGGCGCGTCTGATGCGGGAGAATGGCCTCCAGGCAAGACAGAAGCGGCGGTTCAAGCGCACGACGGACAGCGAACACGCCTTTCCGGTTGCCCCCAATGTCATCGACCAGGATTTTGCCGCCACTGGTCCCAACCAGAAATGGGGTGCCGACATCTCCTACATCTGGACGCGGGAGGGCTGGTTGTACCTTGCTGTCGTCATCGATCTGTTTGCCCGCAAGGTCGTTGGCTGGGCTGCTGGCAACCGGCTACACCGCAGCCTGGCTCTGGCAGCGCTCAACAAGGCGTTCGTCATGCGGCAGCCGGAACCCGGCCTCATTCACCACTCCGACCGCGGCAGCCAATATTGTTCTATCGACTACCAAGCCGAATTGCGTGCCGCCGGCGTCATCATCTCAATGTCAGGCAAGGGCAATTGCTTTGATAACGCCATGGTCGAAACATTCTTCAAGACGCTGAAAACTGAACTGATCTGGCGCACCTCTTTCCTTACCCGCGCCGATGCCCAAGCCGCCATTGCCCGATATATCGACGGCTTCTACAATCCCATCCGGCGGCATTCCGCGCTCGACTACATCAGCCCGATGCAGTTCGAGCGAAACGCCGCCGAATGAGCAACCCGCTCTCCACTTTACCGAAGCAAGTCCAGGGTGCCGTGGTGCTTGGTGCGATTGAGCGCGAGGTGCCGAACGGAGGCAGGTTGTTTTAGGGTCCCAACTGGGGATCAGAACCCACGCCTTCAGGCGAACCGGGATAGATTGATAATCCTTTCGGCTGATGCTTCAGCATGGATTTCATGCGGATGATTTGACAGAGGGTAGCGCGCACGAACGTCATCCGCTTCCTCTGTCCGCGTCGACCAATTTCCTTATCCGGTATAATTTGAACTGCTTGCCTGCGGCGATCAATTCAAGATAGCCGTGTCGGGACGGGTCAGTCTCCGGCGCGATTACCAGCAGATAGTCAAAGTCGCGGGTCCAATGCGCTGCATAAGCCGCCTCGACCGGTGGGGATGCACCGGCGGCGTAGGCCTCCAGCTCAGACATCGGGATGGGCCCGCCTTGCGGTACGGTCAGGCTTGCTACTTCCGGCCGGGGCCTCACCGGCTGTTTTCCCGGATAGGTGAACAGCGTCGGTATCAGTGCATCGCGTGTGACCACGGCCAACGCGGCGGCATTGTACATTGGATAGAGGAGCAGATTCGTCGGCGGGTCTTCCGGAGGACCATTCTGACCGGTAAGGATTCGCGAGCCCATTGGAATGGCGTCGAACGCGGTTATCAGCGTACGGTATTCGCTGCGGCACGACAATTGCGCCCAGATCGCGACGCTGCTGTTTGCAAGCCCGACGCCAACTGCTAGCGCGACGAAAAGCGTTCCGCGCGGGCCTTGCGGATACTTGATCGTGACGAAGGCCGGCAGGATCAGAATAAGCGCCAGAAGAACACGCCCGTCGACAAAGGCAGTGTCCGCAACACGAAACGGCATGACAATGAACAGGCACAGCAGGCCAAAGCCTATCCAACAGCCGAAGCGAGAGATCTCGACCATCCTGTGCTTCGCCACAAGGTAAGTGAGAATGATCAGCACCGCGGTCACGGCTGAGGACGTGTATCTGCTGAAGCCGTTGACTTGAACCAGCGCTAACAACTTTGCCGACAGGGCCCATTCGGTTCCTTCGCCACCCACTTTGCCGCCGAAGGCGAGCGCCAGGGCGCCAAACGCGACGACGGGAGCAGCCATTCCGACAACCAGCAAGACCGTGCGTTTCCAGTTCTCGATATGGTCGGGCCAGCGCGACAGTTCGTACAGCCCCACCACGACGCCGTACAGGCCGAGGACAAACAGGTGAGAGATATACAGAACCACGACGAAGACGGCGTGGATGGCAAGGCGCAGCGGCAAAGGTCTTTCCTCGAGCCAAATCCAAACCGCGACGGCCCAAAGAGCTATCCCGAACGCAAATTCGAAGTTCACGAATCCGAAAGCGAAAGGCATGGCGTAGAGGAACAGCGATGCAACGAAGCCGCTGAGGATCACACGCCCCTGTGCTGCCGCCCCGATGGCCATTGCTCCGCTAACGACCAGCATTTGCGAGATCAGATAGAAGAGCTTTGCCGCGAGCTCGATCCCGATCAAGCGTCCAGCGAACGGGACAACAAGGTCCATGGCTAGATTGGGGTAGGGCGCCCATGCGGCTTCATAGTAGGGATGGGCCTCGGGCGTACCGGCACGCATCAGGATCGACATCCTTGCGAGATGATTTGGATAGTCCACCATAGCCGGTATGTCGACGAGCAGTACGGGCAAGAAAGCCGCTACGAGCAGAACTATCAGCAATATACCTTCGGGCCTGATGAAATGGCCCGTGGAACTGTTCATCTTGTTTGGCAATTTTGCTTCGAACATGCCGCAATGTAGGCAAAAATGGTAAATTATAAGTCGCCGACAGCGGCGCGTCTCAAGTGTGGATGACTACACAGCCTTGGACTGAATTATCATTTGATCTGGGTCATGTTCGGAAGTCACACCATGCAAGCCTTGATCCAAGCCATCCCGGCAATGGAGTATTCAGGCAAGGCGCCGCGGCGGACTAACGCCTGATCACGAGTCGCCTCGCTTTTTATCCGGGGCGGTGAGTCGGCTTCGCTCCTGGATAACGAAAGGCACGATCAGGCCGCCAGCTTTCGCTGCGTGCCCAGCGCTTCCTCGACCGTGTCCATGAACATCTCGGCGCAGGCTTTCCAGCTGTAGCGCATGGCGCGTTCGCGCGCCTGATCGCGGCTGACGTTGAGCGCGGCCAGCGCGGCTTCCCTGAGATCGTTCGACACCGCGCCGCCAATACCGTCGCCGACGATGTCGATCGGCCCGGTGACCGGATAGGCGGCGACCGGCGTGCCGCTGGCCAGCGCCTCGATGATGACGTTGCCGAATGTGTCGGTGCGGCTGGGGAAGACGAAGACGTCGGCCGAAGCGTAAATCTCGGCCAGTTCGTCATTGGGGCGGTGGCCGAGGAAATGGGCGTCGGGATATTTCGCCTTCAGCTTGGCGAATTCCGGGCCTTCGCCGACGATCACCTTGCTGCCGGGCAAATCGAGGTCGAGGAAAGCGGAAAGGTTCTTTTCGATGGCGACACGCCCGACGCACAGGAACACCGGGCCGGGGAAGCCGAGGTCCTTCTTCTTGTCGGGACGGAAATGGTCGGTGTCGACGCCGCGCGTCCATGGCCTGAGCTTGGTGAAGCCGCGCGCCGCGAGATCGTCGGCGAGCGACTGGGTTGCGACCAGCGTGCCCTGTCCGGAATTGTGGAAGTCGCGCAGCCAGCGATAGGCCCAGCTTTCCGGAACCGGAAGGCGGGCGCTGAGGTATTCAGGAAAGCGGGTGTGGTAGCTGGTGGTGAACGGCCGGCCGGCGTTGCGGCAATAGCGCCGCGCCATGTAGCCGAGCGGACCCTCGGTGACGATGTGGATATGATCGGCCTTGCGCGCCTCGATCAGGCGAGCGACGTGACCTGGCGTGGTCAGCGCCAGCCTGATGTCGGGGTAGGTCGGCAAGGGCAGGGTGCGGAAAATGTTGGGTGTCAGGAAGTCCACCTCGACGTTGAAGGACTTCAGCGTCTCCGTGAGCCGTTCGAGCGTATGGACGACGCCGTTGACTTGCGGGCGCCAGGCGTCGGTGACCATCAGGATGCGCATGGCGGCCCTCTGCTCGAAAGGTCGTTGTCTGTCTTGGAACGATGCCGAAACGGCGACCAGCTTGCTGCTCGCGCTTCGCTCCAGCGCACCCGGGCGGGCACGCGGTCGTGGCGAGGCGGCAGGACCGAATCGAATGATATCGCGCGCTTCATGCGCGCTCTTCACCATGCTTTCATGACGGGCGGATGAAGGCCCAACCTGCAATTGCACGATCGGTCAGGCGGGAACCTTGATGACGGCGCGCAGGCCGCCGAGCGGGCTGTCGTCCAGCGTGATGTCACCGCCATGGCTGCGGGCAATGTCGCGGGCGATGGAGAGGCCGAGCCCAGTGCCGCTGGCGTCGAGGTTGCGGGCCTCGTCGAGCCGCACGAACGGCTTGAACACATCCTCTCGCCGGTCGGCCGGGATGCCTGGGCCGTCATCGTCGATGGTCACGAGCAGGGTGCCGCGACCATGCGTGGCGTTTACATCCACCGTCTTGGCGTAGCGGAAGGCATTGCCGATGACGTTGGACATCAGGCGGGCAAAGGCATTGGGCCGCACATGCACATCGCGGTCGCCGGCAAGCGTGGTCGACAGCTTGCGCTTGCGCAGCCTGGCTTCCTCGCCGAGCTTCTGGAAATAGGCTTCGAGATCGAAGCGGCCGGCGTCTTCCGAGGCCTCGCCGCGCGCGAAAGCGAGATAGCCCTCCAACATCGACTGCATGTCGTCGATATCCTGGTTGAGCGCCTTGGTGTCGGCCCTGCTGCCAGCCAGCGCCAACTGCAGCTTGAAGCGGGTCAGGATGGTTCGCAGATCATGGCTGACGCCGGTCAGCATGGCGGTGCGCTGCTCGATCTGGCGTTCGATGCGCTCTCGCATCTGGATGAAGGCGAAGCCGGCGCGGCGAACCTCCTCGGCGCCGCGCGGGCGGAAATCGCGCGGCATCGGCCGGCCCTTGCCGAAACTCTCGGCCGCTTCGGCCAGTGTCAGGATCGGGCGGATCTGGTTGCGCAGGAACGGAATGGCGATCATTAGCAGCACCAGCGAGGTGCCGACCATCCAGATCAGGAAGATATGGGTGTTCGACGCATAGGCCTGGCTGCGGCGGACGAAGACGCGCAGCACCTTGCCTTCGAGCTGGACACGGACCTCGACGATGTTGGAATTGCCGACCGTGTCTATCCAGAACGGACGGTTGATCTGGCGGGTGATCTCGGCCGATAGCACATCATCCAGAATAGAGAAAAACGGTTTTGGACCGGGCGCGGGCAAGGGGTCGGGCGGTAACAGGTCGACCTTCAGCTGCATGCGGTCCTGGGCAATGCGGATGATGTTGGCGTAGTCGACGTCGTGCGGATAAGTCTCCATCATGTCGATGATGGCGGCGATGTCACGGACCGTCGCCTGCGACAGGCGCTGCGTCACGGTTGCCCAATGGCGTTCCATGAAGACGAAGGCGACGACCGACTGCAGCAGGATCATCGGCGCGATGACGATGATCAGCGAGCGGGCATAGAGCCGCTTCGGCATATAAAGCGAAACCAGGCGCCAGAACCGATTCCAGGCGCGCGGCACCGCCTTCAGCGTCCGCGTCGCGCGTGCGCTCAAGCCAGTCCCCGGCT
Organism: Mesorhizobium sp. PAMC28654; assembly: GCF_020616515.1. Classification (GTDB taxonomy): domain Bacteria; phylum Pseudomonadota; class Alphaproteobacteria; order Rhizobiales; family Rhizobiaceae; genus Mesorhizobium. The sequence continues at coordinate 5,514,465 of NZ_CP085135.1, forward strand.
GTTCCAGTTCCGTGGTTGCCATTCGATCTTTCGCTCATACGCGGCCTTTCAGCAGGCCACGGGCGTCATTCTATTCCACGCTGAGCCGTTCTGGAACAGCCGTGGCAGTTCAAGTGGTTAGGCTGTCAAACGTTGTGCTATCGGTCATTGATAACAAAGGTTTTATTCCCAAATTGTCAAACCAGCTTTCGGGTTGCCGCGTTTCGCTTGAGAGGTATCAAGGTCCATATATGCCTTTTTCTCGAACTCAACAGGGCTGAGCAGCAGCGGGTGCCTGTCAGACGCCTAGAATGGCGAAGAGACTCTAAATTCCGTTGCAGAGCGCCCTGGCCGGTCTCTGCGAGACCGAGAATCTATCCCGACTGACGAACTGCCGCTGACGCCGATGCCACATGATGACTGCAGCGAAGGCGGCGATTGCACAACGTCACATGGTATACGCCGCAATTCGGAACTGAGATCCCGCCGCCTTCAATGGTAACACTTCGACCGTTCAGGCACCTACGTCGTTCCAACCTGGTGCGCCAGAACCAAATAAACAACAGCAGGGTCCACAGCAGGGCGCAGCTACAAGCAGATGAGAATGCTCGAATCATTTATCATCAGCTTGCGATATTTTGAGCGGCTTAGTAGAAATTGCCGGGGCATCCTCGCTCCGACTTGAGCGTCTGATTTCGAGCGAAATAAGTTTGGGGGAATTTTGGCTTCCTATACGCAAGTTCAGGGTCATTACCATAGCCATCGAATTACCTTGGATGGCTTCGACCAGGACGCATTCACACGCTCACTGACCGCGGCGCGGGTCGAGATGAATCCGCATCAAGTCGAAGCCTCTTTGTTCGCCCTGAAGTCGCCGCTCTCGAAAGGTGTGCTCCTGGCCGACGAGGTCGGTCTCGGCAAGACGATCGAAGCTGGTCTCGTCATGGGTCAGAAGTGGGCTGAGCAGAAGCGCCGCATTCTTTTGATTGTCCCGGCCTCCCTACGTAAGCAATGGGAGCAGGAGCTGCGCGAGAAGTTTTCGTTGCCTGCAACGATTTTGGAGTCGGCTACCTATAAAGTCTTGAAGAAGGAGGGGCACGCCAAGCCGTTCCGCGATTCTCCCGGGATCATCATCTCAAGCTATGAGTTCGCCGCGCGGTGTTCGGACGAACTCGCCATGACCAAGTGGGATCTGGTCGTGTTCGACGAAGCCCACCGGCTGCGCAACGTCTACAAACTGTCCGTCGTCAGATCATTTGGCTCAGATTGGATCGCAGATTAGCGGAGTGTCGGCCTCATTGGCCTGCTGCCGGTTTTTCGGACACCCGGTTAAGCTAGCATAGCTTGCTCCTCGAACTCGTTGGGGCTGAGATAGCCCAGCGTCGAGTGCCTTCGCCGAGGGTTATAGAAGCATTCGATGTAATCGAACACATCTGCCTTGGCGTGATCCCTCGTCCTGTAGACCTTGCGGGCTGTCCGCTCGGTTTTGAGCGACGAGAAGAAGCTCTCCATCGCAGCATTGTCCCAGACGTTGCCGGACCGGCTCATCGAGCAGGTAATGCCGTGATCGGCCATCAGGCGCTGGAACTGCTCGCTCGTATATTGCGACCCCTGGTCCGAATGATGGAGCAGGCTGTCTGGCTTGCCTCGGCGCCAGATCGCCATGATTAGGGCGTCGGTGACGAGTTGGGCCGTCATCTCGGCCTTCATCGCCCAGCCGACGACACGCCTGGAGAACAGGTCGACGACCGCCGCAACATAGAGCCATCCTTCGGCGGTCCAGATGTAGGTGAAGTCGGCAATCCACTTCTGGTTCGGAGCAGCAGCTTCGAAGGCGCGATCAAGGAGATTGTCCGACACGGCGGCTCGCTCGCCAGTGTCCTTCGGTAGCCCGCGGCGCCGAGGCCGGGCACGCAAGCCGTTCTCCCGCATGAGCCTCTCGACGCGATGAAGACCGCAGGAGACTCCCTCAGCCAAGACGTCGTGCCAGACGCGACGGGCGCCATAGGTGCGCGGTCGCTGCTCTTGAAGCTCCGGTCGATCCTGGGAACGAGCATCTCGTCGTGCTGGGACCGGGCGCTGGGGCTGCGGTTGAGCCAGGCATGGAAGCCTGAGCGCGACACATCCAGCGCATTGCACAGCCATGCCACCGGCCAGATCGAACGGTGCTTCGCGATAAAGGCGAACCTCATATCGCATCCCTCGCGAAGTAGGCTGCGGCCTTTTTTAGGATGTCGCGCTCCGCCTTCAGCTTAGTAACTTCCCGACGCAGCCGGTCAATCTCCTGCTGCTCAGGCTTCATTTGACCATGGCCGGGAAAGGCATGCTGCGGGTCAGCGCTCGTCTCGCGGACCCACTTGCGCAGCACATTCTCATGGAGATCCAAATCACGGGCCGCCTGCGCCACCGCAACGCCCCGATCCTTCACCAATCTCACCGCCTCAAGCTTGAACTCGCGGCTGAACTTCCTTCTCTGCATTCCCACTCTCTGGACTTGCTTCGGTAAAGTGGAGAGCGGGTTGCTCATTCGGCGGCGTTTCGCTCGAACTGCATCGGGCTGATGTAGTCGAGCGCGGAATGCCGCCGGATGGGATTGTAGAAGCCGTCGATATATCGGGCAATGGCGGCTTGGGCATCGGCGCGGGTAAGGAAAGAGGTGCGCCAGATCAGTTCAGTTTTCAGCGTCTTGAAGAATGTTTCGACCATGGCGTTATCAAAGCAATTGCCCTTGCCTGACATTGAGATGATGACGCCGGCGGCACGCAATTCGGCTTGGTAGTCGATAGAACAATATTGGCTGCCGCGGTCGGAGTGGTGAATGAGGCCGGGTTCCGGCTGCCGCATGACGAACGCCTTGTTGAGCGCTGCCAGAGCCAGGCTGCGGTGTAGCCGGTTGCCAGCAGCCCAGCCAACGACCTTGCGGGCAAACAGATCGATGACGACAGCAAGGTACAACCAGCCCTCCCGCGTCCAGATGTAGGAGATGTCGGCACCCCATTTCTGGTTGGGACCAGTGGCGGCAAATCCTGGTCGATGACATTGGGGGCAACCGGAAAGGCGTGTTCGCTGTCCGTCGTGCGCTTGAACCGCCGCTTCTGTCTTGCCTGGAGGCCATTCTCCCGCATCAGACGCGCCGTTCGTCGCGCCGGCCAATGGCAAAGCCATTGTCTTGCAGTTCCCGCGTCATGCGCGGGCTACCATAGGTTCCGTTCGACAGCGCGAACGACGATCGCACATGCGCCAGCATTATCATGTCGTCGCGCTGCCGGCGGCACGCCGGCCGGCGCCCCCAGGCAAAGTAGCCGCTCGGGCTGACACCCAGCGTCGCGCACAAACGGTCCACAGGGAAATCCTTCTTCGCCTGGTCGATGAGCGCGAACCTCACCGACTTCCCTCCTTGACGAAAAAAGCCGTCGCCCGTTTCAAGATATCCCGCTCCTGCCGAAGGATTTCATTCTCCCGCCGCAGCCGTTTCAATTCAGCGGCGACATCAGCATCAGGCGGACGCCCAGGATCGCCCATCTCACGATCCAGCTGCCGACCCATCCATCGCGTCAGCGTCGAGAAACCAACACCAAGATCCTCCGCGATCTGCCGCTTCGTCCGACCGCTCGTTCGCACAAGGCCAACCGCCTCCGCCTTGAACGCATCCGTAAACTGTCTCTGTTTCGTCATCGAGGTCGCCTTTCATCAGAAGGAAACTCTCCACTTTTTCGGGGCAAGTCCATTACATGAGATCGTTTCGACGGGAGACGGCGATGCCGCTGCAATGGAGGCCGGCATCCGCAAGGCGGCCGGGCTGCGCGATCAGCTGAAGGCGTTGCTTGAGCCTGTAATGGCTCGCACTGAACGGGTGGGTGGACTGGCACTGAACCGCTTTGATAACGGCACCACACCGCTGCGCGCGCCCCTGTCAACCCTGGACGTAGCTGCCTATAAACATCTTGTTGGTTCGTTCGAAGACAAGCAGCGCAGCGAGGCCTTGGCGTATTGGTCCTCCGTGCCCCTGCCGGCCCAGTCCCTGGGCGTGGGGTATGCAGCTTGGCGCGGTCGCGAGTTCAAGCCGATGAAGGGCCTAGTGACAGTCAACGAGACTATGAAGCGCAAGCTGGACGCGCCGGCCGATTGGCCCGACGCCAAACTCCGAGCACTCGGTTTGGCTGCGCCTCCAGAGCAACTCGCAATGCCTTGGGTAGCACCGTCGCTCGCTTGGTGGCCCCTTCAGGGAGGCTGGGCCGGGCAGGTTGCCGATCCGAAGCTACTGATGTTCAGTCGGTTTAAGGCGACGCCCCCGAGCGTTGCGGCCTTGTTGAGCTTCGGTGTGGAGTCGCGGTGGCTGAAGGGAGACCGCGGCGGCTATGAGATATATGTTAAACGGCGCAGGCTGAAGCTGTCGGACACTCCAAATCCGGTCATGGCTGCCTTCCATCCGTCACCGTGGCTGATCCTAAACACCGATCCTTTGGCGGCCGCCGGAGTTGGCGCGAGTCTCACGAACGTGCGACGCCGCATGCGAGAGCAAATTGCCAAAGCTCTGAGGGAATTGAGACCGGCCATCCATGTGGATCGCGGGACGGCCAAGACGCGGCGGCGACACCGACCGATTGGACGTCTCCTGCCCGCCCTTGAGAAGCGGGTCGGCACAGCGGAGACCTCAGCCGACGCGTGGGAAAGAGTCGTCGGCGCCGACGCGAAGGCAGCGTTGGCACTGAACGCCTGGAGGCTCACCCCGGCACTAAACTCCATCTCGCCGGTCGAGTTATCCGATCTTGCTGACTACGCTCTGTCGGCGCCTGGTGTCATCGCCGGGCGAGCGCTTCTTCGCCACGCCGCAGGGGCACTTGGCGACGGTTATCCGGCGCTAGTCAGGTTGTGCTGGCAGGGCCTCCGGGCTTACCTCGATAATCCAGTGATGCTCGCGGCGCTGGGCGGCGCTAGCAGTGTCGAGGGCGTTATGAGGGGCGCCCGGGACGGCAATCTTGAAAGCGTGCTAGACGAGCATTTCTGGATCCAGTCCCAGAGCTTGTCTACGGCTCAGGCCATGGCAGACGACCTACGCGCTACCCTGACTCTCGTGGCTGGCGGCTTCAACTTCCATCCTATCGGGGAGGGCAAGCGTATTCGGCTTCGTTGTCACGTCGCGGTCCCTTTTGGCGACGCGGAGTCTGCTGCGGCCGAGCCCGGTGAAGAGGAGCGGACGCCCGTCCGGCCGGATGAGGTGCGAAGAAGCTTCAATACCCCGTTCTGGCCGCACGTGCTGGTGACGACCTCTGTCGGCCAGGAGGGGCTGGACTTCCATCCATGGTGCTCTCGCGTCGCGCATTGGGATCTCTCGTCCAATCCGCTGGATCTGGAACAACGGGAAGGACGCATTCAACGCTATGCAGGCCTTGCTGTTCGCCGCGGTCTAGCCCGGGAGATCGGGCCGATGCTGTGGAACGGTGAGGATCGCGCATCACCCTGGATTCGGTTGGCTGCCATCGCTGAAGCTGACCACGGGGACTGGTCCGGGCTTCGCCCGTGGTGGATCTTCGACGGTGCAGAGATCACCCGCTACATATTCGAGCGCCCTTTCGGCCGAGACGTCAGCCGTTTTGCTGCATTGCGCGAGCAACGGTTCATCTACCGATTGGCGCTCGGGCAGCCCAACCAGGAGGACTTCTTAGATATCTTGACTAGGACCGGTAAAGCGACCCTGGATCGCCTTCAGCCGCTCACGCTTGATCTGTCGGCCTTAGGGTTGCGACGGCTCACCGAGATGGAGGCCAGCTCGTAGGATCGCTGGGCTGAATCGTCATGCCAAGAGCCAAGTCGACATTCACTTTTGTCGACGTTGCTCCAACTCTGCGACTATACGTTCCTCCAGTCGCCGCACAGGCAAGCGTTTGGTCAGAAATACCAGTTTTGCCGTTTCCTCCAGTTCCTCCGCGGCAAAGACGGCATCGCGGAAACTGCGCCCAGAAACGACCGGACCGTGATTGGCTAGCAGCACGGCTGCATGGTCATGCGCTTTGGCCAGCACCAGAGGCCTTATGTCGGATGAGCCCGGATGGGTGTAGGGAAGAAGCGGCACGCGCCCGACACGCATCACCACATAGGGCGTGATTGGCGGAATGGCGTCGTAGGGATCGGTATCTTCGAGACAGGAGAGCGCCGTGGCATAGGTCGAGTGAAGATGCACGACGCCCGACGATTGCGGCCGCGCTTCGTAGAATGCCATGTGAAGGGGAATCTCCTTGGTCGGAGCGTCACCCGACAAGGGCTTACCTTTTTCGTCCAGCTTCGACAGTTTGCCGGGTTCGAGATAACCCAGGCAGGAATTTGTTGGCGTTACCAGGAAACCATCGGCAAGCCGTGCAGACAAATTGCCGGAGGAGCCAGCGGTGTAGCCGCGGATAAACAGCGACTCGCCCCAGCGGCAGAATTCGTCGCGAAGCTGCTGTTCTTCCAGGTTCATGGGAAGCCACCTTTCAACATCTCGAGGCCACGCTCGAAAAAATCATCGGCGCCGAAATTGCCGGATTTCAGCGCCAGGGCGAGTCTGGGCTCGCCTTCGCGGATGAGCACGGGCACCCCGATGTCGATCTCCGGTCCGACCTCAAGCGCCGACGCACCGAATGCCGAGGCGACGGCGCCGGACGTCTCACCGCCCGCGACGACCAGCCGTCGGAACCCTGCAGTGACAGCCTTGGCAGCAAGCTGGGCAAAAATTGTCTCGAACAGTCCAGCCAGTCGTTCACGTCCATGCCGTTCCTGTGCTGCACTAATCTCCGCTGGTTCCGCCGTGGAATAGATGAGCGGGCCTGCATCCCTTTGGCTGACCACAAAATCGAGGCAGTGCGCGATGGCTCTCTCTGGATCTAGTGCATCGGCGGCGTCGAGACGCATGGAAGCGTGAGCACCCTTGTAGGCGGCGATCTGGCGGCGTGTCGCCGAAGAGCAACTTCCGGAGAGGACTAAACCGGGGCCGTTGCCGCCCGCGAATCGCCGCCGCCCACCACCCGTCGGGCTGATACCGAAGTTGCCGGGCAGGGCCATGGCAATGCCGGAGCCGCCGGTGACCAGTCGATGGCTCTTTGCCAGCCTGCCGAGTGCTACCAGATCGTCATCCGAGATCGCGTCGGCAACGATCAGTTTTTCTTCGTTGCGTTCCGCAAGGCTCAACGCAGCTTCAGAGCCCCCCGAACGTAAGCTTTCGAGTGTAAGATGACCGACCTTAAGTCGCGTCTGGCGCGAAAGCCATCGCCTGATATCAGAGTCGATCATCGGCGTGAGCGGATGGTTTTCCATGCCCGACTCGCTAAGCAGGCGGTCGCCGACGAAGAGGTGACCGTTGTAGAGCGTGCGGCGGTTGGCGGGAAAGGCAGGGCAAACCAACGCGTGGGGCGTGTCCAATTCTTCAAGCAGCGCTTGCGCCACCGGCCCGATATTGCCTTGCGGCGTGGAATCGAAGGTGGAACAATATTTGAAGACGATCTGCTCAGCGCCGTTAGCGACCAGCCAGCGGCAGGCTGCCAAGGATTGCGTCACCGCATCGTCGACGGCAGTCGAGCGTGTCTTCAGTGCGATAACCGCTGCATCGATGGTCCTGTCCGCCAGTTTTTCAGTAGGTGTGCCAACAAACTGAACGGTCCGCGCGCCCGCTTTGGCGAGCGTGTTGGCGATGTCACCTGAACCAGTGAAATCGTCCCCGATGACGCCGATCTTCATTCGTCGTGGTCGCTTGCCCGCTGGCGCCAGAACATGGTCGTCAGCTGATCCAGATGCTCGCGCATCGCCTGTTCAGCCCGATCGGGGTCGCGTGCCGCTATGCCGTCATAGATGGCGCGGTGCGCCTCATACGCCGTCTGTTCCTGGCCGTCAGCGGCCAGCGTCACAATGCGCTGTTCTTTGAGCCATTCTGAAATCTGGTCGTGCAGGGCGACGAAGACGAGGTTGCGGGCAATACGGGCGAGTTCGAAGTGAAAGGCGATGTCCGTGCTGGTGAAGCGGTCCCGGTCGCCAATCGCGAGTCGATTGGCTTCAAGCGCCTTTCGCAATGAGGCCAGATCTTCTGGCGTCGCCGTCCGGGCCGCTTCCCGGGCGAGGCCGATCTCAAAAAACATGCGCGCGCCCTGAAAAGAACGCTGCCCCACTTCCGTCGACAGCATCTGCCTGACCGCAGGTGCCATGCCAGTGAAGATGTGGCTGGCGGTCGGCATAAGGACCTTGGCGCGGGCGCCATTGGTGAGTTCGACGAGGCCGGCCTTCTGCAGCGAGATCAATGCTTCACGAATGGCCGGGCGGCCAACGCCGAACCGCGATTGCAGGTCCCGCTCGGGCGGCAACTGGTCTCCGGGTTTGAGTTTACCAGAGAGGATCTGTCCTTCGAGATGTGTCGCCACATGCTCGAAGAGCTTCTTTCGTTCTATGACTAGCGGGTCGACCATAGACCTTTCATACCATCATGCTTGACAACCATGCAACAGCTTGCAATGCTGATAACACAAGATTGAAAAAAGCGGGAAGACAAGGCCGGGCTCCATGAGCATCGGCTAGCGCTGGTTTGGCGTGGCCATCAAGGCAAATTCCACTCCCCCCGCAAATCAACTTGCTTTGAGACGGCGATTGCGGTCGCCAAGGGAGGAGCATGCATGAAAATCGCCATTCTGGGCGGCGGCGGAGCTATGGGCGGGATATTCGGTGGATATCTGGCCCGCGCCGGCAATGACGTCACGCTGATCGACGTCTCCAAGGCGGCCGTGACGGCGATCAACGACAACGGGCTGACCATCGAGGAAAAGGATGGTTCGCAGCCTGTGATAAAGGTGCCTGCAAGCGACAATCCCGCAAGCGTCGGACCGGTCGATCTCATCATCAATTTCGTCAAATGCTATCACACCGAAGCTGCCGTTCGGGCTGCAGCGCCTATGATCGCAAAGGATACGGCCGTGCTCAGCCTGCAGAACGGCTGGGGCAATGCACCACGCATCGCGTCGATCGTCGGCGAAGACCGCGTGCTGGTTGGTCTGACCTACCATGGCGGCACATTGCTGGAGCCGGGCCGCGTCAAGCATCCCGGCTCCGGTATGACCTATATCGGCGAGCTTAGCGGCAAACCGACCGAGCGGCTCGGCAAGGTTATCGAGGCGTTCCGTGCGGCGCAGATCGAGACTACCCAATCCGACAAGATCCTGGACGAGGTCTGGAAGAAACTGGCGCTGAATGCCTGCACACTGCCCGTCGCCGGGCTGTTGCATTTCATGTCGCACGAACTCGTCGCCTTCGATGGCACCAAGCTCCTGATGGCTGCTATCCTTCGGGAGGTCATGGCCGTTGCAGACGCCCAGGGTATCGCGCTTGATTATGATGAGCGCTGGGCTGCGATCACCGGCCTGCTGGAGAAGGCGGTCGGCGGCAAGGCTTCGATGTTGCAGGATGTCGAAGCCAAACGGCAGACCGAAATCGAGGTCATCAATGGAGCCATCGTCGACGCTGGCCGCCGTGTTGGTGTGCCGACGCCGCACAACGAAACGATGGTCTGGATGATCCAGGCTGCCGAGCGCCACTATTTGCAGGCCAAGGTTCAATAGCGCCATGGCGCCGCGGCTCGAAATCAAAGGTCTGTCGAAGTTTTTCCCCGGCGTGCGTGCGCTCGATGACGTTTCGATGAGCGTCGAGGGCGGTGAGATTCGTGCATTGCTCGGCGAAAACGGTGCCGGCAAGTCGACCCTCGGCAAGATTGTCGCCGGTGTCTATTCGCGCAACCAAGGCAGCATCCTTGTCGATGGCGCCGAAATCGCGGACCTCGACGAGAAAGCGGCAGGCGATCTCGGCATTGGCATCGTGCATCAGGAAGGCTCGCTGGTTCCGCAGCTTTCTGTTGCCGAGAACATCTTTGCCGGGCGGCAGCCGACGCAATGGCTGGGTCAGGTGGATGTCCGCGCCATGCGTGATCGTGCAAGGATGCTTATCGCGCAGCTTGGTGTCGCCATTGATCCGGCTTTGAAGGTGTCGACCCTTTCGCCAGCACAGGCCCAGATCGTCGAGATCGCCAAGGCGCTGTCACGAGACCTCAGGATACTGATCCTTGACGAGCCGACGGCGGCGCTCACACTCACCGAAACAGAAAAACTGTTCGATGTGGTGCGGCGGCTGGCAGGCAAAGGCGTTTCGGTAATCTACGTCTCGCACCGTCTCGCCGAGATTTTCGCGCTTTGCCAGTCCGTAACTGTGCTCAAGGACGGCAGGCTTGCCGGAACACGCAAGGTCGCCGAGACCTCGACGGACGAACTGATCCGCCTGATGGTCGGCCGCGACGTGCATTTTTCGCGTGCGTCAGCAGGGCGAAAAATCGGCGACATCGTGCTCGAGGCCGAAAGCGTTGACGCGCCGCCGCTAGTGCGGTCGGCATCGATCACCGTGCGTGCTGGAGAGATCGTCTGTCTGGCCGGGCTTATCGGGTCTGGCCGCAGCGAATTTTGCGAGGCGATCTTTGGTGCGCGCCGCCGGCGCGGCGGCTCGATCCGGATCAGCGGAAAGCCGATCGATCCAAAAGGTCCGTGGGACGGCAAGCACGCCGGCATCGGCATGGTCCCCGAAGACCGCAAGGCGGCCGGACTGTTCCTTGGCATGGACATCGTCAACAATGTTGCCGCCACGGTTCTTTCCAGGGTTTCGTCGGGCGCGAATTTCTCCAACCGCAAGGCCGAAGCGCTGGCCAAGAATTTTGTCGACGAGCTGCGCATCGCGACGCCGAGCGTGCATCAAATCGTCGGCAATCTCTCGGGCGGCAACCAGCAGAAAGTGCTTCTCGCTAAATGGCTGGCGATGGAACCGCGCCTGCTGATTGTCGACGAACCCACGCGCGGCGTCGATGTAGGAGCGCGTTCCGAAATCTACCGTCTGTTACGGGCGCTCGCCGACAAGGGCGTCGCGCTCCTTGTCGTCTCCTCCGACCTGCCGGAGGTGCTGGCGCTTGCCGACCGCATCGTCGTGATGGCGGAAGGCAGGACTGTCGGCGAACTTCCTGGCGACGGGGCAAGCGAGGAACAGGTGCTGCGCCTCGCCACCAGATACACGGCCTCGGTGGCTGAAGTCCGCAAAGAACCAGGAATGGCAGAGGCATGACGATGCAGATCACGCAACCGATGGCAGAGAATGCCGAACACCGGCGCGAAAACCTTTTCGTGCGTATCGTGCGACGCCTTGCCGATTCCAGGGAATTGACACTGTTTGTGCTCGTCATCGCGCTCGCGCTGGTGATGAGTATCGTCTACCCTAACAACTTCCCCACCGCCTCCAACATGCGGGCCGTGCTGCTCAATCTTGCACCGGTCGGCATTCTTGTCTGCGGCATGATGCTGCTGATGATCGGCGGCACGTTCGACCTCTCTGTCGGATCGACCCTGGCCTTCTCCGGCGTCTGGGCCGCGGTAGTCGCAGGATGGTGGGGCTGGCCGGCGGAGGTTGCGATTCTGGTCGGCATCTTGGTTGGCGCACTGTGCGGTCTGGTCAACGGACTGATCGTCACCCGCATCGGCATCAACGCGCTAATCGCCACCCTTGGCACACTCACCATCTATCGCAGCCTGACCTATGTCACAGCCGGCACTGGCGTCACACCGATTACCGATGCCTTCGCCGCCTATGGCCGGGCGGCGGACCCGCTGCTGCGCATACAGTCACCCTTTTGGGCCATGCTGGTGCTGGTGCTCGTCGGCGGCTGGCTGGTGGCGCGGACACGCTTCTTCCGGCAGTTCTATTTCATCGGCGGCAATCCGCGCGCAGCCCAGCTTTCCGGGATTCGCGTCGACCGGCTGATCCTGATCGGCTTCGTCATCATGGGGGGCCTGGCGGGCCTTGCCGGGGTGCTGGGCGCGGCACGTCTCAACAGTGCGGTCGTCAACGCCGGCGTCGGCATCGAACTCAAGGTCATCACCGCCACAGTGCTCGGAGGAGCGAGCCTGAAAGGCGGCGAAGGAACGATCCTCGGCGGCATTCTTGGCGTGCTTTTCATCGCATTGATAGAGAACGCCATGATCATCAATGCGATCGGCGTGTTCTGGCAAGGGCTGGTGGTGGGTCTGGTCCTGCTATTCGCCGTCTCGCTCGATCGTTTCAAGACCAGCGGCCGCGCCTGATTTCAGGCGAGGACGGGAGGGGCATTCGGACAACCGGATGACATGCAGGAACTGGGACTACAAAAAACATCAGGAGGAAACGGGCATGAAATCGATAGTGAGAACGATACTTTCCGGAGCGGCACTTGCTGCCACCGCATTGCTCTACACTTTTCCGGCCGCTGCGCAGGAATCATCCTTCGGGCCGGCCGACGCGAAGGAGACCTACTACTGGATCTCCAACAAGGCCAATCTGCCGCTGTTCGTGCAGTATGACTATGTCGGCATGAAGCGGATCGCCGAAGAGCTCGGCGTCAAGGTCATCGTCGCCGGGCCGACCGACTTCGATGTGCCGGGTTTCATCTCCGCCGTCGACCAGGTCTGCGCACAGAAGCCGAGCGGCGTCTCCGTCGTCGGCGGCTGGGACCCGTCGCTGACCGAATCCGTCAAGAAATGCATGGAGCAAGGCGTGCCGACGGTCGTCGATGACGGCGATCTGCCGGCCTCCGGCCGGCTCGCCTATATCGGCACGAACTGGACGCAGGTTGGCGTCGCACAGGCGAAGAAGCTGATGGAGATGCTGCCGAAGGGCGGCAAGGTGGCGTCGATGTCGATCATCAACGCGGGTAACATGCGCGAGGCTGTGGCCGGCTTTAAAGCCTATATCGAGGCCAATGGCGGTGGCAAATATCCCATCGTCGCTAACGAGGACGACGGTGGCGATGCGCAGAAGGCGGCGCAGGTAACGGCAGCGATCTTGGCTGCCAACCCCGACATAGCCGGTCTTGCCGGGTTCGATTCCGAATCCGGCGCCGGCATCGTCACGGCCTTGCGCGAAGCTGGAAAGAATCCCGGTGATATCAAGGTCACCGCGATGGAGCAGACGCCTGACTTCTTCAAATCGGCAAAGGAAGGCTGGGTCGACGGTATCGTCGTGCAGAACCGCGAACTCTTCATCTACTATGCGGTCAAGCTGCTCCATGACTACAACACCAACACGCTGAAGTCGGCCGGCCTTACTGCAGCCGATGGCGGCCGTCCGATCCCGGACTCGCTCGATACGGGCGTGATCCTGATCACCAAGGACAATGTCGACAAGGTGCTGACCGCGCTGAACGTGAAATAGGTCAGCTTCAGGTTGCGGAGCCTTGTCTGCAAGGCTCAAGCAGCGTTCGGCGGCGTCATCTGCCCGCCGCCGAACGGCCAATTCAAACCTCATCGCCAAGACTGAAGCCCAAGATCGAAAGCACATGTCGGACACCGCAACACTGAACGAGCCGCAGATTCCGGAAGATGTGGATATCCACGATCCGGCGTTCGTGCGCGACCCGTTCACTGCATATGAGCGGTTGCGCCAGGAGTGTCCGATCGCCCGCTCCAACAAGCATGGCGGCTTCTGGCTGATGACCCGATATGACGACGTGCGCGCCGGCGCCATCAACTGGCGCGACTATACGTCGAGTGTCGCAGGCGTAACCGCAATCCCGGTCATCACGCCGCGCACCGAACCGATGCTGCCGATCGAGATCGATCCGCCGCGCCATTCTCGCTACCGAGCTCTCGTCAATCCGGTGTTCGCGCCGGAACGGGTCGCGGAAATCACGCCGCGCATCGGAAATCTCGCTGCATCGATCCTCGCACGCATGGCAGAGAAGGGCCGCGCTGACGTCGTAGCTGAATTTTGCGTGCCGGTCGCGATCACCTCGCTTGCCGCCTTCACCGACGTGCCGCTGGCTGATTCCAACCGTTGGGTCAGATGGATCACCAAGATGTTCGACGTCAGCGACCCTGTCGCCGGCGCGGCTGCGAGCCGCGAACTCGTTGCCTATATCGACGGGCTGATAGCGGCACGCCGGGGGGCTCCGACTGGCGACTTCATCAGCATGCTGATGGCCGCCGAGATCGATGGCGAAAGTCTCGATGACGGCCAGATACGATCCTTCATGACAGTGGTTTTCGGCGCCGGTTTCGAGACCACCGCCGACGGCCTCTCGGTCATGTTGCATTGGCTCGCCGAAAATCCCGGCAGCCTGGCGCGGCTGGCCGGCGAGCCCAGTCTGATACCGACGGCGGTCGAGGAATTTTTGCGCTTTTCCTCGCCGATCCAGATTTTCGGGCGCAACGCCGCGTGCGATCTGTCCATGCACGAACGCCGGATGCAGGCTGGCGACATCGTCGCCCTTGGGTTCGGCTCCGCCAACCGCGATCCAGCCGTGTTCGAGGCACCAGACGAACTGCGCGTCGACCGGAGGCCGAACAGGCACCTCAGCTTTGGCGCGGGGCCTCACCTTTGTGCTGGCGCCGGCGTCGCACGCATGGAATTCGCTGTGACGTTGGAAGCCCTGATCGAGGCCGGTATCGGCCTTGCCCTCGATGCTGCGGTTGCGCCACGCTGGAAAACCAGAGGCGATCGACGCGGTTTCGCGAACCTGCCCTTGCTCATCGAAAGAAAGAAGACGGATTGATGACTTTCCCAACCACCCGCATGCGCTTCCACGGCGTCGCCGCTTACGAAATCCTGACGCGCGATGGATTGCGCATCCTGTGCGATCCGTTTCTGGATCAAAACCCTGGCGCTGCGACCAAGTCGACAGACTTCGATCATGTCGATCTCGTGATTGTCAGCCACGCGGCCTACGACCATCTCGGCGACACCGACAAGATCGCCGCGAAATATGGTTGTCCGGTCGTTTGCGGCGGCGAGGTGAAAGCCTGGCTGATGGATCGCGGCATTCCGGCCAACCAGATCCGCGCCACGACCTGGGGCATTCGTGTGAAGGTGGCGGGCATCGAGATCCAGCCGCTCGAATGCCATCATTGGTCGCAGATCAGGCTGAAGGACAACTCCTTCATTTCCGGCGTGCCGATGGCCTTCATCGTCTACGCCGACGACAATCTGCGCTTCTACCACTACGGCGATACAGCCATCTTCTCGGATCTCAAGCTACAAGGCGAGCTCTACAAGCCGAATGTCGGCTGTATCGGCATCGCCAATCCGCAGGAGATCCTGCATCTCAACCCGATGCCGGGCGAAATGCTGACCGGCGAGATGAGCCCGTATGAGGGCATTCTCGCCACGCAATGGCTCGGCCTCGAGACAGTGCTGCCCTGCCACTACATCAAACTCGATGGCGACAAGGACGTCGCCGAATACATGAAGCACCATCGGGAAGCCAAGGCGCGCGGCGAAGCGATCGCCGATCCCTATCTGCTGCGTGCCGGCGACTGGATCGAGTTCGACCGCGACGGCAAGGTCGTGCGCCCGGCTAAGGCGGCCTGAGGAAATGCGTGCAGCAATCTTTGACGCACCCTTTTCCATCCGCATGGTCGAGGCGCCGAAGCCGGAGCCGGGAGCAGGCGAAGTCTTGGTCCGGGTCAGGGCTGCCGGTCTTTGTGCCGGCGACCTCTACATTTACACCGGCAAGAACCCCTACGTGACCTATCCCCGTATCGGCTGCCACGAGATCGCCGGCGTCGTCGAAGCCCATGGTCCAGGCACCACCGGTCCGGCGGTCGGCACACGTGTCGTCGTCGACCCTTTCATCGGATGTGGCCATTGTTATCCGTGCCGGGTGGGTAAGCGCAATTGCTGCGCCAATCTCACCATTGTCGGCGTTCATCGCGAGGGCGGCTTCGCCGATTTCGTGACAACCCCCATTGAGAATCTCAACGTCGTGCCGGATAGGCTCACCGATTTCGAGGCGGCCTTCGCTGAGCCTGTAGCCATCGGCGTGCAGGGCTGCCGCCGCGGCCTCGTCACGGCGCAAGACACGATCCTCGTCCTTGGCGCCGGCCCCATCGGTCTTGCAATTGTCGAAGTGGCACGCGCGCTAGGCGCAAAAGTCTACGCAACCGATCTCTCGGCTGAGCGTCTGTCTACCGCCGCCGATCTCGGCGCGATGCCGATTGCGGGCGGGGCTGGGCTTGTGGAACGTGTGCTCGAACTCACCAATGGCGAAGGCATGCCCGTGGTTATGGAAGCGACGGGTGCCGCGCCGGCGATGGAGGCGACGATCGATCTCGTCGCGGCGGGCGGACGCATCGTTATTCTCGGCCTGGTCAAGAAAGGCCAAGGCATCACCTTCCCTGGCCTCGATTTCACCCGCAAGGAAGTGACGATCCTGGGCTCGCGGGCATCAGTCGACTGTTTTCCCGAGGCACTGAGCCTGCTTGCCTCCGGCAAGATCCATTACCCGAAGATCGCAAGTTCCTTCGCGCTCGGCGAAGCCCCAGGCGTCTTCCAGAAACTCGCCGACAATCCAATGGCCCTGCACAAGGCCGTATTCCTTTCGGAGGACTAGATGAAGCTTGTTACTTTCTCCCATCGCAAGGGAGGCCATACCCATCATGCAGGCGTGCTCGATGGCGATCACGTCGCGTGTCTGACGGAAGCCGGCATCGCCGACAGCGTGATGGAGATCGTCCTTGGGGGCAAAGCGATGCTGGATAAGATCCGCAGTGGCGTCGCCAAGGCGCCGCGGTATGCGTTGGCCGACGTGACGCTCGAAGCGCCAATCCGGCCGGGCAAGGTTCTCTGTTCCGGCATCAACTACAAGGGCCACGCCGAGGAAAACCCCAACGCGAAAATGCCGACAGAGCCGTTCTTCTTCACCAAGCTGCCGACTTCGGTGATTGGACCCGACGTGCCGGTCGAAAAGCCTGTCAGAACCGAGCAGATGGACTACGAGGTGGAGTTCTCCGCCGTCATCGGCAAGAAGTTGCACAAGGCGAAGGAAGCCGACGTGATGCCGGCGATCTTCGGCTACACGCTGCTCAACGACATTTCGGCACGCGACGTGCAGTTCAAGGACAACCAGATCACCATCGGAAAGAATTTTGCCGGCTTCTCTCCGATCGGCCCATGCATCTTGACGTCGGATGCGATGCCGCATCCCGACAATGTCGCACTGAAGGCGCGGCTGAACGGCAAGACGCTGCAGGACGGCAGCACCTCGGACTGGCTGTTCTCCCTGCCGGTGCTGATATCCTTCCTATCGCAATACATCCCGCTCGAACCCGGCGACATCGTATCGACGGGAACGCCGGCCGGCGTCGGTATCTTCCAGAAGCCGCCGATCTTTATGAAGGCCGGCGACGTCGTCGAGATCGAGGCCGCCGGCATCGGCATCCTCCGAACCCCGATTGTCGCGGGATAGAAAATGGCGACGGGGGCGATCCGCATCGGGGTGATCGGCTGCGGCTTCTACGCGCAGAACCATCTGCATGCGTGGAAGGACCTTGCGAGCGAAGGCGCGAAGCTTGCCGCTGTTTGCGACGTCGATCCCACCAAGGCGGAAACCGCCGGCCGTGCTTTCGGCGTCCCGTTCTACACCGACGCTTCCACCATGCTTGCCCGCGAGCGGCTTGATGCCGTCGACATCGTCACCCGCCACGACACGCACCGGGCTTTGTGCGAACTGGCGATTTCAAGCGGCGTTGCAACCATCGTGCAGAAGCCGTTCGCTCCGACCTGGGAAGACTGTGTCGCCATCGTCGAAGCAGCCGACAAGGCCGGCGTATGGCTTGCCGTGCATGAGAATTTTCGCTTCCAGACGCCGATGCGGCATGTCCGTCGCGTCATCGACTGCGGGGCCATCGGCACGCCAAGCTGGGCGCGCGTGACATTTCGCACTGGCTTCGACGTCTATCGCACACAGCCTTATTTCTATGACGAGGAGCGACTGGCTATCGCCGATATCGGCATCCATATGCTCGATCTCGCGCGCTTCTTTCTGGGCGAGGTCGAGCGCATTTCCTGTGAAACCCAGCGCCGCAATCCAAAGGTCAAGGCCGAGGATACGGCCACGATGATTCTGCGCCATCGCAGCGGCGCTGTCAGCGTCGTCGAATGCACATATGAGGCGCGGCGCGACCCCGATCCGTTCCCGGAAACGCTGGTGGAGATTGAGGGCGAGAACGGCTCGATCATCGTTCTTCCAGGGTCGCGCATGCGGGTTATCAGCAACGGAACGACGACCGAAGAAGACATCGGCTCGCCGCTGCGGTCATGGACCAGCAATCCATGGCATGTCGCCCAGGAAGGTGCGTTCGTTGCCTGCCGCCATTTTCTAGATTGTCTCCAGCGCGGCTTGCCTGCCGAAACTTCCGGCCGGGACAATCTCAAGACCTACGCCCTGGTTGACGCCGCATACCGTGGGGCGACGGAACACCAAGCAATCATTCCGGCGCAGTGGAAACAAGGCGCCAGAGCCTCTTCAAAAGGCCAAAGGGCGTAATGATGATCGATTGGGAAAAGAGTCCGGGTCGAGTGAAGGAAACGGCCGCTGCGTTTGCGATCACCGTGGCATTCGAACTTGTCGAGGGCGCGTTCCCCGAATTCCATGGACTGGTTGCCGAGAATGCTGCGCTCTCCGTCAAACTTGAGCCGTATTGCCTTCGCTTCGACGTGCTGACGCCAGCAGACGCGGCAACTTCCAACCGTGTCTTCCTCTATGAGATCTACAAGGATCGCGCCGCCTTCGACCTGCACCTCGCCTCGGAGCATTTCCGGCAATTCGACCAACGTTCGCGCGACCTTGTCATCAGCAAGACCGTTCTTTCCTACGAGGTCCAGGAAAACGCGAAGGCTAGGGAATCGACGTGAGCGGCGAAGCTACCGCGCTCGAACTGTTTGGCACGGAGCAGCCAGTTGCCGAGCGCCGCATGCTCACGGCTGGACCGTTGACCGTTATCCTCGAGGACGGCAACCTTCGCACGATCTGCTTCGCCGGAATCGAAGCAGTGCGCGCCATCAACTACCTGGCGCGCGATGCGTCCTGGGGGACATACAAGGCTGAACTTTCGAATATACGGATTTCCGAAGGCGAGGGCGGGTTCGACGTCGGCTACGACGGGCTGTGCGTAGGTCCGCAGGGCCGTTTTTCCTACCGGATCACAATAACAGGCACGGCCGCCGGCGTGCTGACAATGGAAGCGGAAGGCGTTGCGCTCACGGATTTTCCGACCAATCGCACCGGCTTCGTCGTGCTGCATCCCTCCGAGGCCGCGGGCGGAAGGCTGACGATCAGACATAGCGAGGGGCAGATCGAGGAGACGGTATTTCCGGAGCCGATCAGCGCTGACCAGCCGGCCTTCGACATCGCCGCGCTTACCCACGAGCCGACCCCTGGCATGATCTGCACAGTCGCCATGGAAGGCGATGCCTTCGAAATGGAGGACCAACGCAACTGGACCGACGCCTCGTTCAAGACATATATCCGTCCGCTGTCGAAGCTGCGGCCTTATGTCATTGGCAAGGGGGCGAGGGACGTCCAGCGTGTCACGGTCTCCATCGAGTCAAATGCACTCGCGGCTCGAGGCAGAACCGCCGACGAGGCAACCCTGACGCTTGGGGGGCCAGTCGGATGGATGCCGTCAATGGCATTGTTCCTCGATTCTGACGACCTGCCTGCGGCCGTGGAGGGCGCCTCGCTGCTTGGCCCTGCGCAGGAGGTCATTGTTCGCTTCGATAGCGCGCGCCGGCACAATGAGCATATGCTAAGAAAGGCAGCTGGCTTTGCCGCTTCGATCGGCGCACGACTGGCGATTGAGGCGATCTTTGATGCTTTGGACCCAAGAGCCGAGGCGAAGAGTATTGTCGATGCGATCCGTTCATCGGGCGTCGAACCGAGTGCCATCCTGATTTCACCTCGACGCGAATTCAGGACGCGGCCGTCGAACCTGGTTCCCGCAGATGAACGCCCGATCAGCGATCTGGTATCTGCTCTCAAGGCTACCGGTATCGACGCTGCTATCGGCGCCGGAACGCCGTCATTCTTCACGGAATTCAATCGCAATCCGCTGAGCGGCGACGCAGATTTCGTCTTCTTCGGCAACGCGGCCATCGTGCATGCTGCCGACGATCTTTCGGTTATGGAAACCTTGAGCGTCTATCCATCTGTCATCGCCACGGCACGACGACTAACTGCAAGCAGACCAATCTGGCTTGGTCCATGCACGATCGGAATGCGTCACAATCCCTATGGACAGAGTGTGGCGGCAAATCCAGCTCGTGTCCGAATACCTGCTGCAGGTGAGGACCCCCGGCACGGCGCGTTGTTCGGAGCTGCTTTTGCCGTTGGTGTCGCGGCGCAGGCTGCAGCAACGGGTGTCGATCATCTTGTGATAGCATCCCCAACTGGTTCGTTCGGCTTGCTCGGCCCGACCGGAAATCGTCTTCCTCTCCAGGCGGTCCACGCTGAACTGGCGACCGCGGCCGGCGCTGAGCGTCATCAGACTTTGGTCGATCATCCCGGCATTGCCGCCATCGCATATCGGTTCGGCGACGACATCCGCGTCCTTGTTGCAAATCTCACGCCGGCAGCCGTGAACGTTTCGACTCCGCCAGATGCGCGGCTGGTTGGTGTCCTTGATGAGACTGCGAAACTGACCAAGCCTCTTCACAATCAACCAACCTTGGAACCATATCGATCAATGGTCCTTCAATGCCAACACCGCCTATGACGCAATTTCCTGGAACGGGTTTCGGAGACATTTTCTCCAACCATGCAACGATTTTCTGTTCATTTGTTCGGTCGTCACAATGTTACAAAATGATCTGTAAAGCATTGAAATCATGAATGTAACTCAGAGTTAAATCCTCTCTCGCAGAACCATCCAAAGCCTTTGAAATTGCTGGATGATGACGATTGGGCAACATTACGAGCCATACGCGAGTGCGCGACCCTGCCTGAGACGCCCTACTCGTGGCAGCCCTCTGCTCCCGGTCGAGCTATTTTCGTCAAAATTCGATTTCCCGGCGGCGAGAGCGCTATAACGTCAGGAAAGGAGCAATCTGCCATGACGATGATCGCCTGCGGGCTTATACACGCCTTACCGCCATCGGACCGCCGTGTCTTTGGCCGTCCTGAAGCCGCCAGCTTCGTGGGTGCTAGCGTCGGCTATTTCGATAAGCTGGTGCGTGCTGGCATCATGCCACCGCCGTTGCCGCTTCCTGGCGTCAAGCGCTGGGATGTCCGCGCACTCGAGAGGGCGCTTGACGGCCTGAGCGGGATTTCAGGGTCTCATGATTCCGACAACGAGTGGGATCGGCTCGTCCAATGAAGCGTAAGCTGCCGAAGCACGTCAAAGCTATAGCGCGACGATCTGGATGAGACGTGAGCGGCGATCTGGATGAGATTCTCAGGTCGCGGTCACGTGCAAATTATCATGCTGATTGTCGCTGGCAAGGCCTTCATCTATTTCTGATTGCCGCTCCGCGACAAGTTCGTGTTTGTTCTTGATTGTCGCGTAAGAGGCTGGCCTGCCGCGCTGGCGTTTGGCTTCCATGGCGGATCTGCGCCGGTAGCTTTCGACGTTCATCTCGAAGATCGTTGCGTGGTGAACAAGTCGGTCCACTGCGGCGAGGGTCATGGCGGGGTCCGGAAAGATTCTGTTCCATTCTCCGAAGGGCTGATTGGCGGTGATCATGATGGAACGCCGCTCATATCTTGCGCAGATGAGTTTGGACTTGCTTCGGTAAAGTGGAGAGCGGGTTGCTCATTCGGCGGCGTTTCGCTCGAACTGCATCGGGCTGATGTAGTCGAGCGCGGAATGCCGCCGGATGGGATTGTAGAAGCCGTCGATATATCGGGCAATGGCGGCTTGGGCATCGGCGCGGGTAAGGAAAGAGGTGCGCCAGATCAGTTCAGTTTTCAGCGTCTTGAAGAATGTTTCGACCATGGCGTTATCAAAGCAATTGCCCTTGCCTGACATTGAGATGATGACGCCGGCGGCACGCAATTCGGCTTGGTAGTCGATAGAACAATATTGGCTGCCGCGGTCGGAGTGGTGAATGAGGCCGGGTTCCGGCTGCCGCATGACGAACGCCTTGTTGAGCGCTGCCAGAGCCAGGCTGCGGTGTAGCCGGTTGCCAGCAGCCCAGCCAACGACCTTGCGGGCAAACAGATCGATGACGACAGCAAGGTACAACCAGCCCTCCCGCGTCCAGATGTAGGAGATGTCGGCACCCCATTTCTGGTTGGGACCAGTGGCGGCAAAATCCTGGTCGATGACATTGGGGGCAACCGGAAAGGCGTGTTCGCTGTCCGTCGTGCGCTTGAACCGCCGCTTCTGTCTTGCCTGGAGGCCATTCTCCCGCATCAGACGCGCCGTTCGTCGCCGGCCAATGGCAAAGCCATTGTCTTGCAGTTCCCGCGTCATGCGCGGGCTACCATAGGTTCCGTTCGACAGCGCGAACGACGATCGCACATGCGCCAGCATTATCATGTCGTCGCGCTGCCGGCGGCACGCCGGCCGGCGCCCCCAGGCAAAGTAGCCGCTCGGGCTGACACCCAGCGTCGCGCACAAACGGTCCACAGGGAAATCCTTCTTCGCCTGGTCGATGAGCGCGAACCTCACCGACTTCCCTCCTTGACGAAAAAAGCCGTCGCCCGTTTCAAGATATCCCGCTCCTGCCGAAGGATTTCATTCTCCCGCCGCAGCCGTTTCAATTCAGCGGCGACATCAGCATCAGGCGGACGCCCAGGATCGCCCATCTCACGATCCAGCTGCCGACCCATCCATCGCGTCAGCGTCGAGAAACCAACACCAAGATCCTCCGCGATCTGCCGCTTCGTCCGACCGCTCGTTCGCACAAGGCCAACCGCCTCCGCCTTGAACGCATCCGTAAACTGTCTCTGTTTCGTCATCGAGGTCGCCTTTCATCAGAAGGAAACTCTCCACTTTTTCGGGGCAAGTCCAGTTCGAAGAGCACGCTCGTTTCGGCCTGGTCCTTGGTGACGTAGGCCAGATCGTCGAGGATGAGCAGATCGAACTTGTCGAGCTTGGCGATGGCGGCTTCGAGCTGCAGCTCTCGCCGCGCGATCTGGAGCTTCTGCACGAGATCGGTGGTTCGGGCGAACTGCACGCGCCAGCCGTTCTCAATGAGGGCGAGTCCGATCGCTGCCGCAAGATGCGACTTTCCGCCACCGGGTGGGCCGAACAACAGGATATTGGCGCCCTTGGCGAGCCAGCTGTCACCGGCGGTCATGGCCATGACCTGGGCCTTGGAGACCATGGGTACGGCGTCGAAGGCGAAGCTGTCGAGCGTCTTTCCGGGCGGCAGATGCGCTTCGGCCAGATGCCGTTCGATCCTGCGATGTGCCCGTTCGGCCAGCTCATGCTCGGCGATGGCCGAGAGGAACCGGGCGGCGGGCCACCCCTCTCTATCGGCCTGCTCGGCAAATTGCGCCCAGAGCGTCTTGATCGTCGGTAGCCGGAGTTCGTTGAGCATGATGCCGAGGCGGGCTTCGTCGATGGTGTGGGCGTTGCTCATGCGACGTCTCCCACATGGGTTGCCCCGATCAGGGCTTCATAGCCGTTAAGGGAAGCGAGTTGCACCAAGACGGTCGGCAGCCGTGCGGGGTCCGGGCCGAGGAGGGTTCGCAAGACGGCAATATCGGGCAGGTCGCCGGCGTCGAGGGTCTCGGTGAGTTGCTCGGCAAGCTCACGCTCGCAGCCTCGATCGTGGGCCAGCGCCAGCAGATCGACCATGATCTTGCACGCCTGCCTGTCCGGCAGCCGCTCAATGAGCTCGTCGAAGGCCCTGCGGTATTCCTGCCGCGGGAAGAGCTTGTCACGATAGACGAGATTAAGAAGCGCCATCGGCTTTTTGCGCAGGGAATGGATGACGTGCCGATAGTTGACGACCTGATCGTGCCTCCCGTCGGCATGGCCTCGGCCCCTGGGCAGCGTCATCAGCTTTGTTCCTCCCATAAAGACCTCGAGGCGATCATCGAACAGGCGGATGCGAAGCCGATGTCCGATCAGGCGGGAGGGAACGGTGTAGAAGACCTTGCGCAAGGTGAAGCCGCCGGTCCGCGACACGGTGACGACCACCTCCTCGAAGTCGCTGGTCCGCTGGTCTGGAAGTTCCTGCAGTTGAGGGCGTTCGGCATCGATGCGCTTGCCATGATTGGCGTTGTGCCGGCTGACGATCTCGTCGATGAAGGCTCGATACGCGCCGAGATCGTCGAAATTTCTGCTGCCGCGCATCAGAAGGGCGTCACGGATGGCATCCTTGAGATGGCCATGGCTGCTTTCGATCGAACCGTTCTCGTGCGCGATGCCCTTGTTGTTGCGGGTCGGCGTCATGCGGTAGTGCGCGCAAAGCTCTTCGTAGCGATGCGTGAGAT
This sequence comes from Mesorhizobium sp. PAMC28654, assembly GCF_020616515.1. Taxonomy (GTDB): domain Bacteria; phylum Pseudomonadota; class Alphaproteobacteria; order Rhizobiales; family Rhizobiaceae; genus Mesorhizobium. Next base: position 5,538,679 of record NZ_CP085135.1, read on the forward strand.
CCTCCTTCGCATCGGCGCTGAGGTTGCGGAAAGCCGCCGACAGGCTGTCGCTGCGATGATAGAGCGGCGCTCCCCCAAGCGACCACAGCGCGTTCTGCAGTCCTTCGGCCAGGGCCACGAAGCTCTCGCCGCCGAGAATGACATGGGTGTGTTCAAAGCCGGACCAGGCGAGCCGGAAGTGGTAGAGTAGATGATCAAGAGACTGGCCGGCGATCGACACGTCAAGGCTGCCCATGTCGGTAAAATCCGATAGCCCGAGTCGGCCGGGTTCGTGAAGCTGGCGGAAGATAACCTCCTGCTCTTCGCCGTGGATGGCACGCCATGACCGGATGCGCCGCTCCAGCGTTCGGCGAATGCCCGCGCTCAGTTCCGGGTGCCGCCGCAGCATCTCCTCATAGATGGCGACAACACGGATGCCTGGCGCCGCCTTCAAAAGGGGAACGACCTCGGCATCGAAGATATGCTCGAGAGGGTCAGGCCTCCGCCGGCCACGAGCCTTTTGCTTTTGCGATGGCAGGTGCGCGTCCGTCTTGATGCGATAGGCCGTCGCCCTGCTGATCGACGCCTTGGCGGCGGCGACCTCGATAGAATTGTTTTGTCGGTACTTCATAAAAAGCCTCGTCTGATGATCGGTTACATGGCGACCCGGCACAAAGATGGTTCTCCATTCCAGAAAACCACCAAGCTACCGGGCCGACCGCGATCATAAGACGCTGAAAAATTGCGCGGCGGCGGGGGTGTAACTCCGGTCGGGCTACGCCCTCCCTTCGTCACACCCCCGCCGCCGAGTCTCATCCTGATTGACGCTGAGTCTCACCTTGTTTGTCGCCGCGCATCAAAGCCTTCATTGATCGAACCGGCCGGCCGCGGCACTATTTCAGACAGTCGAACACTACCCTGCCAGGTCTTCCATACTCGACGGAGTTTATGGATGCCTACGGGGCGGCGCTGAAGGCGTGGGAAGCCGGCAGGGCGGCACCAACAACCATGATAGGAGCTAATCGAACCCAGCCCGGCACAATCGGTGCGCTGATCCTCTCCTACTACGGCAGCGCAGATTTCAGAAATCTAGCAAAGGCGAGCCAGAAGACGTATCGGAACGCACTCGAGCGCATCCGTATTGAATATGGCATTGGCTCGGTCGCTAGGATCGAGCGCAAGCACGTCCTCAAGATGATGGATAAGAAGGCTGAACACCCTGGCGCGGCCAACGAACTGCTGAAGATGATGAAGCTCCTGATGGGGCGCGCCATCGACATGGGGATGCGCAAGGACGATCCAACGATCCGGATACGGCGCATGAAAATCAAGTCGGGCGGGTTCATCACCTGGGAGGAGGAGGACATTGTCGCGTTCTACGCGGCGCACGCAGAGGGCACCCGCGCCCGCCTCGCCCTCGACCTTCTGCTGTTCACCGGTCAGCGACGCGCAGACGTGATTGGTATGGGTCGGCAGCACGTCAAGAACGACGTCCTGTCCATTCGGCAGCAAAAGACAGGCACGGCCGTCTCGATCCCACTTCATGCATACCTCAAAGGGACGCTCGATGCCCGGCCCCAGGACAACCTCACATTTCTCCTGACGCAATACAAAAAGCCGTTCCAGCCCGAGTCTTTCACTAACTGGTTCCGGGTCTGTGTCCGCGAAGCTGGTTTGCGCGAGGATCTGGCAAGCGGCGCCATGGGGCTTTCACCGCACGGTCTGCGCAAGGCGTGTAGCCGACGGCTTGCCCAAGCCGGCTGCACGCCCCACCAGATCAAGGCAATCACGGGCCATAAAAAGCTTGATGAGATCGTTCGCTACACCGAGGCCGTCGATCAGATGCGCTTGGCGCATGAAGCGATAAATGCCATCGCCGAGCACGGAGCAGGAACAAAAACTGTCAAACCAACCTGGTTGGTTTGACAGTTTGAGCCGTAAGTTATTGAAAACGCTTCGTAGCGAACCAGCTATTCTACACTGAGCCGATACCCAATACCGCGAACGGTCTGCAGCCAGACCGGATTGGACGGGTCGCGCTCGATCTTGCGGCGCAGCCGGTTGATCTGGACGTCGATGGTGCGCTCGCCGACTTCCGAATCGTCGCCGACAAGTTCGTGGCGCGGTATGGTCTCGCCGGCCCGCGCGGCGAAGATCGCCAGGATCTCCTGCTCGCGGTCGGTCAGTTTCAGCGCTTCGCCGCCGCGCTTGAGTTCGCGCCTGGCGATCTGGAACGTGTAAGGGCCGAAGACCAACTGCTCGACCTTGGGCGTCGTCGCCGGGCCGCCACGGCGCAGGATGTTGTTGATGCGCAGGATCAGCTCGCGCGGGTCGAAGGGTTTTGGCAAATAGTCGTCGGCGCCGGCCTCGAGGCCACTGATGCGGCTGTCGGTTTCGGAAAGCGCCGTCAGCATCAGGATCGGCACGTTCTTTTCGGCACGCAGCGACTTGGTGAGGTCGACGCCGCTTTCGCCGGGCATCATGACGTCGAGCACCAGCAGGTCGAAATCGAGGCCGGCGAGCTTGCGCCTGGCCTCGCCGGCATTGCCGGCAACGGTGACTCGGAAGCCGTTCTCGGTCAGATATTGCTTGAGCAGGTTACGGATGCGCGTGTCATCGTCGACCACAAGCAGATGCGGCGCATCGTCGTCCGGTGCGGCCGCCTGGTCGACCCTCTCATTGCTCTCCATGGCTTTTCCCTGACATTTTTGCGGGTCCAACGTCGATCTGCGCCCTTAGTTCCGGATTGACCATCGCCTCCAGGAACCGTTCCACCAAGGCCCGTTCGGTGGTTCCGGAATCTTCCAATGCAGCATGGATGCGGCGCGACTGTGGCCGCGCCAGCGCCAGCGCCAGGGCGCGGCCCCTGGCGGTCGGATAAAGTTCGCGCTGGCGTCGGTCGCGGGGCCCCTGCAACTGCACGATATGGTCGGTGTCGATCAATTGCTTGAGCACGCGGGCCAGACTCTGCTTGGTGATCTTCAGCACGTCGAGCAGTTCGGCGACGGTGAGGCCCGGCCGGCGGTTGACGAAATGCAGCACGCGGTGATGGGCGCGGCCAAAGCCATAGTCGGCCAGGATCTGATCGGGATCGGAGGTAAAATCGCGATAGGCGAAGAAGAACAGTTCGATGATGGCGAAGTCGATGCCGTCCTCGTCGGTGATGGCCGTCCTGATCGGTTTTCCGGCAGCTTGGCTTCGATCCGTCATCATTTCTCCGTCCAAAAGGGAAATTATGTCAGTACTATTGACGCAATTTCCCGGCAATGGTAATTTTTGACAAGCTTTTCGGCGGATTGCGAACAAAAAGGCAAGAGAAGACCGTTTTTCCGGAACTTCCTGAGTTTGCCAGACTTCAATTATCCGCCTACGCTTCACCACCTTGGCCGCGTCCGCGCTTCGCGATCTCAGCGCTTTGCGGGGCCGGCACGAACACGCAACGACAATGATATGCGGGCCACCGCCCGTGGGAGGTTACCATGGCATCCGTTCCCTTCGACCAGTTGGACGGCTTCATCTGGATGAATGGCGAGTTCGTCCAGTGGGGCGACGCCAAGATCCACGTGCTCACGCACGGCCTGCATTACGCCAGTGCCGTGTTCGAGGGCGAGCGTGCCTATGGCGGCGAGATATTCAAGCTCAACGAACACACCGAGCGCCTGCATGAATCGGCCCGTCTGCTTGGTTTCAAGATCCCCTATTCGGTGGCCGAACTCAACGACGCCTCGACCACGCTGTTGAAGAAGCAGGGCTTCCAGGACGCGTATGTGCGGCCGATCGCCTGGCGCGGCAGCGAGCAGATGGGCGTTTCGGCGCAGAACAACCGCATCAACTGCGCCATCGCCATCTGGCAGTGGCCGAGCTATTTCGACCCGGCGCAGAAGCTCAAGGGCATCCGCCTGGACATGGCGGAATGGCGCCGGCCCGATCCGCGCACCGCGCCCTCCAAGTCGAAGGCCGCCGGCCTCTACATGATCTGCACCATGTCCAAGCACGCCGCCGAAGCCAAGGGCTATGCCGATGCCATGATGCTCGACTGGCGTGGCCAGGTCGCGGAAGCGACCGGCGCCAACATCTTCTTCGTCAAGGACGGCAAGATCCACACGCCGAAGCCCGATTGCTTCCTCGACGGCATCACCCGCCGCACGGTCATTGGCCTGGCCAGGGATCGCGGCCTCGAGGTGATCGAGCGCGCCATCATGCCGGAAGAACTGGAAGGCTTCGAACAGTGTTTCCTCACCGGAACGGCGGCGGAAGTGACACCGGTTTCGGAGATCGGGCCCTACCGATTCGAGGTTGGTGAAATCGCCAAGACCCTGATGAACGACTATTCCGCCGCTGTTCAGCCCAAGCAAGCGATCGCCGCCGAATAAAGCAACGTCAAATGTTTCAATGATGTGAAGGCGGTTTTCGAACCGCCTCTTTCATTTGAGCTTGCCTGCATTTGACTTTCCCCCAATTCGGCGTCTCATGATGAGGTCGGCCCGGGAGGCTGGCGCTATGGAGGGACTGGTAACATGGACATGAATACGCTTCTTCCGATCATTGTACAGGTGATCGCGGGTGTCGTCGGGGGGCAGGCGATCGGTGCGGCGCTCAAGACTGCGGCGCTGGGGCAGCTTCCCAAGATCCTGGGTGGAGCCATTGGCGGCGTCGGCGGCGCGGCCATTCTCGGCAGCCTGCTCGGCGGCGGCGCGGTCGACCCGGCAGCAGCTGCCACGGCGGCCGGTGGTCTGGGCAGCGTTCTGGACATCAAGAACATTGTCGGCGGCGCTGGCGGCGGCGCGATCCTGACCGGCATCATCGGCGCGGTCATGGGCGCGATGAACAAGTAAGCCCTAGAGCCGGATGATTTCAGGTCGAATCGACCTGAAATCTGAATCCGTCTCTAGATCAAGGAATAGAGCATGATGTCGTCCGAAAACCGCTTCATACTTTTCGGCATCATGCTCTAGGGGTCTCAGTCAAATTCCATGGGCGGCTTCGGCCGCCCATTTCCGTTTTGGGCACTCACTGTTCACTCTCGGCGGTAGACGTTTCGCGCCTCATTGCCTACATCGGGGCGAGACAGCGAAAGGACGATCATGGGTCAGCTCAATGCCGGCATCGTGCCGGTCACACCCTTCCAGCAGAACTGCACCATCCTGTTCGACATGGATGACAAGCATGGTGTCGTCGTCGACCCGGGCGGCGACATCGACAAGGTGCTCGCGGCGCTGAAGGACAATGCGATCACGCCCAGCGCCATCTGGATCACGCATGGCCATATCGACCATGCCGGCGGGGCGATGGAGCTGAAGGAGGCGCTCGGCATCGAGATCATCGGCCCGCACGTGGCCGACAAATCGTTGCTCGACAATCTGGAAAACCAGGGCAGGCGCTATGGCATCGCCGGCGCGCGCGACTGCGTGCCCGACCGGTTTCTCGTCGAGGGCGAGACCGTGTCGTTCGGCTCGCATGTCTTCGAGGTGCTGCATTGCCCCGGCCATGCGCCTGGCCATGTCGTTTATTACAACCGCGCAGCCAAGTTCGCCCATGTTGGCGATGTTCTGTTTCGCGGCTCGGTCGGCCGCACCGACCTGCCGGGCGGTGATCATGCGACCTTGATCGCCTCGATCAAGGACAAGCTCTTGCCGCTCGGCGACGATATCGGCTTCATCTGCGGCCATGGTCCCGGCGGCCGTTTTGGCGAGGAGCGGCGGACCAATCCATTCCTGACCTGATGTACTTCAGATGATACAGGCCTGCTGAAACCGGCCTGCTTCGAACGCCGACCTTGGCTCTTTTTTCATGAGCTCTGAGCTGCCCGTTCAAAATCGGCAAAAAAAGCGCTGTCCGTTAGGGCAGCGCTTTTTTGTTCGGGAGGGGCAGGGAAGCCTCGACCGATCCGCGTCCCCGGGAGGACAAGGACGCAGTATGCTGGATAGCTCGTTCAGTTGGCGGTGCAGAAATGCCGCGCGCCATCATTGCCGATGAACGTGCCGGTCCGGGCATTGAAGGTCCGGTAGCGGTCCGAGCAGTACTCGTACCAGCCCCGGGTCCACGGCTCGGCATAGCCGTTGTAGGCCACCTGCGGCTCCACATAGTAGCGGCGTACCGGCCGATGATAATAACGATAGTCGTAGTCGTCATAGCCGGGATCGTAGTAGGTCGGCTGCGTGAGCGCGCCAGCAATCAGGGCGCCAGTTGCAAGGCCGACCACGCCGGCGGCGAGGGCATCGCCGCCGCCGCGATGATGCCAGCGCCAGTCATCGGCGCTTGCGGCGGGCAAGGTCGCGGCCATCGTCGCTAGGACGGCGGCGGACAGGATGGCAGTTTTGAAAACTCGGTTCATGTCGATCTC